>CAZRUA010000005.1:0-66868 GCA_964603125.1 uncultured Flavobacteriaceae bacterium | reverse complement strand
TAACCGAACTCACAACTTATATATGATACAAGCAAGTGGAATCAAAAAAAACTATGGCGAACTTCAAGTTTTAAAAGGAGTTGATTTACATATTCAAGCTTCCGAAATAGTTTCTATTGTTGGTTCTTCGGGTGCTGGTAAATCTACCTTACTACATATATTAGGAACTCTGGATAAACCAAATCATGGAGTTTTAAAAATTAACGGTACCGAAATTCAAAACTTAAATGAAAAAGCCTTAGCTGCTTTTAGGAATAAAAACATTGGCTTTGTTTTCCAATTTCATCACTTACTTCCTGAGTTTACTGCATTAGAAAACATTTGCATTCCTGCATACATTGCTAAAACATCACAAAAAGAAGCTGAACAAAAGGCTTTGGATTTATTAAAACTTCTCGGTCTTGAAAGCAAAGCCCAAAGTAAACCCAATCAACTTTCGGGCGGAGAACAACAACGCGTGGCTGTAGCACGCGCCCTGATTAATGATCCTGCAGTGGTTTTTGCGGATGAACCTTCAGGTAATTTAGATTCGGCTACTGCAAAAGATTTACACGAATTGTTTTTTTCGTTACGCGAAAAATTAAAACAAACTTTTGTTATTGTAACTCACAATGAAGAGTTAGCTAATATGGCAGATAGAAAACTTGTTATGCGTGATGGTTTTATTGTTGCTTAATAAAACTAATTTTTAATAAACTTATAGTATTTACCTTCTACGCTAATAAAATAAATTCCAGCGTTCAATTCGCTTGTATGGATTTTAAAATAATTACAAGGCCTTGGTATGTTTACAGTTTTTAAAATTTTCCCGCTCAAGTCAAACACCTGGACAAATCCATCCTTAAAACCTTCCGATGAAGAAATATACATTATATCATTTGTTGGATTAGGAAAAAGGTTCACTGTTGCATGAGTATTGTGTTTGTTAATACCTACAATTACTCCTGAGGGATAGTATAACTTTAAATTACCTTGATAAACTTCGCTCGTAAACTGTAATTGCGTATTTGTTGAATTATAAAATACAACTGCATTGATACCCGTTGTATCAACAATAAATGACTGAAATGGCACTGAAATATTATTCGTGAACATTATTTTTAAACTATCTCCCGAAACTGCTGAATTAAAACGTAAAGAGTCGCGCTTATTCCAGTATTCGCCATATGCTTCAAATCCGTAAACTAAACATTTAGCAGGTAAACTATCTACATAGCGTTGCATAGCATCCAATTTATAGTGACGATTTGGGTGTATTAATAATGTTGTTGGTGAGTTGTTGGCGTCATATTTACGAGTTACATTATTCCAAACATCTACCTTTTGAAGGTAATTGGTATCAGTAATCGGGTCACTTGCAAACACATCAGAAATCGTCATTGGTATTTCTAAAACTTTACTGAGTGTAGAGCTAAATGAGTGTATATAAGGCTCTGTATATGGGAAATTCGTTAATACATCATTAGATGAGTTGGTTGAATTGTATTTATAATTTAACAGGTGCATTCCATATATCAAGGAATCAGGAAATGCTAAATGCCCTGCTCTAAAACTTTTTATTACAACATTATGATCTTGCTCTAATGCATTTTTAGAAACTTCCAACTCGCCCATAACTGTTGCGTTGCTGGTTAAACCGCTATTATAGGACGGATTGTAATTAGTCATATTGTTTCCAAAATTTCCGAACGGAACAATGGCATCATCTGCAAAATCAGGAAAATGTCCAACCGAATGACTTGCCAAAATATGACCTTGTGATATTAAATTATGGATTTTAGTATAAGACCCTGTATAAAAATCTTGCATCCATGCATCCCCAAAATATCTCACTGTAATATTATACTGCGCCGAAATTCCCTTTGCTTGCTCATATGTTGCAAACACATCCATTGTATCTAAAGCGGTATGACTATCTACATCGTGTGTAATTAATACACAAGAACTGTAATTTAAAGGTGCGCTATGTTTATATACGGAATTAGAAATGTGCTTTGCAACTGCATTTCTAATTATAAACATTATTACATCCGCTGATGGTTCAAAACCATTAGAATAAGTTCGTTGAGCATTGATATCAAAATTTAATTGCCCGCGATAATAAATATCTCTAAGATCGGGGCCAAAAGTATATACATGTCCCGAACCATAATTATTGTATACAAAAGCAGAAGTTCCGTCTTGGTATGTGCCTAGAACCTGCGCACTAGTTATATCATAGTAACGCGAAAAAAAAGTAGGTCCGCTTTGTCTGTTTCCTAAAGATATAGTTTGTTCTAAACTATCATCTACCAACCTAAATAAATCTGTGTTTAAAGTGGAATTAAAACTTATACTATAAAGCGTATCCTCACTATTACTAGCAGAAATTCCGCATAAAGTAAATAATTGTGTATCGCGCACAGCCGAGTGTATAAGCACCCCCCCATTTAAAACATAATTTACCAATTGTATTCGCTCAGTATTACTAAAGCTAGTTTGCAAAATGCGGGAACCTACTAAAACCACTGGATAATTTAAAGCTGTGCTTAAACTTGAAGTTGTATCAAAACTTAAGCCCGCACTTTGCATAATGCGGTAAGCTGAAAGGAAGCGAGAATTATTTGTTTCAGCATTATAGGCTGTCATATTTAAAACAACCGCCTTATTAGTTTGTGAATTAATTCCAAAACAACTTAAAACTAACATGAAGTGTATTGATACAAATAATCTCATGTAGTAAAGATATGAAATGCATAGAATATAGCTAACACTTGAATATGAAATATATAAAGAAAAACTGTATTTTTATAGCTTAAATGATAGAACTAACAACATTATTTATCAGTTTTAAATGGATTGATGCCGTAGATATTTTATTGGTATCTGTTTTACTATTTCAACTTTTTAATATTGTAAAAGGTACTCCTGCGGTTAGCATATTTACAGGTATTTTACTTATATATGTTGTTTGGATTGTAGTGCGTGCATTCGACATGAAACTATTTGGCTCTATTTTGGGTAAGTTTATTGATGTAGGTGTTATTGCAATTATTGTTGTGTTTCAGCAGGAATTAAGACGCTTTTTACTTTTTATTGGTACCAACGAATTTTTATCGCGCAGTAAAATCTTAAAACGTGTTTTCACATTTAAACCAAAACACGAAATGAATGAATACTCAAAAATAGAATTTGATTTAATTGTTACTGCTTGCTTCTCAATGAGTGCCACTAAAACGGGTGCTTTAATTATTTTGACTCGAACCAGTGATTTAAAGTTTTACATCAACACAGGCGAACCAATTGATGCTGTTGTAACAGACAGAATGCTTGAAAACATTTTCTTTAAAAATAGTCCGATGCATGATGGCGCGGTAATTATCTCGGGTAATAGAATTGTTGCTGCACGCTGTGTATTGCCTGTAACTGAAAAAGAGCAATTTCCAGCTCACTATGGTATGCGTCATAGAGCAGCTGTTGGTATCACCGAATCTACAGATGCAATTGCGCTTGTTGTTTCTGAGCAAACCGGAGCTGTTTCTTTTGCGAGCAATGGAGACATTAAACCCAATTTAACCGAAGATAAGTTAAAGGCTTTATTAGAGAAATGGTTTAGAGGATAGAGCTTATCTCAAAAAATAAATGGGGTGTGCAGTATTATACTTCCGTACAAAAGAACCTATCATTTTACGGCGCTTGCTTCTTTTGATTTTCATGTACTCCTTATAAATAACCTCATCTCGTTTAAGGAGCTCTTCTAATTGTTTGTAGCTAAACGATAAAACATCTCCAGTATAAAAATCCAAAATAAACTGCCTTAACTCTTTCCCCTTTACAGGCATATTGGTTGCTGTCATTCCGTAATCATAACCAAACTGACTATATCCGTTACTCACCCGATAAACATCAACCATTGCAATAAATTGACTTATGTTGCCTAAATTAGGTAAACGAAAATATCTTTTCTCATGATTGATAAAAACACCATTGTTCTCTGAAAATCCCCATAAACTATCTGTGCTTACTTTAAAAGAAACTCCTTCCATGGTATAATGAATATAAGCCTGCTTTTCAATTATCTTACCTATAAAATCAATCTCTTCTCGCTTCCCTTCCTCATCTATATATAGTTTTGGTATTGGATTGTTATTTCTAAAATCCTTATAACTTAAATAAATGCCTTCTCGCCAAACAAAGTCTTTCGTGTATTGCATCGAATCACCTTTTAACAATGTAGAATCTTGAGCCAATACTTTTTGGCTTACAATCATTACTAAAAAGATTACTATTACTGATCTCATTGATGGAATAAAATTTCTTTTTGGCTCAAATATCTAAAAAAAACTTAGTTTACAATGCGCTCCCTTATATATTTTCCTAAAGAATCGCTAAAAATATTTGCACCTTCTAAATTCATATTAAGCGTAGAAATAAAATATTGTTTTTGCTCAGATATTTCCATAGTATCAAAAACCAAATAGGTAACATCGTAGTCATTTGCTAATTCTTTAATGTGTTTTATCATTTCATTTCTATTCGGCTGGAAAGCCAATGATTCCTGTAAAACAGGCGATTCGTATAGATATAACTTTACACCTTTACTCTTACATAGTTTTATTATTTCTCTTAGATATTTTTCGCGAGTATTATTCCATTTAAAACTATAACCATTAGGATATTGTTTTTTCATGTCGTTTTGATGATTATCGAATAAAATTTTTGCTGGGGGTTCAAACCCATTTTCAAAATAAGGATTAGCTTTTGAAGAGAGTTTATGTTTAAAGCCTTGTAATGCAGGAAATAAAATTTTATGATTATAATATAAAGTGCCCAAAATTGGTTTACTAGCGTAATAAGCATAATTAGAATCCATTTCACAAACAACACGTTTTACCTCAGCGTCATTTAAATCAGCTACAAACCTATGAGAGTTGAATGTATTGAACTTAGTGTCCATCGACTCGGGAGTAACGTATAAAAACATGTACTTAGGTACTGAATTATGTTTTAAGTATAAATAAAGATGTAAGTAATTATCTGCAAAATCGCTATGGCTTAGTGCTAAGTTATATGATTTCAATTTTGTTTGTTTATCCAACATATCAGGATTAATCATCCATAACGCTTCACAAGGACCATGAATTAAAATATCTGCATCTATTTTATGTAGCTGAACATAACTTGCTTTTAAATTTAAATTATTTTTTAAACCTAAAATCAAAAACTGAGAACCCGCGCCTAATAAAGCCGTTATAATAATACTGAGGAATACTATTTTACTCAATCCTTTCATTAAAATTGCATGTATATAAATCGTTCTCCGTTATTAAATATTCCAAAAAACGCGATTAATAAGACTATTCCTATTATAAATTTTGTATTTAATGAACCAACCATAAATTTCTGAAACACTCTTGTCTCGAAGCCTAAAAATAAAACAACCAACATAAATGTTACAAGTAGATTAAATTGCTCCATTAACTGAGCTCCTTGAGCCAGAGGTGCAACTAAATCCGAATAAATATTAGTGGGGAAAAAGTTTGTGCTAAAAATATTAGTCATCATATTATGAATAGAATCTATGCTCGATGATCTAAAAAAGACATTAGTGAAACAAACTAAAATAAAAACAATTAACTGTAAAGTGAATTTTTTTACCCAGCTCTTTACTTCCACTTTAGCGGGTTGCTTTTTCGAAGCTAAAAAATACTCTGCACTTAAATAAACTAAATGGCACAAGGCCCACAATCCAAATCCCAAGCCTATTCCATGCCACAATCCCGACAAAATAAAAGTTGTAGCAATGGCTATTATTAAACCGAGTGTAGAACTTTTTCGGAAATAATAATTAACTGGAGTAAAAACATATTGAGTAAAGAAACCTATTAATGTTATGTGCCAGTTTCTCCAAAACTCACTTATTGAAGTTGATTTAAATGGTTGATTAAAATTTTCAGGTAAAGTAATTCCTAACATTTTTGAAACACCTATTGCCATATCACAATAACCCGAAAAATCCGCGTACAACTGAATAGTGAAAAAAATTACTCCTAAAATAGTAGTTAAGGCAACTAGCTTATCATCATAATCAAATATTGAGTGCACTGATGGTGCTAGTCTATCAGCTATTACAAGCTTTTTAAATAAACCCCAAATAAAGCGATTAAAACCTAATGTTATATTCTCTTCTGTAGGATTAGCTGCTTTTAATTCTGAAATAAGGCTGTTTGTTTTAATAATAGGTCCGCTAATAATTTTAGGAAAATAAACACTTGCTGTAATAAAATCAATGTAATTATTCTCTGCTGTAATTAGCCCTCGTTTTATATCAACCAAATACATTATGTGTTGTATACAATAAAACGATACACCAACAGCTAAAATAAATGGTGCTACTGAAAAATTTACACTACTCAATTGCAAACCAATCTGTGATTTTATTAATGTAAAATAATTAAAGAGAAAGACTGAAACGATATTTAACCCTAAACCAAACACATATAAAGCCCTGTTGCCATGTGCTAATTTTGAACAAAAAAAAGTTATAGTACTTATTACAAAAACACTTATGAAAGAAGGAATTGAAAACCAAGAAATAAAAATTACACTTGCTCCTAGTAACAAGTATTTACGGTATGCTAGTGGCAAATAAAAATTAAAAGCCACAATTAATATTGCAAAAACTATAAATATGACTTGAGTAAATTCCACCCTAATAATTTAAATAGGTTTGATAGAGCTTTTGCAAATAGGCTCGAGCAGTATCACTGGCTTGCTTTGCCACCTCCATATCTAAATTTTTCGACCTATACTCTATATCATTGCGACCAAAAGAAAATGCTGTTGCTAAACGGGGATTTACCCATCCTACAACATTTTCGTTACTGTAATAGGCAAAACTAGGATAATTTTTTGCAAAAATATTATTACTCCAACTATAGTCAGAGGTATTTAATTTTAATTGTTCAAGCATTGTTTTAGCTAAATCGTGTTGATTAACTACCTTATAATACTTGGTTCCTTTTAATGTATCCTTTAAAGCACCACCTAATAAAAGCATTGTTATTCTGCGCGATTCAGGCGTATCCATACTTCGCTCTTGTGGTAAACTATGTCCATGATCCGCACACAACACAAATAAAGTATTTTTGTACCAATCGGTATTTTTAATTTTCTTAAAATATTCGCCTAAACTATAATCACTGTAATGCACAGCATTTTTAAATTTATCCGACATACTTTTACCTGTAAACTGAGATTGTTTAGGCACATCAAAAGGTAAGTGCGAACTCAGGGTTAATAAACACGATACAAAAGGCTGCTTCTGAGTGGCGAGATAATGCGCTTGTTTATTAAGAACATATTCATCATAAGCCCCCCATTTTTCACTTAGCTGTTCCCTTGCAAAATCGCTTATTGTTGTTGTGTATTCGCATCCTGAGTTTACCAAATATGTTTTCATGTTGGCAAAAGAAATATCACCTCCATAAAAAAATGAGCTGGTATACTTCTCATTTTTTAAGTCTTTAATAATACTTGGTAATTGGCTTGCTTTTTCGGGAGTTGAAATAATACTTTGATTAGGCTGTGCAGGAAAGCCACTTAACAAACTCACTAATCCCTGATCCGTTCTATAACCACTTGCATAGGCATTTACAAAAAGTATTCCTTCCCTTTTTAATTGATTCATATTAGGTGTTACTCCAAATGCACCGCCTTCTGTGAGGCTATCAATAACATCTGCTGTCCAGCTTTCCAAGAGAATAAAAACAATATTAGGTCGTTCAGTCTTTAGAATATAACTAATACTATCCGACTTTGGAAATAACTTGGCACAGATAGTATTTGCTTTTTGTTCATCGCAAAATTGATAGGTGTTTTTACTTGTGCTTCCTTCAATTAAACTATGTATAAAATACCATTGCGGATTTACTGCTGCATGATTACTTATTTGAACGTTTGAATAGTACGCTGAGCTTTCATTGATTGGGCTGGTTGAAAATCCTCCGCGAATAAAAAAGAAAATAACTACAAATGTTATTGGAATTAAAACTAAACTTCTTACTATTGAAAATCGCGGTTCAAAACAAACATTTTCTATCCATTTGTAATATCTTTTAATACATAGGGTTGTAAAAATAATAATTCCTAAAGCACCTAATAGTAATTGCCATATAGATGCGGATGCTAATGCTTGCAAAGGATGTGATAAATATTGAACGGCTCTTTTACCAATAATGGTTTGCCATTCTTTATACAAGAAACAATTGCTCAGCCCAATTATTAAAACTAAAATAGTTAAAATAACTATCACTGTTTTTATTGCCTTTGATAGAATTGGCAAGGGTTTAAAGCGATAAACAAACCACAAAAGAACTGGTAAAACACATAAATAGCCAGCCATAGAAAAATCCATTGACAAGCCATAATAAAAAGCCTTTAGACCATCGGTAATGTTATCTTCAAACATCGAAAAATTAACAATTACAAAAACCAATCGGATAAATGAAAAAATACAAACCCAATACACTAAAAGTGCGGCTGGGTAGTATTGAAAAGGGTTGAGCTTTTTGAGCATTTGGGTAAAATTACTAAAATATTATTTTGAAAACACGCTTTACAATTATGTTATAAATTGTATCTTGGCATAGATTTTAAAGCAAAAACAATGGAATTGAAGCCGGAAATTATTGAGAAAATAAAACAACTTGATGAAAAATATAAATCAATGGGTCAGGATTTAAACTCCTACCTTGAAGGTTTACTTTACTCAGATTTTTTAACGTATTGGGATTATATTCACCTGGATACCTTACTTACCTTACAAAACCCTAAAACCAATATTCCTGATGAAGAAATATTCATCATGTACCATCAAATTACTGAGTTGTATTTTAAATTATGTATTCATGAGTTTAAGCAATTAGGTAACGCTGTTAGTGTTGATGCTAAACTTTTAACCGACAGAATAAATCGTATAAACCGCTATTTTGCTGCTTTAGTTGAGAGTTTTGAAATAATGGTGGATGGGATGGATCAAAAGCAGTTTTTAAAATATCGTATGAGTTTATTACCTGCAAGTGGTTTTCAAAGTGCTCAATACCGAATGATAGAAGTTTACACAACTCCTTTTGTAAACTTAATGCACAAGGATTACCGCGATAAATTTACAGAAAATCCGAGCGATGAAGAATTAGAAAAAATGTATGAACACATTTACTGGAAAGAGGGCGCAACGGAATTAGCAACCGGTAAAAAAACGTTAACGTTAATACAATTCGAAGAAAAGTACAGTTCTCAAATTATTAAACTTTCTAAAGATTGGAAATCTAAAAACATTTGGACCATTTACAAACGCCTAAGCGAAGAAGAACAAAAGGATGTTAAACTTATAGAGGCTTTACAATTATTGGATTTAATGGTGAATGTAAATTGGCCGCTTTCACATTATAAATCAGCGGTGCGTTATTTACAACGTAATCCTGAAGATATTGCTGCTACAGGTGGCACCAATTGGCAAAAGTATTTACCTCCACGCTTTCAAAAACGTATGTTCTTCCCAAAACTTTGGACAGATGAACAAAAAGAAGAATGGGGAAAAACTTGGGTAAAGAAAGTTGTTTTTAATCAACAATAAAAAACGATAACTGGCGTTAAAACTTACGTCTACTTGAAATGAAAAAAGGATTTTATATATTAGTGCTTTCTGTATTTTTTACCAAACTAAACGCTCAAATTGGTGGTAGTTCGGTATTTGCAGCACTGCAAAATCCTGTTTCGGCTCGCAGCATAGCTCTAGGAGGAAACACCATTTGTATCAAGGATGATGATGTAATGCTAGCTTACCAAAATCCAGCTTTATTAGATGCATCACAACACAATAAAATAGGATTAAGTTATAACCGTTGGTTAAGTACATATAATTCTATGTTTTTAACTTATGCCTATAACATTAATAAAATAGGAACATTTGGCGCTTCGTTATATACTTTAAATTATGGTAAGTTTAGCGAAAGAGATGAGTATGGTGTTGAAATAGGGACTTTTTCGGCTGCTGATAGAAATTTACAAGTAATGTATTCCAATAAATTAGACTCTAATTTTAGTTATGGAGTTACAGTAAAAACAATTTTCGCCAACTATGCTAATTTCAAATCGTTTGGGGTGGCGAGCGATTGGGGCTTTACTTATAAAAACAAAAATCAGTTAGTTATTTCAACTGTGCTTAAAAATATTGGTTATCAATTAAAAACCTTCTCGGGGAATACACACGAAAAATTACCCTTTGATTGGCAAATTGGAATTTCGAAAAAAGTAAAAAAAGCTCCGTTTAGATTAATAATGATTTATGAAAAATTAAATAAATGGGATTTAACTTATACAGATCCTGCGAATCCTCCGGCAACAGTTGATCCTTTTACTCAAGAACCAATAAAAGTAAATAAAGGAAAAGTATTTTTTGATAAACTAGGCCGACATTTAATTTTTGCTAACGAATTTGTAATCACAAAAAATTTCAATTTACGTTTAGGTTTTAACTATCGCCACCGTAAAGAAATGCAATTACCCGATAAACGCGGTGCTATAGGGTTTTCTTTTGGTTTTGGAATAAAAGTATCTAAATTTAACTTTAGCTATGCTTTTAATAAATACGCCATTAACGCCAGCGCTAACACTATTAGCTTAAGCACAGGTATTGGCGATTTTAAAAAGAAAAAAGTAGAGGGGTAAATCGCTGTTTAGCGAAGGGATTTGGTATTTTAGTAGTCTAATATTGAAATACCAAATCAATGCTAAAAAAAATAAGTTTAGTTTTATTTATTTATATTTTATTGGGCGGCTTTGTGCTTCGTCCTAATAAAGATATAATTATTGAAATAAAACCAAGCTTTAATAATAAGCCTCTTATTCTTGAAAAAGAAAAATACCATACCCAAAATGGTGATAGTATTTACATCGATCGATTTAGATTTTACATCTCATCCCTTAAACTATATTTTGCCAATGGTAACATTTTTGAAGAAAAAAACTCCTATCATTTAATTGATGCTGAGGACTCGTTGAGATTATTTTTTAAGTTACCCGATGTTCCGCAAGAGCAAATTACTAAAATTGAATTTAATATTGGAGTAGATAGTTTAGCAAATGTTTCGGGTGCTTTAGGAGGTGATTTAGACCCCGTTAATGGAATGTATTGGGCTTGGAACAGCGGTTACATTAATGCTAAATTAGAAGGCAGAAGCAAAAGCTGCAAAACACTTCACAATACTTTTGAATTTCATATTGGTGGATATTTAAATCCTTACAAAAGTATTCAACATGTTAGCTTACCGTTAAATAATAATAGTAATAAAATAATTTTAAAAGCTAATGCTGCGGCTTGGTTTAAGAATATTCAACTTAACCAAACCAATAAAATTGTGATGCCAAATGCTCAAGCTTTAATGATGGCTGAGAATTATAAATTAATGTTTGAAGCGCAATAACTATGAGGAAAGTTTATTTACTAGTTGCATTCAGTATTATGATTATTCTTTCTTCATTTACTTATAGTGTTTTACAAAAAACTAATGATAAACCCATTAAAATTGTTGTTCCTAAAGGTTGGCCAAAATCTGTTTACGATTTTAAAAAAAATCCTATCACCGAAAATGGTTTTCAATTGGGGAAAAAGCTTTTTTTCGACCCTATTCTTTCTCGAGATAGTTCAACTTCATGCGCTAGTTGTCATTTACAAAACACAAACTATACTCATGTTGATCACGCTTTAAGTCATGGTATTGATGGTCTTCAAGGAAATAGAAATACCCTATCCATAATGAATACGGCGTGGACTAAAAATTTTATGTGGGATGGTGGTATAAATCATATTGAAGTGCAACCATTAGCTCCTATTGAAAACAAAGTAGAAATGGACAATAAACTTGATGTGATTATTTCAAAACTTAAAAAATCTAATACTTATAAAAGCTTATTTAAAGATGCTTTTGGTGATAGTACAAAAATAACAGGACAATACTTTTTAAAAGCTCTTGCTCAATACATGACTTCGTTTGTTTCGTATAATTCTAAATACGATAAAGTAATGCGTAAAGAAAAAGGTTTTGCATTTACCGAATCAGAGAGTAAAGGTTTACTTCTATTTCGCAAACACTGCGAGTCGTGCCACAGAGAGCCCCTATTCACAAACAATTCATTTGAAAATAATGGTTTACCTGTTGACACTGAATTAAATGATGGAGGTCGAATAAAAATTACCCATCTAAAAAGCGATTCACTTAAATTTAAAGTTCCCTCTTTACGCAATATTGAGGTGTCTTATCCTTATATGCACGATGGTAGATTTAAAAGCCTACAAATGGTTTTATTTCACTATTCTGCCGGTATTCAACAAACCATCAATATATCCGGAAAGCTTAAAAATTCAATAAATATTAATGAAGATGATAAACGAAATATCATTGCCTTTTTAAAAACCCTAACCGATAAAACCTTTTTAACCGACCCTAGGTTTAAAGCACCAAACTACTGAGTTTTATAAAAAGAAAAAGGTAAGCTCTCGCCTACCTCATTCCCTTTTGTTTAATCTATATTTTATAAAGCTCCAATTGCTAAACCTAATCCCATATTAAAATACATGTTCTGAAACACTTTGCTAAATATTTTTGGACCATCGTAATCAACTGTATTATCTTTTATTCCAGGACGCGCACCCATTTGCATAGTTACACTAAATAAACTATTTATTTTACCACAAGCCCACATTCTCCAACCAATTTTTTTCACTTGAGTACCACTAAACGAATAGTTGTTTACGTAATTTGCATCATTCTTACCATTAACAATAAATAAATTGTTACTCTCCTTTACGTTTAATCCTATTAAAGCTTCAAAAGCTCCGTCAAATGACATGCTTTTACGTATTGTTCTCTTTACATGTCTGCCGTTAATATTTGCTCTAACTCTTCCCTTAAATTTGCTAGCAACACTAAATGCAAAACCCGCACTAATTACTTGTGAGTTTACACTGAAGGTAGCTACAGTATCTTTTAAATCAAAATTATCTGATATACGTGTAATTTTACCAAACTTACCAGTACTATCCGATTTAATTGTTTCGAAAGCTTTTCTATTGATAAAAGAACCCGTTAAACCAATGTAACTTCCTTGTGGGTATTTATAAGGTGCCGAAAACTCTGTGTACGTTCCTCCTCCATTACTTACTCTTCCTAGCTTTTTTGAACCCCCAGCATATTCCACTGATTTTTTAAAAAACAAAACACCTCTAAATTCTTGAGAACCTGTTGTTCCACCACCGTTAGGAACACTTAAAAAACCTTGGGTAATAAAGGCTGATGCCGAAAAAATTCTACCCACTCTATAACGAGCATAACCATACAAACCATAATCTCCCGAATTTGTGCTTGTAAGCATATCGTTCATTTCATACATACCACCAGCTGCAATTACCAATGGCTGACATGAAGTTCGACTTACTAAAGTATCTACAACAAAGTTGCCATCTGTTGGCCAATCTGTTTGAGCAGTTATAGTTCCTAAACTTAATCCTGTTGAAAGTAAAGCGTATTTTAATAATTTGTTCATAGTAATTCTTTTTTTCAAAATTACATGAACTAACTACGCCGCTTTATACAGCTTAAAGGGTATTTCGCATACCCATTGGTGGGTATATTACATTACCGATGTCTTTAAAACACATTGAAACAAACCTAAATCATCAAAAGATATTGGCTTAATGCATTTTAAAACACCTTTTTTTCTTAACATATTCTCTGTTGCTTCTCCCATTGCAATTGCCTTTTGGTTTGGCGCGAATTTGTTTTTTTCAAAATAAGCTTCCACATTGCTTGGGCTTGTAAACACAAGAACTTCCGTTTCTGGGCTAATTTCAATAGATTGTTTTATTGTTTGATAAACCACTAAATCCATTGCGTTTTCGGCCTTTGGAAATTGCCACTGAATAGTACGCATACTTCCTTGCGATATAGGAAATAAAACACGTGAACTTCCAACAACCGAAGCAAACTGTTTACCAACCAATTTTGTATCAGTTGACTGTCCTATAAAACTAGCCCTATAACCGGCCTCGCGGAGGTCTAAAGATGTTTGTTTACTTATACATCCAAATTTTACACCTTCTTTTAATGTTGGCTTTTGCATGAAAAAATACTTTATGCATTGCTTGCTGCTAAAGAAAACCCAATCAGTTAAAGGAAAATTACGTATTGGATTTAATTTGAACTCAATTAAACTTTTTCCCTCTACTTCAAATCCTAATTTTGTTAATGCTTTTGGAAGATAATCTCCTTCTCTGAAATTTTTTGAAACGAAAACCTTCTTTCCTGTTATTTTCTTTATTTGATTTACTATATCTTCCTCATAGTCTTCAGTATTGGTACTTTCGAAATACATTTGGCGCGGCTGTGTATCCCAAGCGTCCGCCACTGATGTCCAAACTTTAAACACACGTCTGTCCTTATCATTCAAATCAATTTCGCAGTATGCACCTAATGGTAATTGACAACCACCTTCAAATAAGTTTAAAATTTTACGCTCAATATTAATTGCAATTTGCACGTCCCAATTGGTTAGCTCATCAAAAATATTTGCCATAGCAAAATTATCTTCGTGTATTTGCCAAGCCAAAACACCCTGTGCGGGCGCAGGAACAAACTCGGAAGGTTTTAAGATTTCATAATGAAACTCGGATAAATCGATTTTCAATCTTTCTAAACCTGCATTCGCTAATAAAATTGCATCATATCCTTCGGTAGATAATTTTTTGATACGCGTTGGTACATTGCCTCTTAAATCCTTAATGACAACATCATCTCTAAAGGCTAGTAATTGTGATTTTCTTCTTGCGGATGAAGTTCCTACAATAGCACCTTCTTTTAATGAAAATTTCTTTTTATCATCAACAGCATCCTTTTTAATAATTAATATATCAGAAGGATCCTCTCTGTCCGAAACACCCGCAATCATTAAACCATCAGGCATTACAGTTGGTAAATCTTTGTGCGAATGTACAGCAACATCAATAGTTCTGCTTAATAAAGCATCTTCAAGTTCTTTGGTAAAAAAACCCTTTCCTTCTAATTTATCAAAACTTGTATTCCATTGTTGAGAGCGGTCTCCATCGGTTTCAATTATTTTAATCTCAACTTCATGTCCTTTCCCTTCTAGTAATTGTTTGGTATAATTTGCTTGCCATAAAGCCAAGTCGCTTCCTCGGGTTCCGATAACTATTTTACTCATATGCTGTTTTGTTGGGGCGATAAATTTAAGAAAAGATATTCAGTTGGGCGCTTTTTAATTATTTGGGAATTAAAGCAAACTGTGTTATATTTGAATAATATTAACAACTCACTACTATGTTAAAATCAACTTTAATTTTATTAAGCATTTTTGTTTTCAGTTTAACAAAAGCACAAACTACATTTGTTTATATTGATGGTAACAACAATAAATATGAAATTACCGAAACATCAATTAAATATACAGCTGTAAAAAAGAAAGACAGCTCATCGGGCGAATATGATGGTGGTAAAGATAAAAGCATTACTATTGGAGAAAAACAATGGGGCCGCTTAAAAGTGATGTTAGCAAACCTAGAAAAAGATACAGCTAACCATTTAAAAAATCGCGAGATGGGTTGCGGAACATTAGAAAAAGAAGGAACTACTTTTTACATCAATATGAATAGCTTAACCAAAAAATCCTTGGAAGATTACCTGAAAAAGGCTTTAGCTTAATTATTACAATTATAGTATCAATTTTTAAAGGCTCCATTAGGAGCCTTTTTTTATAAATAACTGCTTTGTTTTCTTATTAGAGTTTAAAACAACACTCTAAATCGTATATATTTTATAATATACCTAATTACAGGATTGTGAGTGCCCTAAGGCTAAGATAAATTTGTATCATAAAAATAAAACTATGAAAAAAATTTATCTAACTTTAATCTTACTGATTGCAACGGCTTGGGCAAGGGCTCAATCCTCAATCAGTGTTAATTTGCCGTCGGGCAATTGTCCTCCAACCACAGCCAGTTTGAATGTGAATGGCTTGTCAGGAACTTATTACGTATGGTATTATCCGGGTGGTATATCTGATACTTCAACTACTCCTAACCATTCCCATCTATTTAATACTGGAGGGTTTATACCTTTAAACTGTAGTGTTTACGATAATAGTTGGGCTTATCTGGGATATGCATTCGGTTCGTTTAACCTTCAAGGGGTTAGTCAAATTTACACTTCACCAAGTAATGGTCAAGTTTGTCCTAATGATCCCATTAATTTTTCACTGGCTTATCCTGGAACTAACGCTACTTTCACTTACAATTTTGGTGATGGTAACACCATCACAGGAAACAACGCAGCAGTTAGTCATAGCTACGCAGTAGCTGGCACTTATAGTGTTACTTGCACAGCTAGTTTTCCTGATTGTCCTTCAGCAAATACGGTTTTAAATACAACCGTTACTGTTCAAAATGGTTTACCAGTTACATTGATGTCTCCGTTTAATATTCCTCAAGATAGTATTTGCCCTAATGATCCTATTAATGCTTATTTTCAAGAGGCACAGGTTTATGATTATTTCATCGATTATGGTGATGGCTTTTCAAGTAATAATACCTTAACACATGGTTATGCTAATGTGGGCGATTATGTGATTAGTTTAACTGTATTTAATGGTTGTGGAAATTCTTTAACTGCAACAGATACTGTTCATGTTAGTTCTAATTCAACAACAACGAGTACACCTTATTTTCAAGGGGCTTATTCTGTTTGTCCACAAACAGAAGTGTTTTTTAGTACACAAGGAACTTATCCAAATTATAACTGGACTTTTGGTAATGGTGATGTTTCTACGTTAAGCTATCCTAAAACGGTTTATAGTACTTTAGGTGTTTATCCGGTTACATTAACGGTTACAAATGGTTGTGGAGTTAGTGTTTCTTACACAGATTCTGTTCGTGTTGTAAATAATTTACCTGTTACAGGTATTCAATTAACAATGCCAGATACATTATGTGTAAATCAAGCTGGAATCATTGATTTTAATGCTGGAGGTATACAAAATTCCTACTTGATTGATTTCGGTAACGGACAATCAAGTACAATTAGTTACATTCAAGCTTCCTACTCTGCTCCTGGAACATACACTGTTATGGGATATGCAACAAACGGTTGCGGTTCTATAGATAGTATTTCACATGTAGTTAATGTATTAACCAATGCACCTTTAGATCAAGATTCTTATGAAATATTTCCAATTAATACAAGTAATTGTTTAGGCGATACAAGTGTATTTGTTATAGCCCCAGCTGGCGTTGGAACTTATAATGTTAATTTTGGCGATGGATTTAGTTCAACTCAACCTGATATTGTTTTCTCTGGTCAAGGTGGAAGTCAATACGCTTTATTCAAACATAAATATACTGCATTAGGGAACTATAATGTTACTTCAACAGTTACTTCAAATTGCGGAGGTCAATTGGTGAAAAACACTGAGGCTAATATTACACAAAACGCTTCTCTTTCAGAGGCTCAAATTCTTTATGATGACGAAGTTGTTTTATGTTATCAAGATGAATTAAACTTCTCTGCAATTGGTGGAAGTAGTTACATTTTTGATTTTGGTGACGGAAGCCCTTTGGTTAACAGTAATTTAGTTTTTGCAACAGCAAAACACAAATTTTCAGCACCAGGCTCTTACACAATAAAAGTATATGTTTCTAATGCTTGTGGTGTAATGGATACATTGGAGCAAGTAATTAATTTACCCGATACTCGTATTACAGTTTCTACTACACCTATTAACGCAACTTGTGGACAAAGTAATGGTAAGGTTATAACAATTGTAAATTACGCTGCAAACCCACCATTAACTTATAGTTGGACAAATGGGGATAAAGGATTGGTTGCTGACTCATTATACTCTGGGTTGTACGAATTAACAGTTACAGATAAATACGGTTGTAGTTCACGTGTAATGTCGGCAGTTAGTGACGCACAAGCACCAACCATAACAACAAACAGCATTTTAAATGCAAGTTGCAGCGGCGGAAATAATGGCTCTATTGATATCAACGCTTTTGGTGGTTCTGCTCCTTATACATATCAGTGGTCAAATGGAGTTACAGCACAAGACGTTAATAATTTAATAGCAGGTCCTTACGAATTACTAGTTACAGATGCTAATGGATGTATAGCAGCAAAAAGTTATACGATTACTGAACCAAATCCGTTTAATTTGAGCTTTAATGTTGTACCAGCAACTTGTGGTTCTAGCAACGGGCAAATACAAACTACAGTTATGCCTCCAAGCGCAACTTATAATTATGTTTGGGACAATGGGGCAACATCTGCTAATATTAGTTCTTTAAGCAGTGGAGTATATCATTTAATTTTACTTGATCAAAACGGATGTATTAAAGAGGAAGATGTTGTAGTTAATAATACAAATGGGCCTAACGTGGCTGTCGATTCAGTAAGCTCAATTAATTGTGGTTCATCAGGTTCAAGTATTTATACAACTGCTTATCAGGTTGCTGGTAATAACGGTTACACTTACAATTGGACACCAGGTAATGTTACTTCGGGCGACTTGTTAAATGTTGGTCCAGGCACATACACATTAACAATTACAAATTCTTCAGGATGTAAATCAATTAAAGTAGTTGATGTAGAAGAAACTCCAATGTTAACAAATCCAATTTGTATAGTTACAGTAGATTCAACTACAAATACGAACCAAGTAGCATGGGAGGCAGTTAATCAAACTGGATTAGCATCTTTCAATATTTATCGCGAATCATCTGTTGCAGGTTTTTATTATAAGGTTGGAAACGTTCACAAGGATAGCTTGCATTTATGGACAGATTCAATAGCAGATCCAACTGTTAGAGGATGGCGTTATAAAATAACAGCAGTTGGTACTTGTGGTCAAGAATCCCAACAAAGTTCATTACATAAAACAATACATTTAACAGTAAATGCAGGTGTTGGTACAAATTGGAATTTAATTTGGGACAATTATGTTGGACAAACTCACCCAACATTCTACATCTGGAGATATACTGATATTTTTGGATGGGAAAAAATCGATAGCGTTGCTAGTACATTGTTCTCATATACTGATACAAATGCTCCCGTTGCAGCTCAAGTTATAAACTATCAAATTGAAGCTGGGCCTATGATTTCATGTGATCCAACACGTGGTCCTATCAACACTTCTCGCTCTAATATACGCTCTACTAGTGCACGTATGATAGGATTACAAGACAATGTAACACTTGATAACGGTATATATATTTATCCAAATCCAAGTAACGGAATTGTAAGCTTTAAAACTTCAGAATTATATAATACAAATATTAGTGTTTTAGTTTACGATGCTTTAGGTCAAGTTGTTTCAAACTTCATACATAAAACAAATTCATTAACTACAAATGTTGATTTAAATAATTTAAGTAATGGAATATATATTGTTAAAGCAAACATTAACGGTAATCTTGTTAGTAAAAGAATTGTAATAAATAAATAATTTAATTTAGTTTTTAAAAAGCTGGGGGGGGTGAAAACTCTCCAGCTTTTTTATTTGTATATATTTGTATAAAATAAAGTAGAATAATTTAAGTTGAACTCCAAACTAAAAATAGTAATTGTTGAAGACCATACCTTGCAACTAGAAGGACTAAAACTTATGTTGGAAGCTTCTGGTAAAATTGATGTTGCAGAAGTATATAGCAACGCAGAGGTGTTTATTGAGAAATGTGACTTATCAAAAATTCAGATAGTTTTAATGGATGTTCACATGCCAGGTATGGATGGTATTAAGGCTACTGAAATTCTAAAGCTTAAGTACCCGAAACTTAAAGTAATATTGCTTACTATGCAGCGTGGAACGCGTTTTATGCAAAGAGCTGAAAAATTAGGTGTAGAGGGATATGTTTTAAAAAGTGTTGCTCCAAACGAATTGATAGATATTTTATTTCGAATTCAGAATGGAGAAATTTATTATGACCCTCAAATAACAAACTTCAAACAAGAAGATGATATTCATTTAAAATCAACTTTAACTATAAATGAA
Organism: uncultured Flavobacteriaceae bacterium; assembly: GCA_964603125.1. Lineage (GTDB taxonomy): Bacteria > Bacteroidota > Bacteroidia > B-17B0 > Aurantibacillaceae > CAZRUA01. The sequence continues at coordinate 46,768 of CAZRUA010000005.1, read as the reverse complement.
AATAACGAAGAACTTTTAAGTGAGCGTGAAAAGGAGATTTTGGTTTTAGTGTGTAAGGAATATTCAAGTTCTCAAATTGCTGAAAAACTATTTATAAGCGTGGGCACTGTGGATACGCATCGGAAAAACATTTTAATAAAATTAGGTGTAACCAATACGGTAGGTTTAGTTAAGTATGCGCTTAAAAATGGTCTTTTAATTGATTAGCATTATACCAATTTACAGGATTGTAAGTGTTTTTTGTTAATCACATCTTTACGGCATGAAACTTACCAGCCGTGAAAAAGAAATTTTAGAATTAATAGTCGTTGATGAATTATCTAGTAGTGAAATTGCCAGCAAATTAGGCATATCAATAGGCACTGTGGATACTCACCGCAAAAAATTATTACTTAAATTAAACGTTAACAACAGTGTTGGCTTAACTAAGAAAACCATATTAAACGGAATTATAGATTTCAACAAATAAAATCTTAATTATTTGTGATGAATTATTAAATTCGTGTATGCAATTTACTAGCCCAATTTATATAGCAATTTTAATTATTATCACTTTCTTTGGTAAAATTAATGCTCAAAACGATACTACTTTAATACTTAAAGATTTAGATTCAGCTTTTGTACTGGAGCGTTCAAATGCGGATTTATCCATGCAATATGCAAAGAAAGCATTGGTAGCTTCTAAAAAAATTAACTATTGGAAAGGAGTATCTAATTCCCTGCGCCAAATAGGTCTTGTTTATTACGACAAAGCCGAATATGAAAAAGCCTTGAACGAGTTTTTAGAAGCAATGACAATTGCCGATAAGTATAATATTGTTTCCGAAAAAATTCGTTGTAACCTCCATATTGGTTTAGTTTACTATGACATAGGTGAACACACAAAAGCCATGATTTACTACAGAGCAGGTTTGAACATGTGCGAGAAGATAAATCTAAAAGCAGGCTTGCCACATTTTTATAATAACATAGGTATTCTGCACGAAATGAAAGGATTGACGGATAGTGCAATTTATTATTTCAGTAAAACCAATATTATTTATGAGCAAATGGGTAACGATTTAGGGAGAGTATTTGTAAACAATAATATTGGGAATATATATAAAAAGCAAAAAGATTATTCAACAGCTAGGAATTATTACAAGAAATCATTGGCACTTTCTAAAAAATTGAATGATTTTTCATTGTCAACAAATTATACCAATATGGCTGAGGTTGAAATGAATTTAAATAATAAAGGCTCATCTATGGCTTATATTGACTCTGCGCTTGAGGTTGCTAAAAGTGTTAATATGGCTAAAAAAATAAAAGATGTGTATGAAAAGAAGCAAAAAATTTACGAATATTTTGGTGACTATAAAAACAGTAACGAATGTTATAAGTATGTATTGGCTTATCGAGACACAATCTTAAATTCGGAAGTCAATAACTCAATTGTTGAAATGCAAACCAAGTATGAATCTGAGAAAAAAGAACAAGAAAACAAATTACTTCAAAAAGAAAATAAAATTAAAGAGTTAAGTATTAAAGATGCTGAAAGGCAAAAATGGTATTTATATATTGGATTAGCAGCATTAGTGATTATTTTGGTCTTGATTGTTTTAGTTCTTAGGACACGTATTAAAACCAATAAATTACTAGCCCAAACTAATGAGCAGATTAATAAACAAAACGACACACTTAAATTGTTAAACAAACAATTGATAGAGAGTGAGGATAGTTTACAAAAAGCAAATACCGCCAAGGAAAAATTAATATCAATTATATCGCATGATTTAGCTAATCCAATTAATGCTCTATCTGTTTATTCAAGTGCTATTTCTGGTAAACTAGAATCGTTGTCTAGAGAGGAGCTAAACTCAAACTTTAAAAATATGCTTGGCACTATAAACTCTGTAAATGATTTATTAGGAAATTTATTAAACTGGTCATATTTACAGCGAGATAATATAAATATTCATATCAAAGAAATTGAAATTTCTGACTTGGCTGATAAATGCATAAAACTATACGAGGGTGCTGCACAAAATAAGAACATTGTATTGATGAATACTATTCCTGTCAATATGACTGTTAAAGCCGATAATAATTTGATGCAGGTTGTTATTAGGAACTTGCTAAATAACGCCATTAAGTTTTCTAACGTTAATTCAAAAGTTAGTGTAAAATTTGAAAATAATACATTGAGTGTTGAAGATGAGGGTGCAGGTATAAGTTCGGATGCAATTAAACAGATATTAAACGGTAAATTTAATTCTGATAACGGAAGCGAGGGCGCTGGAACAGGTTTGGGCTTAAATCTGGTTTACAGCTGTATAAAAGCGCAAAATTTAAATTGGGATATTTATTGTGAGCAAGGTGCTGGGACTATAGTTAAAATTTTCTTTAACTAATTATTTGTTTGTTGTTAAAGAGATAAAAAATGTTGTACCCTAGTTCACCTGGCTAATTATCTTTAGTTTAGCATTTATATTTTGTAAGGCAAGTTTAACTATTTGAAGTCCTAAACCGATTCCTTTTTCACCTTGTGTTCCATAGGTTGAGTTGAGTTCCGAATTATTTAAAATTTGTTGAATCTTTACTTTTGAATGTCTGCAGGGTAAGCAATTACTTTTTTAATTATTGTTAGAGCTAGCGACTATTTATTCAGTCGCTTTTGTTTTATTCAAACCAATGGTAAATTCCATTTATACCTATTTACAGGATTGTTATAGCGATTTGAGTAGTCTAATTTTGAATCATATTAAATAACTAATTATATGAAGAAAATGCTCATTTTATTTATTGCTTTTTATGCAATTGCAGCTAATGCACAACCTCAAGATAAAGGCGAATACCATAAATTTATTCTAAAAAAAGTTGATGACGAACGTCGAAAAACAAAAGAAAAAGAATGGTGGGGTAAAGGGGTAATTATGTTTGCCGAAAATGATATACCTCGTATGGGGAAAACAAGCGAAGTTGAGCCTATGTTAATTAGCAGTGTAAAGCCCCAGCAAAAATTTACAGGTAGAGTGTATTTGCCACAATCAGTTGGAGAAATAAATCCTAAGCCGGTTACCATTTTCTATCACTTGGTAATTGATGGAAAGTATGCAAAAACAAAAGTAGTTTCTAAAGGAGATAAAATGCCCGATGCTGAATGGTCTTCTTGGGTAATTGATTTCCCAGAGTATTTTGAAGCCGAGTGGGAAAACATAGCAACCGGTTCTCATAAGTGCCGAGTAGAATGTTGGGCAGGTTATGCCGAAGATGAGACTACTGTTTATGTGGATGAAAATGATAAGGTATTGGGAGCAACAAAAGAAACCAAAGGAAAAGTTAAATTTTTAGCCTCAGGCGATTTTACCTTCGTAAATGGAGAGAGTAGCTCACAAAAAGCCACAGATACTGAGGATGAGAACGCTTATAACAATGAAGGAATAAACGATTTACCAAAGGATGTACCAGCTAATTGGAAAGAGGCTTGGTATACAAAAAAGCCCGTTTATAAAAAACCATTAAAACCCGTTGCGTGCAAAAAGGTGGGAACAAAAGAGCTTTGCCCCGAATTGGTAATTATTGATGAAGCAATAAAATTCGAACAAGAGGGTAGTAAAGGTTGGGTGAGTTTTACGGTTAAGAATTCGGGAACTTTAAAAACATGCGAAACCAATGTGGTTTTTAGAGCCATGGATTTTAACTCAGGTAGCGAAGGAAAAGAGTTTGCTCATATTCAAAAGATGGTTCCTGCTTTAGCGCCAGGTGCACAGATAAAAATTAAAATTGAAGTAACAGATTTCTTTTACCGTCCCGATTTATTGACTTATCATATTTTATTAGATTATGATGACAATGTAAAAGGTAATGATGAGAAAGTTCTTTACTCAGTTGACTAAATACTATTAGCCCATGCAACTGCCACCAATTAAGACCAAGCCGATTAAAGTAAGATTTTTCTTACTAGTTTTTTTATGCCTAACATTTCTTACAAAGGCTCAAGATTTTATTACCCAATGGGGAGGATTTACAGCGCCAACAACAACATTACGTTTTCATGCATTAACAACAGGAGCAGTTAATTATACTTGGGTAGCTCAACCATCGGGTAATACGGGCACAGGAAGTTTCACACAAGCAGTGCCTGGTTTAGTGACATTGGGTTTAAATATCCCTGCTGGTAATATTGTAACAATTAGTATGGCACCAACCAATTTAAAACGTTTTATTCTTCAACCAAATACAAATGCCATAAACCTATATAATGTTTTGCAATGGGGCGCTGTAAATTGGACAAGTATGGAGGCTGCATTTGCCTTTTGCGTTAATTTAAATATTACGGCAACCGATATTCCTGATTTATCAATTGTTACGGATATGTCGTATATGTTCTGGAATTGTAATTCCCTTAATGGACCAAGTAATATTGGTACTTGGAATACTAGCCACGTAAATTATATGATAGGTACGTTTGAGAATGCTACCAATTTTAATCAACCCATTGGAACATGGAACACGAGTTCTGTGAGGGGAATGGAGGGAATGTTTTATCAAGCAAGTAATTTTAATCAACCCATTGGAACGTGGAATACTTCTGCTGTGAAGAATATGAACTATATGTTCTATCAAGCAACTAATTTTAACCAAAATATCGGAATGTGGAATACAGGTGCAGTTATTAACATGTTTGATATGTTTCGATCTGCATCTGCATTTAACCAAAACATAGGGGCTTGGAATACGGCTAACGTTATTAATATGAGTAATATGTTTGATAGTTGCGGTATGGATTGCTTAAATTATACTGAAACACTGAATGGCTGGAGTAATAATCCATTAACAGGTTCTAACATAAACTTAGGAGCTGTCGGGATTCAATATGGTAATGATGCGATTAACGCACGCAATAATTTAACAACAGTAAAAGGTTGGACTATTACTGGTGATGCACCAAGCGGACACAATTGTGGTTACTTTAAAACAAAATGGAGCGGTTTTACAGCATTGACAAATACTTTACGTTTTAATGCACTAACAAGTGGCGCAGTTAATTATACATGGGCAGCAAGTCCTTCGGGTAATACAGGTAGTGGTAGTTTTAATGCGCCAGTAGCAGGTATGGTAACTTTAAGTGGCTTAAGTATTCCTGCTGGCAACACGGTAACATTATCAATGGAACCTACTAATTTGCAACGTTTCTTTTTTGGAACAGGAACAGATGCTAATAAGTTAACGGATGTTTTGCAATGGGGTGGGGTTAATTGGACAAGTATGTTATCAGCATTTATAAATTGTACTAATTTGAATATAACAGCAAGCGATGTTCCTAATTTGTCGGGTGTAACAACAATGACAGCCATGTTTCAGGGTTGTAGTTCTTTAAACGGACCAACCAATATAGGTACATGGAACACTTCCTCGGTTACAACAATGGTTTCTACTTTTCGTAATGCTAGTGTTTTTAATCAAGCCATTGGTAACTGGAATACGGTATCTGTAACAAATATGAGCACATTGTTTACAAATGCAGCTGCATTTAACCAAGATATTAGTGGCTGGAACACTAGCTCAGTTACCTCCATGAGCTCTATGTTTAATGGAGCCACTAATTTTAATCAGCCAATTGGATCCTGGCTTACTGGTGCTGTTACCAATATGGGTAATATGTTTGCTAACGCTAGTAGCTTTAATCAAGATATTAGCACTTGGTATATTGGTTCAGTAACTGATATGGGAGTAATGTTTAATAATGCAACTTCATTTAATCAACCATTAAATAATTGGAATACAAGTAATGTAAACAACATGTCGGGAATGTTTTTAAATGCAAGCGCTTTTAATCAGTATCTCGGCTCTTGGGTAATTAATGCTGCTAATAATGTGAGCAACATGTTTAACAATTGTGGCATGAGCTGTTTATTTTATTCACAAACATTAATTGATTGGAACAACAACCCATTAACTGCCAGCAATAAAAACTTGGGTGCTCTTGGTGTTGGTTACTCCAACTATGCTGCAAGCGCACGTTCAAATCTCATTACAATTAAAAATTGGACCATAGTAGGTGATTCGCCTGGAACATGCGGCGATAGTTTTATTACAAAATGGCAATTTATACCAACTCAAAACCTTACGTTTAATACGCTAACTACTGGTCTGGTAAATTACACATATATTCATATACCTTCTGGTATAGCAGGTTCTGGGACCTTTCAAAGCAATATAGCTGGGCCTGTTACTTTAAATTTGAATCCGATTTTTAGTTCAGGTACACTAATTTTAAGCATGGAACCGTCAAACTTAAAACGTTTTTATATGGGTTATAGTCCACTGGTTAGTTCCGTTTACCTAAGAGATGTATTGCAATGGGGCAGCGCAAAGTGGTCGAGTATGGAAGATGCTTTTAATTCATGTTGGTATTTTGATATATCGGCTAACGATATTCCAAACTTATCTAGTGTTGTTAGCCTTGCACATATGTTTGATAATTGTCGCAATCTAATAGGACCTGCAAACATAAATGCATGGGATTTATCTAATGTTACTGATGTGAGTGGTATGTTCTTTAATGCCGAGCTTTTCAATCAAGGTTTGGATACTTGGAATACTTCTTCTGTAACTCATATGAGCTACATGTTTTCTTGGGCTACCGAGTTTAATCAACCTATAGACGCTTGGAACACTAACTCTGTAACAGATATGTCGGGTATGTTTTACGAAGCAACCAATTTTAACCAGCCTTTAGGTAATTGGAATACCAAATTTGTAACGGATATGAGTGTTATGTTTGCATATGCTAGTAATTTTGACCAAGCCTTGGACACATGGAATACTGAGTCAGTAACAAACATGGGTGGAATATTTTCCGGAGCAGCAAATTTTAATCAACCCCTTGATACTTGGAACACTTTACTTGTAACAAATATGTCGTTTATGTTTAGTGGTGCAATAAAATTTGATCAACCCTTGAATAACTGGAATACAAGCATGGTTACTAATATGTCAGGTATGTTTTATAATGCGAGTAGTTTTAATCAACCTATTGGTAATTGGGATGTTTCATCGGTTATTAATATGAGTTATATGTTTTACGGTGCTACTAGTTTTAATCAATTTCTTGGCTCATGGATATTGAACAATAATGTTAATACAAATAATATGCTGTTTAATTGTGGCATGAACTGCGAAAACTATAGTAATACCCTAAGCGGCTGGCATGCAAATAATCCAACAGTTATTAATCGAAATTTAGGAACTGTAAATTTATTCTATAATTCAAGCACAGCAGTTACACGCGCCAATTTTTCGGCAGCCACGCCAACAGGCCGCGGCTGGACAATAACTGGTGATGCCTTAATGAACCCAGCACCATTGCTTGTGCCAGTATCGACAAACATTGCGGCAGCCAATTCCTGCGATTATTATATTAACCCTGGTGACCAAACAAAAAAGGTACTCAGCATCAATGCCAATGGTAATTCTTTTAATCACAGTACCGCAGGTGTTAACGTTTATAACGCTTACGTTAGCTCTTTACCAGCAAGCGTAACTACTATAAATTCGGGGGGTACAGGTTATTATCAAATAAACAATTCAGGAGAAACTATGCGTATTAGCAGAAGAATGTTCTCGGTGCAAGCTCCTGGTTCATATGTAGTGAACGGTGGTGTGTTAGTGCGTGTGTATTTAAATAATGTTGACACCATAAATATCAGAACGGATGCATTTCCAATGGGTTCATTGAGTGATTATGGTTGGTTTAAATCCAGCTACCATACAGCGCAGGATGTTGTAAATGATATGGCAGCTTCTTTTCCATCTTTGTCAAATGCTCAAAAAATACAAGCTACTTATGGAGTAGAAAACGGGGTAAGGTACGCCGAATTCAAAGTGCAAAATTTCAGCACCTTTGGTTACTATGCTAAAACACTTCCTGGCGTATTGCCGGTTGAATTGTTATATTTTAATTCGGAGTGTAATGATGGGGATTTAAAATTTAATTGGGCAACAGCAAGCGAAATAAATAATAGTCATTTTATTGTGGAAGCTAGTGAAGATGGAATAGAATGGAAAGCTATAAGTCAAGTTACAGGTAACGGGCAATCTTATAGTTTAATTAATTACGAAACAATTATTCCAGAAGCAGAAGTAAGAACCCTACATTATTTTAGACTTAGACAAGTGGATACCAATGGTGATGAAAAAATATATGATAATGTTAAGTATATTGAGTCATGTAAGGCAGATGCTTTTGAAGTTTATCCCAATCCAAGTAATGGAATTATAAATGTAAAGGGTGAAAGCATGCAAGCCTATGAATTATATAATTCCTTAGGTGAAATTGTCAATTCTAATAATATAAGTAACGATAATTTGCAATTGGATATAAAACAGGAAGGAGTTTTTATGTTGAAAATTCGTTTTAATTCTGGAAAAGTTTTAGGGAGAAAAGTGATAGTGAAAAATTAAGTTTGTTAATGAGGTAAGACTAGAAATATGAAAAAAATAATAGCAATAACAATCACCTTAATTTTTAGTTTAGGATTTAAGCAGCAAAAAAGCGATTGGACGAAAGAGCAATTGGAAAAGGCTGATTTGGCGGTGAATAGTAATTTAACTCAAGAGGAAAAAAACATTATTAAGTACTTAAACCTTTGCAGGATGTACCCCCAAGAGTTTTTGAAATTGGAGGTCTTGGATAGTATTAATCGCAAACAAAATAAACATGATTTAAAAAACACGGAATACAGACGTTCACTAATAGTTCATTTACAGCGAATGAAACCAATGAAACCTTTAGTTTACGATTCGCTTTTAAGTGAAGATGCTAAGTGTTTTGCCAATGAGATTGGAAAAGAAGGTAGGCGAGGACATCATAGGAATATATGCCCACCAAAGAAGAGTGCAGAGTGTATTTCTTATGCAAGGAATAGTGGAATAGAAGTTTTATTGCAATTGTTAATTGATAACAATGTCAAATCATTAGGACATCGGAACATTTGTTTAGATTCTACTTATTCATATATTGGCTGTGCAATAACTCCGCATTTAAAGTACAAAACGTGTTCGGTTTTGGAATTAAAGCGAAAGAGGTAAGCCACAAAAGCTGAAAACTCATTCATTTGTGACTCCGAGAGGATTCGAACCTCCAACCAACAGAACCGGAATCTGTCATTCTATCCAATTGAACTACGGAGCCTTTTTAAAGTAGCATCGACAGGAATCGAACCTGTATATAAAGTTTAGTCCCGCATCGTGGTCTTACCAGGAATCGAACCTGGATCAAAAGTTTAGGAAACTTCCATTCTATCCATTGAACTATAAGACCATATAACTTATGCGTGATATTCTATCCATTGAACTACGTCGCCAAGATGCTGTAAATATACATAATTTTAAAACTTTGTCTTTACTAAAATTTCTTTAACTTTACCCTAAATGCAATAATAAACAAGTACTTGCGTTAATTGAAATATGAAAATGCGTAACCTTTATATTTTATTTTGCTTTGCTATTTCAACTAGTTTTGCTCAAATACCTATTAAAACTTTTGAGTGGCGCGATCATTTAAATTATGCAACTGCTCTAAAGTTAGCTCAGCTTAATAATCATATCTACGGATTAGTTCCTAACAGTGGCATTATTGATTATAATTTAAATGATAATTCTCTTAATAGAATGAATAAGGTTACTGGGCTTTCGGACGTAAACCCTATGTTAATTCGCGCAAACAATAATACAAATCAATTACTAATTGCTTACGAAAATGGAAATATTGACATTATTAAAGGTAACGAAATTGTAAATGTTGTTGACTTATATCGTAAGTCTATTGTAGGAGATAAAACTGTATATGATGCTTATTTTAAAAATGAGTTCGCTTATTTATGCTGTGGTTTTGGTATCGTAGTTTTAGATATGAACCGTAACGAAATAAAAGACACTTATATCATTGGCCCTAACGGCAGTCAATGCGAAATATATGCTTTTACAGAATTAAACGGATTTTTTTACGCAGCAACTAACTTAGGTATTTACCGCGCATCAGTTAACAATATTAACCTAGCTGATTTTCAAAACTGGACAAAAATTAAAAGTGGAAAACACAATTTCATGATTAGTTTTAATAATAACTTAATTGTGAATCGAAGTGATTTTAACCCTGCCGTTGGTTCAACTTATTTTAAAGATTCTATTTTAGTTTATAACGGTTCTTCTTTTTCCTTACTACCTAACAAACCTTTTGGTTATGTTACATACTCACTTTCATATATTAACTCAACACATTTTGGTGTTTGTGCAAGCGACGGTGTAATCATAGGAAATACAAGCTTTACAAACGATGTAATATTTGGATGTTATTCAGGCGTTTCAGCGCCTTATATGAGCCCACGAGAAATGGTGTGTGATAATAATTTACAAAACATACATATTGCCGATATTTTTGGGTTCTTCAAAATAAATAGCATCTCAGGTTGTGGTAATGCTACGCATATTAAAATTGACGGACCCGACGATATAGAAACAGGTCAAATAAAATTTGCACACAACAAAATGTATTGGGTTCAAAAAGATTTAACGCCTAACATTGGTGTATTAGATTATCAACGTATTGGTTTAAATATTTTTAGTGAAGGTTCATGGACAAATAAACCTCCGTATATCAATACAGCTGGTGATACCATAACATATAATTACAATTGTCTTGCTGTTGACCCTGATGATGAAAATCATGTTTACGTTGGCAGTTGGAATGAAGGAATCGTAGAATACAATGGCAGCACAATTAAAAATTATTGGATTGGAAGCCCATTACCTGTTTATAATTTTGCACCAAACTACAAACCGCTCCGTATTGGAAATTTAATGTTTGATGAAGATAAAAATCTTTGGGCAACAACAGGACCAACAGCAAAGTTTCTATCAGTTCGTAAACCCGATTTATCTTGGACAGTTTTAAACTTCTCTTCTTTTTACCCTAGTTCGGAATATGGTTCATGGAGAGCAATCATCGATAAATCTAAACAAGTTTGGCAATTAATTCCTGGTGCTGGTATTTGTGTTTATAAACACGATGGTAGTTTTGCTCAGCCTAACAATAGCAACACAAAAAAAATTACCGATGTTGAAAATAGCGGTAAACTTCCTAGCTTAGATTTAAATGCAATTGTTGAAGACAAAGAAGGAGATATTTGGGTGGGCACATATAAAGGTGTTGCGGTGTTTTATAATCCAGAAAGTATTTTTACAAATACTAATGGTTGGGATGCTCAGCAAATTTTTATTGAACAAGATGGTAAAACACAAATTTTATTAGAAACGGATATTGTTACCTGTATAGCTGTTGATGATCATAATAATAAATGGATTGGTACAAAAACAAGTGGTGTATATCAATTATCTCCTGATGGTCAAAAAGAAATTCACCACTTCACCGAAACCAATAGCCCTTTGTTTTCGAACAACGTAGATAATATTGCTATTGACCCAAAAACAGGAGAAGTATTTTTTGGAACAGCCAAAGGTTTGCAATCCTTCCAAAATTATATTAACAAAGGAGGCGATAAATTTGAAGACGTTTATGCTTTTCCTAATCCCGTAAAACCAAATTATGATGGACCCATTTTAATGCATGGTTTATCAGATGGGGTTATTGTTAAAATAGTTGATGCCGCAGGTAATTTTGTTTATGAAACAAAATCAGAAGGTGGGCAAGCTATTTGGTATGCAAAAAACTTTAAGGGAGAGCGCGTATCTAGCGGTGTTTATTTAGCCCTGTTTTCAACATCTGCGGGCGAAGTTACAAGCAAAACAAAAATTGTTGTTTTAAACTAATGCTACAAAAAACAAAAGGCATTGTATTAAACAATGTAAAATTTGCCGATAAAAAAATCATTTCAAAAATTTATACGCGCGAATTTGGTTTAAAAAGTTTTGTTATTCATATTGGAAATTCGAGCAAGTCTAAAATTAAACCTGCACAAGTAATGCCCCTTTCGCAAATCGAAATGGACGTTCGTATTAAAGAAAATCAAAGTTTAGCAACCCTTTCCGAGCTTCGCTGTTTTTATTTGTACTCGCATTTACATACTAATATTTATAAAAACACTATTGCAACTTTTATCAATGAGGTTCTATTTAAATGTATAAAGGAAGAAGAAACCAATCAAACTTTGTTCGATTTTATATCAAATGCTTTACAGTATTTTGATTTAAAAATTGAAAACGACCCAAATTTTCATTTACTTTTTTTAGTTGATTTAAGTAAATACTTAGGTTTTTTTCCGCAAAAATTCGAAGATGGTGACTATTTATATTTCGATTTATTAAACGGTAGTTTTATTCATAATTCACCTACACACCCCCATTTTGTTGACAGAGAAGAGGCTAAACTAGTTAATTACATTCTACAATTTAGTATTAATAATTCTGATAATGTAAATTTAAACTATAAGGAACGTAAAACCATTTTAGAAATACTAATCAATTACTACAAACTGCACGTTGCTGGTTTAAAGGAATTTCAATCGCTACAAGTACTCCAAGAAACTCTTTCTTAACACTGAATTATTTACTAATATTGTAAAAAATAATTCTATGTCTAAACTGTCCTATAAAAGCCTTGAAGAATTAGTAAATATTGATTCTCCAACAGGTTATACTACAAATGCTTGTAAATATATTTTTGATTTACTAAGTAGCTATGGCTACAAGCCTCAATATACAAACAAAGGCGCTGTTAAATGTGCTTTAGGCGAAAATCCAACCTTGGCTATTGCTGCACACGTAGATACTTTAGGGGGCATTGTTTCAGGTATTAACAAAAACGGAACATTATCCTTGAGTTTATTAGGAGGACTTTCTCTTACAAGTGCTGAGGGCGAATATGTTGATGTTATTACTATGCAAGGAAAAAAAATTCATGGTACTTTATTATTAAATAATCCATCTTCTCACGCTAACAATCATCGTGAAACAGAAAAGCGTAGTATTGATAACATGCATATCCGTTTGGATGAAGAAGTAAATTCAAAAGACGATGTATTAGCCCTTGGAGTTAGAATTGGCGATATTATAGCCTTTGAACCTCGTTACCGCGAATATGAAAATGGTTTTATAAAATCTAGATTCATGGACAACAAAGCAGGATGTTATGTTTTATTTGAAATTGCACGTCAATTAAAAGAACAAAACAAAACAGCACCTATTGAAATTTTCTTTAGTAACTATGAAGAAGTAGGCCATGGTGGTACCTGCGGTTATGCTAATACCATAAAAGATTTATTAGTGATTGATATGGGTGTTTTGGGAGATGCTTGCGAAGGAAAAGAAACATCTTGCTCAATTTGTGTTAAAGATAGCAGCGGACCTTATGATTACGAATTCCGCAAAACATTGGTACAAATTTGTGATAAAAACAAAATAGATTATACATTAGATGTTTACCCATTCTATGGCTCGGATGGTAGCGCTGCTTTAAGAGCTGGAAACGACTTTAAAGTTGCATTAATTGGTCCCGGTGTGGCTGCTTCGCACGGCGTTGAAAGGACCCATAAAAAAGGTATTGAAGCTACTTTAGACCTTTGCTTAAAGTATATTGAAACGATTTAATGCTTTTTGTGATTAAATGTTGGGCAGGTGTTACATCCGTTTTTCTTTCTAAAAAGAAAGCAAGAATTTAAACCCACTGTAATAAAAACAAAAAGTATACTTAAACTGATTATTTTTCGGAATCTCATCATTTGTTACCACTAAGTTACGAAAAAGCTTTGTATTAAAAAAATAAGTATTTTTGATGTAATTTACATCCATGAATTTAAGAATAATCTCGGCTTTTGGAAAGTACTGCATTTTACTACGTAGGGTTTTTAGTAAACCTGAAAATTTACGTATGTACTTCAAGCAATTTATTTATGAAGTAAATTCATTAGGTATTGGCTCCTTAGGGTTAATTGCTATCATTTCTATTTTCATGGGCGGTGTTATCACCATACAATCAGCCTACAACTTTACAAGTCCTTTTATACCAAGATATGCAATTGGATTGGGTACTCGTGAGTCCATTGTTCTAGAGTTTTCTCCCACCATTGTATCGCTTATTTTAGCTGGTAAAGTAGGTTCAAATATCGCTTCCGAAATTGGAACAATGCGTATTTCCGAGCAAATAGATGCCTTAGAAATTATGGGTATCAACTCTGCTGGATATTTAATACTTCCAAAGATTTTAGCTTCCATGTTTATCAATCCTTTTTTAATTATGATCAGCATGTTTTTGGGGGTTTTTGGCGGCTTTGTTTTTGGGGTTGTTTCAGGTGCTTGTGATGCCGAAAAGTATATTTTTGGGATACAATCCTTTTTTATACCCTATAATGTTACCTATGCTCTAACAAAAACAATTGTATTTGCATTTATCATTACTTCTGTTGCAGCCTATCAAGGTTATTATACAAGTGGAGGTGCCCTTGAAGTAGGCCGAGCAAGCACAAAATCTGTTGTTTACAATAGTGTTTTAATTTTAATTACAAACTTAGTTATCACAAAATTAATGTTGGTATGATTGAAATTAAAGACATTAATAAAAGCTTTGGCGACAGGAAAGTGGTTGATAATGTTTCGTTCAACTTTCAGCCAGGAAAAACTAATTTAGTTATTGGTGAAAGTGGTAGCGGTAAAACTACCATAATGAAACTAATGGTTGGTTTACATACACCCGATGCTGGTTCTATCTTATATGATGGAAGAGATTTCACCGCTATGGGTGTTCAAGAGAAGCAGGATGTTCGTAAAGAGATTGGTATGTTATTTCAAGGCGGTGCTTTATTTGATTCGATGACTGTTGAACAAAATGTGGCTTTTCCCTTAGACATGTTTACTAATTTGAGTGAGAAAGAAAAGCAAGAACGCGTTAATTTCTGCCTTGATAAAGTAAAATTAGAAAACAGAAATAAATTATATCCAGCCGAATTAAGTGGTGGTATGAAAAAACGTGCCGCTTTAGCCCGCGCTATTGCTAATAATCCACGCTACTTGTTTTGCGATGAGCCTAACTCAGGTTTAGATCCAAGAACATCCATTGTAATTGATAACTTAATTAAACAAGTTACTGAAGAATTAAACATAACGACCATTGTTATTACCCATGATATGAACTCCGTGATGGAAATAGGTCAAAATATTTTATTTATCTACAAAGGAAAAAAATGGTGGGAAGGAAACAACGATGATATTTTAGAAACAGATAATCAAGAGTTACTTGATTTTGTTTATGCATCGGAGTTTTTAAAGAAATTAAAACCTAAACATTAAATTACAATAAAGGCAATTTTTGCTTTGCTCCTGCTTCTATATAAAACTTCTCAGGAATTCTAACATCAACTCCCTTTCCCTTTAATTGATATATCTTTAATGACTCAACATTAATTTTAACTTTTTGTTTTTTAATATTCCATAAATAAATTGCCATCTTAGAAATTTTTGGTGGCAGATTACTACTAGTAAGTTTTAATGTTTTTGAGGTACCTTGTAAATGATCTTGAAGCCAATACAATGGAGTGCGCTTATAAATCAGATTTCCCTGTTCATCTTCAATACTAAAAACAACAAATGCATTTAATGGTTTTGGAGCTTCTAAAAAATTTAATTTAATTTCCATTTCTAATGGATTCTTATTTTCAAAAATTGTATCCGAATAGGATTTAAATTCAAAAAATTCTGTTTCACCTTCAATAGATTTCGCTTGTTTTAACTCATATACAGGAAGATGCTCTATTCGTTCTTTCCTTTTAAGTAAAACACGTTTCCATTTATCGTCAAACATTATTTCATCATAGTATTTTTCATAATAAGGTTTCTCACACTGTAAGGCAAAATAATAATCACAATTCATTTGCATTTGTTCACTATCATCCATTGAATTGAGCGCCGCATTTCCTCGATAGTTTAAAAACGCATAGTCCATTTCTCTTATTCGATGTCCTCCAATGGTAAATTGTTCAGGGTTTTTAGCCTGTTCGACTTTTAAATAATCGTAAATATTTTTAGGGATAGTATGATAAAAATAGGAGCCAAAATTTTCTAAACTCATATTAAATAAATAAAAAATAATAGAAAATGCTGTGATAGAAAATGCTATTGAGTTTCCTATAAATCTCGGTGCTGAATCAACAGCAAAAACCAAAGCCAATACAAAAAATACATAATAAAATAACGCTGTTCTGTCCTCTGGAAAATTTACTGCCATAAACTTGTTTAATATCCAAAACCCGATTATTAAACCTATAAATATTAAAACACTAAACGCAAAAGGACTAAATAAAAATTGCAACTTATTGTTTTGTTTACTAAAAATTCTTAAAAACAAGATTATTGAAAGTCCGAATAACAGAATAAAAATAATTTGAACTACTAAAGAATCCGATGAAAAAATAAAATCCATTAATGAACGAAATGTGGTCTTCCAGTATCCTGTTGCAGAACCCGAATCTAACATACCTTGTTCCTTGTAAAAAAAAGTAAATTTTACCCAAAACCACAAACCAACAAAATTGATGATATTAGTTAAAATCACAAATGGCTTTAAAAAAAGCTTTTCCTTTAACTGAAACATTAATGCATAGCCCAACACCATAGCTGTTAATACCACTAAGGTCAGATTAGCTGAAAGTGCCAATTGCCAACATATTGTAAAAAAAACCAATGATTTTATTTGCTTATTTTTAAAGAAATCAAATAAATAAGAAATTCCTAAAACCATGAAAGCTAACGAAAGGCCATAGCCTCTACATAATTCAAAAAAATCTAAAAAGAATAATGTTAAAATAAATAATGAAGTAAGTAATAACTTAGAACTACCACTTACCAAGTATCGAAACATTTTGTAAACACCAAAACATAAAACAATGAAAGATAAAACATTGGGAAACCTTAACACAAATCGATGAGAACCCGCAATATGATAACAGATATTAGCAAGCGCACTGTTTAAAACGTGGTTGTTGGTGTACACATGTGCTTTGTATGGCAAATAATTATCACTTTGAATATAAAAGAAAAAAGTAGCCGCTTCATCATGACTAAAAGGAATAAAGAATGCTCTTAAACAAACAACAACAAAACTTATTATACAACTAATTAAAAAAAGTTTGTTAAAGTATTTATCCAAAAAAATTGCCATTAAAGGTAAAACTACAAATATTTTGTTTAACATTTCTAAACTTAAAATAAAAAAGGCCCACTAACTGTGAGCCTTTTAAATTATTTCTATAGTTCCTAATTTACTCCGTAATCACCAACTTCCCAACACTTCGTTTTCCTTCATCATTGGTTACTTCGTAAAAATACATTCCTGCGTTTAAATCTTTTATATTTATTTCATGAGTTGTTTGTGCCTGCAATGCTTTATCCATAACCTTTTCACCATTGCTTGTGTAAATTACAAAACGTAAATTTTTATATAAACTAGCGTTTAACTGCAACTTTATTGTGCTTGCGTTTGTTGGGTTTGGGAACACTTTCATGTTCATTCCGTTTGCTAACTCACTTACACCAACATTAGTAAACACATGTGTTACAGTAGTGTTTGTAATTACAGGACTGTTAAAATCAAAATAAATACCCGCTGTGTTATTTATCACATCTCCATTTGCAATATTTGAAATGGTACGTATTTTATAATGTATAAAGCCATGACTCAAAGGCTCATTATGAAAACTATCCACTAATAATATATTATTAAATTTCACCTCTAATGCTCTTGCTGGTGTAATATTAACAGTATAATTTGGATGAGAGGTTGCTATTAATTCAAACGTTGTTAAGTCTAATAGATTTGAAATTGTATCTCTTACAACAACTGTAAATGCTGTATCGGTTCCTGTATTTTGAAATTCAACGGTATAATACAAATCTTGTGCTACCGGACCAATATTACCAAAAGCATCCATACCTGATGATGTTACAGATTTAATATTTGGATCGTATGAACCCGTAATAGTGCTTACACAATTAGATGAATTATCTAAAATATAATTATCTCCTACTATTGGTTCAATCCAAACCGAATCATGCAATAAAGCTCCTAAAAACCCTCCGTTTTGTATAGTTGGTACATTCTCTCCTACTGTAATTACTCCATTTGCAGCGTGTGGCAATAAACCTAAATTCCATTCTATTAAATTTCCTGTTATTGTTGTTGGCGCAGGTGTTGAACCTGAAAATGTTAATAATGGATCTATTTTCATTTTTAAAATACCATTTACAGCAACTGTTCCTGGATTATAATAATAAATTGAACTACTGCGTATAAATCCGGGACGTGCCGTTCCGCAATACAAACCTACGTGTAAATCCTGTCCAACAATTGGTGTATAACCCAAATCTAAATTTAATAATGTATCACAGGTTGTATTAATATTAATTACATTATTCGAACAAGTAAATGTAATATTTTGCCCTGTGTACCAGTAAGGATTTGTTGGTGTTAATGTATATGTACCTATTACATTTGGTAAATACATAGTATAAGTTCCATTCCCAGCAACATAAGCCCAGCCAACTTGCTGACCTAATGCATTTGTTGCGTTAATGTAAAAAGTTCCAGAAGTTGTATCACCACCATCCAATAAACAATTTGAATTATTATCTGCATATAAGGTACCTGTTACAATTGCATAGTTGTTATTATAAATATAATGATATCCATAGCTAGTGCATCCATTTGCATCTGTAACTGTACAAATATAAGTGCCCGGATTTTGATTTGTAATAATGGCTGTTGTTTGCCCGCCTGGTTGCCAAGAATAAGTATAAGGACCTGCGCCATAACTTGCCGTAGCATCTAAAATATTATTTCCACAATTGTATTGAGCATTACTCCAATTTTGATAAACTGTGGCTTGCGTTCCAACAGTTGTTACTGCCGTAGCAGAGCATCCTGTATTATCAGTTATGGTACATGTATAAGTACCAGGTGCCAAATTACTAATTGTTTGAGTGCTTTGCCCATTGCTCCATAAATAAGAATATGGAGATGTTCCTCCTACTGGGACAGCTGTCGATGTTCCATTAGAACCACCACAATAGGCATTACTTGTTGTGAAATAAAGCGACAAACCTGTTTGTTGTATAACATGTGCAAATGTTGATTGGCAGCCATTTACATCCTTAACTATTATCGTGTGAATTCCTGCTAATAAATTACCGTAAGTTGTGTTTGCAGAAAACGGAGCTCCATCAACCGAATAGGTATAAGGCGCTTGTCCTCCAGTTGCAGTTACAACCATTAAACCATTTGCCGTGTTGCATGTTGCAGCATTGGATGTGGCTATACCTGTTGGAGAAGAAAGATTTGGAATAGTAACACTTGCTGTAAAGGAACAAACCGTATCACTAACAGTTACTTGATAAACACCTGCATTTAAATTAAATAAACTTGCCGTTGTTGCATTATTAGGTTGCCAAGAATAGGAAATAGGTCCTTGTGATGCTGAAACTACAGCTGATGCCGTTCCAACACCTAAACCGCAAGAATCTGGAGTTGATGTAATATTGACTGATAAATTAGAAGAACTTGACAAGGTTACCGCGGCTGTTGTGCTGCAGCCGTTTCCATCCATCGCTGTAATTGAATATAAGCCCGGGCAGAGATTTGATGCTGTTGCTGCTGTAACTGCATTACTCCATAAGTAATTATAAGGAGGTGTACCGCCCACTACATTAGCTGCGACTGAACCATCACAAGCATTACAAGTTGTTGGAGGTGTAACCGTTGTTGATGCGACCAAAGGACTCGGTTCTGTAACATTAACTCCTTGAGAAACATTACAACCCATTGCATCAAATACTTGCAAAGTATAAAAACCCGCAACTACATTTGTTAAATTAGAAGTTGTTGATCCGTTTGACCAATTATAGCTATATGGGCCACCTGTGCCACCAAAAACACTTGTCAAAATTGAACCATTTGATGCACCTGCGCAAGTTGGATTTTGAACACTAAATGAAATATTTGGCGGTGGTTGAATATTAACCTGAATTGAATCATGCTTTGTGCAACCTATTGCCGATATAGCATAACAATGATAGAAATAATTTCCAACATTAAATGCCATTGGTGTAACGCTTTGTCCTGTTGCTGTATATCCAGCTGGCCCTGTCCAAGCATAATTTGTTGCGTTTGGATTATTTGCCGTTAAAAAAAACGATCCTCCTAAACAAGACTGTAACTGCCCAGATATTGTAGTGTTACCCATAGCTTGTCCGGGTCCTATTGTGATTAAATCTGTTGCGGTACTATTATCACTTAAATCTGTTACTGTAACTGTATATATTCCAGTTACAACATTTGTTAGTGTATCTGTAGTTTGAACAGGCGTTGAATTCCATGAATAAGAAAATGGACCCACCCCGCCCGATACAGTTGCATAAGCCCTACCGTCGTTTCCGCCAGAACAGGTTACGTGTTTAACAACGGTTATCGATACCGTGTGTCCAGCGGAAAACGCAACACCAGAGAATAATATAGCGATAAGTAAAAAGTAAATTTTCTTCATATACAAAAGGTTTATATACAAAGATAAAAATATTTGCGAGATTACAAAGTGATTTAAGCTATTTTCAAACTAAATTGCTTTTGAAAAGCAACAGTATTTTATTACCTCTCCTTTTTTTGTAAATAAATTTTCGTAGTAGGTTTGAATACTCGTTAATTCTTCTATCCCCGTAGGATTATGCTTGTATAAATCAGCTGTAGCGTGTATTAAATTCAATTTTAATTCTGCTATTGTTTCCAAAGTATATTCATAAAACAAAGTGCTATCCGTTTTTAAATGAATTACCCCATTTGGTTTTAATATTGAAAAATACTTTGCTAAAAAATTAGGATGTGTCAACCTGTTTTTAATACGTGGCTTATTGGGCTGAGGATCTGGAAATGTAATCCAAATTTCATCTACTTCTTCCTTTTCAAAACATTGATGAATAAAATCAATTTTAGTTCTAATGTAAGCTACATGATTTAAATCATCATCTAACGCTTGTTTGGCGCCTGTCCAAATTCTATTCCCTTTAATATCTACTCCAATAAAATTTTTATTTCTATTATTTTTAGATAAGCCAATGGTGTACTCTCCTCTACCACAGCCTAACTCCAAAACAATTGGATTATTGTTTTTAAAATATGTTTCGCGCCATTTTCCCTTTAATTCCAATCCATCATTTAACTTCTCAAAGGGTAAATAAAAACAGTTTTTAAAACTTTCAAAATCTGCGAATTTTTGTAATTTGTTTGGCATACAGCACAAAAGTAATTCTATTTTTTTATATTAGATACCTTACTTTTTCCCGAAATTTAAATTATATTTATAACCTCTTATTAGAGCATTATTCTTATTTATTATGCTAGTACGCTTAAATTTATTTATTCTATTTTTCTTATCTGTTTTAAGTGGATTTGGGCAAAACATTTCTTATCAAGAAAATCTCAAAAGAGCTAACGATATCTATTTTTCAAATCCTGATTCCTCTTTTAGTTTATCAAAAAAAGCTTTAACTGATGCCACATTGGCAAATGATTCTTCAAACATTATTTTAGCGCACAACTATATCGCTCGTTATACTTTATTAAAATCTAATTTTAAAGAAACCGAGCTTCATCTTAATACATCTGAATCATTAGCTAAAAAACAAAAAAACATTACTCAATTAGCATTTATTCTAAAATTAAAATCCATTTTACAAGAACGAATTGGAAATAATATACTTGCTCTTCAATTTCTTGAACAATCTGCTAACCTTTCTTTGGAAGCTAAAGATTATAATGGTTATAACGGTGCTTTACTTAACCTAAGTAATTCCTATATCGATTTATATGATCTTAATAAAGCCGATTCTGTTTTAAAAATTTTAGAAAAAGATCCTAATTCCAATTCTGATTATTATTACAATCAAAACAAAGGTTCGTTTTACGAAGCAACAAAACGTTATGATTTAGCTGAAACATTTTACTTAGCTGCATTAGATATTGCCGAAAAAGAAAAAATGATTGATAGTAAGGCAACCATTTTGATGAAACTAGGCCGAAATGCAAGGTTGAATAATAATTTAAACAAATCAGTAAATTATCTGGCAGAAGGTGAAAAATATTGTATTGACAATAAACAGCCTCATGAACTATTAGAAGTATATCGCGAGTTCCGTTTTTCATATGATTCCTTAAATGATATTAAGAATGAATTAGAATACACACAAAAATATTTTAACTTAAAAGATACATTGATAAATATCGATAAGGTTAATCAAATTGCCATTCTTGAACAAAAACTAGCTGTTGCTGAAAAACAAAACGAACTCGACTTTGAAAAAGAAAAAAGTGAACGTGAAAAAAGTAAAAATACTTTATTACTCATGGGGCTTGTTGGATCAGCTGCAGTTATCTTTTTAATTTTATTTTTATTCATAAAAACACGTAAACTAAAACAAGGTATTGTTGAAAAGAACACATTACTTGAAGTTAAGCAACATGAAATTATAGACAGTATTAATTACGCAAAACGCATTCAGTATTCGTTATTAGCTAATATCGATTTTATAAATAAACATTTAGGTGCGCCAAACAATTTTATTTATTTTAAACCAAAAGATATTGTTAGCGGTGATTTTTATTGGGCCTGTGAACATAAAAATAAATTTTATTTCGCCGTTTGTGATTGCACTGGACATGGTGTTCCCGGGGCTTTTATGAGCTTATTAAGTATTGGTTTCTTAAGCGAAGCTATTAAAGAAAAAGATATTCTTGAGCCTAACAAAATTTTTGATTATGTGAGAGAAAGGCTTATTTCGGCTATTGGTAATGATGGCCAAAAAGATGGAATGGATGGTGTTTTAATTTGTTTAGATAAATCACAAAACACGCTTTCGTATGCTGCAGCAAACAACGAACCCATTTTGATTCGTAACAATACATTTATTGATTTACAAAAGGATAAAATGCCTATTGGATATGGTGAAAAGAAAGATAAATTCACACTTTTCAATATTGATTATCAAATTAATGATAAACTTTATTTATATACTGATGGCTACGCCGACCAATTTGGCGGTGAAAAAGGAAAGAAATTTAAATACAAGCAGCTAAATGACTTGATTTTAAAGAATAATGCACTGGAGTTTAATAAACAAAAAGATATTTTAAATTCAACTTTTGATGCTTGGAAAGGCCCTTTAGAACAAGTAGACGACGTTTGTATTATTGGAATAAAACTTTAACTCAAAAATGGCTAAAACTAAAACAGTATTTTATTGCGGTAACTGTGGAGCTCAGCATAGCAAGTGGGTTGGTAAATGCACTAGTTGTGGCGAGTGGAATACTATTACTGAAGAAGTAATTGCTAAAGAAAACAAAAACGATAAATTACAATTATTTAATTCTAATAAAAATAAAACCGGCATTTCTAACAAACCTGTTTTATTACAAGATATAGGTAACACCGAACATATTCGTATTCCTGTTCCTGGAAAAGAATTAATGCGTGTTTTAGGTGGCGGAATTGTCCCTGGCAGTTTAATCTTATTCGGTGGCGAACCGGGTATTGGCAAATCAACGCTTATGCTTCAATTAGCTTTACGTATGAAGCATTTAAAGGTTTTATATGTTAGTGGCGAAGAAAGTGAGCAGCAGATTCGTATGCGCGCTGAGCGTATTGGTATTACAACAGAAACTTGTTTCATTTTACAAGAAACAAATACTCAAAACATTTTTCTCCAAATAAATGAAATTGAACCTGATTTATTAATCATTGATTCTATACAAACTATCTATACTAATACTATTGATAGCGGCCCTGGCGGGGTTAGCCAAGTACGCGAATGCGCTTCTGAGTTTTTACGTTTTGCCAAAGAAACCAATACCCCTGTATTTATGATTGGTCATATTACCAAAGAAGGTAGTTTGGCTGGACCAAAAGTTTTAGAGCATATGGTGGATACTGTTTTACAATTTGAAGGAGATAGAAACCATATTTACCGTTTATTACGTACAACTAAAAATCGTTTTGGTAGCACCAACGAAATGGGTATTTACGAAATGTTTGGTGAAGGCTTACGCGAAGTAAATAATCCATCCGAAATACTAATTACAAATAGAGATTCTCCTACAAGTGGTGTAGCTATAGCTGCAACTATTGAAGGAAATAGACCTATGTTAATTGAAACCCAGGCTTTGGTAAGTTCTGCCGCTTACGGAACACCGCAACGTTCATCTACTGGTTTTGATTTAAGACGGTTAAATATGTTATTGGCAGTTTTAGAAAAACGATGTGGCTTTAGATTAGGAATAAAAGATGTATTTTTAAATTTAGCTGGTGGTATAAGAGTTGAAGATCCAGGAATTGATTTAGCACTAGTATGCGCTATCTTAAGTAGCAATGAAGATTTGCCAATACCTCAAGATACTTGTTTTGCCGGCGAAATAGGTTTAACTGGTGAAATTAGACCTGTTGCTAAAATAGAACAACGTATAAGTGAAGCTGAAAAATTAGGTTTCAAAAAAATTATTATTTCGGCTTTTAATCTAAAAGGTATTAAACCAGAATCTTTTAAAATTAAAATTATTTCAGCTAGCAAAATTGAAGAAGTGTTTAGTTTAATTTTTTCATAATGAAGTTTTTTAAGATGTATATTTTTGCTCTGTGGATATTTATATCTTCAGCTAGTTTTGGGCAATTTGATTCTATTGTAAAAGTTATTGGAAACTGTGCAGGAAAAGATTCGGCTAAATTATTAAATAAGCTTTCTATTCATTATCGCTTCTCGGATCAAGATACCGCAATGTTTTTTGCAAAAGAAGCACTAAAATCTTCTACAAAATATAATTTAGTTAAAGAGCAAGGTAACGCTTACAACTCAATAGGTGTTCAAAATCATCTTCGATCGAAATACGATGAAGCAATGAAAAATTACTTTGCCGCTTTAGCTTGTTTCGAAAAAATAAATTATCCTAAAGGTTTAGCCTCTGCTAATTTAAATATTGGGAACGTACATAACGAAAAAGGAGAATATTCCATTGCGATAAAATACTTTGAACTTGCATTAAAATATGCAGAAGAACAAAAAGATAAAAGAAACTGCTCTGGAGCTTTAAACAATTTAGCAACTGTTTATTTTTCAATTAAGAATATTGAAAAATCCATTGAATATCATTTCAAAGCATTAAAATTAAGGGAGGAATTAGGTGATTCATTAGGTTTAGGAATTACTTATGACAATTTAGGAGTGTGCTATTCAGGATTAAAAAACTATACTCTATCTATTGAAATGCATAAGAAATCGCAAGAGATTTCTCGACGATTAAATGACAAAAGAAGCTTAGCTATTTCTTTAAACAACATTGGTCATGATTATTTTGCACAAAATAATTTTCTATTGGCCGAAAAAAATTTTTTAGAAGGAATTGAAATTTCTAAACAAGAAAAAAATTACTTTGAACTAAACGACCTTTATTACAATATGGTTGCTTTATACAAGAAAAAAAACGATTTTAAACAGGCTTACACCTATTTTGAATTATATAGTAACAATAAAGATTCCATTTTTTCTATTGAAAGCAAAGAAAAAGAATTAGAAATTGAAAACAAATACCAGTCAGAACATAAAGAGGTTTTACTTAAAAAAGCTGCCGAAGAAATTACATTAGCTAATAAGCTTAAAGAAGAACAAGAGTTAACTAATTCACAGCAAAAAAAACTTTTATGGATTAGCTTAATTGGTTTAATTGGCATTAGCTTTTTCGCTTTTATGGCTTACATTAATTTTAAAAAATCTAAACGTTCTAATATTATCATTAATAACCAAAATCAAATTCTTGAAATACAGAAACAAGAGGTTGAACAACAAAAACATTTGGTTGAAGAAAAGCAGAATGAAATTATAGATTCGATTAATTATGCTAAAAATATTCAGCAAGCAATGTTGCCAGATGATACTATTTTTAATAAAATTAGTCCCGACTATTTTATACTCTTCCAGCCGAAAGATATAGTAAGTGGTGATTTTTATTGGGCTTATAATACACCTAACGGACGAAGTATATGGGTTGTGGCTGATTGCACAGGACACGGTGTTCCTGGTGCTTTTATGAGCATGCTCGGAAATAGTTTATTAAACGAAATTATTGTTGAAAATCGAATTTATAAATCCAATGAGATTTTAAATCGTTTAAGAGATAAGGTTATTTCTGCGCTTTCGCACAATCATCAACAAAGAAATGATGGAATGGATATATGTGTTTGTGTTTGGAACAAGATTGAGGGTACAGTTGAATTTAGTGGGGCTAATAATTCTTTGATTCTTGTTTCTAACGAACAAATTACAGAAATAAAAGGCGATAAAATGCCTATTGGAAACTTTACTGGTGATAAAAAACTCTTTACTTCACACACAATTCAAGTAAATAAACACGATTGTATTTATCTATACACGGATGGGTATGCTGATCAGTTTGGTGGACCTAAAGGAAAAAAATTCAAGTACAAACAATTAGAAGATTCTTTAATAAACATTTCTAAACAGCCTATGCAACAACAATATAATTTACTATTAGAGAGCTTCAAAACGTGGAAAAACGATTTAGAACAAGTTGATGATGTTTGTGTAGTTGGGATAAAAATTTAAACATCAATCTTTGCTATTCTATCTGCATGTCTTCCACCTTCAAAAGAAGCAGATAAAAATGCATCTACACAAGCAAAAGCTTCGTCTTTACTAATATAACGAGCTGGTAAAACCAAAATATTAGCATCATTATGTTGTCGTGCTAAACTAGCTATTTCTCTATTCCAACATAAAGCGGCTCTTATTCCTTTATGTTTATTAGCACTCATATTTATTCCATTACCGCTACCACACATTAATATACCCAAATCAACTTCTTTTGCTATAACAGCATTTGCCACAGCATGTCCATAATCAGGATAATCTGCGCGTTCAACACTGTAACATCCTTTATCGTTAACAACGATGTTCTTTGTTTGTAAATAAGAAATGATTTCTTGTTTTAATTCAAAACCTGCGTGATCGGATCCAATTGCTATATTCATTGTTTTAATACTTGATTGGTAAAACTATTATTTTAAGATGTAAAATGACCTAAATTTTATTAAAAGTTGTAACACATTATTTTAATTGGGCAAATTTTAAGGCCCTTTTGCAAAATAAACTTATTATGCCCAATTCACACTAATAAGTTTTAGGCTTGATTTACAGCTAGTTTCATAACCATTTATTAACATAAAATTGGTTTAAAACTATAATTATGGTTAATAATGTTTTACTGATTTTTCTTGTATTGTTAATTAATAGTATTGCTTATGTATATTTATGAAAAAACCAAATTATTTAGCAGGTATTTCAACACCAAAAATAAAGCACTTATTAAGTTTTATTAATGCTAAATAATGCGTAATTTTATTAAATATTTTATGTTTTAACAGGTTGTTAATTAAACATATTATATATTGATTATCACGTGTTTAGTATGTTATTTAAATTGTAAAACATGTTACTAAAGTCTAACAACTCAATAATGCAAACGTTTTTCAATTTTTTTAATAACCATACTAACACCTTATAATACATAACCATATTCTTTTTAAATATTTAAAATAAAATATATATTATATGATTAAGGGTTTAGAAAAAGGTTTTTTGGATGTGAAAGTTGACCCAAGTTTGGATATCTTTGAGGAAATAAAAAAACTTAAAACCGAAAAAAATGCCATTCTCCTCGCCCACTACTACCAAGATGCCGATATTCAGGACATTGCTGATTACATTGGCGACAGTTTGGGCTTGGCACAGAAGGCTCAGAGTACCGATGCGGATATTATTTTGTTTGCCGGCGTGCATTTCATGGCCGAAACAGCAAAAATTCTAAATCCCAGCAAAAAGGTTTTAATTCCCGATTTAAAGGCGGGTTGCAGTTTAGCAGATTCGTGCCCACCCGATTCGTTTGCTGCTTTCAAAGCAAAACATCCAGATCATATTGTAATAACTTACATTAATTGCACAGCTGATATTAAAGCTCTTTCAGATATCATTTGTACGAGTTCTAATGCAGTTCAAATTGTAGAGAGTCTTCCGGCAGACCAAAAGATTATATTCGCTCCTGATAAGAATTTAGGTGCTTATATCAATAAAAAAACCGGACGAGATATGTTACTGTGGGATGGAAGTTGTATGGTTCATGAAATATTTAGTTTAGAGAAATTATTACAATTAAAACTTCAAAATCCTAAAGCACAAATTATAGCACATCCTGAGTGTGAGGCAAAAATATTAGAACATGCAGATTTTATAGGCAGTACAACAGCATTATTAAACTACTCTAGTAAAAGCGATTGTCAAGAATTTATTGTTGTTACCGAAACGGGTATTCTTCATCAAATGATTAAGAATTGTCCAACAAAAACATTTATCCCTGCTCCGCCAAATAATGCTTGTGCATGTAACGATTGTCCTCACATGAAATTAAATACTTTAGAAAAAATATATGTAGCTTTAAAGTACGAACAACCGGAAATTTTAATGAGTGATGATTTAATTGAAAGAGCTAAGAAACCTATGATTCGTATGTTGGATTTATCAGCAAAATTTGGTTTATAAAAATGATTAAGCATAAAAATATTTATACAATATTTAGCAAAGTTTACATAACTATTGTACTTCTATTATTTTGTTTAAAAATTAATGCACAAACAATTAATCCAAATGGTTTTAACACTTTCTATTATGAGAATGGCGTAAAATCTTCTGAAGGAACAATGAGAGAAGGAAAACCAGATGGTTATTGGAAAAATTATTACACCACAGGAATTCTTAAAAACGAAGGAAACAGAAAAAATTATCAATTAGATAGCACATGGAAATTTTACAATGAAAAAGGTAAAATTAAAACAGCAATAAATTATGCTAATGATAAAAAAAATGGTTTCACAATTAATTACGATACATTAGGAAATATAATAAGTAAAGAAAATTATGTAAACGATATTAAACAACTCAATTCATTTACCTATTTTAAATCGGGCAAAACAAAGCAAATTATTCCTTATAAAAATAATCGTATTGAAGGTATCTCATACGAGTTTAACGAAGATAGCGTTATTATAGGAATTTATAAGTATCGTGCAGGCTTTATTGAAAGTAGTGAGAAAATAAATCGCGTTGATGAAAAAGGAAACAAGCAAGGTTTATGGAAAGAGTTCTATCCTGATGGAACAGTTAAAACAGAAATAAAATATCGTGATGGAGTAAAAGATGGTTATGTAAAAAACTATGATAAAAAAGGTAGTTTAATAACGATGGAAAAATTTGATAATGGTGTAGAAAAAAAGAATGCGAAAGAGCTTGCTAAATTAGATGTTTTTCAAGCTTATAATGAAGATGGTGTTTTAAAATATGAAGGAGGTTATATTAATGGGTTTCCTGTAGGCACACATTATAGATTTGTTTCATCACGCGAAATTTGCGATACCATTAGTATATATGATGATACTATAACAATTAAACAATTAAAATGTTTTAAAATTCCTGTACCTGATAGCGCTATTGTTTATGAAGATGGTTATTTAATTGAAAAAGGTGCTGTTGATAGTAATCGCATTAGACGTGGTGTTTGGAAAGAATATTATTTAACAGGTGAATTAAAAGGAACGGGGAAATATTTAAATAACAATAAAGTTGATGTTTGGAATTACTATTATGAATCTGGTAAGCCAGAACTAAGTGGTAAGATTGATAAAAAAGGAAGACAACAAGGTGAATGGATTTGGGTATATGAAAACGGACAAACAAGAAGAAAAGATAATTACCTAAATGGTAAACGAGAAGGATTAAGTGAAGAATTTTATGAAGATGGTAAACTTATTACAGCAGGCGAATATAGCGATGATTTGAAAAATGGTTTTTGGACTTATGAGATGAATAATTATAAGGAGCAAGGAAACTATGTTTTGGATCAGCCAGATAGTATATGGATTGCAAAGTATGTAAATACTGATAAGCTATATTTTAAAGGTAATTTTATTAATGGTGAACCAGAAGGTTTGCATCAATATTATTATGAAAATGGAAAGCTAAGAATGAGTGGGAAATATTCAGGTGGAATGAAACAAGGTGATTGGAATTTTTATGATGAATTTGGTTTTTTAAGTTTAACCATATATTTTGAAAATGATGAAGAAGTAAAATGGAACGGGCAAAAGGTGGATTATTTTATTGGAGAAGGTTTAAAAGTGTTTGAAAATAAAACACCAAAAAGTAAAGATAAAGATACAACAGAAGAGAATAAGGAATGAGTTTGGAAAAGCAAACAAAGGCGGAACTAATTAAAGAAATCAATAAACTAAAGCGCGTTATTGCTAAGAACAATAAACTTGCAGTAAAAGCTATTGATATAGATGATAGATTAGAATTTTACGAAACTCTTCCTTTTCCTATAATTATATACAATGATAAATGTGTTTTTTTTATCAATACAAAGGCAGCGAAATTGCTTAATGTTCCAAAAAGTAGCATCAAAAATATAAGTAATTATAAAGCAACAGATTTTTTAACGGAAGAGTCAAAAGCAATAATTAAACAAAGAAATAAAAAATTAGTTAAGGATAAAGAAAGCGAAGAAATAGAGATTAAACTTAAAACTTTAAAAAATAAGGAAATCTTCATTTCAACAAAATCAAAAATAATTCAAATAAATAATTCAAATTATTATCTATCTATTTTTAAAGATATTTCGGAACGAAGAAGTTTTGAGGAAAAGTTAAAAGAGGTAAATAATAATTTTAATTTATTTTTAAATTCTGTTGGTGATGTTGTTAGTTATATTGTTTTTAATTCAAAAGAAAACAATAAAAGTGAAATAAAATTTGTTTCAGGGCAAATAGAAAAAATGTTTGGCATTTCTAGTGCAGATTATATTGCTAAGAAATACAATTTATTAGATTTTGTTCATCCAGATGATAAGGCACATATACCAACGGCTTTATTGCATGTAACTAATAGCAAAAAACCAGTTAATTTAGTTTATCGTTTTAAACATAAAAAAACGCAAAAATATTTTTGGGTAGAAGATAGAATTTATCCACTAGTGGATAATGGTAAATTAATAGGATTAATAAATTTATCTAAAAATATAACCAGCGAAAAAGATGCAGAAGATAGATTAAAAGAAAGTGAAAAAAGATTTAGATTAATAGTTGAAAATGCTAGCGATATAATTTATTCTTTTTCATTTGTTCCCGAACCGCAGTATACTTTTGTAAGTAAATCTGTTATTAATATTTTAGGTTATGCACCACATGATTTTTATAAAAATCCTTTTTTAGGTTATCAAATGGTTCATCCAGATGATAAAAAAATGGTTGTAGATACTTCTAAAATTAATGGTGATAATACAAAGAGTTTAAAAGTTCCGGATGTTTTAGCTGTTAGATATATTACTAAAAACAAAGAAATTAAGTGGCTTGAAACAAAGTATTCTTACTCACGTGACGGAGAAGGAAATATTTTAAGTATAGAAGGTATTTCACGTGACGTTACTCAATTAAAACAAGCTGAAGAAAAATTAAAAAATAGTGAACAAAAATTTAGGTTACTTACCGAGAATGCAAATGATATAATATTTAAGTTTAGTTATTTACCCGAAGTTAAATATACTTATATATCTCCTTCCGTTGAAAAAATATTAGGTTACAAACAAGAAGATTTTTATAACGACCCTCTTTTCGGAACAAAGATTGCCATCAATGATACAGATACAGCTTTATTAAGCACAACTAAACGAATAACTAAAGGTGAAAGGAAAAATGTTATTCCTGATGTTTTAGTTTTAAAATATCGTCATAAAAATGGAAATGTTGTTTGGTTAGAAACAAGATATTCACAAATAAGATCGGCAGAAGGAGAACTATTAGAATTAGATGGTATATCACGTGATATTACCGAGATAAAGGAAGCACAATTAAATTTAGAAAAAACACAATTATCATTTTCTAATTTATTAAGTAATTTGCCAGGTATGGCGTATCGTTGTTTAAACGATGAGAATTGGACTATGGAGTTTATTAGTGATGGTTGCGAAGAAATTACTGGATATCAACCAATCGATATTATTAATAATAAAAAATTTAGTTATGCTTCAATAATTCACCCAGATGACAGACATCTGGGTATTCCTGAAATTAATAAGGCATTAAAAGGTAAAACTACTTTCGAAATAGAATATAGAATTATAGATAAGGATAAACGCATTAAATGGGTTTGGGAAAAAGGACAGGGCGTTTATAATAATAATAAGTTGTTATACATTGAGGGTTTTATTACCGATATTACACAACGTAAATTATTCGAAGATCAAATTAATCAGAAATGGCTTAATTACAAAAATGTTATTGATCACTCTCCACAGGGTATTGTTATATATAATCCAGAAGGAAAAATTTTATTTGCAAACCACAATGCTCTAGAAATAGCAGGTTATAGTACTTTCGAAGAGTTTAGTAAGAAAAATATTTTCAAAGTTTTATTACCAGAGTATGTTCCAATATCTTCTGATAGAGTTAAACGTGCAGCACAAGGTGAAGATTTAGATTTTATTAATGTTAAAATATATACACAATCAGGTAAAGTAACTGATATTGAAGTAAAATCTGTTCCAGTTATTTTTGATGGTGTACCTGTTATTCAAACTATTGTTAATGATATTTCTGAAAAAGTATTATTACAACGACAAACACAAAGGGCTTTATTAGCAGAGCATACCAATGAGGTTTTACAACAAGAAATTGAAAGTAGAAAGGTTGCTGAATATCAATTACAACAAGCACAAAATTATTTACGATTATTGATTGAATCATCGTATGATTTAATTATAGCTACAGATATTGAAGGTAATTTAACAGAATTTAATGCTGCTGCTCAAAAGGCTTATGGTTATAGTGCTTCGGAAGTAATAGGTAAGAATATCAATATGTTATATTGGGATTCGGGAGATAAAGACCTAATTGAGAAAACATTATTAGAAACAAATAGTTTTAATGGGGAAGTAAAATGTCGTCATAAAAATGGTTCACAGTTTATAATTTATTTATCGGCTACACAATTAAGAAACGGTAAAGGAGAACTAATTGGGGGCATGGGTATTTCTCGTGATATTACACAACTCAAAAAGGATGAAGCTTTTTTACGTGAAAACGAAGAAAAGTTCCGAGTAATATATGATCAAGCCTTTGTAGGTATAGCGCGTATTGATATTAAAACAGGCTTTTTTATAGATGTTAACGAGAGGCTTTGTAGTATGTTAGGATATTCTCCTGAAGAGATGTTTAAATTAACAATAACAGATTTAACTCATCCTGACGATAACTACGACCCTAAAGAAGTTAGTAAAAGTGATAGTATCGAAAATTATATCACCCAAAAAAGATACTTACATAAAGATGGTAAAGAAATATATTTAAATATTTCGTATTCCTTACTTAAAGATGAAAAAGGTAAACCACTATATTTCATTGTAATTTATGATGATTTAACCGAAATAAAAAAGCACGAACAAGAACTTGTAAATAAAACTTCAAAACTACAAGCCATTTTTGAAAGTGGAACTCAAATTTTCTGGACAGTTGATAAGGAATTTGTATTCACATCGTTTAATAAAGAATTTATTAAAACGATAGAAAAAATATATGGTGTAACACCTGAATTAAATGGAAGACTAGAAGACATTAGTGAAGAATATAAGCGATTGAACGTTCATGATTTTTGGTATGAAAAGTATAAGCAAGTATTTGAAGGAAAATCATTAGATTTTGTTAGCGAACGTATTTTAAAGAATGGAACTCATGAGTACCGTCAAATATATATGCGACCAATTTATAACGAGAACAATCAAATTGTAGAGGTTTCATGCATTGGTTATGACGTTACAGAATTGCGTTTTTATGAGCAACAAACACTTAATCAAGCAGAAAAGTTAAAAGCAATTTTCGAAAGTGGTTCTCAGCTAATTTGGAGTGTGAATAAAAATATTGCGTTTACGTCGTTCAACCAAAATTATTCTGATGCATTATTCGAACTGTATGGTTACCGTCCTGAAATAAATAAGGATTTATCTAAACCGCGCGCTTTATATGCCGAGAAGGATTATCATGATTTTTGGGAGGAAAAATATAAAAAAGTTTTCGCGGGTAAGAGCATCGAATTTGTAACGGAAAGGCAAAATAAAAACGGTGAAAAGGTATACCGTCAAATTTATTTACATCCAATATATAATAAAAATAACGAGGTTATTGAGGTATCGGGTATGGCTTATGATATTACTCAGTCGCGTATCATTGAGGAACAAGTCCGTCAATCCTTAAAAGAGAAAGAAGTTTTATTAAAAGAGGTTCATCATCGCGTAAAAAATAATCTCCAAGTAATTAGTAGTATTTTAAATTTACAAACATCTTATTTAAAAGACGAAAAGATTATTAATATTCTGCGTGAATGCCAAAACAGAATTAAATCAATGGCATTCATTCACGAATCTTTATATCAAACCAAGGATTTCACTGAAATTAACTTTAGTGAGTACCTAATATCTTTATCAAAAAATTTGCTATATAGCTACATAACTAACCAAAACCGAATAAAATTGCGTTTTGATGTTGAAACAATATTCCTTAACTTAGACCTATCAATACCTTGTGGTTTAATTGTTAATGAATTAATTTCAAATTCTTTAAAATATGCCTTTCCAAATAACAAAGAAGGTTATATATTTGTAGAATTAAAAAAGATTGATAATCAGGTTACACTATCTGTTAGCGATAATGGAATAGGAATACCAAATGAAATAGATATAAATAATACCGAATCATTAGGTTTACAGTTGGTGATTTCTTTAGCAGAACAATTAAATGCTGAAGTTGAACATACAAGAACCAATGGTTTTAAACTTAAAATAACATTTAACACTAACCAACCTAAAATATACAATTAATGGCAGCAATTAATATACTTGTAGTAGAAGACGAGAGCATTGTTTCGAAAGACATTCAAAATAGTTTAAAAAAACTAGGTTATAATGTAGTTGGGGCTTGTAATAATGGCGAAGAGGCAGTTGAAAAAGCTAAAGAACTAAAACCAGATTTAGTTTTAATGGACATTATGTTAAAAGGTGAAATGAGCGGTATTGATGCTTCCGATGCAATTAAAAACAGTATTAACATTCCAGTAATATTTTTAACAGCTTATGCAGATGAAAGCACACTTTCAAAAGCTAAAGTAACAGAACCATACGGTTATATTTTAAAACCATTTAAAGAAATTGATTTGCACTCTTCTATTGAGATGGCAATTTATAAACACAAAAAAGTTTCGGAAGTTAAAAAGGAAAGAGACTTTTTGTACTCATTAGTTGAAAGTAAGGATGGAGCAAAAGATATCATCTTTGTAAAATCAAATTCGCGCTTAGTAAAAGTAAATATGAAAGATATTTTCTTTGTTGAAGCATTAAAGGATTATGTTGTTATTAATACCGAACTAACTCGTTATACAGTTCATAGCACAATGAAGGATATTGAAAAGAAATTATCGCCAGCTGATTTTATGCGCGTTCACCGTTCATTTATTGTGCGAATTGATAAAATCGTAGCTATCGAAAATCATAATCTAGTTTTAGAAAAGGATAAGAAGTCAGTACCTGTAGGGGGTTCATACCGTGATGAGTTATTACAACGTTTAAATATGGTATAGAATAGTACTTAATTAAAAGGGAAGCCGCAAAATTTATGTTTTGCGGCTTTTTTATTGCTGTTAAATTTATGCTCAATTAATAGAGATTTTTACAATAATTTCATACATTTGGTTTTGTAATCTTTAAAAATTATCTCCATGCAAATTAAAAAAGCAATTTTATTTTTATGTGCTTCATTGGTTTCATTTTCGTTTTATGCTCAAAATAATATTTGGACAAAGACAAAAAATACAAACTTTGAGCAAGAAGCAAAAGTTAAAAGAAACTCCCAACCTAATGAAGCGGTTTATTTTAACTTAAATATCAATTCATTAAAGGCGAAATTGCTTGGTGCTCCAGTTCGCGGGCAGTTTACAGGACAATCTAATCTAATTATTAGTTTCCCTAATGCAGACGGTAATATGGAACAGTTCCGTGTGATGGAATCACCAATTATGCATCCGGATTTGGCGGCAAAATATCCTATGATTAAAACTTATTGCGCTCAAGGTGTTGATGATCCTACAGCAACAATGCGTTTTAGTATTACACAATTTGGTTTTCATTCAATGGTTTTATCGGGTAAGCATAGCGCTAACTACATAGATCCTTATACAACAAATTTAAATACATACATAGTTTACGATAAAAAGTCATTAGGTGCAAGCCAAGATCCAATGCGGTGTTTAACAGATGAAGGAGTTGATTTACCTTCTCTTAAAGGAATCTCACCAAGTGTAATGAACAATATAGACGATCAAAAATTGCGTACCTATCGTTTAGCACAATCATGTACTGGAGAGTACGGGGCTTTATTTGTTGGAAGCGCAACAACCACTGCAGCTAAAAAAGCAAACATTCAAGCCCAAATGGCTATTACTATGAATCGTGTAAACGGTGTGTATGAAAGGGATTTAGCTATTACAATGGAGTTTATACCAAATAATGATACTTTAATTTATTTTAATGCTGCTACCGATCCTTGGACAAATGAATGGAATACAAAAACAGCGCAAACCATTGATGCTTTGATAGGTGTTCCTAATTATGATATTGGACACAATTTTAATACTACAGGTGGTGGAAATGCGGGTTGTTTAAGTTGTGTGTGCACCAGCACAAGCCAAACAGGAATGCATAAAGGACGTGGTTACACAGGTCGTGCAAATCCAACAGGCGATGCATTTGACATCGATTATGTTGCACACGAAATGGGTCATCAATATGGCGGATACCACGTTATGAATACTTGCAGTAGAAGCGGTAATGGAAGCACTGAAGTTGAACCAGCTAGCGGAAGTTCAATAATGGGTTATGCTGGAATTTGTACAACAAATATTCAAGCAAACAGTGATGATGATTTTAATTATGTTAATATACGTGATATAAGTAATAATATTAAAACAGGTAATAGCACATGTGCTGTTATTACAACATTAACGAATAACCCGCCAACTGCAAGTGCTGGAGCAGATTATATTATTCCAAAAAGTACTGCTTTTGTTTTAGAAGGAACAGCAACGGATGCTGATGGAATGGGTTCGTTAACTTATTCATGGAACCAAAATGATCCAGCACAATCGCCAGGCAATGCGGCACCATTATCAACTTATGCTGTTGGTCCATTGTATAGAAGTTTAACTCCTAAAACATCTCCAAACCGTTGGATGCCAGATATAGCTTCTGTTATTGCAGGTAATCTAACTCCAACTTGGGAGGTAACACCTTCTGTAGCTCGTACTATGAATTTTTCCTTTGTTGTTCGCGATAATGATGTAAACGGCGGTCAAACCGCATCCGATTTAATGTTAGTTACAGTAAATGGAACAGCAGGTCCTTTCACGGTTACATCTCAAGGTACTGCAACCACATGGAACGCGGGCGCAAGCGAAGTTGTTACATGGAATGTTGCAGGAACAACAGCAGCTCCTGTAAGTTGTGCTAATGTAAATATTTATATGTCAACTGATGGAGGATATACTTATCCAATAACGTTAGCTACTAATGTTCCAAATAATGGTTCTGCTAATGTAACTGTGCCTAGTGTAACAACAACTCAGGGACGTATTATGGTAAGAGGAGCTGGAAATATTTTTTACGATATAAATAATGCAAATTTAACCATTCAATCATCTGAATTCGTAATGAACTACCCTACTTCAACTTCAAGTATTTGCCCTCCAAATGATGCAACCTATTCATTTACATATAATACTTTTTTAGGTTTTACCGAAACAACTGTGTTCTCAGCAACAGGTCTTCCCGTTGGCGCTTCAGCGGTATTTAGTCCTACTTCCGCAACAACAAATGGTACTCCAGTTAGTGTTTCTATAACTGGATTAACCCCTGCAATGGCGGGTACTTATACATTAACCATTACAGGAACAGCAACCACAGTAACTAAAACAAGTAATATTACTTTAAATGTTTTAGCTCCTACACCTTCAGTTGTAACACTTTCAACACCGGCAAATGCTGCAACAGGTGTTTCGGCAAATACAAATTTAACTTGGGTTGCAGCTTCTGGTGCAGGAATTACTTATGATATTGAAATAGCAACAGATGCTGCTTTCACTAATATTGTTGATAATGCTAATGGTTTAACAACTAATTCTTACACTTCTGCGGCTTTAGTATCTACAACAACTTATTATTGGAGAGTTAAAACAGTTAACGCATGCGGTCAATCAGGGTTTTCGAGTCCATTTTCTTTTACAACTAGTTCTTGTTCTTCTTTAGCTAGTGCTAATGTACCGGTTGCTATCTCTGCAAGCGGAACACCAACAGTTACATCTACATTAACAATACCAACAAGCGGAACAATTACAGATGTTAATGTTGTTAATTTAAATGGAACTCATAGCTACATGTCCGATTTAACAATAAGTTTAACAAGTCCCGCAGGAACAATGGTAACATTGTTTGGTGGAATTTGTACTAGTAATGATAATTTTAATTTAAATTTTGATGATGCAGCACCAGCAGGGGCAATCCCTTGCCCTCCAACTACCGCAGGAACTTATCAATCACAAAACGCATTGAGTGCTTTTAATGGGGAAAATACATCAGGAGTTTGGACACTTACAGTTGCCGATGGAGCAAATATTGACGGAGGTTCATTAGCTGGTTGGGGATTATCATTTTGCACAACTACAGCAACAGGTATAAGCACAACTACATTTAATGCTTCTACAAGTATTTATCCAAATCCAACAAAGGGTATATTTAATTTATTTGTGGGTTCTGATATTACTGAAATGTACACATATAAAATTACCAATAGTATAGGTGAAATTATTGAGGTTAAAGCAATGGAATCTAATAAAACTGTTTTAGTTGATTTATCAGGAAAAAGCAATGGAGTTTACTTTGTAACGATAACAGGAGCCAACGGAACCAAAACAGAGAAACTAATCTTACAAAATTAATGTTTAATAAGTCTCAGGACTAAATTTTAAAAAGTCTCACCTTTTGGTGGGACTTTTTTGTTTCATACTATCAACCATTGTATGTCTATAAATTAAGTAAACAGTATTATTGATTCTTAATTAATCCCTATCTTTGCAGCCTAAAGTAAACCAAATATTCATTTGAATTATTCGTACGACATAATTGTAGTTGGTGCTGGTCATGCAGGCTGTGAAGCAGCGGCAGCGGCAGCAAACATGGGATCTAGAGTTTTATTGGTTACCATGAATATGCAAACCATTGCTCAAATGAGTTGTAATCCTGCTATGGGTGGTATTGCAAAAGGCCAGATTGTCCGTGAGATTGATGCTATGGGTGGATATTCAGGAATCGTTTCTGATAAATCGGC
Organism: uncultured Flavobacteriaceae bacterium; assembly: GCA_964603125.1. Lineage (GTDB taxonomy): Bacteria > Bacteroidota > Bacteroidia > B-17B0 > Aurantibacillaceae > CAZRUA01. The sequence goes on along the minus strand of CAZRUA010000005.1, from coordinate 7,205 downwards.
AATTCAGTTTAGAATGTTGAATCGCAGTAAAGGCCCAGCAATGTGGAGTCCGAGAACGCAGAATGATAGAATGTTATTTGCTGCGTTATGGAGAGAAATGCTTGAAAAAACTCCAAATGTTGATTTTTGGCAAGACATGGTGCGCTCATTAATTATGAGCTCCGATGGTAAGAGAGTTGAGGGTGTTGTTACAGGAATGGGAATGGAGTTTCGTGCTAAAGCCGTTGTTTTAACTAACGGTACTTTTTTAAATGGAATAATTCATATTGGTGAAAAGCAATTAGGTGGTGGAAGAACAGGAGAGGCAGCTGCAACCGGAATAACAGAACAATTAATTACTTTAGGTTTTGAGGCGGGTAGAATGAAAACGGGAACTCCGCCTCGAATTGATGGTAGAAGTTTAGATTATTCGAAAATGGAGGAGCAAGTAGGTGATAATCAGATAGATAAGTTTTCTTATTTACCTAATACTTCGCCTTTTGTAAATAAAACCAAGCAACAAATTCCTTGTCATATTACTTATACAAATGATAAGGTGCATGATATTTTAAGAACAGGTTTTGAAAAATCACCCATGTTTCAGGGACGAATACAGGGTTTGGGTCCTAGATATTGCCCAAGTATTGAAGATAAAATAACTCGTTTTTCTGAACGTGAACGTCATCAATTGTTTGTTGAACCTGAAGGTTGGAATACCTGTGAGATTTATGTCAATGGATTTTCAACCTCTTTACCAGAAGATGTTCAATATAAAGCATTACAATTAATACCAGGTTTTGAGAACGCAAAAATGTTCCGTCCTGGTTACGCTATTGAGTATGACTACTTCCCTCCTACTCAATTAAATTTAACTCTTGAAACTAAACTGGTTGAACATTTATATTTTGCGGGGCAAATAAATGGAACAACGGGTTATGAAGAAGCTGCTTGTCAAGGATTAATGGCAGGAATAAATGCGCATTTAAAAATAAATGAAAAGCCTGAGCTCGTATTAAAAAGATCTGAAGCTTACATTGGAGTACTAATTGATGATTTGGTTACAAAGGGAACTGATGAACCTTATAGAATGTTTACGAGTCGTGCCGAGTATAGGTTGTTGTTAAGACAAGATAATGCGGATGTTCGTTTAACACCAATTGCATATCAAATAGGTTTGGCTTCCCAAGAAAGAATGAATAGAGTTAACCAAAAAATGGTAAACTATTCCAATATCATAAAATTCATTAAGGAAACTAGTGCAAATCCGAGCGAGATAAATCCGTATTTGAATTCAATTAGTTCAAGTGAGATTACACAAAAAATAAAGTATTTTAATATTTTATCAAGGCCTAATGTTACTTTGCCTGATATTGCAGAAACGTGTTCAGATGTTAAAACTTATATTTCTGATTTCGATTCCGAAACAATCGAACAAGCGGAAATATTAATGAAGTACGAGGGCTATATAGATAGAGAGCGAGAAAATGCGGATAAACTATCAAGATTAGAGAATTTGAAAATTAAATCAGATTTTGATTATGATTCTATAATTTCTCTTTCAAATGAAGCTCGTCAGAAATTCAAAAAATTTCGCCCCTACTCTATTGGACAAGCGTCAAGAATTTCTGGGGTTAATCCAGCAGATATAAGTATACTTTTAGTACATCTTGGTAGATAGATGATTTACACAATTGCATTATTATTAGCCTTCTCCTCCTTCTTTTTATTTAGGAAACAATTGGGACAAGTAAAACACATTGATTCGCGTCCGCTAAAAATAGTCTGTTTGGATTTAAACACTCGTCAGCCAATTCCAGGAATTGATGTTCATTCGTTTGTGGGTTTCGAAGACAATCCACAAAATGTAAATTATTTAGGAAAAACAGATGCTAAAGGAAAATTGAACCAAAGAGTTTTAAAAACAGATCGTATTAGATTTACGATTAGTGATACAATCGCTTCATATAAACATGCAAGCGAACTAATTCATTTAGATGAGTTGTGGGTGGAAGTTTTGTTTTTAGATAATCAAGTAAAACACGTAAATTTATAAAGTTCCACGTGGAACATTTTATTATGGAAGTAAAGAATTGTTTAATTTGTAATTCAGAAAAACATAAGGTTTTTCTTCAAGCAAAGGATTTCACTGTTTCACGTGAAACATTCACCATTAAGGAATGTGAAGAGTGTGGATTTAAGTTCACCTCGCCTCGCCCACCAGATTCAGAAATTGGTAAGTATTATAAATCTGAATCTTACATATCTCATACAAATACAAACAAGGGCTTGATTTCTAAACTTTATAAAATGGTTAGAAATAAAACCTTGAAAGAGAAACGTGTATTAATCGAACAATATGCTTCAAAGGGAAACCACTTAGATTACGGTTGTGGAACTGGAATGTTTGCTAAGGTTTGTAAAGATAATGGCTGGAATACTTTTGGTATAGAACCAGATGATGATGCAAGAAAATTCGCTACAGAGAATAATGGTGTAACAGCATTTTCAAGTTTAGATAAAGCACAAACTTATATAACGGAAACAAAATTTAATGTTATAACTCTTTGGCATGTTTTAGAGCATGTGAGTGATATGACCACTACCCTATCCTTTTTTAAGGAAAAGTTAAATGATAATGGCGCTTTAATTATTGCTGTACCGAATTGTAATAGTTACGATGCAAAATATTATAAAGAGTTTTGGGCCGCTTATGATGTACCTCGTCACCTTCATCATTTTACTGAGAAGGATATGGTTAAGTTAATTAGCTCTTATGGTTTTAAACATATTCAGTCTTTACCTATGCGCTTTGACAGCTACTATGTTTCTATGTTATCAGAGAAATATAAAACAGGTTCTTCCGGTTTAATTAAAGCATTCTTAACAGGATGGAAATCGAACAGAATGGCTAAAGGAGCTAATGAATATTCTAGTGTTATTTATGTTTTTAAGAAATAAATTAAGGTCTGTAGTCAGTTTAAAGCCGTGATATTTCTCACGGCTTTTTTATTACATTTGTTTCACGTGGAACGTTTTTATTTCAAATATGATTATGGTTTTGTTAATGTTGATGATGACGGCGTTTACTTCTCTTCAACTGGTAATTGGCAAACTGTTAAACAAAACTTTAAGTACAATGACGAAACTGTAAATACAAATGAAAGCAGTAAGACTTATAGTTTAATATTTCTTTTATTGTTATTAGCGCTTCTAGTCATTTCAATTGCTAGAGATAAAGTAAACAGTATTGCGTTTATAGTTACTATTATCGCTTTCGTTTATTCATTGTATAGATATTTTAAGCCTAATTATAGTGAAGGACTTTTTATTAAGCGAGAGGATATTATTGATCTAATTCAAGGGGCACAATATTCAGTTATCAAATACCGTAGAGGTACTAAACAGGAAGAAGTGAAATTGTATGGTGCGGATTTGGTTGGGATTGAAAAGCTTTATTCCTATATTAATGGTTAGTTCCACGTGGAACAATAAAAAGCCCATTAGGATTTCCTAATGGGCTTTTATCTTTTATAATGAAAGCATAATAAAATCAACTTATCTTATATTCAACCAAGCTATTCTATCAAACTTATGCAATATTGAAGTGTGATTGAATTCTTTCATTTTGCTTTGTAAAGTATCAGCACAATACCTTAAATGTTTTAATTGCAGTTCAGAGTTTTTAGGTTACACGCTTAATTCAAACAACTAATAAAATGGAGCTTTGGTTTTCGGCTTCAGTTCCTGTAATAGGTTCTGGACATATTTTATACTTCAGTATAATCATCCGGGGAATAGAGATTAGTAATGTGAAAACATATTAGCTACAGTTCAATTTTCTAAAACATCTTTTTGCTAGAATATAGTTGCACCAAGCTAATGCATTTTTTAATTCATTAGGGTTTGTGAAGCAAACTAAAATAGAAGTAACCAAACTTGCTAAACAAACTTATTCTTAAATTCTTCATTTTGAGTTTTAGCCCTAACGTATTACTAACCCTTTTAGTTAATTCATATTTCTCAGCCGACATTATTTTAAAGGCTTCAACATTTAGGTATCGATGGAAAATACATTCTGTATTTGGCTTAGACTTCGTTTGGTAATTAATAGGCCAGGGTTTCTCTTTTTCATATTCGCAATACTATCGTAAATGAATTTATAAACCTAAGTAATTCTAGTAGGAAAGTAAATAGCGATGCTCGTCTTTTTTGGTAAGGAATTGTTGTTGCTTGAATAGCTCCATAATTCTTTTATTAGTATCGAAATGATCTTGTATTTGAGAATGAGAAATGAAGTATAGCTTTAGGTATATAAATTCTATACATTGATTCTAGGTAGATAATAATCCTAAATAGGGTAGGATTGAACTATTCCTATTAAATTTTGAAAGCCTCTTTTTCACTTTCTGATTTAGCCCAACCAACCAGATTATAGATTTTCTTAACTTTTAAGCCTATAGCTAGTTTCGTTTAGTTCTTTGTAAATCCTTAACAAATCAGCCTATTCTATGGTTTTATCAAAGTTAGGATTAGTAGAGTTAAACCAGTTTTTAATTGTGAAGGAGATTTCTTAAAAGAAAAGGAGTAGAGTGGGCTTGTGGTTTCTCTGCAATATCAATAGTTCCGAGAGATTTTTGTAGATAAATCAAGCTTCGTTTGTTTAAAATAGATCTTACCAAATCAGCTATACTTGAGTATTTGAGCATTTTCATTATTGTCATGGTAATGATAAAGTGCTTTATGGATCATATGCAGTAAATAGTGTTTTAGCTTGCGATGATGCATTAATTCTATTTTCCAGATTAATTCTTCACCAAAACGAGTATCTTGCTTTAGAATCAAATTAAAGGCTTTAAATGAGCGTTTTCGCACCTATTTCATATCGACATGAAGAAAATTGGAAATAATAGATTTCATGTGATTCGGAACTTTGAAAGGTTTTGCACATTTTTTTCCTGGATTTCGCGCAAGTATTTGATTTTTAATTAGTTAATAGAGCGTAAGCTAAATTTATTATATATGGAATAAGCACCGCGGCTTACTATTCAGCAGTATGCTGCGAAATTATATTGCGCTACTAAATTTAGTAAATGCTTTATTAACAAAATAAAGGAAGGGAAAACCGACTGTGTATTTTGATCCAAAGACTGCTACATTTTGGATTTATGTTTATGCAAATGCGCGGGAGGGATAACCGAAATAAGAAGAATAACTCATTCAAGCTTTAATTCTCATGCAGTAGGGGGTATATAACGATAATTACAGGTCTGAGAACTTGTTTTGGTAATGGCAGTAGTGCTGCTAGTTTAGGTTTTTAGAAAACACCTTTTTGATATCGAATTAAACGGTCTATTTTAATAAAGGAAGAATTAAACTTAATACTCAATTATTAATTTAGTGGTAAAAGAGCTGTTACTTGTTTTTACATTAATCAAATAAGCGCCTGCGCTTAAATGACTTAATTGTAAATTAATTTTACTGCCACGCAACGAATATGATTCAATCTGTTTTCCTAAAAGGTCAGTAATTATTAAATCAAAAGACTCGCTAGGGGATAAGCCTGTCATTAAAGCAAATGCACCAGAATTAGGATTTGGGATAACTTTAATATTGTCAAAAGATGTATAATTATTTATTCCTACCGTTGTGAAATTTACACAAGCAGAGGTATCATAGCAGCCACCATAATTTAAAACAACATAATAACTGCCATTTACTGTTGGTGTATAATAATCATTTGTAGCTCCTGGAATAATTGTGTTCGTTCCACAATTAAACCACTGGTATGAAAGCAAAGGTTCATTAGCATAAATAGATGGGCCGCTAATGTATGTTGAATTATCTAAATCAATAATTAATAAGTCAACTGTAACAACACTATCGCAGCCATTTGCAGCTGTATAATAGTTGTCATAAAGTCCTGTTTGGTAGTAAGCATTAATTCCTTCGTAAACTGTATCTCCTATGCAACGGTTATAATACTTAGTAATGTGCACATTGTTTTTAATTGTAAGATTCAATGTTATTATTGAGTCGCAACCAACTGTATTAGTAAGTATTTGATTATAAATTCCACTTGATGTATAAGTAATGGAGTTAAGTGTATAGCTATTACAAGCCGAGGCAGTAATAGTGTTTGTAGTAGTTGCTAGGATGTTTGCAGTAATGAAATTACTTGTATCTTTTATTTTAGAAGGGCAGGATACGTTAGAAGTTAATATACACGAAACAATGTCGTTATCATTTAAACTGTTTAATGAAATACTGGAGAAGTTACCACTTATATTATTTCCGTTTACTTGCCATTGATAAATAGGATTGGAGCCACCATTATTGATACTCGAACTAAAAGTTATTAAATCATTATCGCAAGCGGTTATTAAATTGCTGGTGATAGAAATAATAGGTGTGTTAAGAGGATTTATACTAAGGGTAGTATGTATTATACTATCGCAACCGTTTGTTGAACTAAGCGTATCATGATATATACCTGCTGTTTTGCGGTATTGTCCTTGTAAATAAATACTATCACCCGAGCAAATATTAGCAGAAGTATTTGTGTTGTAGTTTGAAATAACATTAATGTAAGCTGTTTTGGTAATGGTATTATTTCCCGAAACATTGCTAACAGTTAGTTTAACAGAATAATTACCAGGAGTATTGAATGTATAGTTTGGGTTTTGCGTTGTTGCATCGGTAGTTCCATTGTTGTCAAAATCCCATGCCCATGTAGTTGGTGAATTTTGAGATATATCGGTAAAATTAACGGTTAATGGTGCGCAGCCACTTATTACGGATGCCGTAAAGTTTGCTACTGGAGCAATGAAAGCCTTATTAAAATCAACTTTATTAGTTAAACTCCAATCTCCATTTTGATTTTTTGAGCGAACATATAATGTATGTGGACCATTTGAAAATGCAGTTAAATTAGCAACAAAAGTTCCTGCAACCACGTTGTTTGAAGGTGTTAATGAGGCAACAGTTGCATTACCAACACCCGGGTCAGTATCTACAAAATATTCAACAGCAACAATATTTTCGTTAGTCACAGTTTGGTCTTTGTAAAAGCTATGTCTATTTGTTAAACTCCAATTTCCATTTGCATCTTTTGTACGGATGTAAATAGTGTGCAAACCGTTGCTTACACTTGTAACATCTGCAGGAAACGTCATGGATGATAAATTTGCTGCAGGGGAGCCAATAGGAATATTAACTGCGCTTCCTAT
>CAZRUA010000004.1:0-76225 GCA_964603125.1 uncultured Flavobacteriaceae bacterium | reverse complement strand
AATAGCGGAAAAGAAAATCACCAAAAAATCTCCAGTAGCTAAAGACATAACGGATACTCAACACGCAGTGCTTAAAGCATTCAATACAATGGGTAATGCCAAACACTTTGTTCTAACACCCGTTACAGTTAAGCGATTGAAATCAATCGTTGAGAAATATGAGAATGCTTATGATGATATTGATGAATCTTACACCAAAGTAAAAAAGAGAAAAATGGATTTGAGCGGGCTTAATAATTCCTCTCAACAAGTTAACGTGATGCCGAGTACAGATTTTACCAACTTGCAATTTAATGCTGTTGGATTCACAGGAAAGTGGCTTGATTTCATTGGTGATCCTGCGCCCGGATTTACTGCAATGGTATTTGGTATGCCAAAAATGGGCAAGAGTTATTTATGTGTTGACTTTGCCGGATATTTAGCACGTAATCATGGCAAGGTTCTTTATGTTGCCAAAGAAGAGAAGTTAGATGCAACTCTTCAGAAAAAATTAAAGGATAAGGATGTTGCCCATGAAAATTTATTTGTAGCTGATGCATTACCAAAAGATTTATCGGCTTATGAATTCATCTTCCTGGACTCCGTGAACAAACTTGGTTTGACTCCTAAAGATTTGGATGCACTTAAAGTTTCCAATAAAGGCAAGTCTTTCATTTATGTTTTTCAGGCCACCAAAGGCGGTAAGTTCAAAGGTAATAATGAGTTTCAACATGATGTGGACGTGGTAATTGAAGTGCCGGAACAAGGTAAGGCGGTACAGTTTGGAAGATTCAATCAAGGAGGAGAACTCGATATTTTTGGTTCGGAAGAGTTATCAGGTGTAAAGCAGGAATTAATTGAGATTGAAGCGGAATTACCTGTTCCATTGGGAGAACTTTTTATTTATATCAAAAGAAAGGGGGAAAAGGAAGAAGATGTAACTTCCATTTTAGATAATGAACCGGAACGGGCAATTACAGAAATTGAAAAGATTGTCAACTCTATCATTCGCAAAAAGAAAGTGAATATTAAGGTTCTCGAATTGGAGCATGCTTATAACGACTCATACAATATCACTCATGGAGTTGCTTATTTCTCAATCAAACTTAGTGGTTTAAAGGCAGATTTAAAAAAGGTTGCAGGAGAGGATAAAGAGATTGTATATGATTGGGATGGAGGTTTAGAAGGTGCGAAAAAGAGCAGAAAGAACTTGGACGTTCCGAATAAAGTATCGAACGTAGACACCATGAAAAAGAAAACTGCAAAAACCGAGGATTGGACTGAGCCTGAATACTTGGATAAACAAGACCACTTAGTTCTAAAAGAAATCAATCGTTTGTACAAGGCAAAAAAGTACAAAGAAGCGATGAATCGTGCTATGGAAGCCGATACAGTAATCAGAGAAGAAATCCCACCTGAAATTTGGAAACAAATAGGTGGTGAATTAACCAAAACTGGTGAGGAAAGATTACGTCAAAGGCAAAGCAAAGGTGCTGCACTAACCAATCAGCCTGCTAAACAAAAAGCAACTATTGTATTTAATGGGACAATACGCCTTTTAAAAGGGATAATTGAAAGGGAGTGGGATTTGGAACTTACCGATGCCGATTACATTGAGATTTTGGATATTGCTCAAGAACGCAGCGTAAACTTTCACGATGTTGTTAATGAAATCCACCCGAACTTGAATGCGTTTTTGACGCAGATGGCTGAAGCTTTAAAGATATGGGATGAAACTACCGGTAAATCGGAACAAAAATCCCGTGCAAAATTTGATCCTCGCTTTTATGAAAAGAGAAAAGATGACGAGAACCCTTCATATATTTTCAGTCTTACAAGCAACCGACTTCTTTCAGAAGCAATCAAAGGAGACTTTGACCTGATTTACTTGGTTCGGAGGGAACTGGCAAATCGGGGACTTGACAGCAACGGAAAATGGGTTGGGTTTGATGAAGCCAAAAAGATGCACAGGGTATAAACAGGCTATTAAAATGGAAAGGCGGGAAATCCCGCCTTTTTTTATTGCCTTTATTTAATCATTTGCTTAAATAATTAAAAATAAATACATTTGCAGTATGGAGAAGAATTCATGTATAAGAGTTTTTGCTGATAAGCAACAGATTGACCAGTGTAAAAAGGTAATAAGAGAAAATGCTGACACCTTTGAATCCCTTGGCAAAGTGTTAGAATTAGCAGGGAATGAGGTAAGGCTTAAAATCCTTTTTCTCTTAGAAAATGAACAGGAATTGTGTCCTTGCGATTTAAGCGATATAATTGGCATTAGTATTCCGGCAATTTCGCAGCATCTAAGAAAAATGAAGGATGGTAATATTGTTCAAACGAGACGTTCTGGGCAAACCATTTATTACTCTTTAAAGAGAGAACATCATAAGATTCTAAACCCTTTCTTCAAGTATATCAAACAAAATTCCATTGCATGAAAATTACAAATAACATAGATAAAATTGGCACTCTTGGCTTACTTATAACCGCCATCTTTTCACCTTGCTGTTTCCCGCTTTTTGCATTTGCAGCTTCTGCTCTTGGTTTGGGCAGTTTTGAACTGTTTGGTGGGTGGACAATGTGGATTTTTCAGGCAATGGTTTTGATTTCTATTATTGGATTTGTTATTTCGTATAGAAAACACCAATGTATTTACCCTCTCCTTATTGCCGTACCAAGTAGTTTATTGATTTTCTATGGTTATCATTTCAATAATAGCGATTACTGGACATATTTCCTTTATTTGGGAATGTTGGGATTACTTATGGCCACCGGAGTAAATTATTACAGGAATAAACTTCATGGCTCTTGCGAAACCTGTGGGATTTATAATGGTAAAAAAGTGGAGCTGAAGTCAACATTGACCTGCCCAAAATGTGGACATAAAAAGGATGAAATTATGCCAACGGACGCTTGTGCCTATTTTTATGAATGTGAAAATTGCAAGGCGAGATTAAAACCCTTGGAGGGGGATTGTTGTGTTTATTGCAGTTATGGATCAGTAAAATGCCCCCCAATTCAGGCCGGGGATAATTGTTGCTAAAAATGCTCCCGTTTTGAATTTGGAGGGCAGTCAGGGGCTAATTTTGTGGATTTTCGAGTTCTTTACCAATGGTGTCTATTTCGGAACGGAAACGGTCAATGAAATCAAGTATTTCACCCAAATCCTTGGCGAAATGGTTTGAAATTTGTACCTTTTTTCCCACATAAAATTTGTTAAACTAAATTAAGTTTGCAAAACCTGTTAATTAATTACTTAAATTTGTTTATGCTAAATAGTATAAATACCATTTCAAAAAAAGGACGTTCCTCAATTGGCTCATCTAATTGCGTGCGTAATACTATATTCTCAATCACTTCCTACCCTGCTTTTTAATCCCTAAGGATTTTAGCCTAAAAGCTTCAGGGCACAAGCATTACATTCTTTTTTAAATCCTCTCAATTTATATTGAGTAACCCATGCTTTAGTATGAAGCAAATTTTTATTTCTTAAAAATTTGTTATGGAAAAATATTTCATCTCATTATTCATTCTGCTATTCATTGCGGAAGTAATTGTTTCTATTAAAACAAAAAACAAATCGTATCACTTAAAAAACACACTCGAAAATATCGGAATTGGAGCAGTTTCCATGTTTATTGATTATGGCTTTTCGCTATTAAGTTATCCGTTACTGCTTTTTCTTTTTTCGAATTATAGATTAATTCATCTACAAAGATCTGGCTACTACTTTATACTTTTATTCATCTCTCTTGATTTTCTGGAATACTGGTTTCACCGTTTAAGCCATGAAATACCTATTATGTGGACTGCCCACAAAGTGCATCACCAAAGTGAATTTTTCAATCTAAGTGTTGGGTTAAGAACTTCATTTTTAATTCCATTATTCAATGTTGGGTTTTACTGTATTCTCCCTCTAATCGGATTTCATCCTGCAGATATATTAGTACTAATATTTTTACAAGGAATTTACCAGCTTTTTATTCATACTAAATTAATTGGAAAACTTGGTTGGCTGGATAAAATTCTTGTAACACCATCCGTTCATAGAGTTCACCATGGTAAAAATGAAATCTATCTTGACAAAAATTATGGTAAAGTTCTTACTCTGTGGGATTGGGTATTTAACACCTACAAGAAAGAAACAGAAGATGTTATCTATGGAGCAACTGATTCAGATTTAGAAAATGGGGTAATCAAATCACAACTTGTCCCAATAAAAAAATGGTGGGTGAAGAAAAAAAGAAAATAAAAACAAAATAATCTTACTCATTATCAAGCACTTATAATAGATAATCAATTTTACTTCAACTACGCAAATACTTTGCGCAGTTTATTTATTGTTTTGTATTCAATTAAAAACAAGATTATGAATAAACTAAATATAAACGGAGAAAACTTAAAAGAAATAGGTTATCCACAAGGTAAAGCAATTGGTGTTGCCATAAAAGTTATTGAGAAAAACTTCAGAAACTCAAATCGAGAAGAAGTACTAACAATTTTAACTAAAGTTCTTGCCAATCCAGAAAATTATTTGGATGATGAAATACTATCTGAGATTGCACAAAAATTAATTGAGCGTGAGGAATTATTGAAAGATGAAGATACACGACCAATCATAGAGTTGAAACAAAATAATCCAGGATATGCTGTATTTGGATCAGAGCATATAGAGCAAGGTGCTATTAACCAAATGGAGGTGGCCATGAAACTTCCTGTAACAGTTGCAGGTGCATTAATGCCTGATGCGCATCAAGGATATGGTTTGCCAATTGGTGGAGTATTAGCAACTAAAAATGCTGTTATTCCTTACGGTGTTGGTGTTGATATTGGTTGTAGAATGGCTTTATCGATATATGATATCCCTGAAACTCATTTTTATGAAAATGAAAACAAGTATAAACGAGAATTAATTGCTTGGACAAAATTTGGTGCAGGTAATGGTTTTCAAGGAAAATATAAAGCGAATCATGAAGTTTTAGATAAAAGTGAATTTAATATGACACCATTTGTAAAAAACTTGCACGACAAAGCCTTTGCTCAACTTGGTTCCTCAGGTGGTGGAAATCACTTTGTTGAGTGGGGTATTATTGAGTTTGCTGAAGATGACGCCAAATTAAATATCAAAAAAGGTAATTATGTAGCACTACTTACTCACTCTGGTTCGCGTGGTTTTGGTGCAACCATAGCTGGATATTATACTAAGCTAGCAAAAGAAAAATGTCGTCTTCCACAAGAAGCTGCCAACCTTGCTTACTTAGATATGAATAGTGCAGAAGGACAAGAATACTGGATAGCAATGAATTTAGCTGGTGATTATGCCTCAGCATGTCATGAAGTGATTCATGAACGTTTAACAAAAGCCATAGGTGGACAAGTGCTTGCGAAAGTAGAAAATCATCATAACTTTGCTTGGAAAGAAATGCATAATGGAGAAGAAGTAATTGTTCACCGTAAAGGCGCAACGCCAGCTTCAAAAGACGTGATGGGAATTATTCCAGGTTCGATGACAGCTCCAGGTTTCTTAGTACGTGGTAAAGGTGAATCAAATGCTATAAATTCAGCCTCACATGGTGCAGGCCGTCAAATGAGCCGAACACAAGCTATTAAAAACATCACCAAAGACGAAATGAAAAACATTTTAAAAACACATGGTGTTACATTAATAGGTGCTGGTTTAGATGAAGCTCCAATGGCCTATAAAAACATTGAAACTGTAATGGCATCGCAAAAAAACTTAGTTGATGTAGTAGCTAAATTTACCCCAAAAATGGTACGTATGGCTGATGATGGAAGTAGAGAAGATTAAGTTAATGCAGAATTAAGAATTGAAATACTGAGTGTGCTAGGAGACAAGACTGAAAGAGTAGATGTTTGAGATAACTAATTATTAATGCGAACTCTAATAGATACAATTAATTCTAGGTGAGCAATGTCAAAAGAACAAAAAAAACAAATAGTAAAAACAAAAAATGAATTATATAGTATTAGATTTAGAAGCTACTTGTTGGAACGACGGGAGCAAAAATAAAAGTGAAATAATAGAAATAGGAGCCGTGAAAGTAAATGCCAATTTCGAAATTGTAGGAGAATTTGCAAAATTTGTGAAACCCAAGTTAAACCCTCAATTATCAGCTTTTTGTAGAGAGCTTACAACGATAACACAGGTGCAAGTTGATGATGCAGAACATTTTCCAATTGTAATAGAACAATTTAAAAATTGGATTAATATTACAGAAGATTATTTACTTTGCAGTTGGGGAATGTATGATAAAAACCAGTTTATTTCGGATTGCAATTTAAACAAGATAGATAGTAATTGGGCATTAAAGCATATTAGTTTAAAACATCAATACCCCGAAGTAAAAGGCTTAAAGAAAATGGTAGGGATGAATGGCGCTTTGTACATTGAAGGGTTTACGCTAGAAGGCACGCACCACAGAGGAATTGATGATGCAAGAAATATTTGTAAGATTTTTTTGAAGCATAAAGGGAGTTGGGAATATATTTAACACTTGGACAAATATTTCGTCACACAATAATAAAAAGAACAAAAAATGCAAACACAAATACAAAATAAACTAAGCGAAATAGAATCGCAGTACAAAGTAAAAATACTATATGCCTGCGAAACTGGTTCACGAGCCTGGGGATTTCCTTCTCCTGACAGCGATTATGATGTGCGAATGATATACATGCATGATATAGATTGGTATTTATCTTTATCTGACAAAAAGGATACGATAGAATTCATGTCAGATGATGGAGAGCTAGACATAACTGGTTGGGACATAAAAAAGTGTTTAAAGTTGATGTGGAAATCAAATGGTGCTTTATTTGAACGCATACAATCACCAATAGTATATCGACAAGAGAGAAACTTGCCTAAATTACTTCTTGGACATGCTGAACTTTGCTATGCACCAATAGCTTTAATGCACCATTACTTAGGTATGGCTAAAAATAGTTTCAGTGAAATAGAATCCAAAGAAGAAATAAAACTAAAAAAACTATTTTATGCTTTACGAGCTACATTAGCTTGCAAATGGATACTTGAAAAAAACTCTATAGTACCAATAGAATTCCATATAATGCTGAATAATTTAACTATTGAAAAAAAATTAAAGGATAAAATATTATCTTTAATAGATCTTAAGTCGACAAAAAATGAAAGCTATAAGCACCACGCAGAAAACGACCTAAATTTATTCATAACAACAGAATTAACAAAAGCGGAGAATGAATTTACAAATTTAAAAGGGCGTAGTGAGAAAAACGTTGATTTAGATAATTTGTTTAAGAATATCATAAAAACCTTCTAACATGATTACAGAAGAGATACGAAAAAATAATATTTTACTACTTGATTGCATAAGTGGAAGTATTGCTTACGGCTTAAACACCCCTCAATCTGATATAGATTTGAAGGGTGTTTTTGTGTTACCAAAAACGAAATTTTATGGCTTAAATTTTATCGAGCAAATTAATAATGATACAAATGATGAAGTTTATTACGAGTTAAAAAGATTTTTTGATTTACTAAGTACAAACAATCCAAATATTTTAGAACTATTAAATACACCTAACGACTGTATCAAATACCGTCACCCGCTTATGGACTTAGTAAAACCTGAAATATTTTTGTCCAAACTTTGCAAACAAACTTTTGCTGGTTATGCCCATTCGCAAATAAAAAAAGCGAAAGGACTTAACAAAAAAATTGTAAACCCGATAGATAAAGAACGAAAATCTGTTCTAGATTTTTGCTACATAGTTAAATCACAGGGTTCTATTTCTCTATCCCAATGGTTGGAAGGAAACAAATTTATTCAGGAAGATTGTGGCTTGGTTAACATTGCTCACATGAGAGAAGTTTATGCTGTATATCACAATAGCCAACTCAAATCAAAAACATTAAAGGGGATTTGTTCAGGACCAAATGCTAATGAAATTTCTTTAAGCTCAGTAGAAAAAAATATTGAACCATTAGCCATACTTAGTTACAATAAAGATGGTTACTCCAAATATTGTAAAGACTACAAAGATTACTGGAATTGGGTTGATAAAAGAAATGAATCAAGATATGAAAACACTCTTGATCATGGAAAAAACTATGATGCAAAAAACATGATGCATACTTTTCGTTTACTTAACATGGCTGAAGAAATTGCAAAAGAAGGTGTAGTGAATATTAGAAGAAGTGACAAAGATGAGCTTTTAAAAATAAAATCAGGATTCTATAACTATGAAGATCTTGTAAAAATGGCCAATGAAAAAACAATGAAAATTGATGAACTATATGAAAAATCAGATCTTCCAGAACAACCTGAAATAAAAATAATAGAACAAATCCTTTTTGAAATAAGAGATGAAATTTATAAATCGTAGTTTCTAACTTCATAACGATTAATTTTCGCCATAAAAACAATCGGTGCCATCGAAGCAATCAAATGTTTAATTGTGTGCCAGCTTATACAAGCACTTAGATTAAATATCAGATTAACAAAAACATTAACGTTTACAGCTAACTCGTAAGCAATAGCGTATTTTTTATATCCTTACTCTATTGTCATTCTCTTTACACTTAAAGAATTAGTTTTAGATACCACTTCAATAATTAGGTTTTTACTTTTGCATTTAAGGTTTATTTCTTTAACAAAATTTTCGCCGGCAACTACATCATCTGTTTTAAACTCTTGTAAAATTGTATTCGCCTTGGCTTTAACATAAACCATATAGCTATCCTTTTCACTTCCATTATTAACGATAGTAAGCTCTAGTTTCTTTTTGCCAACTGCTTTGCATTTAAACGAAAAACAAATGGGATAAAGTGAAGATGCACTGCTCACTCTATATTGCGGAAATGCTGTCCATTTTTTTTCGGCAGCCAAATACTTTTCATAAAAGCCATCCCAAACAACTTTTCCGCCTTTGGTTACTTCAAAAATTCGATTCAAATGCCCCATGCAGACAAGAAAATTTCCGTTCTGTAAACTCTGTATACTTCCACCCTTTAAACTTCTTCCATCTGCAAGTGAATCAAAAGCACAACTAAAATTTAAATCCAATGTAGTACTCGACCTGTATTTACTGCGTTTAAAAACCATTACAGCCGAAGTTAAATTTGTATTACAATAAATCGCATTGTTATTAAACAAAGTAATGCTACTGTCACCTAAAAATCTAGCATCATGTTGAAATTGAAAACCTTTAAACTGATGTACTTTACTATCTGAAAATGTTTTACTCCCATAGCTCTCGGTAATAGTTTTGGTTTTTTTATCTACAACAATCACTCGGCTTAAATCTCGGAATCCAATAAGCACTTCTGTGTTTTCCCGATTAACATCTAAAGAATTTAGGTGAGCTCCAACTATAGAAATGGTATCTGCGTTCCCATGATGGAACAAGTCATTTAACGACAAGTAGTCTTCCGAATCCCATTGCCAAACAATTTCCTTGCTTTTTGAAAACTCATACACCAATCCATATTCAACTCGAATGTGATTTACTCCATCAATTGTTTTAAATACATTATACTTTTTTAACGGGTTGCTTTTTATTGTATCGGGAAACGCTTTGTAAACATACTTACTGCCAATTACTATGTAATTACCATTATCTAGTTTTTTAAAACCATGATGATAAAAACCCATACTGTCTGTTTTCGAACCCATTAATTCAGGCGCTTCCCAAATAACATTGCCATTAATGTCGCACTCAATTGCTGATTGATTGGTTAAAAAAGTGATGTTTCCATCATAAGTCATTTTTAAATCCCTAATACGTTGTGTTGCATTTACCTTATTCTCTATATCAGGTAAATACCAAATGGGATTACCAACTCTATCGATTGCAATTCTTGGGTAATCAATAAAAATTAAATCATTGCCTTTAATTGAACTATCCTGCTTATTTAATCGCATTCGGGCGAAATTCGTATTCACCAAATCAACTCCCTTTGTACGAAATGCGAAGTAATTTGTAGAATCAATCTTGTTGTGTTTCTTATCAAATGCAATTGCCCTCCATCGATAAATTTTCCCAAACTTTAAATTATCAATAAAATATGCATTTGTTTGGCACTTATACTCCTTTAGCGATGATGTATTCTGACGTTCTGCAATTTGGAGTAAATAGTAGTTTGCATTTTTAACATTCGGAAATTCAAACAATACTTGCGTATAATTTATATCACTGCTATCCTTTGGTAAAGTTTGCGACAACAAATTAAACGCAGTGCTTAATTGTAAAGCAACTAAAAAGAAAAAATAGGTGCGTTTAAAAACTTTACTCATAAATCCCTAGCAATAATCAAACTCGAAAGTACAAATAATTCGCAAACAGGTTTTATTTTTACTTAATATTGCGGCTTAATATCAAAACCAATGAAACAGAAATGTGCGATTGTATTTTTAGTATTTGGAGTAATCCTATTTGGTTGTAAAACAATTGGCAAATCAGGCCTTAGCTTATATAGCGTTGAAAAACACGCAGAAATCATTATTAAATCTTCTTGCAAATTATCTGCGGTGTCGCATTTAAAAGAAGATTCTGCTTTTAAAAATAGCATTGAAGCTGAATCCAACAAAACAATTAAACAGTTAAAAATTAAAAGCGAAGCGGAAATCGAAAAATCGAGTTATTATATTAACAAAACCGAATTTATTATAACTGAGCGTTGCGGAGCTAAAACGAAAGACGGAAACCCATTTTTAGGCCTCCAAGAAAATATTTACCTTGAAAACATAAAAACAAAGGAAATACTCACTTTCCATGCGGATACCATTGTAATTCAAAATCAAACACTTAACGCCCCAAAAACCATAGTGCCTGCGAAGTTAAACTTAACACCCTACATTGGTCCACTTACTAACAAAATTTATTTACAAATCAAAAAACGACTTTCAAAATAAAGGCTTATATTTACTTCAAAATTAATTCCCCTATTATGAAAAAACTCTTACTTAGTACTTTAGCAATTGGAACTTGCTACTCTTTAACCTCTCAGGTTTTATACACGCAAACGTTTGACAATATCCCTGGCCCAACTGCTGGTGGTGCTGGAACTTACGTATTCCCTGCAAATATGCAAGTAATGAACGTTGATAATGGAACTGTTGACGCTAATGTCAGTTACATTAATGAAGCTTGGGAAAGAAGAGAGGATTTTGTGAATAATGTGGCGGATTCTGCGGCATTTAGCACCTCTTGGAACGTACCTGTAGTTACGGCAAATGACTGGATGTGGACTCCACTAATCGGCCCTATTACATCATCTACTGTTTTAAAATGGAACGCCATTACTTATGACCCATCTTATCCTGATGGATATGAGGTGAGAGTAATGTCTGCTGGCTTTGGCACTCCAACTGGTGGTACAGGTGCTATTGGTAATATGATTGCAGGCTCAACTTCCATTTTTAGCATATCGGCAGAAAATACTACTTGGACACCAAGATCGGTAAGCTTGGCTGCATACGCTGGACAATCTATTTATATAGCATTCCGAAACAATTCAAACAATCAATTTGTATTATTAATTGATGATATTGTTGTTGAAAGCAGCATCCCTTATGATGCACAACTAGTATCCACTGACACAATAACTGAATACACACAAATCCCTCTTGCGCAGGCAGCAGGGCAACTTTCTTTTGGTGGAAATGTTAGAAACAATGGATCTTCAACACTTACAAATGTTGTGTTAAATGTGAATGTAACAAACAGTGCTAACGCAAGTGTTTACGCAGCATCAAGTTCTCCAATAGCTTCTTTGGCAGCTGGGGCTAGTATGGACGTTACCATTCCTTCATTTACTCCAAATGCAACGGGCACCTACACTGTTAGATATAACGTTAGTGCTACCGAAGTAGATCCAGTAAACACAAATGATACATTGTATGATTCGTTTGTTATAACCGATACTGTTTATGCAAGAGATAGAGGAACTGCAACGGGTGGCTTAGGAATTGGCGCTGGAAATGGTGGATATTTAGGGCAGCAATTTACAATTATAACTCCTGCTGATTTAACTTCGATTACTGCAGATTATTTACGTGGATATACTGGAAAAAAATACGCAGCAGTTGTATGGAACATGGCAGCTGGCTTACCAAGCACAATCATTGCAAGCACAGACACTCTGTTGTATCCTGACAATAACTCTTTATTAACTACCATTAAAATTCATGGTGGCCCCCTTACTTTAGCCCCTGGAGATTATGTGGTTACTGCAGTTGAATTTGATAGTACTGTGCAAATTAGACTAACCGACAATATTTTTACCCCTGGAACAACCTGGGTAAATTGGCCAACAAGTCCGTTAGGTGGTTGGGCAAATAACGAAGATTTTGGCGGTTCTTTTTTAAAAGCATATCAATTAAGAGCCAATTTTGGTCCAATATGCGCAAATACAACTGGAACAGATGTTCAAACAGCTTGCGGATCTTACACTTGGATTGACGGATTAACTTACACGGCAAGTAACAGCACTGCAACTCATATTTTACCAAATGCAGGTGGTTGCGATAGCTTAATTACTTTAAATCTTACTATTAATAATTTACCAATTTTAACTACAAGCCTAGATGGAACTACTGCAACTATTACTGCAGATGAAACTGGCGCAACATATCAGTGGATAGATTGCAACAACGGAAACATTGCTATCTCTGGCGAAACTAACCAAAGCTTTGCAGCAACAGCTAATGGTAATTATGCTGTGATAGTTACAAAAAACGGTTGTAGTGATACAAGTGCTTGTGTAGCAGTAACAACTGTTGGCATTAGAGATAACGGAAACTCGTCATTAATAGTTTCATTGTACCCTAATCCAAATACAGGTGAGTTTACAATTCATTTAAAAGAAACTTCTACTGTTGTTATAACAGATGCTTTAGGCAGAGTTGTTATGAATGTTATATTAAACAGTGGCGCTCAAAAAATTAATTTAAGCAAAGAAGAACAAGGAGTTTATTTTGTAAAAGTGAGCTCTAAAAATGGTTCAACCACTAAAAAACTTACTCTTAATCGATAAATTAAAAATTATTATTTTAAACCCTCCAATGTAAAACATCGGAGGGTTTATTTTTTCTACAAATTGGTTTAATGCTCTTTATGAAGAAAATAAAAATTCTCCTTTTAAGTTTGCCATTTCTCATTTTACTCTTTACTAAATGTGGTAATGAAGTAGTTGAAAGTAAACACGAAACACTTGTTACGGATTCTCTAGGATTGGATTTACCCGCGAAAGTTTGGCAAGCGCCAGACACCAACAGCATTCCTAAAGGAGAATTTGGCGATTTAGTGAAATACGGAAAGCAATTGTTATTGAACACTGCTTACTACATTGGACCCGAAGGAAAAGTTGGTAAGTATTTAGGCAATAAAATGAATTGTACCAACTGTCATTTAAATGCAGGCACAAAACCTTATGCCTTCAATTTTTTCAGCACGCACGCACGTTATCCGCAATACAGAGCTCGCGAAAACAAAGTACTTTCATTAGCAGATAGAATTAATAATTGTATTGAGCGTCCACATAATGGAAAACATTTACCATTGGATAGCAAGGAGATTTTAGCCATATCGAGTTATATAAAATGGCTGGGAAGCAAAGTACCGGTTGACGGACACGTAGAAGGTGACGAGCCGTTAAAAATTGGATTTCCCGATAGAGCGGCCGACCCAATAAAAGGTGAAGCGGTGTATAATACAAAATGTGCATCATGCCACGGGAACAACGGACAAGGTAAAATGTTTGCAAACAACGTAACCTATGAATATCCGCCACTTTGGGGTGATAGTAGTTACCAAGCTGGCAGCAGCGTTCATCGTGTTGTTAAGTTAAGTGCGTTTATTTACGCGAACATGCCCAACAAAATATCTAGCTACAAAAATCCTCAATTAACGGTTCAAGAATCGTATGACGTTTGCGCTTTTATTAACGATGATGCAATTCATAAACGTCCAAATCCAATTACAAAAAATGATTATGCTAACATAAAATACAAGCCAATTGATTACGCTAAAGGTCCTTATTTAGATAGCTTTCCACAAAAACAACATAAATTTGGACCTTACCAGCCAATTATTGACTACTACAAAAAGTTGGGATTGGATGTAAAGTTTTAATTTTTAACAACAACGAAAACACTTTTTCAACAATATGATACGTTGGAGAATTACTATTGCATAGCTAAGTATTATAAAATCTCACCTGCTACGTTCTCAACTGTAACCCATTTAAGTAGAAAGCGGTTTTGAAATAAATGCTTTGCGCCTCAAAGAATTTTCAACCTTTCTAGATAGATTGTAAAATCATTCACTAAAATCCTGCGTCTTTATATGCTTAAACTTTATCATTGCTAATTAATACTGTTTTAACAGACTTACAATGGAGCAAAACAATCGGTGCCATCGAAGCAATCAAATGCTTAATTGTGTGACCACTTATACAAGCACTTAGATTGAATATAAAATTATCCGATGCTTCGAAAATTTTAGCAATTGCGTAAAGGAGTAAAACAAGAAAATATGTTCTCTTGTTTGCTCCTTTATATAAAATCAAAATAATTGGTATTAGTAACATTGGCAAAAACTGTACTAAAGCGTAAAATCTTAAATCACCTTTACCATAAAGTTCGCTATAATGCCAATACAAAATGGAAAATACACCAGCAAAGATAAATGGCATTAAAAGCTTCTTACCTACTCTATCATTTATAAACGCTGATACTACTATCGAAAAGAAAGACATGAAAGCTACGGTCATAGGTAATCGGTCCCATAATAAAGTTGAATTACTTGGGCTTATATGATAATAAGCAGAGCCTAAACCAACACAAAAAATTCCGGTATAGAATAAAATATGAGCTAAACTTAAATTATACTTTAAACTAAAAAACAAACCCATTAAACCTGCAATAAAAAACGGAACATTACTTATCACATTCCAGAAGTTGGCTATTCCCCAAAACATTCTATTATCCGAAAAATCATGATAACAAATGTCTTGAGGAATTGGTGGGAGAAAAAATATTGTACCAATAGCTATAATAGAAACTATTAGAAGAATAATCAACCTTCGGTCTTTCATTTGAACTTATATTATATTTTGTTCCGTTCTCGAATCCGCTAGAACTGGCATTAATTTGTAGATTCAAAATGATTGTTGATTTTTGCTTCCCTTTTAGCTAGGGCTAAATCACGTATATTCTTTTGCACAGCAACTGCTGCGAACAAACTCAATGTAAACGACATGCCATAAAAGCCTTTCTCACTTCTAGCTAAATCTGCATTCCATAAACCAATAATCAACAATAGAACAGATAAAATTGTTGTGAACCAACTTAAACCGTAATAGATAGTTGTTACGGGAATACCTTCCAATTCATCTCGAACCGCCTTTTGTAATGAAACAGCAGAGAACAAACCAAACATTAAAACTGTAAAATAATATCCCTTTTCGTTTAATTGCATTTGTGCATTCCACAATCCTACGTTGTATGAAATTACACCGGCAACCAATGCAAGCCATGAGGCGCCAATAAAAGCATTTGATGGTTTTTGTATCATAATCTAATTTTTAATTATGACACAAAATTATTTAGAAGTGAAAGGGTTCTCTTTGATAAATATCAAAAAGTCATTTCGTTAACAAATTTTAAGGGAAACTAATTCACCGAATCAAAACTCAAAATAAAAACAGTTCCAGAGTTTTCAATAGACTTTACATTTATTAAACCACGATGTAGCATCATTACTTGCTTACACAAACTTAAGCCGATTCCGTTACCAGTTTTCTTTGTACTAAAAAACGGTATGAAAATTTTATCCAATAACTCATTTGAAATACCACTTCCATTATCACTTATTTTGATAATCGTTTTTTGATTCTGTACTTCAGCACTCATGCTAATTTTTGGTTCATTAACATCTTTAACAGCGTCCATGGCATTTAACATTAGGTTAATCAGCACCTGCTCTATCAATCCAGAGTCAACATTAATAGCCAATAAAGGATCCTTTGTTATTACCTCAAAATCAATTTTTCGCTTATCAATATTAGGCTGCATTAACTGCTGAACATGATCGAACAATTCTAAAACATACACTTTAGATAAGTTAACTTTATTGATTTTACTTAAATTCCTATATGTTTCCGTAAATCTCAAAAGACCTTCACTGCGTTTTTTTATTGTTGTAATCCCAGTTTCTATATCAAGCAAAGTGTCTTTGTAGTTCTCGCTGTGCACATTTGATTCCGATATTCTGTTTTTCAACGTTTCGGCTAATGATGAAATTGGCGCAACCGAATTCATAATTTCATGTGTCATTACACTCAACAACTTTTGCCAAGCCTTTGATTCTCCTTCATCCAAGGCATCATTAATATTTTGAAATGCAATTAATTTATAGGTCTTGTCTTCGTTTTCAAACATGGTAGCTGATAATAGCACTTTAAACTCACTACTATCTTTACTAATTGTAGTGACTACTTTTTGTCCTGGCAACAACTTTATAATTTCATTATACAAACCAGCATTTCTCTTTTCTAAAGAGTGAACAGTTTTTAAATACGGTATTTGCAACAAACTTTTTAAGGATTCATTCATCCATAACACATCGCCTTGTGCAATTTCGTATGAAAAAATTCCTGTATCAACAATTTCTAATATACTTTTTAAATGCAAAAATTGGGTTTCCTTTTCTTTACTTATAGTTTTAAAAGTCGTATTAATTTCGTTAAAACCGCTTCTAAACGGCTGTAATTCACTTGGCGCTTTCTTTACTTCAAAATACCTTGTGAAGTCACGGTAATGAACCGATTCAACAAATTGCTCAACTTCCTCTTTTGCCTTACGATGAAAAACATAATAACTATAAAGCATATAAACTACAACAGGAATCATTAAAAACTCCAACCAATAAAGTTTTGAAGCCAATGCATAAGCAGCAATTACCAATGCACCAAACATTAGTAAAGTTCTTACAATAATATTAAATCCTAAACTTTTAAATTTCATATTTACCTAGTCTTCGGTACAAAGCTGTACGTGTTATTCCCAATTCTTTAGCTGCTTTTGAGATATTACCATTATTTTTTTCAATCACACGTAAGATGGTTTGCTTTTCAATTGTACTTAATTTCGTTTCACTTTCCATTTCCGTCATACTTTTAGTAGTAGACTCGATTGGCGAAAAGATTAAATCATTAGGTTGCAAAACCTCCGTATCCGCCATAATAACAGCGCGCTCAATAGCATATTGTAACTCACGGACATTTCCTGGATAATGATAATCGTTAAGTTTATCAATTGCTTTGCTGCTTAATTCAATATTTGATTTAAAATATTTTTCTGAATAAAACTTTAAATAGTGTTGTGCTAGCAACTCAATATCTCCTTTACGAGCTCTTAACGGAGGCAAAATAATTTCAACTGTGTTAATACGATAAATTAAATCCTTTCTAAACCTACCTTCATTGGCTAGCTCAGATAACGGTAAATTTGTGGCGCATACCAAACGTATATCAATTGGTGTTGACACATTATTACCTAGGCGCGTTACTTGTCGGTTTTGCAAAACTGTAAGCAACTTTGCTTGTTGATGCAAACTAATATTTCCTATCTCATCCAAAAATAATGTTCCTTTGTTTGCTGATTCAAATCGCCCTTCTCTGTCTTCACGTGCGTCAGTAAAAGCTCCTTTCTTATGACCAAACAATTCACTCTCGAACAATGTTTCTGTTAATGCACCCACATCAACTTTAATAAATTGATTTGAGGCCCGTAACGATTTTTGATGAATCGCCTTCGCAATTAAATCCTTACCCGTACCATTTTCACCAAGAATTAAAATGTTTGCATCAGTAGGCGCTATCTTTTCAATCTTACTATAAATATCTTGCATCAGCTCGCTGCTTCCAATAATACCAGAGCTTTCTGAGCTTGCTTTTGAATTATTTTTACCAGAGCCGCCCTTTTTCTTTAAAATATCTTTTATCGATTCGATTAAACTTTGGTTATTCCATGGCTTTACAATAAAGTCTTCAGCACCTTCCTTCAAAGAACGAACAGCCAGATCAATATCTGCATAAGCAGTTATCATAACAACACTTACATCCGATTTTATCTCCTTAATTTTTTTTAACCAAAAAATTCCTTCATTGCCTGTGTTAATTGAGGCGTTGAAATTCATATCCAACAAAATAAAATCAAATGATTTTTTCTTTAATAGATGAATAAGATTCTCAGGATTTTTTTCAGTCACAATTTCTTCTACTTCCTTCTTAAGCAAAAGATTCATTGCGGTTAAAACATCATTATCATCATCGACAACTAAAATTTTTGCTCTTTTTAAATCCATAATATTATTTCTGATGCCTTATTTTTTCAATAAATATACCTAAAAGGTATTTAACTGAGCGAAAACAACTTACAATTTAGCATCATAATACAGTGTATCAAAACCGAACACTTTGTATCCGATTTCGAACAGGTAGCGTACTATAAAAAAACACAACATATTGGTTTTCAATTAAATAAATCAATGGCACACATTTGCCTAACACAAACTCGATTAATCATTTTATAATGTGTGGTAAAGGAGATTAAACAAAAATTTCAAGCAAAAATACCTTTATCACACATTTAAAAAATATAGAAACAAACGAACAAAGGAATGGACAGAGTTATAGAAAAGAAAAAATGGTCTTCAAAAAGGATATTAATTATTATATCAATTGCTGCATTAGTATCTCTTATTGCTGGAATAATATATAGCACATCTGGCGGAACAAAATTAAATGTTGACACCGAAAGAATAACAATTAGTGAAGTAAAAAAAGGAGCCTTTCAAGAATTTATTCCTGTAAACGGAATAGTACTGCCAATATCTACCATATATTTAGATGCAGTTGAAGGTGGAAGAGTGGAGGAATTATTTGTTGAAGATGGAGCTATTATGAAAAAAGGTGATCCAATTTTACGATTATCAAATACTGACTTAGAATTAAGTTTAGCTAATCAAGAAACATCTGTTTTTAATCTCTTAACACAGATGCAAATTTCGAAGAATGCCGCAACGCAAAATACCATTATGAAATTGAATCAAGGCACTGATGCGGATAATAATTTTATTGAGGCTAAACGTGTTTATGATTTAAACGTAAAACTTTATGAATCAAAAGCAATATCATTACAAGAATTTAAACAGTCAGAAAATACTTATAACTACGCTTTAAAAAAGAAAAAGCTAACTGATCAAATTTTAAAACAAGATTCTATTTCAAATACTGAAGAGTTCAATCAAGCAAAAGAATCCTACAAAAGAACCCAAGATGCACTGCGTATTATGCGTAAAAAAGTGGAAGACTTAATTGTTCGCGCACCAGTTGATGGACAGCTTACTTCATTAGACGCTGAGATTGGTCAGAATAAAAATAAAGGTGAAAGGTTGGGGCAGATTGATGTTGTTACTGGTTTTAAAGTGAGAGTTGATATTGATGAACATTATATAACACGTATTTTTCCAGGACTATCTGGCCAATTTACTTTAGGTGGAAAAGATTTTAAACTAAGCATCCAAAAGGTTTACTCACAAGTGAAAAACGGAAAATTTCAAGTTGACATGAAATTTGAAGGCGAACTTCCAAAAGATATTAGAAGAGGTCAGACACTGCAAATACGGTTAGCTTTAAGTGATGAAACACAAGCTACACTTTTAGCTAAAGGCGCTTTCTATCAA
This sequence comes from uncultured Flavobacteriaceae bacterium, assembly GCA_964603125.1. GTDB lineage: Bacteria > Bacteroidota > Bacteroidia > B-17B0 > Aurantibacillaceae > CAZRUA01. The sequence goes on along the minus strand of CAZRUA010000004.1, from coordinate 56,491 downwards.
CAAACTGGAGGCAACTGGGCGTTTAAATTAAACGAAGACGGAAGTGTAGCTTACCGAATTGACATACAATTGGGACGCCAAAATCCAGAGTATTACGAGGTTTTATCAGGATTAAACATTGGAGATAAAATTATTACATCTGGATACGACAACTATACAAATACACAAGAATTAATTTTAAAAGATAAAAAATAAGAACATGATAAAAGTAAGCAACTTAGAAAAAATTTATCGCACTGAAGAAATTGAAACAGTAGCTTTAAACAATATTTCATTTGAAATAAAAGAAGGTGAATTTATTGCCATGATGGGTCCTTCGGGCTGCGGTAAATCAACATTACTAAACATTATTGGTATGTTAGATGATATGGATAATGGAAGCTATTTGTTTAACGGAGTTGAAGTTGCGAAATACAATGAACGCAAACGAGCCGAGTTACGTAAACTAAATATTGGTTTCGTGTTTCAAAGCTTTAATTTAATTGATGAATTAACGGTATTTGAAAACGTAGAACTTCCGCTTATCTACACTGGTGTTAGTTCAAGTGAACGCAAAAGAATTGTTGATGAAGTATTAGATAAAATACAAATTGCTCATCGTCGTAATCACTATCCACAACAATTATCAGGTGGACAACAACAACGTGTGGCTGTGGCGCGAGCAGTGGTAAATAAACCCAAATTAATTTTAGCCGATGAGCCAACAGGTAACTTAGATTCTCGCAATGGTAATGAAGTAATGCAATTATTAACCGATTTGAATGAACAAGGAACAACCATTATTATGGTAACTCACTCTGAACATGATGCACGATTTACACATCGTATAATTAATATGCTAGACGGACAAATTGTAATACAAAATATTAAAGCTTAGTTAAATGCTTAAAAACTACTTTAAAATAGCAATAAGGCAATTACTGAAAAATAAAGTTTTTTCAGTAATTAATATTTCCGGATTAGCAATTGGAATGGCTTCTGTGATTCTAATATTGCTATGGGTTAAACACCAAGTGAGTTTTGATAATTTTCACACCAAAAAAGACCGAATATACAGCTTATGGAATAAATCAGATTGGGGCGATCAAGGAATAAAGTGCTGGGAGGTAACTCCAAAAGTAGCAAAAGCAACGTTACAAGCTAACTTTCCTGAAATTGAAAAAGTTGCGCGAGTGGATTGGCCAACAAGAAGATTGATCACATTTGGTGACAAAAAAATATACTCTTTAGGCAATGTTGTTGACAATGAGTTTCTATCAATTTTTGATTTTCCAATGCTAGAAGGAAACATTGCAACAATGTTCTCTAATCCAAATTCAATAGTAATTACTCCTGAACTAGCGAAAAAAATATTTGGAAATGAAAACCCGATTGGTAAAGTAATTAAATTAGAAAACAAAGATAATTTAACCATTACTGGAATTATATCAACCCCTCCAAGTAATAGTAGATTTGAATTTGAATACTTGATTCCTTGGAAATTTATTGCAAAAGATGGTGAAGAAACAAATTGGGGAGATAATTCAACGCGTACTTATATTCTTCTAAAAGAAAATACAAAACTAGCTGCATTAGAACCTAAAATAAAAGACATTCGGAAAAATTACGCTAAAGATAGCGATGTGTATGATATGTTTTTGTATCCATTAGAGCGTTGGCAATTACATTCAAATTTCGAAAATGGAGTTGAATCCGGCGGCAGAATAGAAATTGTAGTTATCTTAGGAATAATTGCAGGGTTTATTTTAATAATAGCATGCATTAACTTCATGAACCTTAGCACAGCCCGCAGTGAAAAGCGAGCAAAAGAAGTAGGGATAAGAAAAACTATTGGCGCTTTCCGTTCCCTTCTAATTCGTCAATTCCTAATGGAATCTGTGCTATTATCATTTTTCAGTTTTATACTTGCTATAGGCCTAGTAATATTATCCTTGCCAGCTTTCAACAACTTAATGCAAACAAAACTAAATCTAAACTTATTGAATCCTTCATTCTGGTTGTTTAGTTTAACCTTTGTTTTGTTAACAGGAATTTTAGCTGGTAGCTATCCAGCATTCTTTCTATCTTCATTTCAAGCTGTAAAAGTGTTGAAAGGAACTTTTCAATCAACAAAATCTAAATTTAGTCCCCGAAAAATTTTAGTTGTACTACAATTTACTATTGCTATTATTTTAATTATCGGAACTATACTAGTTCGCCAGCAAATGAGTTATGTAGTTGAAAGAGATAGTGGATATAATAAGGAACAATTAATGTACCATTTCTTAAGTAATGATTTAGAAAAAAATTATACTTTGTTAAAGAACGATTTATTAAATCAAAATCTAGCCTTATCAGTTACAAAATGCAGTCAGCCTATTACTCAGGCTTGGAGCAATAGCTGGGGATTTGAGTGGAATGGTAAAGATCCAAATGATAAAACCTTATTTGATAGATATTATGCGGATGAAGATATTATAAAAACTGCAGGATTTAAATTATTACAAGGAAGAGATTTTAATCTAAAAGAATTTCCAACAGATTCTACAGCTCTAATTCTAAATGAATCTGCTTTAAAGAAAACTAAATTTAAAAACCCAATTGGTCAAATTATTAAAGACGGCGACACTGAATTTCATGTGATTGGTGTTATTAAAGACTTTATAATTAATAATCCTTTTGAAGAAACAAGACCAATGATGCTGATGGGTGCTGCTGGGTGGTTTAATGTAATTCATGTTCGCTTAAACAAAAACACGAATCAAAGTGAAATTAAAAAAATTGAAGCATTGTTTAAAAAATATAATCCAGATTTTCCAATTGAACTCGTATACACAGATGAAGAGTACGCACAGAAATTCGAACAATTACAAACTTCCTTAACACTAGCAACGATATTTTCGTCGCTCACTATATTCATATCATGCCTTGGCTTATTTGGCTTAGCAACTTATATAGCCGAAAATAGAGTAAAAGAAATTGGAGTCAGAAAAGTGCTAGGTGCATCAGTTTCGAGCATTGTTACTATGTTATCTATCAACTTTATTAAACTAGTAACCATTTCAATAATAATTGCAACTCCAATTGCATGGTGGCTAATGAAAAAATGGCTCAATAATTACACATACCGAATTGAAATAGAATGGTGGGTTTTTATACTTGCAGCACTTATTGCAATTTCCATCGCTTTATTCACGGTAATGTATCAAGCAATAAAAGCCGCTATCTCTAATCCAGTTAAAAATTTAAGAACCGAATAATATGTTTAAGAACTATATAAAAGTAGCTTGGAGAAATTTATTTAAAGATAAATTGTACTCAATGGTAAACATCATTGGTTTATCAATTGGTATTACTTGTTGCGCTGTGATTTATCTTTATGTTTCATACGAACTGAGTTATGATGCTTATCATCATCAATCAGAAAACATTTACCGCATGGTAAGTAATTCGCATGAACCAGATAAGGTAAAGGAATTTGCTCCAACATCACCTATTATGGCCAGCAGTGCATTAGTTCAATTTCCCGAGATAGATAATATAGTACGTTTTAATGGTTCGAGCAGAAATATTTCTTTTGAAGAAAAAAAATTCTATGATACAAAGCTATATTATGCCGATTCAACGCTATTAGATGTTTTTGACTTCAACCTAATTCAAGGAAATAAAAAAACTTTGCTGAATAAGCCTTACAGTATAGTATTAACAGAAAGCACTGCTAAAAAATATTTTGGAAACGAAAGTGCTTATGGAAAAATAATGAAACTCTCTGACACAATTAATTTAACAGTAACTGGTGTTATAAATGATATTCCGAAAAACTCGCATTTCAGTTTCGATTGTTTCCTTTCGCGAATTACAATGAATGACCTAAATAAAGGTGATAGCAGTTGGTATCAAAACAATGAACAAAACTGGTTCAATTGCAACACTTACTCCTACATAAGGTTAAAAGATGGAACTGACCCCTCTAAACTAAAGAGTAAGATTAACGCCTACATGACTAAGGAAAACGAAGAAATAAGGAAACAAACTGGCATGTATATGAACTGCAATTTACAACCCATAACAGATATTCATTTAACATCTAATTTAGAAGCCGAATTTAAAGACAGTAAAAACGGAAACATTCAATATATCTATATTTTTATTGGTACAGCCATTTTAATGCTAGTTATTGCATGTTGTAATTTTATTAATTTATCTACAGCAAAATCTATAAATCGTTCAAAAGAAATAGGATTAAGAAAAGTTATTGGAGCTACACGTAAACAACTTATTCTTCAATTTTTAGGTGAGTCAACTTTCTTTTCAATTATAGCAAGTTTATTTTCTATTTTATTTGTGTATTGCTTACTACCCGTTTTTAACAATTTTCTTGGTATTGAATTGCATTTTACTCTAAAAACATTTTTGCTTTACTTAATAATAATAGTTTTTGTAGGTATACTTTCGGGTTCTTATCCTGCCTTACTAATGTCTTCCTTCTCTCCTATTCGTTCAATAAAAGGAAATATTAAACATAGTTTGATTGATGTAATTTTCAGAAAAGGTTTAGTTGTTTTTCAATTCACTATTGCAATAGCACTTATTATTTGTACCATCATTGTTTTAAATCAACTAGATTTTATTCAAAACAAAAATATTGGAATGAATAAAGACCAACTCCTAAATATTGAATTGAAACCACAAGATGCTGGAAAATCAGAAGTTTTATTAAAAGAACTCAGACAAAATCCCAAAATAGTTTCGGCAAGTGTAAATTCATTCAGTTTTAAATACATGTCGAATATTACATTAATACCTGAAGGCTTAGCTGAAAATAAACTTACCTCTTGTAATGTATTTTCAATGGATTATGATTTCTTAAAAACATATCAAATACCTATTGTTGCTGGTAGAGATTTTTCTCCTTCCTATACAACTGATGAAACTGAAGGTTTTATGGTAAATGAAGCTGCGGTAAAAGAATTTGGATGGAAAACACCAAAAGATGCGATTGGAAAAAAGGTTCAATGGGGAATGGGAAAAGACGGTAAAGTTGTAGCGGTTGTTAAAGATTTCAATTTTACTTCTTTAAAAGAAAATATAAAACCAATATTGATGCACATTTTTAAACCATGGCATAATAACATAACTGTACGTTTAAAAACAGACAATGTAAGCACTACAATTTCTGAAATAGAAAATATTTGGAAAACCAACGCGCCACATAGTCCTTACAAATACTCATTTCTTGAAGAGGACTTTAATAATATGTTTCAATCAGAATTAAAAATGAGGTCAGTATTAGGAGTATTTACAGTTTTAGGAATACTTGTAGCATGCTTAGGTTTATTTGGATTAGCAGCCTTTACGATAAAACAACGCTATCGCGAAATCGGTATTCGTAAAGTATTAGGATCAAGTGTAAATGGGATTGTAAAAAATCTATCTGCCGACTTTTTAAAACTTGTAATTATATCCATTTTAATTGCTATTCCATTAGCTTGGTATGCGTCCTATAAATGGTTACAAGATTTTGCATTTAAAGTAGATATATCTTGGTGGGTTTTTATACTTGCTGCATTTCTTGCATTAATTATTGCGTTTATTACAGTGTGTTTTCAAGCATTAAAAGCCGCATTAGCTAATCCCATTAAAAGTTTAAGAACTGAATAACATGTTAAGGAACTACTTTAAAATAGCTTTTAGAAATTTAGGTAAAAATAAAATTTACGCCTTTATAAATATTTTTGGTCTATCACTTGCGTTTTTGTGCAGCATATTGCTTTTCATTAATGCTTATGATCAATTATCATTTGATAATTTTCATGAAGATAAGGAGCGAATATTTAAAACTTATAACTACGCTAAAAACATGGAAGGTGAGCAACTAGGAGGTGTAATGAGTTTTCCAGTTGCAACAACTTTAAAAGATGAAGTGCCTGAAATTGAATCGGCAACTAGATTTGCTTGGTGTGATGGGATTGTAGAATACAATGGAAAAACTGTTAACTTAAGTTGCAATTTAGTTGATCCTGATTTCTTCAAAGTTTTTACTTTCCCTGTTTCAAGTGGCAATAAAATAAGCCCGTTAAATGATTTGGGTAACATTGTACTTACCGAATATGCTGCTAAAAAAATATTCAACACATCAGAACCAATTGGGAAATCAATTAAACTAAAAGTAATGGGCGAATGGAAAAGCTTAGTTGTATCGGCTGTTTTAAAAGACTTTCCCGAAAATTCGTCTCTTACATTTGATGCATTAGCAAGAACAGAATTACGTAACGATTTTGAAGAAAACAAAAACAACTGGAACATGCAAAATCATGAGGTATTTGTGAAGATTGCAACGAATGCATCACAACTAGTTGTTCAAAATAAAATTCGCAGTGCTTTAAAAAAACTTGTTCCAGTTGATTCGTTAAACCTAGCTAAAGAAGGTTATTTAAAAGATGAAAATGGCGACTATAATTCTATACGCCTTTTACCCATTACTGAAATACATTTTAACAATGAGATTGGAACTGGAAATGACTCCGTTAGTAAAACCTACCTTTATTCATTACTTATAATTAGTCTTTTCATTTTAGCAACAGCATGTTTCAACTTTATTAATTTAAATATTGCCCAATCATTTAATCGATCGAAAGAGGTTGGTGTTAGAAAATGTTTAGGAGCAAGCAGAAAACAAATATTTTTACAAGTGTGGGGGGAAAGTCTGCTTATATGTATAATCGCACTAATCATAGGTTTTTCAGCTTCATTATTTGTATTTCCATACTTTAACCAAGTATTTAATACACATCTTCAACTAAATTTCTTTTACAAACCATCTACCATACTTAGCGTATTAGCTGCAGTTATTACCGTGTCCTTATTTGCCGGCGGATATCCTGCTTTAATTATATCTAAATTAAATACAACTGGTATACTAAAAGGTAAACTGAGTATGAAAAAACCAGGCTTCTTCAGAAACTCCTTAATAGTATTTCAATTTAGCACTGCATGCTTATTAATGATATGTACCTTGATTGCGTTCAAACAATTTGACTTTATGAAAAATCAGCCATTAGGTATTAATAAAGACGCTATCATAAGCATTCCTCTTTCTAATGGTTTAAATGGTAGAAAAACATTAGAAAAAATTAAAGATAGATTATCTAACCAAACTGACATAAAATCAATAACTGGTTCAAACATTAATATAGGTTTAGGAAAAGATGGAAGTACTTCTAAATGGTCGATAGGCTTTGAACATAAGGGAGAAGGAATTCTTACCAATTGGTTAAGTGTTGACTACGACTTTGTGAAAACATTTGGAATAAAAATTTTAAAAGGGAGAGACTTTGATATTAATTACGGAACAGATAGCTCTGCTTCCGTATTAGTAACAGAAGGCATGGCAAAACAGTTTAAGGTTACTGACGTTGTGGGCACAGCATTTTCAACCGACTCAACCCAACCTAATTGGAATATAATAGGTGTAATTCCTGATTTTCATCTTTATTCCCTTCATGAGAAAATAGAGCCCATAACATTAAATATTTCCTCATCATCCGATATCAGATACGTATTTGTAAAAGTAAACGCTAAAAATGCTGTTAGTGCAATGGATAAAATATCTAACGTTTATAAAGAAATAGCACCAAACAAGGAATTTAGAGGTAGTTTTTTAGATGACAATATAGATAGATGGTATCAAAACGAAAAGCGACTTTCATTACTACTAGGTATTTCCTCAGTTGTTGCAATAGCACTTTCTTGCTTAGGGCTTTTTGCTTTAGCCTTATTAATGATAAAACAACGCATAAAAGAAATTGGTGTGCGAAAAGTATTGGGTGCCAGTGTTTTTAGCATCAATCAGTTATTAGCCAAAGACTTTTTAAAATTAGTAATCATCGCAATCATTATCGCTTCGCCAATAGCTTGGTGGTTAATGACAAAATGGTTACAAGATTTCCCATACAAAACTACAATTGGAATTTTAGTATTTATAGCTGTTGGCTTAACAGCAATTATAATATCATTACTTACAATAAGTTTTAATACCATAAAAGCAGCAATGGCAAATCCAGTAGAAAGCTTAAGAACTGAATAAATATGCTAAAAAACTATATTAAAATATCTTACCGAAACTTAGTTAAACGAAAAGGCTACTTCTTTATAAACCTAATAGGTTTGACTATTGGTATGGTTTGTTGCTTATTTATTTTTCATTACGTTTCTTATGAAAGAAGTTATGACAATCACATCCAAAATTCTGAGAATAAATATAGACTTCGATTAGATCATTATTTACAAGGAGTTAAAGAGTGGCAATCAGCAACTGTTTACCCTGCCATAGGCCCAACTTTAAAACGTGATTTTCCAGAAGTAAAAAGTTTCTGTCGACTTATTGATGGGGTTGTGCTACTTTGGAATCAAGAAAACGACAGAAAATTTTCCGAAAACAAAGGTTATTTTTCAGATCAGGATGCAATACCAATTTTAAATCTAGATATTAATTCAGGCAATAAGGACAATGCTTTAGTGGGTCCTCACAAAATTATTGTATCAGAAACGATGGCCAAAAAGTATTTTGGAACAACAAAAGCCACAGGGAAAATCTTAACGATGAAACAACGTAAAAAAGATTATCCTCTTGAAGTTACCGGCGTTTTCAAAGACTTTCCAAACAACTCACATTTAGATATAAAATACTTAGTATCACTCGACTCATATAGACAAATTATTAAAGGACCCAAAGATAGTATTGATATTCTTGAAACTCTTTTTGATTGGTATGACTTTTATACTTACATAGAAGTACAACCCGGAACAAATCCAGAATTACTAGCATCGAAGTTCCCTGCATTTTGCAAGAAATATATGGCAGGCGACTACTCGAACAAAACTTATGATGAAATGCACTTAATCCCTGTAAAAGACATTCACCTTAATTCAAACTACAATCAGGAAGCTGAAGTAAATGGTAATGGGCAAATGGTGGCATTTTTATTTTTAATTGGTGTATTCATCATTTTCATTGCATGGATAAACTACATTAATCTTTCAACTGCTAGATCGGTTGAAAGAGCTAAAGAAGTGGGAATAAAAAAGGTGCTAGGTGCATTTAGATTTGATTTAATAAAACAATTCCTGATAGAAAATATTATTCTAAATTGTTTGAGCTTGATTCTTGCCTTAATCGTTTTCTTTCTTTTGTACAACAAATTCGATACTTTCTGCGGCCGAGAAATTGAAACCAATATTTCGTTGTATCCTAAGTATTGGTTACTTTTCGCAGGAATTATTTTAATAGGGACCCTTCTTTCAGGCATATATCCAGCCATAGTTCTGTCGGGCTTTCAACCCGTTAAAGTTTTAAAAGGATCCTTCAAAAATTCATCTAGTGGTATAAATTTAAGAAGAGCCTTGATAATAATTCAATTTACAATTTCTGTTATTCTAATTTCAGGGACAATTGTAGTTTACAAACAAGTAAATTATATGAGGAACAAAGATTTAGGTGCTTCATTGGATAAAACAATTGTTTTAAGCGGTGCCGTATCTGTTCCTGATTCATTGTATAGAAGTTCAGTTGAGCCATTTAAAAATGAGCTACTACAAAATCCAGCTATAAAAACTATTGCCGCATCGAGCCGTGTACCTGGGCAAGAAATATATTGGGTAGATGGCGCAAGAAGAGTTGGTACATCCGAAAAAGAGTCAATTAGTATTTATACCATGGCCGTTGATTTTGACTTTGTTTCACTTTATGAAATGAAAATAAAAGCGGGGCGTTCTTTTTCTAAGGATTTCCAAAATAATAAAAACAGGCAAATTCTAATAAATGAAAAAGCTTCAAATATGCTAGGCTTTAAAAACTCAGAAGAAGCCGTTAACAAACTACTTTGCACCTCTAGTCAAGATACTGCCATAATAGTTGGAGTTCTTGCCAATTACCATCATCAAGGCTTACAAAAAGAAATTGATCCTATGATGATTCCTTGGGATAGAGGTGTTCGCCAAAATATTTCCATAAAATTTAACACTTCAGACTTAAGTAAAAACATAAGTTTTATTGAATCCGTATGGAAAAATTATTACCCTAACGATCCTTTTGAATACTTTTTCCTTGACCAAAATTTTGAAGCTCAATACAAAACAGATGTACTTTTTGAAAAAGTATTTGGCATATTCTCTTTACTGGCTATTCTTATCGCGTGCTCGGGAATGCTAGGATTGTCAGCTTACAATGTATTACAACGTAGTAAAGAAATAGGAGTTCGCAAAATTTTAGGAGCTTCTTCATCTAGCATTTTACTACTGCTATCAAAGGATTTTATCATTTTAATTGGAATTGCTTTAGTTATTTCTATACCATTAGGTTGGTATGCAATGAATTTATGGCTTCAGGATTTTGCTTATCGCATTACAATATCATGGTGGATATTTTTATTAGCAGGATTTAGCGCATTAATGATATCGTTAATTACTATAATTCTTCACGCACATAAAAGCATTAAAGAAAACCCCGTAAAAAATTTAAGAACAGAATAAATTAACATGCTAAGAACTTATCTCAAATTATCATTCCGAAACTTATTAAAAAATAAGTTGTTCTCATTTATAAATATTACAGGTTTAGCAATAGGAATAGCAATAGCCCTATTGCTATTCCTATATATCAGTAATGAAACAGAATTTGACAAACACCAATCAAATACAAATCAAATTTATCGCCTAATATGTAATGCATCAACTAATAATACAAACGAGAGTTGGGGATGCTCACCCAACATTGCTGGTCCAACATTTAAAGAAGAAATACCCGATATAAAACAACAAGTTCGTTTAGTTCGCCACAATTTCGGGGATCCAGCTAATGTTAAGTTCGACGACAAGAAATTCTTTGAAAACAATTTGTACTGGGTTGATCAATCCATCACTGATATTTTTGATTTCAAATTTTTAAAAGGCAACAAAAACAACGCTTTAAATAAACCCAATAAAGCAATGATTAGCGAAAGTGTGGCGAAAAAATATTTTGGCACTAAGGATCCTATCGGTCAAACAATTACCGTTGATAATCAAATTTTATGTGAGGTATCTGCGGTATATCAAGATTTGCCTAATAATTCGTCATTGGATGCAGAAATAATTGGTTCAATTACTAGCGTGGACTGGATGAACAAAAATTTAGTTTGGAGCAATGCAAGCTTTGAAACTTACTTTCTGCTGGATAAAAAAGCTCAGGTAGAAGTGGTTGAGAAAAAAATCAATGAAATTACAAAACAAAAAATTCCATTAGAAGAAAGGTGGTTTACGTTTTCCTTGCAACCTTTTCATCAAGTACACTTGTATTCTGAAAATATTCAGAATACATATATAAAAAACACTGGAGATAAAAACCAAGTAACAATAGTTGGTATTTTAGTACTAATAATACTTATTGTAGCTTCAATAAACTACATGAATTTGGCAACAGCTAGAGCCCAACAACGATTTAAAGAAGTTGGTATTTGCAAAACAATTGGAGCTAAAAGATCTGTGTTAGTAAAACGTTTTTATATTGAAACAATACTATTGGTTTTGTTTGCAATTCTGGTTGCATTAATTCTACTTTGGGTTGCGATTCCGTATTTCAACCAAATTGTAGAAACAAACATTACTATCTATAATTTAAATAATAAAAAAGTGCTCCTTACAAGTTTATGTACACTGATATTAATCGTTGGAATATCAGGCTCTTACCCTGCCCTATACTTATCTTCCTTCAACCCCATAAACTTATTTAATCCAAACTACAAAACAGCAAAATTTTCAAATAAGTTTAGGCAATCACTCGTAGTGGTTCAGTTTTCTGTTGCAATTATTTTGATTTTTTGTACAATTATTTTTTATAAACAACTCTCTTTTCTGCAAACAAAAAAACTTGGTTTCGACCCCAAACAAGTTATTTCAATTAGTACTAGCGGAGCTGAAAGTAAAGAACAGTTAGTTTCGCTCATAAATGAAATGAACAATTTACCCTTTGTTGAAAGTGTTTGTCGCTCACAAACTTATCCTGGCAAAGAAGGAAGCGGAAGAAATATTTATAAAAAAGATAATGCAAACGAAGTAAAGGACATTACTACCTGCAGGGCTGGTTCGGAAATTTTAAATGTATTAGATATTAAGCTAATTGCAGGAAAACCTTACACAGAATTAAAGAATTCAAGTGATACCAATTTCCAAGTAATTTTGAATAAAACAGCTATAAAATTCATTGGATTTACTCCGGAAGAAGCTATTGGAAAAAAAATTCAATTAATTGGATCTTCAGATGAAATAGTTGGGGTAGTAGAAGATTTTAATTTTGAAACATTACACCAACCTGTTGGTGCTTATGCCTTTCACAATGCACCAACAGAAGGACGTCCTCACATGCTTCTTAAAGTAAAAGGTGAGTTCTCAGCTGATAAGCTTGAAAAGGTAAAGAGTATATTTGATAAAGTTTTACCAAATGCAGCATTTGAACATTTACTACTGAATCAATACATCAACTCTTTATATAAAAAAGAATCGCAAACAACTGCAATTGGGGTATTCTTTTCTGGACTTACAATATTTCTAGCTTGCTTAGGCTTATTTGGCTTATCTGCTTATATGATTGAATTACGAATAAAGGAAATCGGAATAAGAAAAGTTCTTGGAGCATCCAATTTAAATCTTGTAAGAATACTATCTCAAAAATTCGTTTTTCTTGTAATCATCGCGTCAATAATTTCCTTCCCTATTTCCTATTGGTTGATGAAAAATTGGTTAACTAATTTCCCTTTTCATATTGACATAGGCATCAACATATATACAATCACACTGGCCACCATCTTATTTACAAGTGTATTAACCGTTGCATTTCAAGCAGTAAAGGCTGCGATTTCAAATCCAATTAAAAATTTAAGAACAGAGTAATTATGATTGAATTAAAAAATATTTTTAAATACATTCAACAAGGAGGCAATAGATACTTTTTGTTAAGAGACATTAATTTAACAATAAATGAAGGTGAATTTGTTTCTATTATGGGCCCCTCAGGCTCAGGTAAATCAACCTTATTGAATGTTATTGGAATGCTAGATGGATTTGAAGAAGGCGAATATAGTTTTTTAAATAGCGATGTCACAAAACTAAAAGAAAAACAACGTTCCGAGCTTTACAAACAAAACATTGGTTTCGTTTTCCAGGCTTACCATTTAATTGACGAGCTAACTGTCTATGAAAATATTGAAACACCATTACTATATCAAGACTATAAATCTTCGGATAGAAAAGCAATGGTATCTGATATGTTAGATAGGTTTAATATAGTTGGAAAAAAAGATCTATTTCCATCACAGCTATCAGGCGGTCAGCAACAATTGGTCGGAATTGCTAGGGCTTTGATTGCTAAACCAAAATTACTTTTAGCCGATGAACCTACTGGAAATTTAAGCTCAAAACAAGGAGAAGAAATAATGCAACTCTTTACTAAAATAAATAAAGAAGATGGTGTAACTATTATACAAGTTACTCACTCCGAAAAAAATGCGGAATACGGTTCACGAATAATTAATTTGTTAGATGGAAGAATTGAAAAATAAAATGAGATACCTCGTATTAGCTATAATTACGACTGCTTGCTTAAAGCTAGCGGCGCAAGACAGCACAACTTACAATTTAAACCAGTGTATTGATATTGCTTTAAAAAATAACCTATCGACTAGTATTGCCGAACAGCAGAAGAAGTCGAGTAAAGCTTTGCTACAACAATCCTACGCATCATTCCTTCCAAGTATTTCCGCTTATGCAAATCAAGGTATTAGCACAGGTAAAAGTATCAATCCGTACACTAATACCTTTATCAATCAAGAGGTGAATACAGGGCAGTATGGCGTAAATGCTAATATGAATTTATTTAGCGGCCTTAGCTCTTTAAATAACAATCTTCAAAGTAATTACAACTTTAAAGCTAGCAAACTTGATTTTGAACAAACACTTATTGACATTAAATCTCAGGTAACTAATGCTTATCTGCAAATTTTAAAAAATCAAGAATTAGTCAATCAAGCTGAAGCTCAAATAAAAGCAACTCAAGAACAATTAGAAAGGTTGAACACGCTGAACTTAAACCAAGCTATATCGCCTTCAATACTTTATGATACAAAGGGGCAATTAGGCAATGACAAAATAAATCTTATCAACTCTAATGCTTATTTGTTTAACTCGATACTAAGCCTATCACAGCTTTTAAATGTAAATATGTCAACATCTACAAAGTTTGAGAAAATAAATACTGACATAAAAATATCTGAAAATAATATAGTATTAGATTTCAATTCCATTAAAAACACAATACCAGCTATTCAATCTTCTAGTTACAAAACAAAAAGTGCTTTAGGGAATCTTAATTCGGCAAGAGGGCAATTATTTCCAACACTTTCTTTAAATGGAAGTTTAGGCTCCAATTATTCTAGCGCTGCTTTATCTCAACAATTAATGAGTATAAACAATGTGGCAACTGATGCATATGTAAATATAGCTGGAACACCAACAACCGTTTATGCACCAGAATACAATTATTCTTCGGACAGAATATCTTTTAATACACAATTTAAAAACAATTTAAATACTTATGTAGGATTGAGTTTACAATTAACAATCTTTAATGGATTACGAACGAAAACACAAATTAATTTAGCTAAGGCAAACTACGAAAGAACGCAGGTTCAACAAAAAACAACTGAGACACTGTATAAAACCATAATTGAACAATTGCAAAACGACTTAACAAGTGCATTTGAACGCTACAATGTGATTAAGGAACAGGAAGAAAACTACAACCAATCCTTTTTAATTGCTAAAACAAAATTTGAAAAAGGAAGCTTAACAAGCTTTGAATTTATTTCTACAAAATCAAATCATGAAAAAGCCATTTCAAACTTAATCAGTGCTAAGTACGATTATTTACTAAAAGAAAAGATATTGGATTTATACTTAAAAAGAAAATCTAATTAATATCAGCTCTTATTCTACTAAGTGTTTCTTGAGTGATACCTAAATAAGATGCTATTTGGCCCAATGAAGTCCGTTGCAATAAGGATGGCTTTGTTTCAATAATTCTTGCATAGCGCTCTTTGGCTGTTTTAAACTGTAAGCCTAAAATTCGCTCCTCCAATTTTATATAGTAAGTCTCTGTTATTATACGCCCAATTCTTTCTGTTTCTGGGTAATTAGCGTACAAACTTTGCAAATCACTAAACGAAATTTTATATAAAATACAATCTTCCAATGCCTCGATATTTTCGAAAGAAGGCGATTGTGTTATGAACGAGTAAAAACATGTTCCAAATTCATTTTCCTGTCCAAACCAATTTGTTATTTCCTTTCCATCCTCATAATAATAACCGCGCAAAAGTCCTTTCTCTATGAAAAACAAATCTTTACAGGGCTTATCTATTAAACATAGTTTTTCATGTGCCGCAACTTCAACACGTTTTGCATTTTGCAACAATGCCTTCTCCAATTCAACAGAAATAGCAATATACTCAGAAAGATGCTTTACTAAATTCATACTAAAATTTAGCATGAATTTACAAATTAATTTTATTTCAGAACCAACATTGGAACTTTTAAATCATATGCTATACTAGAAGTGACATTCTTAGCAAACCACCTTTCAAAAAATCCCTTTTTGTGTGTTACTGTCACTAACAAATCGATTTTATGAGACTTAACAAACGCCTGAATTGTTTTATTCACACTTTCTTTGGTATTTGCCAATACATGTGCCTTTGCCTTTAATGCAGGGAAATGTTTATTAATTGATTTCTCAACCTCATGCACATTATTTTTCTTACCTAAAGTAATATCTATTTCTTCATCTTTAATATGAATTAAATCTAAACTAGCATTTAGTTTTACAACTGTTGGAATAACCTTTTTCAGTTCTGCATTAATTTTACCATAATCTGCTGACGCATATGCTACCTTATGAACGCCTGAAAAGTCATATTTACCAGGTACGGCTAAAACTGGCAAACTCGTTTTTTCGATAATATGTGAGGTGTTACTTCCAACAAATACTTTTTTTAAACCCGAAGCACCATGAGTACCAACAATCACTAAATCTATAAATTGTTCATCGGCTAATTCCAATACATTGTCTAAGAAATCCGCACCAAATTTTACAATAAACTTAGTAGTATCATTAGGTCTTTTCTTATTTAAGGAAGTGTAAATTTGATCGACAAACTTCTTCATTTTCTTCAACGCTTCATTTTTACTATTCCTTACTACTTCTCCATACAACTCGCTAGTGGTGCGTGTAGGAATTAAAATAAAAGCCGAATGAAAAAACAATAGCTTCCGGTTAGTTTTATCAGCGAAATCAATTGCATACTTGATAGCATTGGCTGAACATTCTGAAAAATCGGTTGGTACTAGAATTGTGTGCATCTGTTTTGTTTTATAAGTTTACAACAAAGCTAAAGCACTCTAAAATAAAGGTTATGACTTATATCATATTAAATAAAAAGTATAATCATGAAATATATAACAAATACTACTGATCAAGCCAAAGTTTAAAATCATTTACTCTATCTCTACTAACAATCCCATCATCACCCTCTAAATTTTCAGCAGTTATAATTAATCGACTATTGAAATAAGTCCCTACCTTTTTAATTGCGTTTATATTAATTAAAACCTTTCGGTTAATTCTGAAAAACATACTTGGGTTGACCAATGATTCTAAATTATCCATAGTATAATCCACAGCATATCTCTTATTAGCATTAGATGTAAGGATAACTGTTCCATCTTCGTAAACAAAATATATCACATCCTCAACTTTGAGAGACACGATATTATCGCCTAACTTAACCATAAACCGGTTTTTGTAAGGAGAGTTTAGTTTATTGTAAACATCCGCAATACCTTGACTGAGAATATTTAATTGTGGTCTTGAATTTTTCTGAAACTTCTCTATGGCAACTTTCAACTCCTTTACGTCAATTGGTTTTAAAAGATAATCTACACTATTTAATTTAAATGCTTTAATTGCGTATTCATCATAAGCCGTAGTAAAAATTACAGGTATATCAATATTAACCTTTTGGAAAATGTCAAAACTAATACCATCTGCCAAATGAATATCCACGAAAAGTAAATCACAAGTCATTCCATTTTTAAATGCTTGAACAGTAGATTTAACAGAATCGTAATTAGCAATAACTTGAATGGAAGTATCTATCTTCTTTAACAAATTGGTTAAATGAATTGCCGATAGTTTTTCATCTTCAATTATAATTGCATTCATAACTTCATATTATTTAATAATACAACTCCTTACGAAGCCTTAATTAATGGTAGTTTAACAACATAAACCTTTTCATTCTCAAAAACCTCCACTTCCTTTGATGTAAAGTGTTTGTACCTATCTCGTATATTCTTAAGTCCCGTTTTTGAAGATGGTTCTGGTTGATCTCTTAACTGCAAATTATTTGATACCGTAATAAAATCCTCTTCGATTTTAAGCTCGATACGTAATGGTTGTTCACTTGAAATTTCGTTATGCTTAATTGCATTTTCAACCAACATTTGTAAAGACATTGGTGGAATTAATTTATTCAAAGCATTTTGATTAATATGTATTTCAAACTTTAAATTCGAATCAAATCGAATTTGCAACAAATAATTATATGATTCCAAAAATTTAAGTTCATCCTCTACCCTGCTCAATTCAACATCTTTGTTATCCAATAAATACCTATAAACTTTTGATAATTGGTTAATAAAATCAACTGCTTTATCTTGATCAATATAAACCAGAGATGATAATACACTTAAGTTATTAAATAAAAAATGAGGGTTAACTTGTGTCTTCAAATTTTGCAGTTGCGCTTGTATGCTTTCAGTTTTATACTTTTCTACTTCTACCAAAGATTTTTTCCAATTTATAAAAAACTGCACGCTAATTTCTACAATTATTAATAAAACAGAAGACAGTGTTCCAATAACAACTGCAGTAATAAACAGCATATCCTTAAAGCTTTCTGGTATATCACATATATATGATTTATACAAAAGCATTACTAGATAAATTGTTAATGCGCTAAATATAGTCCCAATTGGCAGTTGTATGAAAAGTCTTTTAATTGGATGAAGAAGCCATGAAATTCGTTTTTCAATTTGCTTATCAATAACTAAGTTACCTTCCCAAATTAAAAAAGTTAATAATATACTTAATATATAATCATGGATTCGA
The DNA here is from genome assembly GCA_964603125.1 of uncultured Flavobacteriaceae bacterium. Lineage (GTDB taxonomy): Bacteria > Bacteroidota > Bacteroidia > B-17B0 > Aurantibacillaceae > CAZRUA01. Next base: position 38,256 of record CAZRUA010000004.1, on the reverse strand, counting down.
TTATGATGAGGACTATCAAAAGGAATAACCGTATCGATTAGAAGTGAGATGATTACCCCAACAACTATCATTACAATATACCTCCACTTTTTATGACTCATCTTACAAATTTACTAATTAGGATTGATATTTGGCAATCTCAGCTATCTTCTTTAACCAATTTAATCTAAACTCTAATGTGCTATTTTTAATTGGACTAATGATAGTAGTTTTAACAGGTTTGATTCCGCAGAACTGAAGAATATTTCTTTTCAATTGGCTAATCCCAGCATTCCTGTAAAATATTTTATAATACCATGCAGGTGTGTCCATTGTTACAATTATATGAGCTGTTTTACCAATTAATAACTTATCCCACCAAACAGAATTTTCCCTGTATTTAAATGCCATACCAGGTAAAAATAATCGGTCGAAAAAACCTTTTAAGCCAGCTGGCATTGCTCCCCACCATATTGGCATAACAACAACAATATGATTAGCCCTTTTAATTTTCTCCCATGCTAATAATAAATCGGGTTCAAGTTCGGTTCGCTTTTGATAACCATGCTCTAGAATTGGATTAAACTTTAAATCCACAATTTGAATAACATCAACAGTATTACCAATAGTTAATGCCGATTTCACATACGTTTCAGCAATAGCATAATTAAAACTTTCCTTGTTTGGATGAGCATTTATAACTAAAATATTCTTCATAGTATTTTATTAAGGCTATTAATTAGAATTGAACTTTATATACAAAATTTGGAAAGAAACCAATTTGATATGCAGTATTAATTTGATTGGTTAATGCATTATAACGTTGAGCAAATACATTCTTATTATTGGTTACATTTTGAATATCAAACGACCAAGATTGAGAAATTTTACGCTTGCTACTATTTAAAACAAAACCTGTTTTAATATCTAACCTAAAAAAGCCTGGGTTCCTCTCACTAAAAGCATAATCATCTCCTTTTAAAACTTGAGCTTGCGCTGCTTGTGAAGCTTGCAAATCAACCGGTGTATAATATCTTCCACCTGCTTGTGTCATTTTTACACCTAAACTTATTAAGTTTCGTTTACTTTTGCCAACCTTAAATTCCTTGCCAGCCAAAACATTATAAACGTAGTTACCATTAAAGGCAGTATTATGTTCTATCTTATCACTTCCTTTGTACTTTGACTCGTAAATAGTTCCAGTGATTAATGCATAATATCCTTTACTGAAAAATTTCTCAATTGTTAATTCTGCGCCATAATTAGTTCCAGTTCCCTTATTTTCCAAATTACCTTCGGTATTTGGAATAAAGCTAGCACCTGTATTCAACATTGAAAAACTATTTGCGTCTTTACTTACAGGTACATTACTTAATAACTGATAATATACCTCAGTCTTAATCCTCCAATCCTTTACCGGTAAAACATCGTAACCCAAAACAAAATGTTGACTACGAGTGAAATCTAAATCTTTGTTTGTTTGCAAATATGAACCATCAGCCTGAATAGTTCTGTAAAAATAAACATCCGTTGGTTGCATTTGGCTGTGCATGCCATAACCAACACTAAAACTATTCTTAGTGTTCAATTGGTATTTTAATCCAACTCTTGGTTCAATGGAATAAGAATTGTTTAATGTTAAAAACTGAGTATGCAATCCTGTATTTAACGTTAAGCTCTCGTTAATTCTGTACTTCACTTGGGCGTATGCCTGCAATAAGTTGGTATAATCTTTAGTGTCCCAATATTGATCCCAAACATTATTACTATCCAACTGACGTGCATTTAAATTTAAATTGATCACCTCCGCTATAGCACCTGCCTTTACAAATACTTTGGGATTAACCTTTACATTATAAGAGGTGTTTATTGAATAATGCAGTTGGCTTGTTTTATTTTCCACTTCACGTTTAACAAGCAAAGGTTCCTTGTTCACAACATCATCTTGCAAGTAATTTGAACCATTATAAGTTACTCCAATAATTGTATTGATGTATGCTTTGTCATTTATTCTTACAAAATGCTTTAAGCCAACTAAGCCAATATCACTGGTGAAGTAGCTGTCTTTAGAAGGGTCGGCAAATAAATCAGTTGAATCAATTTTATTATGCGAAAAATTAATATGACTTTTAGCACCAAGCCCAAATAAAGTAAATCTTCCCAACTTAGTCATGCCGCTATTTATTTTAAACGATAAATCCTGATAGAATGGTGTTGCTGTTGTACCGATTGGAATACCGATAGCTTGAGCCACTCCAGTAAAAGAATAACGATAAGCTAATAAATAAGAAGAACCCTTTTCTTTATTAATTGGTCCTTCTGTCATAGCTTCAATACCCGTTAATGCCCCAATTTGAAAAGTATGCTCGCGTTTTTCGGAATTACCAGTTCTAAAACCTAGATCAAAAACACCTGCGTTTGCATTACCATACTCCGAAGGAAAAGCTGAAGTAAAAAAATCTGAATTCTTAATGACATTTGTATTGATAGCACTTACCGGACCACCTGTTGTTCCTATGGTTGAAAAGTGATTGGGATTTGGAATATTTAATCCCTCAATTCTCCATAAAACTCCAGTTGGAGAGTTACCTCTGATAACAATATCATTTCTCGAATCATCAGGTGAACTAACTCCCGCGAAATTAGCAGCTAAACGTGATGGATCCGAACGTCCACCTGCATAACGATTTACTTCCTCCATTGAAAATGAACGTGCGCTAACTGATGTCATTTCATTAACCGTTTCATTTTTTTTAGTTCCAGTTACTGTTACTTCATTTACAGCGGTAACATTCTCTTCCAAACCTACCTCCACAACTACCTCTTTACCTGTATTTACCTCTACATTGGGCATGATAAACTCCTTATATCCCAAAACAGAAAACTTCACATCGTATCTTCCAGGTTTCACATTTTCAATTTTAAATTTACCATCAATATCAGTTTGACTAGCAATAATTGGATTAGAATTGAGAAGTGAAATAGTAACTCCTGGTAAGGTAGCCTGAGATTGCTTATCTACAACAGTGCCTCTTATAACCTGTGTTTGATTAGATTCGACTTGAGATAAAACAACATTTTTCATCATTAAAAATGATAAAACTGTAAGTAATGTTTTTATTAAATTCATAGCTTGATAATTAATTTATACTGCAATATTAGAATCAAAAAAAGAGGTACTGAATACAAAAACCATTGAATTGTAGTTTTTGATGGTTGAATTGTAAAACTATATTATCCTTATAAAAGAATCGCATTTACTGAAATGTTTTAAGTAGAATCAGAGCATCTATAACTTACTTCTAATATATAGAAGAAAAATACATGCTCCGTGCATATATTATGATAAACAATAACAGATGTATTGGTATTGTGAGAGAAGAAATAATGCTTAGAATTAACCCAATACTAAACGAAATTATACTTAAATCTATGGCTGCAGAGGTATGGATTTTATAAGCAAACGAATGAAGGGATATGTTTTTGTTAGTTATGATGCTATGAAACTAAAAAAGGAATTGAATACTGGATGAATTTATGTCCTGATTTAATACAATATCAAAGTCGGCAAAGAAGAAAAAACAAACCCTATTACCACAAAATTAATGACGAATTACTTCATTTAATCCTTGATTTTAAGGTAAACCTTAGCAAAAACTTATTATATTTGGTTAATATTTAAAATATGCGTACAACTATTCTTAAACAGTATAAATGCCTTATTACAGGCTGCTTATTTGCATTTAGCATTAACTTAAATGCACAACAACCAACACCTGCTAAAATGCAAACAAAAAGTATATTACTAAGTAATGTAACCGTTCATACTGGTAACGGCAAAGTAATAGAAAATGCTTTAGTTGGCTTCAAAAATGGTAAAATTGATTTAGTTGCCGACGCTACTTTAACCAGACTAAGCGCGGGTGCATACGACACCACGATCAGCTTAGTAGGAAAACATTTATACCCTGGTTTTATAGCGCCAAACTCAACACTTGGTTTAAATGAAATAGATGCTGTAAGAGCAACGAATGATTTTGATGAAGTTGGTGCCTATAACCCAAATGTGCGCGCTTTAATTTCTTATAACACAGATAGTAAAGTTACTCCAACAGTTAGAACAAATGGAGTTTTATTTGCACAAGTAACTCCAAAAGGTGGAGTAATATCAGGAACTTCTTCAGTTATGGCTTTGGATGGATGGAACTGGGAAGACGCCGTTGTAAAAACGGATGACGGTATTCATTTGAACTTTCCTAGATTAATGAATAGAAGAAATGGTAAACCTAATCCAGACTTTGAAGATCAATTAAACGAATTAAAAAAATATTTTGCTGATGCAAAAGCTTATTCATTAACTAAAGATATTACTGAGAAAAACCTTGCTTTTGAAGCAATGCGTGGTTTGTTTGAAGGTAAAAAAACATTATTCATTCATGTTGACTTTGTGAAAGATATAGTTGCATCTATTAATTTCGCTAAAGAATATACATCTACAAAAATTGTGTTAGTAGGCGCAAAAGAAAGTTATAAAACAACTTCATTTTTGCGTGAAAATAAAATTGCAGTAATGATAAATAGAGTTCATGACTTACCTGGCTATGAACATGACGATATTGATTTACCTTACAAATTAGCTTATTTATTACAAAAAGATTCTGTTGAATTTTGCCTGCAAAACGAAGGTGATATGGAAGGAATGAATACTCGTAACCTTCCATTTTTAGCTGGAACAACTGTAGCTTATGGCTTAACCAAGGAGCAAGCCCTTGCAAGTATTACTTCGAGCACTGCAAAAATTTTAGGCCTAAATAACCTTGGAACTGTTGAAGTTGGAAAAGACGCTTCATTTATTGTGAGTGAGGGTGATGCACTAGATATTAGAACAAATAATATTATTTTGGCGTATATCAATGGTAAAAGTTTGCAACTCACAAATGAGCAACAGGAACTTTATAACAGATATAAAATTAAGTTTGGAATTAAGTAACCTAATTCCTTAACTAACATCAAAAGTTCAAAGAAAAAACTACGATTGTTTGCGTTTTTATTAAGATCATTTTAAGCTTCTATCTATACTTTTAAACAAATATGAATGTAAATAATTCTAAAGAAGCTTTAAAAGAAAAACTTCCATTCTACATTTTTATTGTAGCCATATTCCTTATTTTAATTAGTCCTTATTTCTTATCGCAAGGAATGTTTTTAGATGGGGTTGTTTACTCTACAATTGCCCGAAATTTAGCCAATGGTAATGGAACCATATGGGATAGACATTATACTGAAATCCTCGACCCTCATTTTCATAGCCACCCTCCTTTAGCAATGGCCTTACAAAGTGTTTTCTACAAATTGTTCGGCGACCATTTATTTATAGATAAATTATATTCCATATTTACTTTTCTACTTAGCGCTATTGTAATAGTTAAAATATGGAAACAGCTAAATAATAATAAAACTTGGCTTCCCTTACTTTTTTGGATATCGATACCACTTGTTACTTGGGCTGCAACCAATAACGTTCTTGAAAACACACTTTGCATTTTTATAAATTTATCCATACTGTTTTATTTACACTATAAAACATCCACAAAGAAATACTTTATTGTTTTGTGTGGTTTATCTTTAACAATGGCTTGCTTAACCAAAGGTCCAGTAGCCCTATTCCCTTGGACATTCCCCTTTCTCTATTGGTTAGTGTATCGAAAAAACAGTTTCTTAAGTATGATATTAGAAAGCCTAGGTATTGTTTTCTTCACAATAGCTCCAATTTTATTAATGGTAATGATTAATGATTCTGTTAAAGCAAGTGTTACTACTTACTTTCATTTACAACTAGGTAATTCTTTGAATAAATTTGTAACTGTTGATTCACGTTTCTCCATTTTATGGAGATTAGTTCAAGAATTGATTCCCACCTTTATTTTACTTGTTTTATTTTGGCTAACATTAAAAGTAAAAAAAATACAAATCGCAATTTCCAAACAAGATAGAAAGACTGCACTATTATTTATTTTATTTGCCTTTACAGGCGTGCTACCATTTATGGTTAGTTTAAAACAAAGCGGCTTTTACTTAATAATTGCTTTACCGTTTTTTGCCATAGGTTTTTCATCTTTGGTTTATAATAACTTGACAGAAGTAATGACCGATAATTTCTTTAAATCCAAATCGATACTTGTTTTCAAAGTATTTAGTTTTATGCTTTTATTAGTTGGTGTTATTTCCTGCTTTTACTTTTCAGATAAAATTAATCGTGATGAAAATAAAATAAATGATCCTAAAGCTATAGTTGAAGTATTACCAGAAGGAATAACAATAGATATACCTTCTAATCTTTTCGAAAACTGGGGTTTACATAGTTATTTCGCTAGATACAAAAACATTTCGTTAAACCCTTACAAACCTTATAAAAGCGATTACCTTGTAATAACTGAAGAAAATAAAAGCGATACTATTTTATTGAAAGAATACTCTCTAGTAAATTTAAAAGTGAAAAAATATTTTTTATATAAAAAACGTAATTAAACTTTTACTTCCTCGGAATATTATAAACTATTTGTTTATAACCAGCATCGATAACCAAAGTAACTTGGCTTTCAACATAATTTTTTAAATCGATTTTTACATCACCATACTGTAGTATCTTTTTAAGAACAGTGGTTTTACCATCAATTATAATAGAGTACGTTGATTTTTTTGGAATTTCTGGACCTAAAACTTGCAATACATACTCACCTTCTCCGCAAGGCAAAAACGAAGCTACTATACCTTCATTTTTGTGCACTTCTCTGGTGTCGTATAAAAACCTAGTTTTTGATTTTAGTTTAGTTTTTGCAATAGTATCTTTGTAACTGAATTGCTGCAACTCATTAAAAACATGCGCCGAATCCGGGTTCCTTGTCCAAACTCTTATGTAATCAATCTCGAAATTATTTCGTCCCACCAAATTCGTATCTGGCCCAGGATTAAATGGCCCATTATTGGATGGCACCGCTATATTTGCCACCAAACTTTTTTCTAAATTCATTGGTATTTTGGAATAAGCTACACACTCACCATTCAAATAATATTTAAGATACTCTGGTGTCCATTCTCCTGCTACCACATTCCATTCCTTTGTTAAATCACCTTTAAAGTAAACATGTCCACCCCAATTTCTCATTACAATTCCCTTTCTCTTTTTGTTCAACTTAGGATCAGATATGCCTCTGCCAACCCTATTTGAGTTCTTTCTTTCCGTTTTTAACTCCATCCAATCTATTTCCTCATTCGGTGTTCCTCCATAAAGCCAAAAGGCAGGCCAATAGCCAGCTGTGTCTGTTAACTTAAATTTAATTTCATAATAGCCATATTTAAAATGCTTCTTATGTTGAATCATTCCAGCCGTGTATTTAAACTCGCGTTTATTTAAAGCCATAATACCACGATGTCCCTTAATACTATCCGTTTCGGGCAGCCAATCAATTACTTTCTCAACTACTTTTTCTTTTTGCGCAAATAAAGTTAAATGCCCATCTTTCACGTAAGAGTTTTTACCTTCTGTATAGTATTGTTGCTCTCTTTGCAAATAAATACTTCTTCCCCAACCATAACTATGATACCATTTATCCGTATTTAATTTGTCACCTTCAAACTCATCACCATCATGATAATAATAAGTTATAACGCTATCTTTATTAATAAACCATGTTATCTGACTTTTTAAACTAAAGTTCCAGATTACTAATACCAAAAGAATTACTATTTTTTTCATCATAATGAGACAAATATATCACAAAATAAACTGGCTTAATAAGGTTTAACCATGAGTAGATTGCAATAAAAACTTAAACTCGACAATTAGCCAGTTATTATCGACATTTTGTAACTGAATCTTCATTTCGCAACTAATTGATTTACAATAATTTAAAATTAATAAAATAATCAGTATGAGTGATTTAGACAAGAAACTCCCCTCAATTACTTCAATAATGGCCGAACATCTTTTTACCAGCCGACAAACCTTAAAAAACCTTCGATTAAATTAAGTTTTTGTACCTTTGCCGGCTGTTATTTTTCTTGAAAACTAAAGTTTTACATACATTATTTTTGCTGCATTTTTTATGCGGTGTTAACTTATTGTTTGCTCAACCAAATAGTAAAGTTGATTCAACTGTTTCGGTTTATATAAATGACTTATCAAAAATTTGGGATAATTATAGCAAAACAACTTTCGATAACCTTTTGCAATTAAAAAATAACAAACCAACCAATATTAATACACAAAACAGTTTGCAGCAATTGAACAAAAAAAACAATTTACTGTTAACACGAAATATTCTTCAGCAAAATATTTACAAAAAAGATGTTGGTTTAAGTTTAACTGGAGGATATCAATTTAATTTACGCCCTCCGTTTGCAGACCAAGACGATATTATAGCTTTTAGACAAAGAGCTTTAGTTGGTTTGGAGTGGGACATTTTACATGGAGGCTTTTTTGATAATAGAACAAAAATTAAAATGCTTAAATCTGAATATGATTATTTAAAATCTAAACCACAATTAGAGAAAAATAATAGAGCATTTTTAATCAAAAGTGAACAAGTAGTCGCGCATTTTAATACAAAAAAAATTGAAGTATTAAATAAGAGAAAGGAATTGAATAAAAAACAATTGGAAGTAGATGAAAAACTTTGGGCTTTTAAACAACTAACCAAAGACGACTATTTAAAGGCTGTTCAGCACAAAACAGATATTAATGGCCAATTTGAGTTATACGAGTCATTTAGTAACAACGCCGAAAAACTTGAAATAGTAAAAGATGAAAACTTAGAATTACCCTTACTAGATATAAAGTTTGAACAACTTATCTTAAGTGTCAACTCCCTTTCTCATACAACCGCCGACAGTATTTTACCACAACATGTTTATGACAATGCAAAATACGAATCGCAATTTATTCGACAAATTGGATTAAAAACATATACTCGTTATAATTTTTATGATGTTTATGCCCAAAGCGCTGCAAATAGAAGCTTTGTTTCTTTTGGATTAAACTTTAATGTACCATTAACTTTTAATAGTAAAGAAAAAAGAGAACTTTATTTAGTGAATAAAAAATTAGAAGCACAACAACAAAATACAATAAGTGAAAACGGCACTGAGTTCTTAATGCTGAATTATTATTACGAGTATAGATATAAACTTAAAAAGTACTTTAATTTACTAGAAAAAAGAAATGCACTTGCAGAGTTTATTAGAACCGAACAGGTAAAGAAAGAATTCTCCGATATAGAATTTAATCCAAATCGCGCTTTATTTTTATTAGACGACTACTGGAGCAATACCATTGAGTTGTTGGACTTACACCAAGATATGTATAAAATCCTACTTAATATAAAAGAAAAATTACCTAATACAGAAATTCAAGAATTTACTTTCCCGGTAACAATACAAAACGATGTGAAAGACACGAGCTTTATACTGCCTAACACAAGAGCCATTTATATTTGGAGCAAATCACTAAATAAAAACAATTTAGATATGATTGCCGAATACTGTGACTTAAATAATTTTAATGACATTATTTTATCTTACAAATACGATAAAGAATACATTCAAACATTAAATGAATTTATTTCAAAAAACTATACAAAAAAAATAACTCTAATGATTGGCAACAATAAGCTAATTCATGGAGGCATACAATCTTTCTTAGATACATTAAAATCAAATATAACACCGCATATTGTCCGCGAAATACATTTAGATATTGAACCGCATACTTTTGATGATTTTAAACAAAACAAAGAAAGCTACTTTAACAAATATATTGAGTTACTAAAAACAACTTCAACATTCTGCAAAAAAAATAATTTACAACTAAGTGTATCTATTCCACTTAACTATCCCGACTCTGTTTTAAAAGAAATTTTTAAATTTTCAAATCGAGTTTACTTGATGGCTTACGAAAACATTGATGAAGACTATATTAAACGCAAAATTGAAGAAGAGATTAATTTAGATTCGAACAAAGTTGTTTTAGCTTTAAGAACAAAGGACTTTGAAACAAGATTAAAAATGGATGAACATTTTTTAAAACTAAAAATTAAAAATGTGGCTTACCATGATATAGAAGGGTTGATAGAACTTGACAAAAAAAGCATACAGGTAAAGGATAAATAATGAAAAGTATAAACTTTCAAAGAAATAAATCTCTAATTCGTATAACCAACGAAAAGAAAATTAAGAAGCGCCGAAATTGGGATCGCTTGGTTTACCTTGCTATGCTAATTCTATTCTTAGTTTTTTTACTTTACTATTTTATTAATAAATCGGTAATGGTGCATGCTTTTGGACAAGTTATTATTGAAAGCACAAGAATTAGATTAACCGATGATGCTCGTATTAATCAAATGAATATCGCCGAAGGAGATAGCGTTTTGGCTGGTGATACTTTATTCTCATATGCATTAGATTTAGATCAAGATATAAATGGTTCAGGAGCTACAGCTTTAACAGTAGGTGGCGTTAATTCTGTTGGAGGAAAAGATTATTGGTGGCTGAAAGAATCATACAATATTAAAAAGAACATGGCTTTAAATGCTGTTAAAATAAAACAGAACTCAAGCTTAATAAAATCATATGAAGATGAGCTGAAAAGATTAACAAACGAAGTTATTTTAGATGTATTACCAAAACAAAGGTTAGACTATGTTCAAACGGAAATAATGAAACTTAAAAGTGATAACTTAAAACTACAAAGTGAAAACGGAGAGTTGAGTTCATTATTAGCAACTTTAAAACCATTTGAAGAGCAGAAGTCAACTTCAGTAAACGACATTAAACTCAACTCAAAAGGAGGAAATATCAATGGTCTTATTGAGTACATGAAAAAACAAAAAATTACTTTTAGTGATGAGCTTTTAAGTGAACTTAGATATTTCAAAGCACCTATTGACGGCATTATCACCCGGATATACGTGCATTCATATGAAACTGCATTAAAAACTGAGGATATTTTAACACTGCATAAAGATCATCCTGCTTATATAAAAGCATTTTTTGAACAAGAAGACATTAACCATTTTAAAGAAGGTGATATATTTACTATAACTTTCCCCGATGGTACAAAAAGTGAAGGGGTTTTGAAAAGGTTTTATATAGCCACTTACACATTGCCTGATGAGTTTCAGAAAAAATATGAACCGACAACACGCAGTATAGCCGGAGATATTTTTCCATTAAACGAGGCAGAAAAAGCAAAATGGAGAACGTTTTATAAAATGAGTGTTGACATTTCAAAATTCAAATATTAATATTGATGAAACAAACCGTGTTTACTTTAAATAAAATAGATAATTAAACTGAGTATACCATTTGGCCGCCAAAGACAAACGATTGAGAAAATGAAAACTGTATTTCAAAAAAATCAAAGTAGAATTGAATTTCAAAACAATGTTTTGAACTATGAAAATCAATTGTTTTATTTATTTGAAAGCTTTAGTGGTTTAAAAATAGATCATTTAATTGGCTACGATGCTATTGTGCTAGAAGCGAATGATGCCGATTTTACACGTTTAGTACTGAAAAAATTCCGCTCTCATCACAATCCAGAATTTTATTTAAAACCAATATTTTTAATTAACTACAAAAGCAGTAACGATCCTTTGGTAGAACAACTGCATGATGGCATCTTAGTTTCTTATGACCAAATTCCTGAGAAAATTAACGACATCCATCAACTATTTGTAAATACCACACATCTTGATTCCACGCCAGCCAAGACATTTGAATTGGGTATAATAAAAAAAGTACTCAACTACATGTACACGCGTGAACTAAAAACTTTAAAACCTTATCCCGATACGCGTTCAGGATTTGGCTTCACCTACCCACTATTAAACGTAAACTTTGAACAGTTTGAAGAAAGCAAAGTTTTGGAATTACTAGAGTGGGCACAAAAAGAGAACTTGATTTGGCCCGATTTTTTGGATAGAGTTTATTTATGCAACTCATGTAGCTCAGGCCACCTATCATTCAGAGAGGTTTGCCCTTCATGCGATTCAGCCAACATGAAATCAGAAGATTTAATTCATCACTTTCCTTGCGGCTACATTGGTCCAATTTCTGATTTTAAAAATAAAATAGATGGTGCTTTAAATTGCCCAAAATGCAACAAAGCACTTCGCCATATTGGTGTGGATTATGATAAACCATCTATTGTTAATCATTGCCAAACATGCAACGAAGTTTTTCAAGATTACATTGTAAAAGCTCGTTGTTTCCAATGTAGCTCAGATGTTGATGTACAGTATCTAATTTCACGAAATATTAATGTTTATAAACTAACTAAAAAAGGCAGAAGCGCAGCTACATCCGGAATTATAACTTCAGAATACGCTGCTTCCGAAGAAATATTTGGTTCAGTCGATCATAAAACATTTAATATAATGATGCACTATGAACAAGAGCGCATCAAAAAAACTACAACAGTTATTACCAACTACGCCATACTGCATGTTGAGAATATTTTTGATTTACTCCGCAACATCAGCAAATCAAAAGAAAAAGAATTTATAACTGAACTTGTTCACTTAATACGTGAAAATATTTTACCAGCAGATTTTATCAATATTTCAAACCCATCATTAATTGTTATTTGTTTAAAAGATGAAACTAGAGATGGAAATGAAACCATGTTACGTAAAATGATTGATAAAATTGAAGAAATGGTATTTAACAACTTTAATAAATTTCAATTAAACATTACCTACAAATACTGCGACTTAAGAACAGACGTGCCTTTTGAAACGCAATTGCAAATTGCCATTAAAGATTTAACTGAATAATGTTTGAAGCGATAGATAATTTTTTTAATTACCTATCTGTTGTAGGCTCTAATAAGCTTGTGCGCATATTTTGGTTTTTTGTCTTTTTTGAGTTTGTTCGCTTCTTCCTTTTCGAATTAACTACTTTAATCATTTGGCGAATTGGTAAAGAAACTCGTAAAATGAAATATGAAGTTGCACGCCAAAAATTATTTATTGATCGACCTTTAATTTCTATAATTGTTCCTGGTAAAAACGAGGGGAAGCATATTTATAAACTTGCCACATCAATGCGTGAGCAAACGTATCGCAATTTTGAATTTATAGTAATTGATGATGGTAGTGATGATGATACAGAAAGAATTTGCAAAAGCTTACAAAAAAATGGCATGATTGATTTATTCTTGCGAAATGATGTTCGCGGAGGTAAAGCTTCGGCAGCCAACTTAGGTTATCGCTATTCAAAAGGTAAAATTATTGTTCACTTAGATGCTGATTGTAGTTATGACAATGATGCTATTGAAAAAATAATTATTCCTTTCTATCTCGACGAAAACATTGGCGCTGTTGGTGGTAATATACAAGTTAGAAATTATAAAGATAGCTTGTGTGCAACGTTACAAGCTATAGAATATGCAGATACCATTTCTACAGGTAGGATTACAACTAGCTACTTAGGAATTTACCGCGTGGTTTCAGGAGCTTTTGGCGCATTTAAAAAAGAAGCGCTCGACCGTGTTGGTGGTTGGGATATTGGGCCAGGATTAGATGGAGATATTACAGTAAAACTCCGTAAACTAGACTATAAAATTGCATTTGAGCCTGAGGCAGTTTGTCAAACTAGTGTACCTGATACTTTCAAAAAATTAGTAAAACAAAGATTACGTTGGGATAAATCAATTGTAAGGTTTAGGGTTAGAAAACACAGAGATGTTTTTTATCCTAACTCAACATTTAAGTTTTCGAACTTTGTTTCTTCCTTCGAAAATATTACTTACAACATTGTTTTGAATTTTAAATGGTGGGTGTATATAATTGATATGGCGGTAAATTTCACATCACAATTAGGATTTATTTTGCCTTTTAACATACTACTTTACACAGTAATGAATTTCCTTAAGTTCTTTGTCTTCTCATTATTTAGAACACGAAAAAACGAAACTGTTGTGTATTTCCTGCCTTACCTACCCTGTATGGTTATTTACTTTGGTTTTTATCTACGTTTAGTAAGAACCGTAGCGTATATCGATGAATTCTTTTTCAAGCGATCATACGATGACCCTTGGAATCCTCAAAAATCTTCCAAACATGCTAAGGAGTTAAAATTGTAAGTTACTTCTTATCAATCATCAATCTGTCATTCTTATTTGCAACTTCCCAAGCGGTGAAAAACACCAAGCGTGAAATTTTTTGCATTTTATCGAAATCAATTTTACTTACTTCATCGGTCTCTTGATGGTAATCTTCGTGCACACCGTTAAAATAGAATATTACTGGAATTCCGTTTTTGGCAAAGTTATAATGGTCACTTCTGTAATAGTATCTATTTGGATCCTTCTCATCATTATAAGTATAATCCAGTTCTAAATTAGTATACTTGGTATTCATAGCTTCATTAATATCATGCAACTCCTTACTAATCTTATCAGCCCCTATTAAATAAATATAATTCGCATTGCTTTTATGTTTTTCATCCAGTCGCCCAATCATATCAATATTTAAATCGCATACAGTTGAAGCTAAAGGAAAAACTGGATTACGCGTGTAGTAATCACTTCCTAACAAGCCTTTTTCTTCTCCACTCACTGTCATAAACAACATACTTCTTCTAGGTCCTTTACCAGCTTTTTTTGCTTCAGCAAAAGCCTGAGCCAATTCAATTACAGCAACTGTTCCACTACCATCGTCATCAGCTCCATTGTAAACAACACCATCATGTTTTCCTAAATGATCATAGTGAGCAGTAATAACAACCAATTCATTTTTTAAATCCGTTCCTTCAATATATCCTAAAACATTCTCCGTGTTAATTTTGTTTCGCTCTTGCTTAACATTAATCAATAAGTTTGTTTTAATCACAAATGACTTTGCTTTTCCCTTTTCGCTTATTTTTTTAATGTTAGTTTCAATATTCTTCTTTTTTGAATTAATTATTTCATTCGCCATTTTTTCAGAAATATAGAAGAAAAAAGGCTTAGCAAAATTTGCTGCCCCGTTTAAATCAATACTCATTTTTGTGGAATTAATGCGGTGCTCATTAGCTTCATAGCTTTCAACTAATTTTCTATCTACAACAAAAACAAAGGCAGCTCCTTGACGTTGCGCCTCGAATAATTTCATTCGAAAATTTGTAGTCCAATCACTTGGCTTTTCAGTTCCACTAATTAATGATTTACCCTCTTTTGAATAAGGCTCACCATTAATAATTAAAATCGATTTACCTTTTACATTTAAGCCTGCATAATCGTTATAAGGTCCTTTATTAATGCCATAACCAGCAAAAACAATTTCGCTTATAGAAAAAGTGCTATCCTTTACAATGCTAGAAAAAGTGTACAAATCCTTTTTGTCTTCATATATCTTTCCATTTAAATTTACCTCTACTTTCTGTGGTTGGTAAACTGCTAAATCGAATTGCTGTAAGTATCCGTTTAATCTTTGAATCGGAGGAATTCCAAATGTCTCGAATTGCTTTTTAATATATTCTGCCGACATCTTCTGTCCTTTTTGCCCCGTCTCCCTTCCTTCATACTCATCACTAGCCAATATACTTAGATGTTTCTTTAAGTCTTGAGAAGTCACTGTTTTACTAAACCTAACAGCAATAGAATCTTGCGCTAATGCTATTCCGCTAACGCCAATTAAAAATGATATAAATAATAATCTCATAAGCCAATTTTGCCCGCAAATATAGAATTATAATGACTGATTTTATTTGCTTTTTTGCTTTGACATTTGCCAAAATAAATTTATATTTATTGTTTTAAAACCAATGAAATTCCTAAAAATATTTGCTCTCATTGCCTTTACTTCATTAAGTAGTATGGCTCAATATAACGATCCCGTTGGGGCTCGATCGGCTGCCTTAGGTGGTATCTCCAGCATTCATACTGACGTTTGGAGTGTTGCTAATAATCAAGCTGGTATTGGTAATCTCAAAAAAATTGAAATTGGAGCTTATTACGAGAATCGATTTTTAGTGAAACAACTTAGCAGAAGTGCTTTTGTTGCTGCAGTTCCAACAAAAAAAGGAACATTTGGTTTAAGCTACAGCGGTTTTGGATATTCAGCATTTAAAGAAACTAAATTAGGATTAGCTTATGGTATGGCTTTTGGCGAAAATTTTTCAGCAGGTGTTCAATTAGATTATCTTAACTACAAAATGAGCGATATATACGGTAGAAGCAATGCTGTAACAGGAGAACTTGGATTTAGAGGGGTTCTTTCGAAATCAGTAGTAGTAGCTGCTCACTTATACAATCCATTTAGAGCAAAAATTACTAGTTATAACAACGAAGTTTTACCAAGCACAATTCGTTTAGGTTTACAATACATTTTTTCTGAAAAAGTTAATTTAAATGCGGAAGCAGAAAAAACAAGCTACCAAAAATTAAATTTTAAAGGAGGTATAGAATATAAACCTTCCAAAGAATTGTATATAAGAGCTGGGGCAAACTCATTTCCAAAACAAGTTTCGTTTGGAGTAGGAGTTCTTTTTTCGGAATTTAAATGTGATGTAAGTGCTGCTTACCATTCCATATTAGGTTTTTCCCCGCAAATTGGTTTAAGCTATTCGTTTGGCGAATCTAAAAAAGAAACTGCAAAGTAATTGTATGCTGAAGGTTTGGAAAATATTTTTGCTTTTTGCTTTCATAAGTAAGTTTTCCTGCGCGCAAACACCAACAACTAATGAAGATGTAGATAATCAGCAAAATCAAAATTTAGAGCTTTTAGGAGAACAAAATGGAGATGATAATGTTGATTATACTAGCTTAATTGAGAATCTTCAACAATTTAAACAAAACCCAATCAACCTTAATAGTACTAACAAAGAAGAGCTAGCTGATTTGCAACTTCTGTCAGAAATTCAAATTAACGCATTACTAACTCATATAGAGAAAAACGGTAAACTACTTACTATATATGAATTACAAAGTATTGATGGTTTTGATTTGGAAACCATAAACAAAATAAAACCTTATGTTAAAGTAACTGACAATTTTAACTCTGCGCATTTCTCAATCAACGAAATGTTTAAAAGTGGCTCAAACGAGGTTGTTTTAAGGTATCAAAGAGTACTAGAGAAACAGGCCGGCTATACCAGTCGTACTTTACAACAATTGCAAGAATCTCCTTCAAAATATTATGTTGGAGGGGAAGAACGAATTTTTGCCCGCTACCGATTTCGATATAGCAACAATGTATCGTGGGGAATAACTGGTGAAAAAGATGCCGGCGAAACATTTAAAAAAATTGATTCGTTAAATAAAAAAGCTGGTTTTGATTTTTATAGCGCACATTTTTTCTTAAGAAATATCAAATTTGTAAAAGCCTTGGCAATTGGTGATTATCAAGCATCCTTTGGACAAGGCTTAACCATGTGGAAAGGATTTGGTTTTGGAAAATCTATCGCTATTGTGAACATGAAAAGAAATGCAATGGGTTTACGTTCATACAACAGTGTTGATGAAAATAGATTTTTACGTGGTGCAGCGACTACTTTAAAGTTTGGTAAAATTGAAGCTACTGCCTTTTTCTCAAGTAAAAAAGTAGATGCTAATATTAGTAGAGCTGATACAAATTCAACAGGATTATTAGATGCAGAAGAAGTTTCGAGTTTAATTGTTACTGGATCGCATACTACTATTGGTGAAATAAAAGACAGGCATGTTATTACCGAAACAATTATTGGTGGCAATTTAGGTTATAAAGGAAAAAGATTGAATTTAGGCTTAACTGCTCAATCTTATAATCTATCTGCTCCTTTGAAAAAAACGGCCACAATTTATAATCAATATGATTTTTCAGGGAAACAAAATGCTAATGCTGGTATTGATTTTAGTTATGTAATAAAAAACGTAAATTTATTTGGTGAGGCTGCTATAAGTAAAAATGGAGGCAAAGCATTTGTTGGGGGCGCTATAGTAACTTTAGACCCAAGATTAACTTTTGTAGGCTATTATAGAAACTTAGGTAAAGATTATCAAAACACAATTGCATTAGCCATTTCAGAAAACACCTTGCCTCAAAACGAAAAAGGTTTATACATTGGAACAGAAGCTAAGCTTGGCAAAGGGTTTACGCTTACAGCCTACTTCGACCAATACAAATTTCCATGGTTAAAATCTAGTGCCTCATCTAGCACAACTGGTCACGATTTTTTAAGTCAATTAAATTGGACACCAAATAAAAAAACGGACATGTACTTTCGTTTTAGAAATAGAGGACGAGAAGAAAATGCAATCATTCCAGACAAATTTGATTATGTGGTTCCGGTTATTCAAAACAACTTTAGGTATAATGTTTCATTCCAATTGTTACCAAGTTTAAAACTTCGTTCGCGTGTAGAATATTTAACGTACAAAAAAACGGGGGCTGCTAATGAAACAGGTTTAATGATTTTTCAGGATGTAGTGTATAAAAAATTAGGTAAACCTTTTGAAATTACTGCTCGTTATGGATTGTTTGAAACAACAAGTTTTACAAGTCGCATCTACAGTTATGAAAACGATGTGCTTTATGCATTTAGCATACCAGCACTATACGAAAAGGGAAACAGAATGTACTTTATGGTTGATTATAACGTTACTAAAAAAATCGAGTTGTGGTTTAGAATTGGCCAAACCTTTTTCAATAACAAATCAATACAAAGTGAAGGTAGTTTAACTCAAATAAACAAGCCTACAAAAACAGACATTAAATTGCAATTGCGTATTAAAATCTAATCAATTGTAGCTAAAACTTTTAGCTCAATAGCAATTGGTGTTGGCAAACAATTAATTTCTACAGTAGTTCTGCAAGGTAAATTATCCTTAAAATATTCGGCATAAATACGATTGTATGTTTTAAAATCATCTTTCATATTTGTAAGAAAAACTGTTACATCAAAAATTTTGTCCCAGCTGCTTCCAGCGTCCTCCAATATATACTTGATATTGCGAAAAACACTATGGCATTGAGTTTCTATGTCGTAAGAAACGATTTTCCCATTCTCATCTAATTCAACACCAGGTATTTTTGTTTGTCCCTTTTCACGAGGACCAACACCTGATAAATACAATACATTCCCTACCCTTCTTGCATGAGGATATAAACCTACAGGCTCTGGTGCCTTTGACGAATTAATTTTTGAATCGTTTGTTTGCATAATTTTTTATTTTTTATGTCTGTTTAACAATGTGCTACTGTTTAGGTTTTAAAAAAGCATCCCAACCTTGCGCAGATAATTCATGCGACTTACCTGACTTATCCACTAAAGTGTAAGCACTGGCTTTATCAACCATATGACCAATTACTGTGATATCTGGGTTACCTTTCACTTTATTATAATCATCCATTGAAATAGTGAATAATAATTCATAATCCTCTCCACCACTTAAAGCACAAACCGTTGGATCTAAATTAAACTGGCGTGCTGTTTCGTATGTAGTGGTGTCAATCGGAATTTTTTCTTCATACAAAACACAACCCAATTCGCTTTGCTTACAAATATGCAAAATTTCAGAAGCCAAACCATCGCTAATATCAATCATAGAAGTTGGCTTAACTTGCAAAATCTTCAACATCGGAGAAATATCCTTTCTTGCTTCAGGCTTTAACTGACGTTCTAAAATATAATCATGACCTTCCAGATCGGGCTGTACTCCAGGGCTGCCCATAAAAACATGTTTTTCACGTTCTAAAACTTGAAGCCCCATATATGCACCACCTAAATCTCCAGTTACACATATCAAATCCTTTTCATTTGCACCGTTTCTGTAAACAATATCTCCCTTTTTAGCTTCGCCAATTGCAGTAATAGAAATAATTAACCCACTTTTAGATGAAGTTGTATCGCCACCTATCAAATCCACTTCGTACTTGTTACAAGCCAAAATAATTCCTGCGTATAATTCTTCCAAAGCATCAGCACTAAATCGATTACTAACTGCAATGCTAACTGTTATTTGTTTAGCAGTTCCGTTCATCGCATATATATCCGATAAATTAACCATTACAGCCTTGTAGCCTAGGTGTTTTAAAGGAACATAACTTAAATCAAAATGTATCCCTTCAACGAGCATATCTGTAGTTACAAGCATTTGCTTTTCACCCGCATCAATAACAGCAGCATCGTCACCTACACCTTTCTTAGTTTCGTTATGGTGAATTTTAACATGTTGAGTAAGATGGTCGATTAAACCAAATTCACCTAATTCACTTAATTCTAATCTTCCTGTATTTTCAAACATTTTTTAAATCTTAAAAGTCATTCCGAACACGTGTCGGAATCTAAAAATTAATTCTTATCAGATGCAGAAACAAGTTCAGCATGACCATATTGTTAGTTAATTATTTTAATTTTATACAAACATTTTTAGGCTCCGTAAAAAAGTCTAATGCTTCAAATCCACCTTCACGCCCAACACCCGAAGATTTTACACCTCCAAAAGGAGTACGTAAATCGCGCAACAACCAGCAGTTAATCCAAACAATTCCTGTATGAAGATTTTGCGCTACTCGATGAGCCTTTGTTATATCTTGTGTCCAAACAGTTGAGGCCAAACCATACATTGTACTGTTAGCATATTTCATTACTTCTTCTTCCATTTCAAATGGAGTAATTGTAACAACTGGTCCAAAAATCTCTTCTTGGTTTGTTCTACAATCATAGCTTAAACCTTCAATAATTGTAGGCTCTATAAAATACCCTTCTGTGTTTTCACCATCTAAAACTAAACGCTTTCCTCCTGTTAAAACAGTCCCTCCTTCGGTTTTAGCCAGCTCCACATAACTCAATATTTTTTCCATATGTGGTTTTGATACAACTGCACCAATTTTCACCCCTTCCGTTTGCGGATTGCCAACTACTAATTTCTTCGTTTTTTCAACAAAATCTTTTTTGAACTTTTCGTAAATTCCTTTTTGAATAAAAATACGTGAACCGCACAAACAAATTTGACCTTGATTTGCAAATGATGAAAGCATTGTAGTGCTTAACATTTTTTCATAATCACAATCATCAAATATAATATTAGGATTTTTACCCCCTAATTCTAAAGATAGTTTTTTAAACATAGGTGCTGCTATGCTTGCTATAGCTTTACCAGTGAGCGTTCCGCCAGTAAAAGAGATTAATGGAATTTTACTATGCGATACTATTGCATTACCAACCTTACCACCTAAACCATGTACTATATTTAAAACACCTTTTGGTAAACCGGCTTCAATACAAATCTCTGAAAGCAAATAGGCTGTCATTGGAGTTACCTCTGATGGTTTGGCTACTACAGTGCAACCCGCAGCTAAGGCAGGTGCAATTTTCCAAGAGAATAAATACAAAGGTAAATTCCAAGGAGATATACAACCCGCTACACCAACGGGTTGGCGCAAGGTGTAATTAATCGCTGTATCCTCCATACTATGAGCATGAGCAGCATAGTGCAAAATACCCGTACCATAAAAATGAAAGTTTGCAGCTGCTCTAGGAATATCAACTGATTTAGCCAAACTAACTGGCTTTCCATTATCGATACTTTCGGCTAAAGCTAATTTATCTAAATTTTGCTCAATTAAACTTGCTATTTTTAATAAATACTGAGAGCGCACATCCTTTGGTGTAACACTCCAACCTGCAAAAGCTGCATCTGCCGCCGCAAATGCCAATTCCACATCGGTAGCATCGCTATCAGGAATATACGAATATACCTTGCCGGTTGCTGGATTGTAATTGTCTAAATACTGTTTAGCATTGGGTTCAACCAAAGCGCCGTTTATATAATTTTTAATGTGCTGCATGGCTATAAAAATAGAGCTACGAATTTACGGAAAATAAGTAATTAAGCCTAAAATCTGCTCATTTACCAGCGTTTTATCCCATTAATATTCTCCAACTAAATTTGACTTGGTAGTCAGCACTGTAAATACCTGAAATGGTAACTTATAACAAGTTGATGGTATTTGTCCGATAGGAATTAGATTGTAGTTTTACTACTTACATTCACAAGGAACAGCGCCTACCTCAACATTTACAATGTGAGATAAAGTATCTTCATCTGCAATTACTAAAGTGTACTTAATCTCTTTTGTATTTTGCCCATCAATGTAGTACTTACCAAAAGGTGTTGCATGTATGTCGCTCATATCATAATTGACTTTACATTTTTTTAAAGCTTCTATCAAAACCTTTCTATCTTCAAGTTTTAAGCACTTTAATTTACAAGCAATTGTAGAATCGTAAGTAATTGTTTGTGTATATAGCTCCTGCATTTTTAACTCATGTGGGCTGGAACATTTCTTATTACGCAAAATAATCATCAGCACTAGTATGCCTAATAAAAACCCAAAACCATAAAATTTTAATCGTTGCCAAAAATTCATTTTGCTTTATTTTAAAACATTGCCATTAACAAATTAATATCCTTAAATGGTAATTTAAATGTTTCGGCTAAATACTCATTAGTTAAAACACCATTATAAAGATAAACCCCACTACGAACGCCCGAATCCTTACGCAATAAACTCTCAAAACCACCTTCATCACCCATATTCATTACAATTTGGGAAAATATATTACTCATTGCATAAGATGCAGTGCGTGAAACGCGAGATGCAATATTTGGAACACAGTAATGAATAACCCCATGTTTTCTAAAAACAGGTTTTGTATGATTTGTAACTTCTGATGTTTCAAAACAACCTCCTTGGTCAATACTAACATCAACAATTACAGCTCCACTCTTCATGTCTTGAACCATTGCTTCAGTAACAATTACAGGAGTTCTCCCTTTACTACTTCTGATAGCTCCAATTACTACATCGGCACTCTTTAAATGCTTAGCAAGCACTTTTGGTTGTATAACAGAAGTAAAAACACGTGTACCTAATATGTTTTGCAAACGACGTAAACGTGAAGTTGAATTATCAAAAACCTTTACATAAGCTCCTAAACCTATCGCCGCACGTGCAGCAAATTCACCAACAGTTCCTGCTCCAATAATAATTACTTCGGTAGGAGAAATACCACTGATACCGCCTAAAATAGAACCCATACCATTATTTGTATTGGTTAAGTATTCTGCAGCAATAAGTATTGATGCTCCTCCTGCAATTTCGCCCATTGCTCTTACAGCAGGAAAAATACCCTGCTCATCCGTTATCCAATCGATAGCCACTGCATTTACTTTTTTAGCAGAAAGTCTGCGTAAAAAGTTTTCGGGTTGAGTAGTAAATTGCAAAGCCGAAAACAAATTTTGTTTTGGCTTCATCAATTCAATTTCTTCTAAAGTTGGTGGTGCAATTTTTAAAATTGTATCTGCTTTATAAACTTCATCTTTAGTGTATGCTATTTCTGCACCAGCCTCGCTGTAATCATTATCTTGAAAATTAGCTGCTTTACCCGCATTTGTTTCAATAACTACACGATGACCTAAATTCACTAATAAAGCAACAGCATCTGGCACTAAAGGAACACGGTTTTCTTGGTAAGTGACTTCGCTTGGAACGCCAATAAATAATTTTCCTTTTTTTCTTGCCACCTCAAGCATTTCTTCTTGCGGCATCATCACTCCTTTAGTAAGTGAAAAAAGTGCTTCCTTTGAAATTACCATTTTATTTATTTTTAAATTTATTAATATGAGCCATCGTAAATAGGTGTATTGCAAGCCTCTTTACGTTTTTTAAATCTATAAATTAATCCCAACCTTAGTTCGTGTGTTCTGTTGCTAACATCCAACTTACTGCTTCTGTATAATTTAATAATATCGGGATTGTAATGATACTCTAAATAAGGTTTAAAATTGCCATATGTAACCAATTCAATTCCTGCACCAGCGCTCCAGCTAAAATGAAACTTAGGAACATTATTCAAAACATTCTCGTAAACAGTTGGTTTGTTTCTAAAAGTATAACCCACTCTTGGGCCAACTAGTGCATAAGGCACAAACGAAAATAACTCCTGACGGAAAATTAAAAAGTTATTCCACTCAATATAATTTAGTTTGTTTTTGAAATATTCTTTTTGAACATCGTCAACTGACCTACAAGTAAACTTAGGATCCTTTGAACCTTTTAAAATATACTCAAATTCGGTTCGCCATCTAAAATGATCTCCACTAAAAAAATCAATAATTATTCCTCCACCGTATCGATATGCATTTTTGCCTTTAAACTTATCTGTATAAGGTTCTCCCATACACATTACGGCGCTGTCCTTAAGCATCCATTTATGACGAGAGGCATCACCAGCCGCAAAAATTCCAATTCCATTAACAAACTGCGCGTTTGCTTTTAACAAACTCAGCGAAAGAAAAATTATAATGGCTAATCGTTTAATCATTTTATGCACTAACAGCTTCGATGTCCTTGTTAACTTTTTTCACTAATCCTTGTAATACTTTACCCGGACCCACTTCTGTAAATTTAGTTGCGCCATCCTTAATCATTTGCTCAGCGGTTTGTGTCCATTTAACAGGGGCTGTTAATTGCAAAATCAAATTTTGCTTAATTTCATTAGGATTAGAAACAGCAGAAGCCGTTACGTTTTGGTAAACAGGGCAAATAGGTTGATTGAAATTTGTTGCATGAATCGCAGCCTCTAACTCAATTTGCGCTGGTTGCATTAATGGAGAATGGAATGCGCCACCTACCGGTAAAACCAAAGCGCGTTTAGCACCCGCAGCTTTTAATTTTTCGCAAGCTATATTAATTCCGTTTAAGGAGCCTGAAATAACAAGTTGCCCAGGACAGTTGTAATTGGCTGCTACCACAACCTCATCCGTTATTGAGGCACAAACTTCCTCTACAATTTTATCATCTAAACCAAGCACTGCCGCCATTGTAGATGGATTAATTTCACAAGCTTTTTGCATTGCCAAAGCACGCTTACTTACCAAAACTAAAGCATCTTCAAAACTTAAAGTTTTGTTTGCTACTAAAGCCGAAAATTCGCCTAAAGAATGTCCGGCAACCATATCAGGTTTAAAATCATTTAAAGTTGAAGCTAAAATAGTTGAATGCAAAAATATTGCAGGTTGTGTTACTTTTGTTTGCTTTAATTCCTCATCAGTTCCAGAAAACATAATGTCAGTAATTCTAAAACCAAGAATTTCATTTGCTTTCTCAAATAATTTCTTTGCTTCTTCGTTCGAATCATAAAGGTCTTTGCCCATTCCAGAGAACTGTGAACCTTGTCCAGGGAAAATGTATGCGTGCATAATTAGATTTTTAAAGTCCAGACTCTAAAAATACTGAATATAAAGGCTTAAAGCCAAGTTTAACTATTTAGAATATCAACCAAATTTTGTTGAAAACGGCTGGTTAACACAATTTTAACCTTCAGCAACTGCAGTTTTCCCCTTCCTAATAAAACTGGTAGCAAGAATACCGAATAACACCAACCAAAACAAATGCAAAATAGCCGAAACGCGAGCAGGTACAACATCAGATAAGGTAATACTTACGAGGCCGAAAATACCTAAAGTAATTAAAAATAATAGCAAAGTAATTTGAACCAAAATCTTGAAATCAAACCTCTGTTTGATGTTGAATCTGAAAAAACAAACAACAGAAACAAAAGCTACTAATTTGCTTAACCAAAAACCAATACCCTCAAAAGGCCACACAAAACTATGAATACTATTTTTTAGATGTTGATATTTACTTAAATGAACAATTGATTCAGCTCGTATTTGCCTACCAGGAGCAACATAATTAATTACCAAACCTAAAATACAAGCTATTGACATCCATATAATTAGATTTTTGTTTTTAACTGTAATTATTGTGTTGAAAAATAAAAACGCGAAAACTAAAAGCAACAAAATTGAAGCACTTTCGGACAAACCACCTAGGCAGGCGCTTAAAATAATTGCCGCAGCAAATTCAAAGAAAGGAACGCTTTCATTAAAAACAATGTTTAATAGCACAAGAACAAACAAGGTGCTTAGCATGTAAATAGACAAAGAAGTTAACCATAAAAAAACTTCGGTTTCGTCCTTCATCTCAAAACAATACCAGCAACACAAAACAAACAACCCGTTTAGAAATTTATTATGTTCATTTCCGATAATTCTAGCCAACAATTTGCCAGTATAAAAAGCTGCTATTAAAAACAAGCAAAGCTGAAACAACAAAATTAGTTCAGGGCTAACTACAATGAAAGAGAATAATATATAAAGTACAACTTGATTAAACCAACGTCCATCGTAATTGCAATAAAAAAAATGGACGAAACCACTTAGAGAGTATGGCTTCACCATTTCCGTATTAACTATATCATCTTTATATAATTTAAAATTATAAAGTGAGTTAAAATAAAAAGCTCCGACAATTATTATAAAAACAATCATCGGAGCTTTAAAATTCAATAATTTACTCCACATTATATCATTCCGTTTTCTATCTGATAAATGGCAATTTCTATAAATTTATCCTCGCCTTTTGCGTCATACTCCGACTTTAAACTAGAGCCGAATAAACTTGCTACACCTTGCCACACAAAAGCTGAAAAACTTCCTCTTAATTGTTTTACCAAATCATAAGATGTATGACCTGTTTCTCTATCAATAAGTTTGATTAAGATTTTACCTTGGGAATATGTTAGTTGTTTTAACTCATCTTCAAATTCCTTTTTCAAATCTTTCTCCGCTTTTTTCATGTATTCCTTTCTAGCTGCCTCGTTGGGTAATGTTGCCAGCACCCTATCGTACTCCTTTAATTTTGCCGAAGCCAATATTGCATACGGATAAACAACTTTAACATTGTACTTTAATCTTGTCCAATTTGCATATGCCTTTTTATTTTTAAAAGTCATTTGCGTATAACAATAAACTGGATCGCAATAAACAGTGGGCAATCCTACACCATCAGTGTAAGTTACAGGCAACAATGTACCCTTAACGGTATCATTCTTAGTTTGAGCGTTACCTGAAGCAAAAACAAACAAACTTACTATAAACAAAATTGTTTTCATGAAGTTTACATTTAATTGATTTACTATTTATTTCAAAAAATAAATAAGGTAACCTAAAAAGGAAAAAGTAATTTGTTAAGAAGCGTTAAAACTATTTAGGTTCAGTTTTAGTTTCTTCCTTTTTTTCGTCTTTCTTTTCTTCTGGCTTTGTTGTTTTAGCCGCTGAATTTCCCTTTGAAGTTCCCTTTACTGGCAATCCTGCCTTATTAATACCCATTCTAGTTCCACCTGGTTTTGTAGTGTCTTGATCTTTTTTAACAGGATCTTGCTTTTTGGTTGTTTTTGCTGATTTTGCTGATTTTTTACCCTTCGCGGTTTGAGCCACAACCGGACTAACAAATACTACTAGTGCTATTAATAATGCTATGCTTGCGAAAATTTTTTTCATGTTGATTTTATTTAGGTTTAATTAATATTCAAAGATAATGCCATTTTTTATTTCAACAACTCAAGAGCCTCTTGTATCGAAATAATTTCGCCTTTAAACGAAGCAATAACAAAAGCATCTGCAATACCTTTTTCGATTAAACTAGCCTTATATTTTGTTGCCTCATTGTAGTTATTAAAATTACCAGCAGTAACCCTAACTAAACCAGAAGGTGTTATCTGTTTATTAACGTCTTTTAATTCATTTAATCCACTGATTGACTCTGCGTCGCTAGATTTTTTCAAACCACCTAACTGAATTTTAAAGGTAACTAATGATTTATCTACCGAGCCACCAATGTTTTTTGTTTCACTTAAATTTTCATTAGCTGCATCATTGTTATTTTCAAAATTAGCACCTGCTGATTTTAATGAAATTCGTTTACCATTTTTATAAGCAGAAATAAAAGCATCTGGATAACCTTCAAAAACTAAATCTGCCTTATGAATAGCTGCTTCTTCTAACGTTTTATAACTTTCTGTAACATACTTATATAAACCATCATCGGTGCGTAATTCTATGATTTTGCCTGCATTTTTAAATACAGTTGGCGATAAATGATAATGGTAAGCTCCTAATTGAACCCTGAATAATATACTGCCATCACCCGAACCATGTGTCTCGGAATTATGAGTATTACTTGGGTCTTTAATATTTGTTGCTAAACCATTATTTTCTGCTTTTAATGCGTTATCAACTTCTTCATCCGTTAATGAATTGTATTTCCCATCTTTAAAGTAACCTACTTTAGCATTTTTTATTCCTTCATTAACAAATTCATTTTTACGTTGAATCGCTAATCTAATACTATCATACCTACCTGCCAAATAAACAACAGTTTCACCATCTACATCAATTGATTCAATGTCTCCAATACTTAACAAATAAGGCATTTCATCTTCAGGAACACCACCTTTGTAACGTTTAAGTTCAACTGTATATTCAATACTACTAGAACCTTTCTTAACATCAACTTTCTTCTTTTTAGCCGAATCTAAATCCAATACTTTTACAAAGCCTTCTCCATCAGTACTATCATTAAAGAAATCATACCACGCTTGAGCCACCTCATCGGTAATTCCTACACCAAGAGGATCAGCAACTAATTCAGAAGGAGTTGGCAATTCTTCGTCGCGGTAATCAGGAATCATATCTTTATCTTCATCCACTGGGCAACCATGTTTATCCACTTTAACTCCTGCTGGCGTTTGATGACACTTATCATTAAAATCATTTACGCCATCGTTATCCTCATCGCCTTCATAAGCAAATAGGTATCCAGAATCTTCCAAATTATCGGTAGTATCCGATTTATCCTTTCTGTTAATTACAAGGTCGTAATTTAAAGAGGCTGATGTATAAACAAACTTATCAAAACCTTTCAAGCCTTTTCTATCACCAGTACTTTTAGGAGTAATACCGTCAATGTAATCTGTGAAAGTAAAATAAAATGTTGTACCAACTTCTAAGTGAGCTCTTTCTGTGACATCAATTTTAAATCCAGCACTTAAAGGCACGGCCCAACTTCTCTCCGCGTATTTTCCAAATCCATCCAAATTCAATTCCCTAACATCACTTTCATAGTAATAATCTCTAACCAAATCAACTGCATTTTGTGAACCAAGGCTTCCTTCAGCCATATTTTTTATTGAACCGTCTTGCCAGTAATAATATCTATTCCCGTTTCTATCAAATAAATCTGTTTTAGTTAAAAACTCAAATCCCGAAATACCTGCACTGATATAAGGGCGAATACCAAAGTCTTTGTCAATAAAATTTCCAAAATCGTATTGTAAATTAACTCCTCCACCTCTAATTTCAGATTGAAAATTTTCATTACGCAAACCTAATTGCTCATTAGCACCAAGCTTACCAAAAAAAGTGTTGAAATTTAAATTCAAATACTTATTAAGTGGTTGAGATAAATTTACATCAAAACCAACACGAGAAACCCAGGGAGATTGAGCATGTTTAGAGTATAAATCGCCATAGTATGAAAACAAACCAGTACCAAAACCAATGGTAGGTTTAAATACTTCACCTAATGCTGGCGGTTCTTCAATAGAAGAAGATTTATTCGTTTTTTTGGTTCGTGTAGAATCAGGGTTTTGCGCATTTACGTTTGAATAAAAAACAACCGTAAACAAAAACAAAATAGATAATGTTTTTTTTATCATAAACCCATATAATGTATCAGGTAAAGATACAAAAAAAATAATAAAATACTGACTATTTAAGCCATTTTTGATTTGACATCATTAATGCCTCCTGAACAGTGATTCTTGTTCCAGCATTATAGGCTGCCACAAACGCATCTGACACACCTTTGCCAATCATTTTTTCACGATGATCGCGAGCAGATTTATACTCATCAAAACTACCTACAAGGCATTTTGTCATACCATTATGCATGTCTGTTCTAACTTTATCACTTATAGAATATTTGCGTGCTAAAACAGATGCATTAACACCGTTTGCAAAAGCACCAATTTGAACTGAGAACTTAACACTTGAAGATTTACTTACTGGTTCGGTTGACACAACAGGCTCTTTAACAGGAGTAGTTTCTTTAACTGGTTCTTTTGTTGGTTCTGCAACTGGTTCTTTTATTGGTTCCTTAACTGGTTCCTTAACAACAACTGGTTCTGAACTAGCACTTGCTGCGCTTAAAACTCCACTAGGACAAGCAATTTTTTGAGTTTGGTTATTTTCTAAATAATTAAATTCGCCTTCAATTGTTTGATTTGAAGTTAAAGGTGATTTTGGTTTAACTTTATAGCTAATGTTAACTATCTCTTTAGTTGGAATACTTGTCCAAATAATTTTTGTTTTTTTATCATCAACTAAAAACGTAAAAGTACCACCATCACTATTTATCTCTGAAGCAGTTACCTCAGCAGGTAAAGTCTCTAATAATTTTGCAAAACCAGTGATGCTACCCTTATTAATTACCAAATTAATTATGTAATCATTTCCTTCTTTAACAATACTTCTATCTATTTTAACAACAGCATTCGGATCACCTGATTTGGCGAAATTATCGACAGGTGTAGTTTCTGGAGTTTTTGTTGGTTCTGGTGTAACTGGTGTAGTCTCGGGCGTTTTGACAGGCTCAGTTGTTTCAGGTGTTTTTACTGGTTCGGTGCTAGCAACTGGGCTAGCTCCTCCAAAACTCATTTCTATAGGGCCTATTTCTTGTTCTTGCTTTGCATTATTTAAAATATAAGAATATTTGCCTTTAAATGTTTGCATTCCGCTTGCATCGGCCGAAGTTTTTAAATTAAATTTAACAGTGAACTCAGCATCAGCAGGAACCGACATCCAAGTGATTTTAACTTTACTATTATCAAAGGCAAATTTACCTCCTTTACTTTCAATTTCAGTAGCAGTAAAACCTACAGGAACATCAAATTGTAGTTTAGAGAAGCCTGAAGTTGAACCTTTTGCAATTGTTACTTCACACACATACTCTGTATTGGGTTGGGCTGAAGCAGGGAACTTAGCTGTTACTTTTACATCATCTCCACTTAAGAGATTATACATTAAAACTACTAAGGTGTTTACAAAAACATAAGTGTACTTCAGCATATATTGATTGTTTTGACTTTACTGCTCAAAGAAGTAGTCAATCAATGCATTTATCTTATCCACGTTAAAATCATTCTCCCCCTCAAAAAACGCATCAATCGTCTTCGTTATTTCATCCGCCGAGATATAACCATCTTTGTTGATGTCTGCGCCTTGCAGCTCGGTTGGGATTTTACTTGTATTGCTGCCAGCTTTAACTGTTTTACTTTCAGCTTCTACTTTCTTTAAATAACTTGTACTTGGATTACTATTAAACCCTTCATTTCTTTCGGATGCCAACGAATCCCATTCCATTTGATGTTTTGCCAAGGCAGCTTCATCAATTGTTACTCCATCACCATCAACCTTAGCACCCTTTTTAGAATTTGGCTCTTTATCTTGATAATCTGCAACACCGTCTTCGTCTTTATCTAATGGGCAACCATGTGTATCAACAGCAACACCAGCAGGTGTTCCTAAACATCTGTCATTATCATCAGGTATTTTATCTCCATCAACATCTAGATGATCAATAGCTGCAAAATCAATATCATCTGAATTACCTTTTGGTCTCTTTTTAAACTCATATTGTAAACCAACATGTGCTTGGAAATAACTATCATTCCCTCCGCTTTTAGTATTGTCAACAAAATCACTTAAGCACATAACATAGTTGAAACCTATAGATGTAGTCCATTTTTCACCCATATGAAAACACATTCCTAATCCCATTGGAACTGTAAGTGTTGCACGACTATAATTATTTGAAGAATCTTTTAATTGAGTTTCGTAGGTGTAATCTCTTTTTATAATGCTTGATAATGGCGCCAATGGTGATGTTTCAGCAATATCTCTAATAGAGCCATCAGACCAATATTGATATGAAGTTGAGCCGTTTTTTAAGTCACCATAAGCATCAAACATCATGTAACCAACACCTACATTTAAAAATGGAGATACTATTGGATCATTTTTAAATAGTTTATCAAAATAGGCCGAGAATAATAACTCGCCTGTTATCATTTTTGATTGAAAATTTAAGTGAGACCCTTCAATGTTATCAGCGCCTGCTAATTTACCGTATTGACCTCCTAAAGATATTCCCAATACTTTACCAAAACGCTGCTCAACTGTTAAAAAATATCCCACTCGAGTATTTAACAAAGGGCTTAAATCAGATTTTTTACCCACATCGCCATTAAAATTAAGGGCGCTAACCCCCAAAGTAACAGATGGATAATGCTTTATTTTTTCTTGTGAAAAACACACCGAAATAAAGCTTAATCCAAAAAATACAGATAATAGCGTTTTGTTTAACATAGTTTTAGTTTCCATAAATAGAATTGTTAATTTTTTGTTGAAAATAATCTAATTTATGGTTTTAGCAAAACTATTTTAAAAAAAAAGTTAATTTAGACTTAACATGCTAAACTTGTAAACAACGCAGTGTTAATTGAAAACACCTTGAACCATCAATAAAATAAGGTCTTTAAGAAAAGATACTGAAAAAAAAGAAGTGCTATCAACAATTTGAACTAATAAAAAACACTTTATTAGATACTTATTATAGGTTTAAGCAGAAACTAAAGAGTAAAATAATTACGTAACAAAATTTTTACAAACAAGCTGTTCGGCCACCATCAACTGGTAAATTAATTCCATTAATGTAGGCTGCAGCTGGACTTGCTAAAAAAGCAACTGCATTTGCAATTTCAAAAGCTTCTGCAAATCGTCCTGCTGGGATTTCATGAATCATTTCTTTTGCAACATCCTCAGTGCTTGCTCCCGTTTTAGAGGATTTGTTATCGATAATTGCTCCTAATCGTTGCGTATTTGTTGCTCCAGGCAAAACATTATTTACTGTTATTCCAAAAGGTGCTAACTCAATACTTAGAGTTTTTGACCAATTAGCAACTGCTGCCCTAATAGTATTTGAAACTCCTAAGCCGCGTAAAGGTTGTTTTACCGAAGTAGATATAATATTGATAATACGGCCATAACTTGCATTTTTCATTCCTTCTGAGCAGGCTTGCGCCAAAATATGGTTGCATATCAAGTGATTATTGAATGCATTTGTAAATTCTTCCAGCCCCGCTTGAACAATTGGCCCTGCAGGAGGGCCGCCCGTATTATTTACCAATATATGAACTGTACCCTGACGTTGGATATAGTGATTAATTAATTTCTTAAGCTCTTCTGAATTTGAAAAATCAACTGCTAAATAACTATGTTGCTGCCCCTTATCAGTATTCAATTCAGCCTTTACTTTTTTAAGCGCTTCCTCATTTCTTGCTATTAAAGTTACATTAGCACCTAAATTAGCTAATTCAACTGCAACTGCTTTTCCAATTCCTTGCGTGCTTCCACACACCACGGCTCTTTTATTCTTTAAATCTATGTTCATCTTGATTTTCTTAAAAAATGTGACACAAAAATAGTTTTTAATCTCTAGCTTGTGTATTTTAGTAGTCTTAAATTTTAAATATCTTTTATGGAAGCCACACGACCTTTTAATTTTAAAAAATGGATTGAAGAAAATCGTCATCTTTTAAAACCTCCAGTAAACAATAAAGTTGTTTATAAGGACGCGGAATTTATAATAATGGTTGTTGGAGGGCCAAATTCAAGAAAAGATTACCATTATAACGAAAGCGAAGAGTTTTTTTACCAATTAGAAGGGGATATTCAGGTTCAAATTCAAGAAAATGGAAAAGCCGTTTTGGTTGACATCAAAGAGGGTGACATTTTTTTATTACCACCAAAAGTTCCTCACAATCCTATCCGGTTTGCTAACACAATTGGACTAGTGATTGAACGTAAACGTCGTGATAATGAGAAAGATGGCCTGTTATGGTTTTGCG
This sequence comes from uncultured Flavobacteriaceae bacterium, assembly GCA_964603125.1. GTDB lineage: Bacteria > Bacteroidota > Bacteroidia > B-17B0 > Aurantibacillaceae > CAZRUA01. The sequence continues at coordinate 4,440 of CAZRUA010000004.1, read as the reverse complement.
AAAATTGTAATCACAAAATTTACGAAGAATACTTTACCTTAACTGATATTGCAAATCAATTTCAATCGGTTTTTGCAAAATTTTATGGCGACGAAAAGCTAAGAACCTGCTCAAAATGCCAAACAATTATGCAACCTCCGCCCATTATTAAATAATTGATAATTTTTTTGGTGGTATGTAATTTTTTTGTAATTTTAATCTTATTTTCTAACTTGATTGAACTCAAAACATCCTAATGAAAAAACTTTCCATATTTGCTTTAACTGTTTTAGCATCTTTTAAATTAAGTGCTCAAATTAATCAAAATCTTCTGCAAGGTTTTGATGAACAAGCAGCCTGCAATGACATGAAGCTTAAGAATATGCCTGTTTCTGAAAGAAAAGGATATTTAAATTATCTTAAGTCTCAGTATGTTGCCAAGCATTTTCCGAATGCTAAATTTGATAGAACTAGCTCAGCAGCAAAGCAGTACGTTCCTATTTTATCTCCTTTGGGTTTTTATTGCCCCAATGTTGGTTTTGAAAACTTTAACTTTAACACTTGGGCTCCAAGCACTTGGACTTTAAGTGGTTTAGACTGGACAACAGCGCCTGTGTGGGTTTCTGGAGCTATTTCTTCGGGTAATAATGCAGCTTTAACAGACCCTAATGGTCGTCATACAATAACTACAATACCTGCAGGTAATCCAAACCCTGCATTAGGCTCAACACCAGGTTGGGACTCTATTGCTAGAAATCCTACAACCAATATTTGCGAAATTCAAACAGTTTGCCCTTGGGGTAATGGTTCTTCTGTAAGATTAGGTAACAGTTTATCTGGTTCTCAAACGGATATGTTGACTTATTCATTAGCAGTTACACCAAACAATTCACAGTTCTCATATTCTTACGCAGTTGTTATTCAAGATCCAAATCATACACTTCCAGAGCAGCCTTTTTTCACTGTAACTTTCAAAGATCAAAATGGTGTTCCTTTAACAGGTTGTGGCATTTACAATGTTAACGCTACTCAAGCGGCAACAGATCCAACATTTACTGTTATCCCTTCAAATACACAACCTAGCCAGTTTGATCCGATCTACTATAAAAAATGGACTCTAGTTGGTGTTGATTTAACAGCGTATGTTGGAACAACTATCACAATTGAATTTAGATCGGCGGATTGTAGCGCTGGTGGACACTTCGGTTACGCTTATGTTGATGCGGATTGTGGTCCGGCACAAGCTGTAGTTAATATGTGCGCTGGTTCTACTACTCAACAAGTAATTGCCCCTCCAGGATTTGCTACCTATCAATGGTTTGGCCCAAATAATAATACAACTCCTGTTCCTGCTAATCAAGGTGGTAATAACGATACTTTAACGATACTTAATGGTAATGTTGGCGATGTTTATACTCTAACTGCTACCTCTGTTGCTGGTTGTACTACTACTTTAACAGCAAATCTACAATTTTCAAATGTTGGTGTAATATCAACCAATAGTTCACCTTCATGTTTAACGGGAAGTTCTGGTATTGCATCCGTTACTCCAAGCGGAAGTCCTAGCGGAAACTATTCTTTCCTCTGGACGAATATCGCAGGTGGTGCAACCGTAGGTACAAGTCAAACTGCTACTGGATTATCACCCGGCACTTATAATGTTCATATTTCAGCTCCAAACTGTGGTTCTTATGACACAACAGTTGTTATTGGAATTTCACCTGCGTTTTTTTCAGGGACTACTCATCAGTATTGCGGAAGTGCAACATGGTTGTTAGCTCCGCCAAATGCAAGTGGTATACAATGGTATAATAATCTTGGGGCGGCTCTTCCTGCTCCAGTAGGTACAAATGACTCATTACTTGCTACAGGTATTGCTAACGGAGACCACTATTCAGTTGTTTATACTAATGCAACAGGTTGTAAGGATTCTTTGGTAATTACAATGGATCAAACCACTGGTGGATCGGTTTACACAAATAATATTGGTAGAGTTTGTGTTGGAGCAACAAATGGTACTGCAACGGTTAATTTAAATACAACACATGCATCACCTTATTATTACAATATTACTAGCTCAAATGGGTATAGCAATTTAATTCCATCAACTACTTTAACGGCTGTTCCGCTAACAGGTTTAGCTTTTGGAACTTATAACATCAGTGCTTATGATGGTTCGTGTTTTTACAACGAAACTTTTAAAATTGACACTATTAGTGTAGATGTTGATTTTACTGTAGCTCCAACAAATTTATGTGGTGGCGATAGTGCTCATGTTGTATTTAACTTTGGTGCTGGAGCTCCAACTTCTTGTGGAGTTGCTACTAACCAATGTAACAGCCCTACAACCTTTACTATTGGTAATAATCAAACACAAAACGGAACAACGGGTTGGCCTTGTACTTATGGAAACTGGTATTCAAATGAAAAATATCAAATTCTTTACACAGCTGCAGACTTAAATGCAATGGGTATAAGTGGTGGTATTATTTCTAGCATTGGCTTTAACGTGGCTTCAATACCAACAACAATGAATACAACCTTTTTAGGATATTCAATAAAAATGGCTTGTACTCCAATTTCAGATTTAAACAGTACCGGCTTTAATTTCGCGAATGCAACGTTTACTCAGGTATGGGGACCTCAAAATTACACGGTAACAACAGGCTGGAATACCCACACTTTTACAACCCCATATGCATGGGATGGTATTAGTAATATACTTGTTGAAATTTGTTACACATGGGTTGCTAGTTCAACATACACTAACAATGCCATTATGAATAATACAGCAACAGCTTACGGTTCATTTGCACTTTACAATTCAGATGTAACTCCGTCATGTCCTAATTTAAGTTATAATCAAGTATTTAATGAGCGTCCTGTAACTCAATTCGGATGGTGTCCTGCACAAGCTTCTCCTTCTGACTTTACTTATTCATGGAGCCCAAATACTAATGTGTTACCATCTACAAACGTACCTGATGTTTATTTAACACCTTTAAGCACTACACTTTATACATTAACGACTACAATTATAAATGGTGGATGTGTTAGAACTGATACATTTACAGTGACAGTAACGCCAACATTTAGTTTAACAGTAAATCCAGCTGGACCATTCTGTGCGAATGATCCAATAGCACAAATTACTGCAACTACTTCAATTCCAACAACAGGTTCTTGGGCTGGAACAGGGGTTGTTTCGAACCCAGGTGGTGGTATAGGTAATTTTGACCCAACTTTAGCAACTGCTGGAACATATGATTTAATTTATACTGCTGGTGGAGCAGGTTGTATTCAAAAAGATACAATTACAGTTGTTGTAAATCCATTTACTTCAGCTGGGATAACAACGCCAAATTCAGTTCTTTGTATTCATAATCCAAACTTAACCTTAACAACTTTAAATGCTGGTGGTTTATGGACAGGAGTTGGAGTAAGCGCTGCAGGGGTATTTAACCCAGTAACTGCAGGGGTTGGAACACATAACGTTATTTATGCGATGCCAGGTTCTTGTCCAGATATTGATTCTGTTCAAATTACTGTTAATCCTCAACCTACCATTTCCATTTCTTCAGATACTACCGAAGGTTGTAATCCAGTTATTATATCTTTTTCAAGCAATGGTTTACCAGCAGGAGGAACACATAATTGGAATTTTGGTGATGGATCAGGATCTAGTGCTTTAGCATCTCCAATACATTTATACACTCAAGTGGATTCATTTACAGTTTCTGACATTTATACGGATGCAAATGGATGCGTTGATACAGCAACAGTTGTTAATATGATTACATCTCATCCAATACCAGTTGCGGCATTTTATGCTTCACCAAGTCAAACTACAACCCTTAATCCGCATGTAAGTTTTTACAGTAGTTCAACTAACACAACTATTTGGGATTGGGATTTCGCTGGAATGGACTCCGCTCACAACGAAAATACTTTCTATGATTTCCCAATTGCAGGGCAATGGCCAATTACTTTGGTAGCAAGTAATCAATTTGGTTGTAAAGACACTACTCAAATAATATTATTAGTTGAACCAGATGTGGTTGTGTATGTACCTAGTGCATTTACACCAAATAATAACGATGGTAAAAACGATGTGTTTATGGCTGAAGGTGATGGCTTTAACCCTACATCATTTGAAATGCAAATTTTTGATAGATGGGGTGAAAAAATCTTTACTTCAACTGATATAAATGTTGGTTGGAATGGCAAGAGAAATAATAATGGAGCAATGTGCCAAATAGATACATACGTTTATAGAATTACATATAAAGATGCGAAAGGTAAATCTTACAATAAAGCAGGACATGTTACCATTGTAAAATAATATTACAATACGAAAAAAAAGAGCTTTCAAATGAAAGCTCTTTTTTTGTTTAAAAACTTAAAGGGACTTCGATTGCTAGAAGCTCCGAATTAGAAGTTGAATTAATTACAAGTGTTTCA
>CAZRUA010000003.1:0-77284 GCA_964603125.1 uncultured Flavobacteriaceae bacterium | reverse complement strand
TAAATTATGAAAGTAAGGGCTTCCATTTACCGTCTTTGTCTCAAGCTTTGAAAGATCAATAGGATTAACAGATTCAACAACTTTGTATTCATACTTAAATATACTGTAAGTCTGGTAAACAAGAATAACAACTAATAACATCACAATTACACGTAATGTTGTACGTGCCTTTTTTATAAGCAACCAAATAATATAAGATACAAACACGCAAGAAAGTATGATAAATCCAGAAATGGATTGAAGTAAAACCAATACAAATGCACCTAAACAAATATGTAATATAAACACAAGCCAAGACAGAGTTTTATTGTTTTGCCAAGCCAAGTAAATGGCAATACAAATTGACATAACAATACAAAGTGCAAATCGTATGTGTGAATTGAACACTGAGATGTCACGATAATTTGTGATTTTCCTTTTAGTGAAACCAAGATATGCCGCAATACTGAACAAACAAGCAACTGCCACAGCCGACACAAATATCTTTAGTGTTAAATGAAACTCTTTTTTGCTTAATGGAGCTGATGTCAGCATCAAAACCGGAATCACTAACAAAGGCAATTTCACTTTCAACTCGCGCAAGGCCTCATGCTTATTTTCCGAATAAAATACTCCAATTATAACTACTAAGTAAAATAGAAAAATTGGTACAAATATCTTGTTCGCCTTTAATCTTTCCCATTTGCTCTTCCAATCCCAGTCTAAAAGCCAACTTCCAAGAATTACAAACTGCGCAACACTCATAAAAAACTTACCCAAAGGCAAAGCCGCTGCTAATAATAGCAAACCGAATATATAAGTTATACGATATGGAAATTTCTTAAGCAATTGCAATTAGTAAACGTTTAAAGTTAACATATATTGCCTACTTTTTCAATTGTCCCCAAACACCCAAAGGCAATTTAATACCACTTTGAGCTTGTAAATAAAGTTCACCCGAACTAAGATCAGATTTATTCTTTTCAGCATAAGGTGCCAATAAATTTTCGGTGATTATACTTGAAAAACCTAATGAATAAGCATTAAGAATAAGTAAATGCTTTTCGGGATTTAAAATTTGCAAAACACTATCCATCATTTCTTGTAAACTATCTTCCAGCTTCCATTTTTCGCCATTAGGACCATGACCAAACGCTGGCGGATCGAGAATAATACCGTTATAAAAATTACCTCTGCGCATTTCTTTTTTAGCAAATTTCAAAGCATCATCAATCATCCAGCGGATGTTATCTAACTTAGATAAATCCATATTTTCCTTTGCCCAAGTAACTACTTGTTTAATGCTATCTACATGCGTAACATCAGCACCCGCAGCTTTAGCAGCAATAGATGAACCGCCTGTATAAGCAAATAAATTCAAGAAATTAGGTTTATTTATACCCGACATACTTTCATAAATCTTCTCCCAATTACAAGCTTGCTCAGGAAAAACACCTACATGCTTAAACGCTGTTAAACCTAAACGAAAAACCAATTTCGACTTACCTAAAGCATACTCAATTTGCCATTGATCAGGCATTGATTTAAGCTTTTTCCAATCTCCTTGAGAGCTTGATTTAGGAACAAAAACAACATGAGCTAATTTTTCCCATTCACTATCACTCCACTTTCTTTTCCAAATTGCCTGTGGTTCGGGACGTATGGTGATGTATTTACCAAAACGTTCCAACTTTTCAAAATCGCCACAATCAAGCAATTCGTAATCTTTCCAATTTTCGGGTGTAATTAAGTTCATTATTAATTTAAATCTCCTTAGAGTGATTATTGTTTATCAAAATAAGCCACTAAAATACGCTTTAGTCCTTTAAATACATAACAAATTTTAGAATTAGAAAGCTTTTATTTTATGGGCTATTGAGTATATTTGCACCTTAAATTTTTATTATGGAAAAACGTGTAAGAGTAAGATTTGCCCCTAGTCCAACTGGTGGACTTCACATGGGCGGTGTTCGTTCGGCTTTATTTAACTATTTATTTGCAAAAAGACACGGTGGTGATTTTATATTACGTATCGAAGATACTGACCAAACGCGCTTTGTAGAAGGTGCGGAACAATATATTGTTGATGCTTTAAAATGGTGCGGAATTGCTCCAAACGAAGGTGTTGGTTTTGGTGATGGGCCGCATGCTCCCTATCGCCAAAGCGAAAGAAAAGAACTAGGAATTTATAAAAAATATTCCGACAAACTTATTGCTGGCGGTTATGCTTACTATGCTTTTGACACTTCAGAAGAAATAGATGAAATGCGCAAACGCTTAGAAGCCGCGAAAGTTGTTTCTCCTCAATATAATGCGGTTACAAGACAAAATATGCGTAACTCATTAACTTTAAGTGAAGATGAAGTAAACAAACTATTGGCTGATGGCGCTCCGTACGTAATACGTTTAAAAGTACCGCGTAATGAAGACATTCGTTTCCATGACATTATTCGTGGTTGGGTTGTAGTTAACTCAGGACAAGTAGATGATAAAGTATTAGTTAAAAGCGATGGAATGCCTACTTACCATTTGGCGCATATTGTTGATGATATTGAAATGCAAATTTCACATGCCATTCGTGGAGAAGAATGGTTACCAAGTGCTCCAGCTCACGTGCTTATATATCGTGGTTTAGGTTTAGAAAACGATATGCCGCAATTGGCTCATTTACCTTTAATCTTAAATCCAGATGGAAATGGAAAAATTAGTAAACGTGAAGCTCGTTTCCCTGTGTTTCCATTAAGCTGGAAAGATCCAAGAGAAGAAAAACCTTTTGTAGGATATAAAGAATCGGGTTATTATCCAGAAGCATTTATGAATGCCCTTGCCTTATTAGGCTGGAACCCTGGTAATAATCAAGAGTTATTTACTTTAGATGAAATTGCTCAGATATTTTCATTTGAGCGCGTGAGTAAAAGTGGAGCTAAATTTGACCCAGAGAAAGCGAAATGGTTTAATCAACAATACTTACGTAAACATTCAAACGAAGATTTAGCTACTGAATTTAAGCCCGTTTTAAAAGAAAAAGGCATTGAAGTTTCGGATAGCTTTGTAACAAAAGCTTGTGGTTTATTAAAAGAAAAAGCACATTTTGTTTCGGAATTTTGGGAGCAAGGAAGTTACCTTTTTGTAATGCCAACCAAATACGATGAAGATGTAATAAAAAAACGTTTGAATGAAAACTCAACAGCGTTTTTAAAACAAGTTAAAATTGATTTAGAAGCTTGCAACGAGTTCACGGCAGTTGAAACCGAAAAAACGTTTAAAGCCTGTGCTGAAAAACTTGCTATTCCTGCAGGACAAGTGATGCAACTTTATCGAGTTGTATTAACTGGTGTTGGTGGTGGACCTTCATTTTTTGAAATGATGGAAATGTTTGGCAAAGAAAACACAATGATGCGCTTAGAAAACGCTTTTAAAGCTTTAGCTATTTAAAAATTAAAAAAATGACAATGAGTACTATCAACACAAATTTAAAATCTTGGAAAAACGTTTCTACTGAAAGTGATTTTTCAATTCATAATATTCCTTTTGGTATTTATAGAGATGCGAATGTATTTCATCATTTATGCAGCGCTATAGGCGATGAAATAGTAGATTTATTTGAACTAGCCAAAGCAGGTTATTTTAAAGGTATTGTGGATGATGAGTCGATTTTTAAAAAAGAATTTTTAAATGATTTTATTTCCTTAGGAAAAAATACAACTTCAAAAGTTAGAACTAAACTAATAGAATTGCTTAGTTCATCTGACGAATTAAAAAACAATACTTCTTTACATGCTGTTGTTTTTAAAAAACAAAACAATGTAAACATGTTGTTACCCATAAAAGTTGGAGATTATACTGATTTTTATAGCAGTATTGATCATGCAACAAACATTGGCAAAATGATTCGTGACCCAGAAAATGCCTTAATGCCCAATTGGAAACATATTCCTGTTGGATACCACGGAAGAGCAAGTTCTATTGCTGTTTCGGGTCATAGTTTTCACCGCCCTAAAGGACAACAAAAACCTGCCGATGCAACCGTTCCTGTTTATGGTCCTTGTAAATTGTTGGACTTTGAATTAGAAACAGGATTCATTATTGGCAAAGGAACTAAAATGGGAGATAGCGTTTCAACCGAAAAAGCTGATGATTATATTTTCGGGAAAGTATTGTTTAATGATTGGAGTGCGCGTGATATTCAAACATGGGAATATGTTCCATTAGGACCATTCTTATCTAAAAACTTTGCATCAACTGTTTCGCCTTGGGTAGTTACACTTGAAGCTTTAGAGCCATTCAGAACAAAAGGTTATACACAAGAACCAAAAGTATTACCTTACTTGGAATATACCGGAGAAAAAAACCTAGACATTAACTTAAGTGTTGCCATCAAACCTGAAAACGGCGAAGAGAGCATTGTTTGCGAAAGTAATTACAAGTACATGTATTGGACAATGGAACAACAACTTGCTCATCACACAGTAAATGGTTGTAACATAAATGTGGGCGATTTAATGGGTAGCGGCACAATAAGCGGACCTCAGCCTCATGAATTTGGAAGTATGATGGAATTAAGCTGGAAAGGTTCTAAACCATTAACACTTAAAAACGGTGAAGAACGCAAGTTTATTAATGATAACGATGAAGTGATTATAAAAGGTTATTGCCTAAAAGATGGAGTTAGAGTTGGATTTGGAGAATGCAGAGCAAAGGTTTTACCTGCAAACTAAGTCGTAACTAATTCAGTTTAACAATGAATCGATTTTTAAGCATTTTTATTTTACTATTTACTTTTCAATCGGTAAAAAGTCAGAATAATTCCAAGCTAATCGATTCATTATTACAAACAAATAACAAAGCCTTTTCCAATATTATTTTAAATCACAAGAAGTATAGAATACAAATTATCTATACTGAAATCAATCGTGATAAAAACAACATCCCTTCTTTCAAACAACACAATTACTTTTTAGATAGCAGCAATTATTTTTATTGCGCAAGCTTAGTTAAACTACCTTGCTCAATCATCGCTCTTGAAAAAATAAACGAGTACCAAAAGAAGTATCCTATTACAAAAGAAACGACAATGTTTACAGATAGTGTAAACGCATGTCAAAGAACTTGTAAAAAAGATACCTCAGCTAAGTTTAACTTACCCAGTATAGCTCAGTACATAAAACGTATGCTATTAATTAGCGACAATTTTGCTTATGATAAAGTATATGAATTTTTAGGTACCGACTATCTTCACAATCGCCTTGAAAATCTTGGATTTCATAACACAAGAATAGTTCACCGTTTTGACGGAAGATGCAAAGGAACTGCGAACACAATTACCAATCCAGTTTCATTTTACGATGCTAACAACAAACTTATCTTTACTCAAAACTACGCACAATCCAACAAGAGCTATCCGCATCCTTTGGGCATTGTTTATGTTGGCAAAGCCTACTTAACAAATGCAGGTAAAAAAGTAAATGAGCCTAAAGATTTTACAGGGCTTAATTACCTTAACCTTCAGACCGTTAATGATGTATTAAAACGCTTGGTTTTTAATAAATACAATAGCCCTAATTTAAAATACTCCATAACAAATGATGACCATAAGTTCTTACTAAAGTACTTAAGCATGTATCCAAGAGAGAGTCAAAAACCAAGTTATAACACCAAAGAATTTTACGACTCCTATAAAAAGTATTTTATTTACGGTGATTCAAAAGCAAGCATAACAAACAACAATTTAAAAATATTCAACATAGTTGGTCAATCTTATGGCTTTATGGTTGACTGTGCCTACATTGTTGACTTTAAAAACAATGTTGAGTTTATGCTAAGCGCGGTTATTTACACTAACGAAACAGAAGTAATTAATAGTGGAAAGTATGAATACAAAAGTATTGCCCTGCCCTATTTAGCCGAGCTAGGAAGAACCTTTTACAAATACGAATTAGCGCGTAAAAAAGCTGTGAAGCCGAACTTAGATGAGTTTAAAATTTCGAATTAATGTTAGAACCCAGAATTAAAACATTTCCTCAAACTGAATTAATTGGCATTCGAACAAAAATGTCGTATAGCAACAACTTAACTGGACAGATTTGGGGAAAATTTATGCCTAGAAGAAAGGAAATTGTAAACGCAATTGAGCCTAATTTATACTCATTACAAAATTATCCGCTTGACTTTTTTAGCAGTTTTAAGCCTACACAAGAGTTTGAAAAATGGGCTTGTGTAGCAGTTTCCTCTCAGGATATTGTGCCAGAGGGGATGGAAGCTTTAACAATACAAGAAGGACTTTACGCAGTGTTTGACTACAAAGGAGGTGTAGCTGGAGCCAATGCCTTTTTTCAAACTATCTTTACAAATTGGCTACCTAACTCTGTTTACAGCATCGATGATAGACCACATTTTGAGATTTTAGGCGCTAAATACAAACGCGATTCAGAAGATTCGGAAGAAGAAGTTTGGATACCCATTCGATTAAAAAGTTAAACCTTCTTGGTCATAGAATAAGCAAAACCGCCTAGTAATAGAACTAGAACAATTAAAACTACCCATAACCACATTTTCTCTTTAATCATTGGCGAATCAGCAACCTTTTTTAACTGTGCTACTTTCGGTTTTACTTCGTTAATCTCACCCACAATAACTTTGTTTTTCACATCAGGTATTTTAGCCGTGAAATACTGTAAATCAAATACAGGAGCATTTACTTTGTTAGAGGAATAACATAAAATGTAATCATTATCAGGATTCAACTGAGCCACTAACTCCGCATTTTGACCATACACTTCAATTTCAATATCATTTAAAGCCTGATTATCGTTATGATCAATAACTACTGTAAAATCATTTAATACTTTTAAATCCGTTGAAACATTTAAAGTACACTCTTTACCAAAAGAAGTTAGATTACCTTCGAACATATTCACCAACTTACTATTGCAAACTGATACACGACGGTAAAAATCAATAGTATCTTTGCATTTTACCCTGATGTGATGAATGCAATTAAGCTCTGGAAGTTTTACTTCAAACACAGTTTTATTCTCATACACTTTTTTTGATTCATCTTTTTTAATTTCAGTACGCTTAATAGATTGAATTTTAACAGGCGAATACGAAGCCTCCTTAAACTTATACAATCGAGTATCAGCACTAATCACATGAATTGGAGAACTATGCTCATCATTTATTACAACCTTGTAATATGGAAACTTAGATTCGCTAAACTCTAATTTAGTATAATAAAAATTAGATTTCTCAAAACCAATGATGCGCATATTGGTAGCTATAGTCTCCCAAGTTTGTCCATCATAACTACCTTCTAAAGTTATTCGTTTATCAAAATAAAGCTCTTCAAAACTTAAGTTAATTTCATTAATAATATAGTTTTCATTAAACTTGAGCACAAATGAACTGTACTTGCCCTTAACTCGCGTTTGATTAATGATAGAAGCATTGTAAGTTTTATTTTTCCATTCTTCTTGTAGCCAATTAAAAATAAAAGGTGTTTCAATTGTATCGTGGTCGGTTACTTGCAATATTCTAAAATCATTCCAGTCATTTTTTGTTTGAGCTAGTATTTTTGAATTTAAAGGTACCGACTGGTATTGAGTTTCGTCAACACCCGTTAATGGCGCATAGTATTTAAACTTATTTATTTGCCCGAAACCATTGCTAATGGCAACAAACAAAAAAAATAAAATACCACTAACTATTATACTATTTTTCAATTTTAGATTCATCATTGTCATCACCAAATAAAACTTCCTTAAACTTATTGTATAAAAAGGCTACACATAATAAAATTAAACCAACACTTCCCCATACAACAAACTTATAGCCCTTGCTCATTTCAAAAGAATCGAACAATAATTTAAGAATAGAAATTCCAAAAATAACCATTGCCATTACACGCAAAGTTTTGTTCTTTTTTGAAATACCATATACAATCATAGCCATAGCATATAATGACCAAAGAATGGTAAAGCCCATACGACGAGCTACACGAGCGTATTTCTCCATTTCAGTTGGATGCCACATTTTATATAGATGATACAATTCTGAACTTAACATTACCAAAACGATGATATGCATAAAAATAAAATGATAAATCCTCCAGGTTTTATCCTTCTCTTTTCGCTGTTGCCAATACATTACAAAAAGCATTAATGCTGCTAAAGCTAAAACAACATACCTGATATTTACAAACCAAGCACTAGTTGGTGCCATAGCGCCATCCTGAATAATTGGACTAAACAAGTTTCTTTGTAATGCTGCAGAAACAAACAATCCACCGCCTAATAAACCAAGCAAGCTAATTGAATTAGTAACATAAGTAATAATTTGAGTGTATCGTTTCTTAAATACAAAAGAATTAATCAAACTAATTATAGCGCTATATGCTGCAATAAAAATACACACCCATATATACTTAAACTTAACAATACTTTCATCATAGTACTTAGGGTTATAAAACTCATTGGCATAAGCTAGCTTATCCACTACACTTTGTTTAATCTCCGAAGCATAATACCATTTGTTAAAATAGAAACTTAGCTCAATTAAGCCTAACACAAATGTTATAAATATTAAACTATAGTTATTTAGGTTAACTTTCAAATCTGACCAAGAAGCTCTTCGCTGTAACCATAAAGAACCAAACAAAAGCCCAACAACAGCCATTAGCAAATACCTAAACTTAACAAACCACGGAGTAACAACAACATAAGCCGATTCTCGCGTACCAAAAACGTAAGCGTTTAATTCACCTATGTAAACAAAACCAACAGCTATGAACAGCACTATTAAAGCATTATTGAAAAAGTAAGTAAAGCGTTGTACAGCTTGATTTTTAAAAACAAACAAATTAACCAATGCTATTTTAACACTAAATACAACCGTAAAAATTAACAACCATAAATGCTTAAATGATTTAATACTAACATCGCCAATAGCCGAGCTAAAATAATTTGAGACCTCCGAAGTATTAAGTGCTTTATTTTGAAACTCACTTACATAATACCATTGATTGAAATAATAACTTATTTCGTTAATACAGGTAATGTAAAGTACTCCAATGAAACTAAAGAAAGTAACAAACTTAAACACATTTACAAAGCCTTGATTTTTCACGTTTTTGCTCCAGTCGCTACGGGCTAATAACCAAGCAGCAGCCAAACAAATACAAGAGTATATAGAAGTAACAAAATACTTGTTTTGAATAACTGTTAAAGGATACTTATTTACGGCAATGTAATTGAAAGCATATCCATTTACCCAGTTTAACATTAAGCTTCCTAAACCAAGTATCAAAGTAGTTAAGCTTAAATAATTAAACAGAGGCATGTCCGATTTTTTAGACAAGAATAACAAGAGCACCATTTCGCTTAACCAAACCAAGGTAATCCAATTTCCGTCTAATTGAACAGGAACAGCGATGGTTACAAATGTAAACACCATGCCCAATAGCAAAAACAACAATAATCTATCGGCAGAATTTTGTTTACGTGCCAATAACATTACGGCCATATGGATAACACCATTTACAATACAAAATATACCTTGGTATTGCTCATGAGCCGAATCGTTTAGGAAGTAATACCCTAAACCGAAATAAATAAAACTGTTTGAAATCAAAACAATGATATCGCCAGCAATAAAAGGTATTTTGCGGATAAGTTTGTAGGCAATGAATGTTGCGTAGAATGTGAGGAAGAAAATAGTAGCATATAAAAAAGCGAATCCAAAATGTTGTTCGGCCTTAAAACTATTTACTGTCCAAACGCCAAAAATGAGCCAGCTTAAAGCATAAGCCGTATAATAAATCCAGCGCCATGTTTTAGTAATGGATAAAACCAAAATACCAATGTTTATAATACTCATGTACCCAAACATGTATTGTATTTTCCCACTACCATCCGATAACAAAGGTGGTACGGCATAGGCTCCAATTAAACCTATTAATGCAATAACTTCAAAATTATAAATATGCGCTGCAAACACAGTAAATGCAGTTATGATAACCATTATTGCAAAAGGCATTAAGCTACTATCGCCAGGGAAGAGATGGTAAGAATAATGTGCAAAAAATGTAGTGAAGTAAAGAACAGTAGAACCACCACCGAGCAAAACAGCGCTGAACACTTTATACTTGCTTCGTAAGTAAAAGGCGAAAGTTAAAAGCACGCCACCAGCTGCATAACTTAAGATTACGCGAGTTAACTCATTAATATAGCCTTCATCAATAGCATACTTAACTCCAACAGCAATACCTATCACCAAAAAGAACATACCTATAATAGAAAGAAGTTTCCCTCCGATATATTCTTCTAAATTGAACTTTGATTTAGAAGCTTGCGTTGAATTAGATGTGTTATTTTGCTTCGCATTTGGACTAACAAAAGTTTGAGGCGTTTTTAAAGGCTCAATTTTATTAACATTAATAGGATTAAGAATAGGTTGCTGAACTGGAGGAACAATCTCATTCACAGGTTCAATTACCGGCTCCTTAACAGGCTCAATAATTGGATTTTGAATAGGATTTTGAATAGGAGGCTCAATCTTATTCTCCTCTTTTTTATCCTCAGGTTTAAAATTGCTAGGGAATTTGCTTAAGTGCATCTCATACTGCAATTGTTCGAGTTGAGATTTTAAAAAAGCTAAATCGTTTTGATTTCTTTCGATGTTTTGAGAAAGAAGAATAATCTTCTGACCGATAAGGTTAATCTTTTCTTCGTTGGTCATGCATTGATTTTAGTGTAACAATAAACCGAAACAATTATTTCGGTCCTTTTAATTGTCCTTCCAGCGCCTCAATCAAAATATCTTTTTTAATAAGTTCGTTGTTTAGTTTCTTCACCTCATCCTTTAGCATTTGAATTTCGGTTCGGTAACGTAACTCATCTTTACTCCAAATATTTACATTGTAAAATGATTCTGTATCATCTCCTACCAATTGATAATCCTTTTCGCGAAAGAAACTATACAAGGAAATACGTAGTTCTTTTGAAATTAACTCCAGCGTTCTAACCTCTAACCTTCTGGTCTCCAAGGCGTCGTCTAACTCCTTTTCGGTTAAACTAAGGTGCTCAGCTAACTGAGCGTAGGTGTGATTTTGTGTTTCAAGAATAGTAAGTATCTTGTCCTTAAGATTCATAATTTGTATTTTTAGTCATTCGCTAGTGCGAAGTTTCAGTCGTCATTATAGTTTATCCAATAATGCTTATACAATAAGCATTATTTGTTTGTCAACTCCGATTTAAAGTCTTTTTGATAATCTTCATACTTCGTTGTTTTCCATGCTCCCGAGCCAAAATAACGCATATAAGGTTCGAACTGAGCTGGTGGATGAAAACCTTTTATGGTAGTTAACATTTCGGTATTAGCCGTTAAAAAAACCAATGATGGATAAGATAACTGACCATTTAAAATACTGATAGCAAAATCATGAGGTGGGCGCTGAGCTCCGTGTGGGTTTTTGTTTTCAAACACCCACTCTTTTTTAGTTTCCTTTAATTTAACTTGCTTTGTTTTTTTGTCGACAACCGCAATACCTTTTTCGTTCTTTACAGTATCCATTACATAACGCGTAAACCTAACAGTATCACGAGTTTCTGCATCAAACTTAACGCAGTAATAGTTTTCATTAAGGTATTTAGCAATTTCGGGGTTACCAAAAGTTTGAGCAGTCATCATTTTACACGGACCACACCAAGTAGTGTAAACATCCACCAAAATAGGTTTTGGTTTTAAATGAGCTTGTTTACATGCCTCTTCAAATGTTATCCATTTCACCAAATGGGTATCATCAACTTTAGCAACTTTAACATCGGCTTTAGAAAAAGCGAAAAAAGAAACTGTTGCAACAGCAAGAATTCCTATAAATAATAATTTACGCATAATGGATTTATTAAGTAAAAATACAAAAAAAAATAACGCAAAAAGCATAGCAATAAAGATGCCAATGGAGTTTTTAAGGATTTTTAACTTTACCTCAATTTAATCAATTTAAAAGCCTGACAAAGTATTGAAGCCCCTTCTTCCCAATATGCTCATTATTTAGCGAAAAGTTTAAATCTTCCCTTCTGCTTTCATTTTTTGCAGTTCGTCCTGAAAATTACTCATTTCCATTTCCTTATAAGCTTGTATGATTCTCTCCATTTCAGCCTTTTTTACAACAAAGGTATTACTCGCTGAATCATGCCAACCCCTATCCGACAAACAAGAGAAAGCCTCGAAAGGAATAATTCGAGCATATGATCTTCCTAATAACTGACCCAAACTTGGCTTCTCGCCATACTCATTCACTACAATAGCTCCAGTAGCAAATTTGCCTATCGTTCTTTGCATTGTAGCTTCACTTATAAAGTAATAAAAAGGTATTAAAACCAACCAAGTAAATAATCGTGCATATAAATCCCATTGTTCTTCATCAAATTCAACTTTGGTAACAACAAGTATAACTCCCAAAATTGCACCTGCAATAAAAGCCAATACAATTTGACAAATAACAAAATCTATCATATAATGGCCAAATCTTGCCCAGCCTTTTACCAAGGGTATATCAACCAATTTTGTGCTAATATATTTCTCTTGAAACTTTTGACCATCTGCCCCAACTTTGGTTCGAGTAGTTTCAAACTTCTCTTTCATTTCTGTAATCTTAATTCTATCCATACTTTAAAGTTTAGCTATACTAACAAATATAAGTATTAGTTTTATATTTACAATTTATTACACATGCAAAAACTTCTTATAAAAAACATAAAAAGCCTAGTACAAGCTAGAGATACAGCCGTAACAAAAGTATTGGGTGCCGACATGGAAAATTTACCTTGCATTGAAAATGCTTGGTTGGCAATAGAGGACGGAATTATTTTAGACTATGGCAGCATGGATGAATTTCCAGGAATAACAGATTGGAAAAACCTTGAAATTATTGATGCTCAAAACAAATACGTATTGCCATGCTATGTTGATAGTCACACACACATTGTATATGCTGGTAGCCGAGAAGCCGAATTTGAAGATAGAATTAAAGGATTGACTTATGAAGAGATTGCGGCACGTGGCGGTGGCATTTTAAACTCAGCTAAAAAATTGGCCAATGCCAGCGAAGACGAATTATTTGAAGCAGCTTTAAATCGTATTAAAGACGTAATTCAACTTGGAACAGGTGCGCTTGAAATTAAAAGCGGCTACGGCTTAAGTGTTGAAGCCGAACTAAAAATGCTACAAGTAATCAAACGTTTAAAAGAACATTGTGCTATTCCTATCAAAGCAACTTTTTTGGGTGCGCATGCATTTCCGGTAGATTACAAAAACAATAAGCAAGGTTATATTGATTTAATTATTAATGAGATGTTGCCTGCTATTGCTAACGAAAAGCTTGCAGATTTTATTGATGTATTTTGCGAACAAAATTATTTTAGTCCAGAAGAAACTGTAAGTATTTTAAACGCAGGTATAAAACATGGCTTGGTACCGAAAGTACATGCCGAACAGCTAAGCAATTTTGGTGGAGTAATAGCGGGTGTAAAATGCGGCGCTATAAGTGTTGACCATTTAGAATACGTTACCGAAAAAGAAATTGAAGCATTAAAAGGAAGCAATACCATGCCAACCATTTTACCTGGAGCTGCCTTCTTTTTAAGCTTACCCAATCCGCCAGCGCGCCAAATGATTGATGCAGGTTTACCCTTAGCCATTGCAAGCGATTTTAACCCAGGCAGCAGTCCAAGCGGAAACATGAGTTTTATGCAATCCATTGCTTGTGTGCATTATAAAATGACACCTAACGAATGTATTAATGCTACTACTTTAAATACAGCCTATGCCATGCAAGTACAAAATGAAGTTGGTAGCATAAGCATTGGCAAACGAGCAAACTTTTTTATCACAAAAGAAATACCTACCTTAGCATTTATACCTTATTCCTTTGGTATGAATTGCATTGAAAGCGTTTACATTAACGGAATTAAACAATAAAACAAATCATGAATTTTAAATCACTTTTCCTTGTCTTAAGTTTAGTAATATTAGCTTCTTGCTCAAAAACAATTGACCAAGTTGAAGCAAAGAAAAATCTAAAAGCTAGCTGTGATAAAATGCAAGCCGCTTTTGCTAAAAAGGATTTTAAAACATTTGTTGATTTTATGCACCCTTCTATTCATAGTAAAGCTGGTGGTAAAGAAGAAATGGTAAAAGGCTTAGAAACTGATATTGATAAAATGATAAAAGATGGTTACCAACTAAAAGAGTTGAGCAATAAAGATGCATCACAATTTTTAATTAGCGAAAAAAACATACAAGCTATTGTAGAACAAAACATGGTGATGGAACTAAACAATGGCAGTATGATTGTTAAAAGTAATTTACTTTGCATATCAACCGATGAGGGAAAAACATGGCAATTCATTGACATTGCGCAAAACACCAGAGACGACATAAAACAAATGGTGCCTGACCTAAACGCGAATTTTATTTGGCCTGCACCCATAGCTCCCGAATTTAAAGCGAAGCCAGGAACTCTGGCACAATAATGCTGAAAACAAAAAACATAGCAAGTTTAAGTATAGCATTACTGCTATTTATTTTTTCGTGCAAGAAAGATATTGAAGTAACCAAATACAGAGCCAATAAATTAGTTATTGTTTTAATTGATGGTCCACGCTGGGAAGAAACCTGGGGAGACCCTTCGCATCAATATCAACCCTATTTGCACAATTATTTAAAATCGCAAGGTAGCTTGTTTACTAATTTCCAAAACTTAGGAAGCACTTTTACCAATCCTGGGCATTGCGCCATACTCACTGGTAATTACGAAAGCTTGGTAAACAACGGAACTCAATTAGCTACCTACCCTAGTTTAGCTCAATGCTTTTTGCAAAAAACAAAAAAAGACAGTCATACATCTTGGTTAATAACCAGTAAAGATAAACTCGAAATTTTTAAAACCTGCCTTCAACCCGAGTGGCAAAATGCCTATACCCCACAAGTTGATTGTGGCATAAGCGGCCTAGGAACAGGATACCGACACGATACCATTACCTACAAAAAAACCTTTGAAGTGTTGCAAAACGAGCATCCCGAATTTTTATTTGTTGCTTTTAGAGACCCGGACTATTCGGCACATGCCAACGATTGGACCGCTTACTTAAACGGAATAAAAAACGGTGATAAATATGCTTATGAGATATACAATTTTTTACAGAACGATCCGTTTTATAAAAACCAAACCACTTTTGTAATTACCAATGATCATGGTCGACATCCAAACTCTATTGCTGATGGATTTATATCGCATGGCGATAACTGTGATGGCTGTAAACACATTAATTTATTTATGGCTGGGCCTGATATTAAAAGAAATGCCATTATTACAAACAACTACGAACAAATTGATTTACACAAAACCCTTAGCGAACTTTATGAACTTAATGCCAGCTATAGTAAGGGCAAAATCATTTCCGAGGTACTCATTAAACCTTATTAAGTTTATTTCACAAAATCCGTATAAAATTGTATTTTTGAATTTTAAGAACTAAGAAATTGAGACTTCTTACAAACATATTATTCCTTTTTTGTTTTGTAGCTGTAAAAGCACAAGTAGTTACGCCACCATTAGTGGCTAATGCAGGTGCTGCAGCCACTGTTTGCCCAAACGGAACACATACCATTGGAGGAACACCTACTGCTGCTGGAGGCAACCCTCCTTACCAATACACTTGGACACCAGCAACTGGTTTAAACAGCACAACGAGCGCTAATCCAACGGCAACCGTAAACCAAACTATTACTTACTCGGTTGTGGTTAAAGATGGCAACGATAACACCACTACATCACAGGTTACTTTAACCTTAAACCCCATCAACAGCATTAATGCGGGGCATGACACTGCGGTATGTATTTCAAGTAATAACGCTCAATTAGGAAATGGAGCTACTGTTACTGGAAGCTTCACCTACTCTTGGTCGCCAGTTGATAATTTAAGTAACCCTACTAGCGCTAATCCCATTGCCACACCAACTGTTACAACTGTTTATAGTTTAACCGTAACAAGCCCAACTTGTGGTTCACAAACCAGCGCAGTAACTGTAACCGTTAATGCACCTATTGCTGATGCAGGGAATGATACAACCATTTTAGAAGGAAGTACAATTACACTTCACGGCTCAGGAGGAACAACTTATTATTGGGGACCATTTACTAACATTCAACATCAAAACACAGCAAATCCCGACGTTTACCCAACCTCAACGCAAACCTATTACCTATCGACAGTTGATGCTATAGGCTGTGTTTCGTATGATGCAGTTACAGTTACAGTAATTGAAAATGCTGATTTATATTTTTACAATACCTTTACCCCTAACGGCGACCAAAACAACGATACCTATTACATTGGTAATTTAGGCAAGTATCCCGACAATAAATTAGAAATTTATAACCGTTACGGACAATTAGTTTACACTAAAAATAATTACGCTAACGATTGGGATGGCAAATACCTTGGTAACGAATTACCAGCAGGTACATACTTTTACATATTAGATACCCGCACCGATAAAGGTAAATTTAAAGGCACAGTTACTATTATTCGATAGAATTGCGGAAGTAGTTTTAAGTTGTTGCTAAACAAAGTCATCTATTTCTAGTTCAAAGTTTAAAAACTCATAATACATTTATTTATTAAATTTAAAGTACAAAGATAATTTACACTTATAAATGTCGTAATTGAAAAGAAACTTATGTAGTAAAGAATAATGGCAATAACATCTTTTTAAACTAGCTTATAAATTCAGCCCCCTTTAAATTGCAAACGAACAGAAACATTTTATCTTTGTTATGAGCCTTTGCAGGTTGCGTCAGGCATTACTTCAAAACAAACATAAATTAAATACGTAAGATCTAATCAATAATCACTGCGGAGAAACTTTAATGAAAAAAATAATTCCAGATGTAATTAATCGACTTGACTTAGCTAAAGTTAAATATGAGATTCATAACTTCGAATCGGGAGCAGTAATGATTGACATATTTATTAATGACAAGTTCTATGTAATACAAATTTATGGTAACGAAATTGGCTTAAGCTTAATTACTGAGGAAACGATGTTTGATATTATTCCAGACAAGTCATATATAGATATAATAGAGTTTAATACTAACTTCGAGAAAATATTTAATTAATGGGTAATAAAAAAGTTTGTTTTAATTGTAAGAAAGCATTTAGCCTTCAAACTGATGCATCAACTTTATCTAATATGACTTGCCCTCAATGCGGCGGAAAGACTGCCATTTTCAATCATAAGTTTAAACCTCCAATAAAAGACGATATAAAGAAATGGAAAGTTGTAGAGTTTTTGAAAGATAACGGTTTTATCTATCAACACGTTTACAAAGAAATAAATAAAAAAAGTGGCATTGTTTCAAAAGAAAACTATGTTGATTACCCAACAACAATGAACGAAGCAAAAGAATTCGTTTTAAAATATAAGAACCAAGCATACGACCTATCTATAGATAAATAATGGAGCCCCAAAATCTAGACATGAACCAAGTAGTATTTACTACAAAAAACGTAATGATTAACAAAATGAACATTGTTAGAGTTACACATGACAATGATGGCTATTGGCAGTTTTTTGATGCTGACTCAACAAACGCAGGTGAAAATGCTATGTTGGTTTCACTTGAAGATATTTTAAGTGTTGACAAAACCATAAAGGAAGTTTTGCATATAGATGAAGGGTATCGAGCTGAAAGAGAAGAGAAAAACAAACCTTGGACAATTTCTTCCTTTGAAGAAGAAATCGAGGAAGAATAAAATTAGAATAACATGAACATTAAAATATTACTCGGGCTTTTCGCATTAATTCTGACAAGTTGTTTCAACAAGCAAGAGAATTCCTCTGTAAAAAAACCAAATGAAAACACCGAGACAATCGACACGGTTGTTGGAAGTAAAACCATCACAAACGAAATTGCAGGTGCTGCATACAGAAAAAGAGCGATTGGATATTTTGTAATAATCAACAAAGATACTTCTGATTACACTTGTATTTTTACTGAATCTAAAAATGATGGCGCTATTGGTATTGACTTAAATATTCCCTATTCAAAGGCTTCAATGACTTACGCACAAAGACTTAAAGAGTTAAAAATTATTTTGCCCAAAGCTGCAAGTGAATTTAGCTTCGACTCCCTAAGAGCGATTAACTTTGGACGACTTGTTTTAAATGGAGACTTGGCTATTGAAGTAACAAACCAGTATCACCAAAAATTTGGAATAAGTGATAAACTTCAAAGTTATAAGCTTGTTGAACAATTCTTAAAAGAATCCAAATTAGGCAGCGATCTCGATAGTTTATTTAATCCTTATTCTATTAAAGTTAATAAGGTTTCAATTGAAAAACTTTTCTTCACATCACCAAAAGAACTTTATTGGGCAAGTAATATCGAGACGGACACAACCAAAGTTCCCAACAAAATATTGGACTGTATAATATGGATAAAACTAATGAAGAAATGAGGTTAGCCAAACCTAGGTTCGATTCAAAAAGACCTAATTTAACGTTACTCAATAAACTCTGAAAATGATTAAGAATCGAGTGAAATATAATCTCCCTTTGATTATTTGGAATAAATACATAAATTTACAATACGAACAAAATGTGGACCTATACAGCCTAAAATAGAATATAGGCGAACATTTTATTCACTTATACACTAGCAAGGGGGAATATTATGACAGACGATCTTATAGTTGAAATATTAAAATACGGAAAGACAAAAAAGCCCGGAAAAGAACAAGGCTTTGTCATGAACGACATTGTTAATCATTTGAAAGGACTTGGTTTTAAAATGGACCTTGAAGAAACTACAACCCTAAATGTTATTATGGGCAGATGTTTCATGATAAACATCCCTTCGACAGGACAATATGTTATGACTGCCGACGGCTATTTTACATTGCTAGAGTACCAAGAATTACAAGAGGCTCGTGAGTCTTCCAAATCTGCTAACAAATGGGCGGTAATAGCTTTGACGATTTCTATTGTTGCTACCCTTTCTTCAATTGGCTTTAGCGTTAAACAAATATACACGCCGACAGAAATAAAGTCTGAACAGGTTGACCAAATTACGCAGACAATAAATAAACAAAATATTCTCATAGACTCACTTTTAAAAATCACTAAACTACATAGTTACAAAGCAAATCAATCAGATACTGGTAAGACAAAAGTAAAACCAAAGTAATACTACCCCTAACAGCAAGCAATAGACAAACAATATAAAGACAATGGTAATTGCAAAAAAAGATTTTTGGGAACATCTTAAGTTTGACAATCAAAACAAAACTGACTTAAAAACAAAAATTCATATAGACAATACTCAACTAGACAAACTTAAAGCAGGTTATATTCCCGATGACATTTCTTCACGTTACTTAGCATATTTTGAAAATGCAACTTTATTTATTCATTCAGTTACGGGTGGTGACTGTTATTACGAATTAAAATTTGACATCAGTAATAATGATATTTTTTGCAGGAAAATCACCAAGTATACAAAATTCAGACCTGATGACAGTTTAGAGCAAACTATAAGTTTTATAAAATCGTTTCTAAATTATAACTTAAATCTTAGGGCACTTAATTAATTTACCAGCCACTAACACGCGCTAAGACAACAGTTTGACAAATATCAAAACTTTTGTAAAGCAGTCGCTCCGCTAAATACTCCCTATTGCTATCGGGACAAATCCTTGCTTAAAGCGAAAACTTTATGGATGTTAAACGTTACACACAACAAAAAACAGTAAATTTACAAAGCGCTTTTATTTATGAGCAACACAATTTCCATAGAAAAACTATTTGAGCATTACAGCAATAATCCCATACATTTTGTGGAGTTGGTGCTAGAAGAAGATAATGGAAGCGGCTTAAACATCACACCTTTTTTACATGAGTTTAATCAACACGAGTTTACCGAGAAATACTTTTTGTTTACCAACCAACAAAAAGAACATATTGCTAAACTAATTTTAGCAAGGTTTAACGAGGCTTTTATTGCAAAACATCCTGCGTTGCAAAACGAAGTATTTTGGCTAAGAGATGTGTTTTATATGGTAAATGAAAAGTGCTACGAATTAAAAAATAACGAAGAAAGAAAAGTTATTGATGCTAACTTTTTAAAACCAGTTGATGATATTTTGCAAAGACTGCGTCTAGCGCCTATTGAGTAATTATTCGATTAATATGTACTTTTTGCCATTGCCCTCATCAAGGATAAAAAGAAAGTGAAAATAAATATCTTCCATGTCACTTTGCCTTTTCGCCGCGGCGAAGCAAAGTAACCAAAAAACAAGTCGATTCGATTACTTCCCTCCTCTGCCAATTGCTAAGAATTTCAGAAAAGATATTCGCTGCGCGAACTTTTCAAAAAATTCTAAGCAATACGGCATTCACCACAGGACTGCTTCGCGAATCGCCATGGCTAACACACGGTTTACTATTGGAAGCTTTTACAACAAATAAAGATTGTACCACAGAATCATTACCCAGAACTTAGAACGATATATATAATAGTCTGGTGATTGATAAAACAAAATTTCATGATAACCAATTTTAATCCGCAAACTTATTCTCGGTGTCATTCGGAAAATAGTTTAGAAAATTAAGAGCGTTTTGAAGGGTGTGCCTATGAATAGTCATCAGCGAGCAAGTGTAACATTGGATTTAACAATAAAGCTATATCATAACTTGCGGTTCTGATGGTCCGCCGCGGCGGAGGCAAAACAAACGTAAATTTTCAAACTGTTTTCCGTAAGACTTGTTCGCCGCGGCGAATTTGCTCCACTTTTTTTCGCCGCGGCGAAAAGAAAAAGTGGAATTAGGTTGTAAATGTTCGGTGTTTTCTTTTTATTATTCCACAAGGCTAATTTAGTAACCCTTATTTGTACGAGCTAATTAAACAGTAAATCAATTTCCACCAACAAAAAAGCCTGCAATACAATTGCAGGCTTTCGTGTATAAATCAAACAAACTATTCCACAATCAATTTTTTAGTTACAAAGTTTTTACCATTGTAAACTTTAATGTTATAAATACCTTTTGCATAATTAGCAAGGTTTAAGTTTACACGGCTAAAGCCATTTATTTTGCTCGAGTAAACCATTTGTCCAATCACATCATAAACTTCAATGTTTCCGCTTTGCAAAGCTTGTGCTATTTCAACACTTACATTGTTTGTTGCAGGGTTAGGGAAAATACTAACTAACGAAGCATCAATTGCATTCTCTTTAATACCAACAAATGAGTTTGTACGGATATTTGAACGTGAAGTATTAATTGGTCCGCGAGTTGGATCACAGAAAGTAGCCCAATCCACATCCACTAAGTAACGTACATTATTTACAGTTAAAGGAGGGTTTAAATCAATCCAAGTTGTAACAGCTGGTGGCACAG
Organism: uncultured Flavobacteriaceae bacterium; assembly: GCA_964603125.1. Lineage (GTDB taxonomy): Bacteria > Bacteroidota > Bacteroidia > B-17B0 > Aurantibacillaceae > CAZRUA01. The sequence continues at coordinate 55,843 of CAZRUA010000003.1, read as the reverse complement.
TTCCATCCAATAATTCCCAAGCTGCACCTGGCAATCCTGTTGAATCTCTCCATATACGGTAAGAGTTTACAGTTTGTCCTACATATAAGTTCCAGCTTAAGTTTACAGTTCCAACTCCTAATGAAGTTGCCAAGAACATGGTTTGGTGATAAGCACTTTTTGCTCCTTCGTTACCGCAAGTATCCACAGCAGTAATAGTATATTCTTCAGCGTTTGTATTTGGATTGTAATCGCTTAAAGTATCAGTAAACTGAGCTGGGTCGTTATAACCAACAGTACCAACTAATGTATCGGTAGTAGCAGTAATTTTACGATAAATTCTAAAACTATCAATATCTAAGTTTGAAGGGCGTGTCCAGAAAATTTCGTTGTGCAAAGAAGCTGTATCAACTGTTACAACACAAATATCAACAGTTGGTATAGTAGCTATATCAATTGAGAAAACTGGAGTAGAGTCTCTTACTCCGCAAGCATTACTTGGAACAACTTGTAAAGTAGTATTTGACGTAACTCCTGTAAAATCAATCGTAACATTATCTGTATTATTTCCTGACACGATAGTACCTTGACTTAAAGCCCAAGTATAACTTGTTGCATTAGCTACCGGAGCAACCGAGTAAACTCCATTAGTTACAATAGGGCAAATAGTTAAGTAGTTATTTCCTGAAATACTTCCAACATTAGCCGGAAGTGGGTTTACAGTTATTGTTTGTGCATCTTGCGGACCATTACCACAAGCATTCACCCCTCTAAAATAAATTCTTCCGCTCAACTCGTTTAAACCAATATTATAAGTATAAGTTGGAGCAGCAGTAGTTTGTATACTTCCATCTATTAAAACCCACTCATAAGAAGTAGCGTTGCTTGATGGTGTGATGCTGTAAACTACACCTTGTTCGCCTTGACAAACAGTTGTGTTACCTGAAGAATAATTAGTTACTCCTGGTAATGGTGATAAATTAATTGTTAATGTAGATGCTGAACTAGTTCCACATGAATTTGTAGAAACAACTGTCATATTACCAGGTACCGCAGTTGTATCAAACATTACTGTAATTGAAGTGCTAGAAGGATTAGCCACTATGCTTCCGCCAGTTGGCAATGTCCATGCATAAGCTGTAGCATTATTTACAGCTGCAATTGAATAAGTAAATTGACTAGCCGAACCAGCACAAATACCTGTAGTTGAACCGGAAATTACGCCTGGTGCAGCTGGAGCTCCAATAACATTAATAATTTGTGTAGTGTTATAAAACTGACCTGTGGCCGTACTAAATATTCTTAAATACACCGTATAAGTTCCAGGTGTGCTATAAGTATGTGTAGGATTTTGTGAAGTTGAAGTAATATTCGGAATTGTTCCGTTGTAGTTAAAATCCCACTCCCAACCATTAGCACTTACTGATAAATCGGTGAAAGTTAAATTTGTTCCTGAACAAACATAATTATTCCCCACATCACTAGTTGGAGAATACGAGAAAGCAGCAGCTGGTTGACAACTAATGTGAGTCCAATTAGTGCTCAATGATACAGTATCCTTTTTAGCAGGACATGAACTTCCTGTATAAGTTGTTGTCCAAATAAATTTATAGTTATTTGTATTGGTTAAACCAGTAACCGATGTTGAAGCAGAGCTTGCACTACCAATTGATGGCGCTGGAGAACCTTGAAAAAGTGTCCAAGTACCTACATTGCTTCCACTCATGGCATTACCACTTAAAAATGCAGTACTACCGCATAAGTTAATTTGATCAGGACCTGCATTTGGGTTAGCTGGTTTAGGATCAATTTGAACTGTGCGTGTTGAAGCTACACCTAAACCGCAGGCATTTCCACCTTTTACTTGTACGTTATAATTTGTGATAGCTGTAACCAATGGTGTTGAAGCAGTAATAGAACTTGTTCCTGTACCACTAACTATTGCCCAGCCCGAAGGTAAAGTCCAGCTATAAGAACTTGCATTAGCAATAGCAGGAACACTTAAAGTCATATTATTTCCGCCACAAACAGCAACAGCAGCAGTGGTTCCGTTAGCCGAAATTGAACCTGCCGCAGATGGTAATGGATTAACCGTTAGCGTGAATGTTTTTGATGTGGTGGGTGTGGTTGAAAAACCATCGTTAGCTGTAATCGTTACCGTTACAGTCCCTGATTGCCCAGTAGCTGGTGTTACAGTAACTGAGCCTGTTGCAGCATTGGTAGTATAATTAACAGCTATGTTAGCATTAGGTAGTAAAGTAGTGTTACTAGAAGTAGCACTTACCGTTACATTTTGCGTTTCCAAGGTACTACCATCACTAACCCCATTAAAGTTGATAGTATAGCTTCCTCCTGCTTCACAAATTGAACCCGAAGTAGATGTTAAACTAATAGTTGGAGGATTGTTTTGTGTATAAAAGAACCAACTAGCCGCACCCGAATAATTTCTTGTGTTTGTTGCCCAGGCTGTACTGTTTCCAGCTGTTCCCATCATTACTTCTTCCAATAAAACATAATATCCTGTTGCAGGTTGCAAATTGGTAATACTAAATGACGAACCTGCTCCAGAACTATAAACCGAAAAATTTTGACTTCCCAAATCATTACCACTACCATAGGCTGAATTAGCAACATAAACATATCCATCGGGAGGATAAGAGGTTGTGCCATTTGTACCTAACTTAGCAAAACCAAACCTTTCATTACCATTGCCTGGTGTAAAACTAACAGAAGCTGAATTATAGGTAGAAGAAACACTATTAATCACAGGGTTTGTGGGGTTATTCGAAAAAGTTGCGCAATATATATAGTTGCCTGTTGTGGAAGTATTATAGTGACTAATATTAAATGCAAGAGTGTTAAACTCATAAACATACACAACATAATCAGTAGTTGCATTTAAACCATAAATAGTGCATGTATTTCCTGTTCCAATGTAAGCCACAAAATTAGAACTACCTAAGTTACTACCATTACCAAAAGTTGAATTTGCCGTGTAATTAGTATTTGTAGAACTAGGCGGACCAGCATAACTTGAAGCGGCTTGACGTATAACAACCATACACCTTTGTCCGCTACCTCTAGTCCAACCAAAAGACATATATGTTATCGACTTGCCTGTTACAACAACATTGCTTGCCTGAGTTGAAGGAGCTTGAGCATTAATTTTAAAAAAGGGGGTTAACAGTAATAATAGAATAATAATTTTTTTCATTTTGATTTTTGATTTTGAACTTCAAATATACAAAAACTATCGACGAAATGACATAATTTGACGTTATTTGGAAAGTTTTTAATTAACACCCCTAACTGAAATTATATCGCTGGAAAACAGTTCTTTACGAAAAGAAATACACCAATTATAAAAACTAACTTACCAAAAACTATAAACCCTATGCTAATTTATAATCCTTCCTCATTTGATTTAAGACTGTGGTGGAGCTAAGTTAAAAATAACTAAAATCATACTAATTTCTATTTAAATAAGTATCTTTATCAATCAAATCGATATGAAAACCAAACTAAGTATTGTAATACTCTTAAGCTGCTTAGCATTTGCATTTAGCAATTGCCAATCTTCATTTGGTAACCAGCAGCAAAACGAAAAAATTGATTCTCTTTTAACCTCAGTACGATTTTTAAAACTAGGTTTTGTCAATTTTGATACCCTTAGCTTAAAACAAGGTATGGAAGAATTGCATAACCTTAGAAATAAATACGCCGAAAAAGATACACTTGATTTAAAAGTAGCCGAAACTTTAAGCAAATGTCAAGCACTTGAAATGAATTATGATATGCTAACATTTACTCGCGATAACTTAAAATTTGATTTAGAAAAACAACAAAAACAGCTCAATTTATTGAAACAAGAAATTAAACTAGGCGCAATAAACCAAGAAAAAATAATTGAAGCCATTTCGCATGAAATGGTTGCTAACAAACAAATTCAAAAAGGGTTAGAAGAATACAAGAAAAAATATTTTGAATTGAGTTTAAACCACAATAATCTAAAACCCGAAATTAACAAACTTAGTTTAGAGCCTGTAAATTGAAAAAATTAAAATTCATATTTTTTATTTTATTCATTTGTTTGGTAAGCAATGCATCGTTTGCGCAAAAAAACACCGACGAGCAATTGGCTGTGCAATACTTCAATAACAAGGAGTATGATAAGGCTATTGTTTATTTTGAGAAGCTATATAACAAAGACGAAGGCACCTATTATAACTACTACTTAAAATGCCTTATACAAACTAAGGATTTAAAAAAAGCCGAAAAGGTTGCTAAGCGACAAATTAAAAACAATAGTTACAATTTAAGTTTCTATTTGGATTTGGCGGATGTTTATAAAGCGGATGAAGACGAGAAAAAAGCAACCGAACAATATGATAAAGCTGTAAAAGATTTAAAAGAAGATTACGCCCAAGTAAACACCTTAGGGAAAGCTTTTACCGAAAAAAAACTTTATGATTATGCCATTGCCACATACAACAAAGGCAAAAAGATAATGAACGATGTTTATCCGTTTTATTATGAAAAAGCTGAAGTGTATCGTCAAAAAGGCGACTTAAAAGCTATGATTAATGAGTACTTGGATGCACTAGAGTTTCAAGAAACAGAATTTTTAACCGTACAAAACAAATTACAAAATAGCCTTGGTTATGATGATGAGACAGGTGGTTTTAATAATCCTGTTTTAAAGGTAGAACTCAACAAACGCATTCAAAAAAGTCCTGAAAAAACAATCTTTTCTGAGTTGTTGATTTATATTCAAATGCAACAAAAAGACTTTGATGGTGCTATTACTCAGGCTAAAGCATTAGACAAACGAAAAAAAGAAGATGGCTACCGCTTAATGGAGCTTGGTAAAACCTGCATTAGCAATGAATATTATGATGGGGCTTTGCGTTGCTTTGAATATGTAATGAGTAAAGGAAAAGATAATTACAATTATGATGAAGCGCATATACAATCTATTAACGCCCAATACGAAAAAATAATTAGAACCAATATTCCTAATCAAATAGATTTAGTTGATTTAGAAAGCAAACTAGATAATGCCATTAATAAATTTGGTAAACGCCAAGCTACCATTCAACTTATTAGAAAAAAGGCTTACGTGCAAGCTTATTACCTCAACAAAACCGCCGAGGCAACAGCATTATTAAACGAGTGCATTGAACTAACTGGTATTGAAAAACAATCTACTGCTGAAATGAAATTGGATTTAGGAGATATACTTTTATTGACCAATCAAATTTGGGATGCTTCCCTACTCTACTCGCAAGTAGAAAAAACATTTAAATACGAACCCATAGGCCAAGAAGCTAAATTTAGAAACGCCAAACTTAGCTACTATGCAGGCGATTTTGAATGGTCCAAATCACAACTCGATGTTTTAAAAGGAGCAACCAGCAAACTTATTGCTAACGATGCCATGGATTTATCTTTAATCATAGGTGATGCTATTGCAGTCGATACTAACGTGGTTCCTTTGCAAATGTTTTCATCAGCTGAATTACTTATTTTGCAAAACAAAACAGCGCAAGGTTTAATGCGCATGGATTCAATCAACATCATTTTTGATAATCACTCGCTTGCAGATGATATCTACTTTAAAAAAGCGAAAGTGTTTATGAAACAAGGTGGCTATAAAGAAGCCTTAGAAGCATTTCAACGAGTTGTAGATAATTATGGAGATGAAATATTTGGAGACGATGCTTTATACAACATAGCTTTAATTTATCATTACAATTTACAAGACACCGAAAAAGCCAAACTCATTTACCAAGAAATTTTAACTAAATACCCAGGCAGTGTTTACACTGTTGAAGCCCGCAAACAATACCGTAAATTACGCGGCGATAACATTAAATAAACCAACATGAAACAACTTATTATTAAAACTGCAATTTGCTTTTTAGCTTCAACAACTATGGCAATTGCACAAAACAACCCTACTCAAAATTTGAGTACTCAAGTTAAATCCGCAATTGTATATTTAGATGGTGCTGAGATTTCGCAAAGTAAAACAGTGAACTTAAATGCTGGCCGAACTGTTTTAACCTTTATAGGATTAAGCTCAAAATTAATTTCAAAAAGTGTGCAGGCAACAGCTACTGGTGATGTAACAATACTTTCCATTTCGGATAGAATCAATTACTTAAATCCCAGCAAAGAATCGGCGAGAGTGAAGCAAATCAAAGATTCTATGGCTTTTTTCTCTGAAAGTAACGCTCAATTAAATTACGATAAAGATGCCTTTGAAATTGAAAAGCGCATGATTGTCTCTAACCAAGCCATTGGCGGAAATGAAAAAGGTGTTTCGGTTGCCGAACTAAAACTTGCTGCTGATTTTTTTAGAACACGTATGAAAGAAATTAATACCGAGCTAAATAAAATTACTGCTAAAATGACTAAAAACAATGAGCAACTTGAGAAACTACAATTAACCTTAGGTGAGCTAGATGCGGAATCAACTCAACCAAGCGCCGAAGTAGAAATTTTGGTGAGCACTAATTTAAAAACTTCGAGTACTATTGATTTAAAATACATTGTAGGTAACGCTGGCTGGACACCAAGTTATGACTTAATTGCGGAAGACATTAACAAACCTATTGATTTAAAATACCGTGCAAAAGTTTATAACAATACAGATATTGATTGGACAGACATTAAACTAAAACTAAGTACAGCCGATCCTTTAAAAAGTGCATCGAAACCGAATTTAACTACTTGGAATTTGAACTTCGGCAACGCTGGTTATTTCGATAACAACCAAGTTTACGGACTAATTGGAGGAAGAGTTCAAGAGCAATCACAAAACTACATGAACAATGCTCCATCGCAATTAAATAATAATGATGTTTATCTTCAATCAGTGCCTGGAGTGGTTAATGGTCAAAGCTTCAAAAACGGGAAGAAAGCAACCAAACCACAAATTACTTTAGAAGAAGTTTCGGTATCTGAACTAAGCGCAGAGTTCGATATTAAAAACCCTTACACCATTCCAAGCGATAGTAAACCTTATTTAGTGGATGTTACTTCATATAATTTACCAGCTTCATACAAACATTTTGCTGTACCTAAAATTGAAAAAGAAGCTTTTATGTTAGCACGCATAACAGGTTGGGAAGATTTAGATTTAGTAGAAGGTCCGGCAAATATTTATTTTGGAGGAACCTACGTTGGTCAGTCTTACATTAAAACACGCAGCATTGAAGATACTTTAGATTTATCATTAGGTCGTGATAAAAAAATAACTGTAACGCGCACCAAACTAAAAGACTTTAACAAAGAAAAAGTTACGGGTAACAATCGCAAAGTAACCTACTCTTACGAAATTGTTGTAAAAAACAATCGCAAAGCTGCTGTGAATGTTGACATTGAAGACCAATTACCTATTTCACAATCAAGTGATATTGTTGTTGAATCCATTGAGATTAGTAAAGCTGACCAAGATTTGGCAACAGGTAAATTAACTTGGAAACTAAACTTACAACCTGATGAAGTAAAAAAAATAATTTTAACCTATTCGGTGAAATACCCAAGAGATAGAGAAGTTAATTTTGATAACAATAAAAGAAAAGCTTACCGAGCTAAATTTTAATTATGTTTATATATAGTGTAACAGTAAATATCGACCCAACTGTTCAAGAGGAATGGTTGAACTGGATGAAAACAATTCATATCCCTCAAGTAATGGCAACTGGATTCTTTACCGAAAATAGAATTCTAAAAGTGTTGGCAGCTGAAGAAGGCAACACCTACTCTTTTCAATATACATTTAAAACAGTGGATGATTTTGAAAACTATCAACAGCATCATGCGCCTGCTTTGCAAAAGGATCATGCAGAAAGGTATAAAGATAAATTTGTAGCCTTTAGAACTTTGTTGCAAGTAGTTTAAAATAATTGGTTATGTTTACAGCGCCTTTATTCAATTAATACAACGAAATGAAAAAAATATTTATCAGTTTTTCGGTGGCATTGGCTCTCTTTTCTTGCCAAAAAGATAATGATGGAATTGGTGATTTAGAACAAGGTGATCTTGTAATAAAATTTGAAGATTACGCTGGTACAAAACCATTGGTATTAAACGATTCTACTTATTTAACTAGCAATAGTGATACATTAAAAATAAGCACTTTTAATTATTACATTTCCAATTTAAACTTTTACGACAATTCAGGAAATTTAATTTACACCGAACCTGAGAGCTATCATTTAATCAAAGCAAGCGACGCTGCTTCACACCAATTTACAGTTAAAAAATTGCCTTACAAACATTATGCATCCATTAGTTTTATGATTGGCGTAGATAGTGCACGTAATAATTCTGGCGCTCAAACTGGAGCATTAGACCCTGCTAATCAAATGTTTTGGAGCTGGAACACGGGCTATATTATGGCAAAATTAGAAGGTACATCACCTAACTCAAAAGACCCTAACAATTACGTTACATATCACATTGGAGGTTATAAAGGAAACAATAAAGTTTTAAAAACCAAGCAATATACTTTACCTACCCATGCTGAAGTAAGTGCTACAATAGTTCCTGAAATAACTATAAGAGCCAATGCTTTAGAATGGTTTCAAAGCCCAACTACTATAAATTTTGCAACTCAACATACCGTGGTTACAACTGGTACAAGCGCTTTAATGATGGCCGATAACTATGCCGATATGTTTTCGATAACACAAATTAAAAACTAATGTCGATTAAAGTAAAATATTTTTCATTGTCAATTGTGTTTGCAATTATTGTTTTGGCTTGCGAAAGAGATCCTGCTGTGCCCGAACCAATATTAAACAACGATATAAGTTTTAGTGTACCTGCCGGCTGGCCACAACCCGTTTACAATTTTCAAAATAACACTTTAAGCAATGATGGCTTTGCTTTAGGACGAAAACTATTTTACGATACAAGATTATCAGCAGATAATTCAACTTCTTGTGGCTCATGTCACCAGCAATTTGCAGCCTTTGCTAATTCAGCACATACATTGAGCCATGGTATTAATGGTTTACTTGGCACAAGAAATTCACCTGCTTTATTTAATACAGCTTGGTTAAGCAGTTTTATGTGGGATGGAGGAATAAATCACATAGAAGTTCAACCATTTGGCCCAATTACAAACCCAGTAGAAATGGGTGAAAACATGAACAATGTTATTTCTAAAATAGAAAACGATATTAACTATAAAGCACTATTTAAAAAAGTTTACGGCACTGACAGTGTTAATTCGCAACGCATTTTCAAAGCATTAGCTCAATTCATGGGAGCTATGGTATCCTCTAATAGTAAGTATGATAAGGTTACCAGAGGCGAAGACAATCAAAGTTTTACTGCTGATGAGCAGGCAGGTTTAAATTTATTCCAACAAAAAAAATGTGCTAATTGCCACAAACCTCCCTTATTTACTACGTTTGAATTTAGAAACAACGGTTTAAGTGTTAATACCAACTTGCAGGATAGCGGGCGAGCTCATATTACAGGCGATCCTAATGATAGATATAAATTTAAAATCCCTTCGCTTAGAAATGTTGCGGTTTCGGGACCTTACATGCATGATGGAAGATACCAAACCTTAAATGATTGCTTAAATCATTATACATCAAACATTGTAAATCATCCAACGCTTGATACAAGTTTTACGAATCCAATTATCCTGAGCACTCAAGAGAAACAACAGATTATATCGTTTCTGAATACTTTAACTGATAACGACTATCTGCACGATGTTCGTTTTAAAGACCCAAATTAAGCTTATTCCCTTCAAATAAATCGAATACCTGATTTTGTTGATTAAATGTGAACTAAATTAGGCCTTTGTTTAGTTTAAATTTGTTAAAATTGTTGCTAAACAAACCTTTTATGAAGAAGTTAATTATTCTGTTTTTATTAGTTAGTGGTATATTTTCAAATACTAGCTATGCACAAAAAAACAAATCTGAAGAAAGCACGAGCGATTTTAATAAAGAGGAATTCTATACTCATTTATTACACCAAATAAATCTTTTTCGTGCAAGCAAAGGTGTTGATAGTTTGGAGTTGAACGATATATTAAAAAAAGCGGCGGACATTAGTACTACCAACATGAGTAAAGAAAACAGAGCTGATCTTAAAAATGGTGGTAAAACAACTGCACAACGTTTAACTAAAGCGGGTGGTACTAACAAGGCGGAAGAATGTGTTGTTAAATCAGCTTTTGTAAAAGGGAAAAATACCGTGAAACCTTTTGATATGGCTAAGGCCATCGTTGATAAATGGAAAACAGATAAGAAAAATTACCCTCAACTTTTAAACCCAAGCAACGTTTATGTGGGTTTAAGTAGCTCTTTAGATAAGTCAGAAAAAAACGTTTTTGTATCGGTTGTTTTAGGAAACTTTCAAAGTTTTAATACGGGAGCTAAAAAGAAAAAAGAATTAAAAGTTCCTTTCAATACTAAATCAAAAAAGCTATTACCTAAGGACGAGAAGAAATGCAGAAACTGTGAGAAATTTAGAGATTTAGAATTACTACGCGAAGGTTTGTATGTTGAAAAAGGAAAAGTTTACTTAAAATACGATAACTTAAAAAACTTAAAACGTTTGCTAAAAAAAGCTACTGATGGATTAGCGGTTGATATTGTGCAAAAAGACCAATATAGCAAAGCAGACTATAACATCATGGATAACAACCTTAAAAACAAAGGGGTTATGTCGAAAGTGCTTTACAAAGATAAATTATTTGCAAAAAATTTAATTAAGCCTGATCCAAAAGCAAAAGGTGCTAAAAAGAAAATCAACAAATTATTAGTTGAATTAGGCAAATTTCCTGCTGGTATAACTGGTCCGTATGAGTTAAACTTAATTGTTATTCAAGACAAAATTGTTTGTAAAACTATTATGCGAGGCTTTATCGAAAAAGGTGACCAAGAATCGAACACACCGCTTGAGATGATGCCTATGCCTGAGAGTGTTGCTGCTCGTATGCCACCATTTGAACCACGCTCCGAATCTTCTATTTTAAATTTCACTATTCCTTTCGAAAAAAATAAATCTGAATTTAAACCCGAAGATGTAAAACCATTTTTAGATGCTTTGCAAGAACCTGATTTTATTATTGAAGGTTTATACATTTACGCTTACTCTTCTATTGAAGGAGATTCGGTTGCTAATGCTAAGCTTCAGCGCAAACGTGCCGAGAGTGTTGTAAAAGTTTTACAAAGCTTCCAGAACAATAAAATCAATCCTAGCATTGTAACTAATGATAGTTGGGCTTTATTTCAATTAGAAATGGAAGACGGTAAGTATGATTACTTAACTAAAATGAGTAAAAAGGAAGCCATTAGAACCATTAATTCAAAAGGTCTTTCAGCGGAGTTAGAACAATATTTATCTAAACAACGTTTTGCTCAAATTGTAATGGATGTTACTTACGATATTAGTGGAACGAAAGAACAAAAGTTTACACAAATTCAGTTCAACCGTATGTTAAAACAAGGTAACATGAAACAAGCTTACAAAATCATGGATTACATTGGACACCGCACACACAATAAATACTACACAGATGAAATTTGGGACAACCTAGTTATTCCTGACGATCCTAAAAATGTAGGTATGTTGATGAATAAAGTGTATTATGATTATATCAACCATAGCTCATCCGTTCTTGAAGAACATTTAGAAGAGATTCATCGCATTCAAAAAATTGACCCTGCAAATAATGTAATCAACTACAATGAACTATTTTGTAAGATTCAATTAGACAGTACAGTTGGTGATTCAAAAGCTCAAAGCGAGGTACAGAAAAAAATTGATGCATTTTACAAAACTGATATTCCAAAGAAAAATGTAGATGGATTAAACATTGAATGGCAATTTAAATTATTAGAAGCCATAGATACTGTTGAGAATTCAGAAGCTCAAGTAGAAGCTATTGTTAACCGTATCAAAGGATTCTACAATTTTAACGATGCGAGTTGGCAAAATGCACTAAAAGCCGCTTATGGTTTTGCCAGAGCTAAGGACTACAAATTTGCTAGCGGATTATTGGAAAACTTTGTAAAGAAAGATGATGCTGACCCAAAACTTATTTTTGCTTATATCAGTATGGCAGCGCATGTGCCTGAAAAATTCTTCAGCAGCACTTTTGTATTAGCGCTAAACAAAGCGAAAGAATTAGATAAAGACAGATATTGTAAATTATTTGGAGATCCGCACATGACTTTCCAAGTATTGGATAACCCTAAAATTAAAGCCGACTTCCGCGAAGCTGGATGCAGTAATTAATAAAAACAAAAACCCTAACTATGAAAAAACTACTTATTACAATTCCGGCATTAGCATTATTTGCTTGCGGAGGTTCTTCTGAAAAAGATAACAAAACTGAATTACCGAAACAAAAAAGCGAAGCTTATACCAAGTATGAATTGGAACAAAAAATGAAGGATAGTGTGGCTCTTTTGCCCGCAAAAACATTAACATTTGATGAAGCTTTACAAGATACAATGGAATGGGAACACAAAGTTGTTATTGAAGGCTATATTCATTTAGCTACTTTAACTTCTATCAACGAAAAATCTCAAAGTGTAAATTTATATGGCAGAAGAAACCAACAACACGGAACATATATTTATACGAATATGCCTGTGGGGACTGGTAATAATGAAATGAAAAAATTACCAGAAAAATACTTAGCTTCTGATGTATCAATTTTAGATAGCAAAGGAACGGCTGTTAACTTAAATGAAAGAGTTAAACTATCTGGCAAAATGTACACTTCAAAATCATATACACCAGGTAAAAGAGGCACAACCTACTTTACGGTTACTGATATTGAAAAAATTCCGGAAGCAAGTGTAGATTATGCAGCTTTGAACTGGCCTAAACTTGATTTAGCTGGCAGTAAAAAAGAAGAAAACTACGATAAGGAATTTATGATGGAAGGGAAAATTGAAGTACCTATGTTTGTTCTAACAGGTAGTGAAATGACAGTTGATTTAGTTACCAGCTCAGGAGATAAAATAACCATCAAAATTGGAAGTGGTACAGGTGCTAGCCAAATGGAAAACCTAGTAGAAAATTGGACTCCTAAAGATGTTAAAGTTCATAATAACAAAGGCGGCTTAGTAAATTTAAAACAAAAAGTAAAAGTTTACGGTACACTTGGTTTAGATGGCTTACATGTTGAAGACATAGCACAGTAAATAACAACTCACTTTACTGAAAGCGTAAAAACAATTTGTTTTTACGCTTTTTTGTTTTTAAGAGCGCATTGTTAAAAAGTAGGTTTTAAATTTAAATTAAAACGGAGGCTTTATTGTAATATTATAGAATAGTAAATCTAAGTGAAGCCCTTTAAACCTTTACATACACTTCTATTTTTATTAAGCGTAATACTTTTATTATGTTTAGTTTCCTTATTCTTTCCAAAGGAAGGCATTGTACTATCCGAAGGTGTCGTACTAAAATTCCCATCGCTTCAAAGTTATTTGCATCCTAAAGAAGTTAAGAAAGTAGACATTTCAAAATTGCTTGCCATAGACGATTCGGCTGATGTAAAAACAAATTCAAAAGATTCGATTACAAAAGCAAAAGAAGCACTAATGGGTGCTGTGAACGATGCTAACTTAAAACTAATCACCAGCATACAATATAAAGACGAAAATAAATCGGCATTAGATAATTTTTTCGCTTCATTACGTGATGTTAAAAATCAAGCTCAAGGAATTAGAATATTACACTACGGTGATTCTCAAATAGAAGGTGATAGGATTACCGACTACTTACGTTTGAAACTACAATCTGAATTTGGAGGAAGTGGACCTGGTTTGTTAGAGATAGTTCCAGTTGCTCAATCGGTTGCATTTAAACACACGTATAGCAGTTCATGGGACAGATACCAAACATTTTTATCAAAAGACAAAAGAATTAATCACTCTAACTTTGGAGCGGCAGCTTGTTTGTATAGATACGCTAAACCTTATGTTAAAGGCGACACAAGCACCAAAAAAGCCGAGTTTAAAATTACTGTTAACGGAAATGGTGGCGCTAAATTAGCAAGCTACAATAAAATAAAAATGTTTTTCGGAAACAGCGAATACAAAACACATTATGATTTCTATGAAAACGGAACATTAAAAGAGTCAGACAGCTTAGTAGAAGGTGGAAATTTTAATATCAAAACTTTTAAATTGAGTCAAGCTCCTAATAATTTCCAAATCAAATTTGTTGGTAAAGATAGTCCTGACTTTTATGGTGTTTCGTTAGAAGGCGATGGAGGTGTAATGGTTGACAACTTTGGTTTAAGAGGAAGTTCTGGCACTTTTTTTCAACGCATTAATAGCGGACAGTTAAGTCAATTTTACAGTTACCTCAACGTTAAATTAATCATTCTGCAATTTGGAGGAAATTCTTTACCAGGAATCAAAGATTCTACCATGGCTAAAAACTTTGGAAGCTATATGCAAGGTCAAATTAATATTGTAAAGAAACTAGCTCCCAATGCAAGCATATTGGTAATTGGCCCCTCTGATATGAGCGTAAAAGATGGCGAGGTTTATGTTACACATCCTCAACTAGAAAATTTAAGAAATGAAATACGGAAAGCGGCCTTCAATACCAACTGTGCTTTTTTTGACATGTACGATTGTATGGGCGGAAAAAACAGTATGGTAAGCTGGGTTGAAGCAGGAATTGCCGCAAATGACTACATTCATTTTAGTTCGGGTGGGGCTCGAAAAATTGCCACCTTATTGTATGGAGCATTGATCACAGATTATAACGAATACGTTAAAAAACATTAATGAAAAAATTAAACAATATAAAACAAATAGGTTTATTTCTAATTCTTGCATCAATTGTTAAGATTAGTCTGGCGCAAGCACCGTTGCCATTTATTAATTTAAATGCCAATAAAATTATTCACTCCAACGACAGTAGTAATTTTTTAAAGTTCTATCAAAAAATGGATGATTTAAAAATGGGAAAAACAGGTCGTGTTTCTATCATGCATATTGGTGGTTCACACGTGCAAGCGGGCTTCTGGACAGAAACTTTAAAAACACATTTTCAACAGTTAAATAATTACCAAGGTGGTGGTGCTTTTGCTTTTCCATTTCAAATTGTAAAAACAAACAACCCAGGTTTTTACAAAACCTTTTCGAACGGAAATTGGAAAAGATGTAGAAGCGTTAAAACAGAACTATGCACTAAAATTGGTTTAGCAGGTGTTGCTGCGGTTTCAAATGATAGCGCCTGTGATTTTGGAATCAAATTAGAAACCAATCAAAATTTAAAATCGATTACACAGCTAAAGGTATTTCATAATTTTAACCCGAGTTTTGAAATAAATATACATTCACGATTCCGAACAAATTACAGAAGAAATGATTTTCCGCAAGAAGGTTATTCTTTATTTGCTTTTCAAACACCCATCGACTCCGTTCAATTCACTCTAACACGAAAAGATACAATCAATAAAGATTTTGTTTTATATGGCTTTAGTCTCGAAAACGACACTCCAGGATACTTTATGAGTGCTAATGGTGCTAATGGCGCTTCTACTCAATCTTTTCTTCGTTGCGAGCTGTTTGAATCACAGCTTCGTAATTTAAGTCCCGATTTAGTAATTTTCTCTTTAGGTGTTAACGATTCTCAAGGGAAAAACTTTTCGCGACAAGAGTTCATGAATCATTACGATAGTTTAGTAATGATTGTAAAACGCATCAATCCCAATTGTGCTATTCTATTTACTACAATTACAGATAATTATATTTACAGAAAAGGAGCCAACAAAAATTCAATCTATGGTTCGGATGTAATATTTGATGTAGCAAAAAAACACAACGCCAGTGTTTACGATTTAAACACAGTTATGGGCGGATACAAAAGCATTTACAAATGGTACAAAGCTGGTTATGCTCGCAAAGACAAAGTGCATTTTACTGCTAAAGGTTACGGAATTATTGGAGATTTAATGTGGGATGCAATAAATAGAAGTTATAAATCAAATAGCAAAATATAGAAAGTAAATTTTGGCTCTAGATTCGTTAAAAATACAAGAAGGTACTTTAGTGAATAAATTCGCTAGTTTCTTCACTCATAATCAAAATGATGAACCATTGGTGTTCACTCAAATGATTTTTTGGTTGTTTTTTGCTGGAGTGCTTTTGGTTTATGCTTTAGTTTACAAACGTATTGCACTTCGTAATATTTATTTATTACTTGTAAGTATTTTCTTCTATTACAAAACGAGCGGAGTTTTTACTCTACTCCTACTCTTCACTATTTTAAGCGATTTCGGCTGGGGCTGGTTTATTCACAATTCAAAAGAACAATGGAAAAAGAAACTCGGACTAACCTTTAGTTTAATTCTAAACTTAGGTTTGCTCTGCTATTTTAAGTACGCCTTCTTTTTTACCGAAAGCTACAATCAATTGGTTGAAACAAAAATTCCATTCATCAATCACTTCTCGCAATTTAGTAATTCATTTTTCGGAACTGATTTTAACATTTCCAAAGTAATACTGCCAATTGGAATTTCTTTTTTCACATTTCAATCCATTTCCTATGTTGTTGATGTGTACCGCGAAAAAGTAAAACCGGTTAAATACCCTTGGGATTATGGATTTTTTGTTTGCTTCTTCCCTCATCTAGTGGCTGGACCAATCGTGAAAGCCAATGAGTTTATTCATCAAATTTATCAACCCTATAATTTAACAAGGTTTGAATTTGGAATGGCTTTGTTTTGGATTGTAAACGGTTTAATCAAAAAAATACTAGCCGATTTTATAGCTATTAATTTTATTGATCGTATTTTTTCAGCCCCAGGTTATTACTCGGGTGTAGAATGTGTACTAGGCATTTTTTCGTACTCACTTCAGATCTATGCTGATTTTTCGGGCTATACCGACATGGCAATTGGTATAGCTTTACTACTTGGATTCAGATTAAAAACCAATTTCAACTCGCCCTACAAAGCGGCAAGCACAAGTGAGTTTTGGCAACGTTGGCACATTTCTCTTTCATCTTGGTTAAAAGAATATTTGTATATCCCATTAGGAGGAAACAAAAAAGGAAGTTGGGGTTCTTACATTATTATCTTTTTGATGTGTGCAATTGTAATATTGCTGAGTAAGGAAATGTGGTTAACCACTACTATAATTATAGGTTCAATAGCTATGTTACTATTTGCATTAAGTGTTATTTTTAGCTCCTTAAAAAAACAAATCGATACTAACATTAATATTATCATTACCATGCTATTGGGAGGCTTGTGGCATGGAAGCTCGTGGTTTTTTATTATATGGGGAGGTTTAAATGGTATTGGATTAATGATTCATAAAATATGGCTTAAAATTATGCCGAAGTCTGTTACGGATGAACCATTAATGCGCCCAATCAATATATTCATCACACTTACATTCATAAGTTTTACGCGTATATGGTTTAGGTTTGGAAGTGTGAAAGAAAACCCACAACAAAAACTAGAAACATTTTTTGATAGGATATATAACCACTTTGGAGCAGAATTGTTTTTTGATATTATTAAAGGATATAGCTTAGTATTGGGTATTGTATTACTTGGTTATTCCATTCACTGGATTCCTGAAAAGGCAAAAGAAAGATACCGAGCAGCCTTCGCCAATTTACCTTTACCCGCTTTAGCATTAACCGTTGTGGTTTTTGTTATAGGTTTGTATCAAGCCATTAGCAGCGGAATGCAACCATTTATTTACTTTCAGTTTTAATACAATAAAAAAGGCGAGTAAAAAATTACTCGCCTTTTTTATAACTTCACTAACTAATTACTTAGCAACATTAAATTTACTTGTGTGTAATACTTTATTGTTAGCATCGTAAATAGAATAGATATACATTCCGTTCGAATAATTCTCAGTAGAAACATTTACTTTTTTATCTTCTAAATCATAAGTTCCAACTAAACGTCCTGTTACATCAAATATTTTTACTTTTTCAGCACTAGCATCTGAAGTAGCTACAGTAAATTTATCATTAGCAGGGTTAGGGAATAAACGATAAGTTGATAAATTGATATTCTCTTTAATACCAACTGGCAATACTAATTGCATATTATCAATATAGAAATTAGTATTTGTACTTTGATAAGTATCTGGTAATCCAGAACCAGTAATAGCCAATGAATCACTAGATATAACAATAATTGTCAAGGTATCTGGTGTACCAGGATTATACTGAAAATTAACACTCTCGTTTTGCCAAGAAGTAAAATTTAGCATACCAGGGTATTGCATAATTGCCTGCCCGATAAAATCAGCTGAATTTGTTATTGTATCCCATCTTGTAAGCGCTGCAAAAACTAATGCTTCGTCATTTGTTTCAATATAACCTCTGTAATCATAGGTCATACTAATAGGACGATTTGTATAAGGCACTTTCATTTGAATTAATCCAGGCATTGTTGTAGGCAAACTAAAAAATCCACAAAATGCACAATTTACAGTCTGTAATTTAGCTGCAGAAGCTCCTTGTGAAGGGTTTGCAGTTTCTTGGGTAACTGAACCAGCTGCAAATAAAGCAAATTGCGCTGTCCAATCTGCTGAAGGACCTACTCCTCCCCAAGTTTCAAAATCCAAATTTTGTTGTGCGTTTGAAAATGTTGTTAAAGCACAACCTGCGATAATTAGTAGTTTTTTTATCATAGTTTTAATTTAAGGTTTACACAAATTTCGGGAAAAGTGCCTTAGAAAAAACAGTTATTACAGTTCTTTTTATCCTAATTTATTTGATAAAATCATATAATAGAAACTAAAATCTCTAATAGGATTCCAATACACTCAACAATCCCAACAAATATTTCTAGGACTTTGTTCGGCAATTTTATTGAATTTTGAGCTTTCCAGCCTTTAAAGCCTTTACAAATTTAACCCAAGCAAAAGGGTTTAATAGCTGATTTGGAGCAGCTCCGCGATACACCATTTGGCTGTATTTTTGTTGCATGGCATAACGGTAATTTCCTTGAGCATCAGTACTAATTCCTTTTACCAATTCACGCATTTCTTCAGCAGCCAAATTCTTTTCTGCATTATCTAAATCTGTTCTTGGAACATCAAAATTTAAAAAGGCATGTTTCAATTCCTCCTTACTCATATAAGCTTTAACCACAACTGTTTTAAGTAAAATTGTATCTGGTCTTAAAACTTGAACTATCGAAAAATTATTTACGGTTATTGTGTCTGCCATTGTGTAAAACGCGTCTTTGTAACCTAATGTAACAAATTGTAGAACTTGTCCAGGTTCAACAACTAGCGTAAAAAAACCATTTCCATCGGTTATTGTTCCGCGAGTTGTGTTTTTAACTACGACAGCGCTAAAGGCTACTGGTTTTAAACTATCTCCTTCTACAACAATACCCGAAAGTTGCACTAATTTTTTAGTTGTTGCTTGAGTAGTTTTTGGAGTTGTTTTAGATACTTTCGTCTGAGCAAATGAAAATAAATTGCAGACTAAAAAAAGAGATATAAAAAAAAGTTTGTTCATTTTAACAATACTCAAATATACTGATTTTATTTTGTTGGATATGTTAAAAAAAACAAAAGAGCCACAATAATGTGGCTCTTTCAGTTTTAATAATCATTGAGACTATTATGCTTTAGTTAATTCCATGTTAATCATGATATTAACATTATCGCTTAATGCAGTTCCGCCACCTTCCAATGGAGCATTCCAAGTGATTCCAAAATCTTTACGGTTAATTTTACCCATAATTTTAAAACCAGTTCTTGTCATTCCGTATGGATCTTTAACTGATTTACCATAGTGGTTAGCTGTTAAAGTAACTGTTTTAGTTACACCTTTAATAGTTACATCACCTGTTACTTGGTAAGTATTACCTTTTACTTTTTTAATTGAAGTTGATTTGAAAGTTGCTTTTGGAAATTTCTCAGCATCAAAAAAGTCAGCACTTTTTAAGTGGCCATCTCTTTTTTCGTTATCAGTATCAACACTGTTAATGTCAATAGTAAACTCAATGCTTCCACCTGTAAAATCTGTTTCAGTTTTTGAAGAAACTTTAGCTTCGTAAGTGTTGAATTTACCTTCAGTTTCCGCTACCATCATGTGAGTGATAGAAAAACCTAATTTACTGTGAGACGGATCAACGTTCCAGTTTGTTTGTGCTACTGCACTTGCAGCTGATAATACTAATGCTGCGATTGTTAATTTTATTGCTTTCATTTTTGGTTTGTTTATGAATTAGGGTACAAATATATGTATATACAATTAATTCTCCAAATTATTTTCTAATCCCAATAAAATAAAGCAATCCAAAGCATATCCCTATGCTGATGGTAACATTAATAAGAGCCAAAATTGTATTTCCATTTTTTATTAATTCAACACTTTCGGCACTAAAAGTTGAAAAAGTACTTAATCCACCACAAATACCTACTAAAACAAAAAAACGTAGGTTATCTGGAACTTGCTCCTTTTGTTGAAAGAAATACAGAATTAAAGCAAATATTAAACAGCTGATTCCATTTGAAAATAGCGTACTATAAGGAAAAGAGGATTGAATAAGCCTAGAACTTACCAAACCTATTACAAATCTCAGTAATCCGCCTAAACCACTACCAATAAAAACATACAGATATTGCATTCTCTTACTTTTTTGAATAATAAATAGCGCCACCACAACTATTTGCAGTTGCTCCTGTTACACTTGATAAGGCATTGCTCAATTCTTCAACTCTTAACAAACCTAAAAAAGCAAAAATCAATGCTTCCTTAAATTCTACTAATTCATTATTTGGAACCACCACCTCACATTGAGTATTGGCCTTAATTCGTTCTACCAAAAAAGTATTGTAGGTTCCTCCTCCAGTTAAAAGAACATTCTTAATCCCATTTTCATTCAAAACTTTAGCTATCTGAAAAGCACAATTTTCAACACTCGTTCGCATCTTTGCCTTTTCATTCTTTTCCTTATTCAATATAGGTTGATAAACATTTTCTATCCATTCTCGTCCCAGAGATTTTGGATACGAAAGCTGATAATAATCTAAAGCCTTTAGTTCACTCAACAAGTCCTTATTACTACTTCCTTTTCGAGCCAAATCCCCATCTTTATCATAGCTCATTCCCAAGCTACTTGCAATGGAGTTAAAAACAATATTAGCTTCACAAATATCAAATGCAATACGTTTGTCATTTCTATTAAATGAAATATTAGCTATTCCTCCAATGTTTAAACAAGCATCAAACTCATTAAACAACAACTCATCACCAATTGGCACCAAAGGCGCACCTTGCCCGCCAAGAGCAACATCCATACTTCTAAAATCACATATCGTACTAACACCTGTTAAAGCTGCAATACTTGCCCCATCGCCTATTTGACAGGTAAAACCATTATTTGGCTGATGAAAAACTGTATGCCCATGCGAAGAAATATACATAGGTGTAATACCTGTTTCTTGAATAAAATCATTGCATTGAGAAGCTAAATATTTTCCATAATCAACATGTAATTTCCAAAATAATGGAGCCGAATAATTTTGAGCATAGCCCAACCAATTCTTCCAATCATCTTTGTAATGAAAAGTCTTTGCTTTAATGATTTTTTTGGTCCATTTGTCGTACTTGAATTCAAACTCACAAAAAGCTAAATCAAGTCCATCCAGCGAAGTTCCTGACATTAACCCAAGTATTAAATATTTGTTTCTCAACATAATATAAATATTACTTAAAAAAAGTAATTTATTAGGCTAAAGTAGTTTTTATTTGATAAATATCTTGTTATTTTTGACAATCTTTTACAATTCAGTTTTTTAATAATTCTTAAAACTATATACTATGTTATTTCAACTTTCAGAAGAGCACTTAATGATTCAAAAAGCAGCACGCGATTTTGCGAATGATGTTTTAAAACCAGGCGTTATTGAGCGTGATGAATTACAAAATTTTCCAACAAACGAAGTTAAGCAAATGGGCGAACTTGGTTTTATGGGAATGATGGTTGATCCTAAATACGGTGGAGGCGGAATGGACGCTATTTCTTACGTTTTAGCGATGGAAGAAATTTCGAAAGTTGATGCTTCTTGCTCAGTAGTTATGTCGGTTAACAATAGTTTAGTTTGTTGGGGACTAGAATATTTTGGAACAGAAGAACAAAAACAAAAATATTTAGTGCCTTTAGCTAAGGGAGAAATTATTGGTGCATTTTGCTTATCAGAACCAGAAGCTGGAAGTGATGCTACATCTCAAAAAACTTTAGCAATTGATAATGGTGATCATTATTTATTAAGTGGTACAAAAAACTGGATTACCAATGGTAACAGTGCATCAGTTTACTTAGTAATGGCTCAAACAAATGTTGAGGCTGGACACAAAGGAATTAACTGTTTAATTGTAGAAAAAGGAATGCCTGGATTTACAGTTGGACCAAAAGAAAATAAAATGGGTATTCGCGCTAGTGATACACATAGCTTAATGTTTGACAATGTAAAAGTTCCAAAAGCTAACCGAATTGGTGAAGAAGGTTTTGGATTTAAATTCGCAATGAAAGTTTTATCAGGTGGTAGAATTGGTATTGCATCTCAAGCATTAGGAATAGCAAGTGGTGCTTATGAATTAGCATTAGCCTATTCAAAAGAGCGTAAAGCATTTGGTAAAACAATTAATCAACACCAAATTATTCAATTTAAATTAGCTGATATGGCTACACGAATTGAAGCTGCTCGTTTAATGTGTTTAAAAGCAGCTTGGTTAAAAGATCAACACCAAAACTTTGACCAAGCAAGTGCTATGGCAAAGGTGTTTGCTTCAGAAACTGCAATGTGGGTTACCACAGAAGCTGTTCAAATACATGGTGGATACGGTTATGTAAAAGAATACCACGTAGAGCGTTTAATGCGTGATGCGAAGATTACTCAAATTTACGAAGGAACAAGTGAGGTGCAAAGAATTGTAATTTCACGCTCGGTATTAGCATAATAATAGAACAAGAAATACTCAACAAAAAAGCCTCTCAAATTGAGAGGCTTTTTTAATTTGTCTTTACTAATTTCTTAGTTACAACTTGGTTATTATTCCTGAGCTGAAAGACATAGGTTCCATTGGCAAGGCTTTCCATGGGTATAGTAAAATCATTATAACCTTCTACAACATTTAACTTATAGGAAGATATAAGTTTACCTTGTACATCATAAATGAATAAATCAGAAACTTCATTCCGGTTAGAAGAAACCTGAACATTGGCAATATTATTAAAGGCGAATATTTTAGTTTCTTTTATTTCTTGAGTTGAAGCGCAGTCAGAATGTATAACCTTTATAACTGAAGCAAGCATATTTTCGGATACTTTGCTGATTCGGTAATATTTATATTCTGGTTCATTTATTTTTGAATAAGTATATGAGCTATGAGCAGAACAATTTGCTGTACAGCCAAAAGTTTGAGCTGGAGTTAAATATTCTTGAACAAACTGAATTCCATCCTTAGATTTTTCAATAATATAGGAATGTGTATTTTTTTCATTTTCGACTTCCCACGAAAAATTTAATGTTTGTTCATCACAAATCAAATTGGAAGTTACCATTGATTCCTCCAAAATAATAGTTTGATCAACTAAAATCCAAAAGCCCATTAAATTTGTTCCTGCCCCAAAAGCTGTGTTACCAATACCTGTTGTAACTCCAGGATTTGTTGTAACCGCGGTTGGTGGATTCCAATCCCACCAAGTTGTATTAGTAGGGTCAGTAGTAATTTGAGCCCATTGTTGAGCACGCATTGTTACAAGAGCTGGTGTGTTTTCTGCTCCTAAATAATAAAATTGTAAAGTTCCATTAACAGCACCGTTTGAATTAATATCCCAAAATCTATCAATTACATTTGCGGCTGAGCCTCCATATGCACTATTCATCGTAATAACTGTTGGATAAGCTGCTGCACCAGTTGCTAAAGTATTTCCATTAGCCAATGGTAGTGGTGAATTAGCGGCATTAGTCGCCCAAGTTGACACTGAAATATCTGTTGCGCCTGAAGTTTTGTTTATTGTGAATGGGATATAATTACTTGCATTTTGATAAAATGGTAAAGTATATGCTCCAGAAGCAGTAGCTCCATTTAACCATTTTACATAATTGAATTGGCTTTCAGAAATAACTCCGCCACCACTAGCTGTGCGAGAGATTCCAGTTGTTGCGGCTTGGTTCACAACCACATAACCGCCTGTACTAGGCCCTGTTCCTCCATTTAAAACAAGGTACCCACCATTAAACACCAAAGCGTTTTGAGCCTCAACTAAAAAAGTAGAAGCGAAAATTAAAAACAACAAACAAATATTCTTTCTCATTTCAGCTGGTGGGAACAGATTTTAATCAAATTTAGTAGAATAATTTTAACCCACAAAGAAATATAAAAGTATAAAATATTACTTTTTATAATATTTTAAAGCTTCGGGCATATAAGCTTTTAACTCCGCAATCCTTTTTTCATCACTGGGGTGAGTACTTAAGATTTCAGGTGGTTTAGAGCCCCCGCTTGCAGCCATTCTTTCCCAAAAAGCAATTGCCGAATTAGGGTCATAGCCTGCCATAGCGGCAAATACTAATCCCAATTTATCAGCTTCAAGCTCATGATTTCTTCCGTATTTCAACATTCCTAGCTGCGAACCAATTCCGTATGATTGTAAAAATAGGTTTTGAGTCTCTTGAGATTTTGTTTGCAAAGCACTAGACAAAACCACACCACCCATTTGAACCGCTAAGCCTTGACTCATACGCTCGTTACCGTGACGTGCAACAGCATGAGCAATTTCGTGCCCCATTACAATTGCTAAGCTAGCCTCGTCTTGAGTAACTGGTAATAATCCTGTATAAACAACAACTTTACCTCCTGGCATACACCAAGCATTAACGGTTGCTTCATCCACAACATTAAATTCCCAAGCATATCCTTGCAAACGTTTGCTTAAACCTTTTTCATTCATAAAAGACTCAACAGCCGCTTGAATTTTTCTACCAACTGTTTGCACTTGAACTACTTTTGCATCAGTTGCAGGAAGTGTTTTATGCTCTTTAATAAATTGATTGTATTGAGCAACACTCATATTTATCAATTCCGATTCAGGAACTAAACTTACTTGCTTACGGTTTGTGATTGGCACACGCTGAACACACGCAAATAAACCAGCAGCCAAAGCCACTGTTATAATAATTCTTTTCATATTAATTTTCGATTTTAGAAGTTATACCACGCTCAAGTATAGCTTCATGCATTGGACGTAATTTATTAAAACTTCCTTCTTTAACGGCACACTTACCTGTGTAATGAATAATTAATGCGCATTGCTCAGCTTGAAGTGGATTATGATCACAAACATCTACAAGCGTTTCAATCACATGTTCAAACGTATTGTAATCATCATTATATAAAACCAATCGCGGTGTTGGCTTTACAAGCTCTTTCACTTCAACTTCCTCTAAAACATCAGTATCAATATTATTAAACATTCTTATAATATTTTTTTTACAAAATTACGGATTTAAATATTTTGCTGCCTCTTCCCCAAACAACTTTTTTCCATCTTTAAACACGGTTACATATGCATCAATTATGCCATAACCTTTCACTTTATCTTTTAATTGCTTAGCAAATTCTAAACTACTGAATGAGCCAACTGTGTAAACAAAAACTTCTCCTTGCAACTTATTTTTAATTGGCCAATCTTTAATTTTATTAAAGTTATTGATTGTATTTGCAGGCAAGGCTTTGCTGTAAGCCCCGATTTGAACTTTAAACACTATACCTTCTTCGCTTAGTTTAACTCCATTACTTGCTGTTGGTGTTGGCTCAGCAACATTATTTGTGAATGGACTAACACCTGAAGAATTTACACTAGCTCCATTTGATGGCGGAGTGTTAGAAACTACAGGTGGCGTAACATTTGAAGGAGTATTATTCACAGATGGAGCTGTTAATCCATTTGAGAAATTTATTGGGCGTTTTGTTGGATAAACAATAGTTATTCCTGATGCTACTTTTTCTTGAGCTTCAGCAATTTTAACTCTTGTTCCATTCATATATGAGCTAACAAAAGCATCAGTAATACCCAAAGCATTTACCTTAGCTCTATCTGCCTTTACTTCATCTAAACTAGTATAAATACCGGCAGTATATCGATACAATCCATTTGGTAATTTTTCACGGAAAATTGGAGATAAATTTAAGAGCTGGGTAGGGCTAACATTACTATTGTAAACCCCAATCTGCACGGTGTAGAATAATCCAGCAATTTCACTTACATCAGTAGCATTTGCATTTCCTGAAGACGAAGGAGAATTAATTACCCCACGTGTTAAAGACGCGTTTGGAACATTGCTCGACTCATTGATTCCCGCAGTAGCATTTGGATCAAACTTAACTTCAACCGACTTAGCTTTTAATTCGTTTAAGGCTTCCGTTAAACTCATTCGTTTACCATCCTTGTAAACTATAACAAAAGCATCACTGTATCCTAATTTTCTTAAATCATTTTTCAAAGCACTTGCTTTTTCGTATGAATCAAACATACCTGCTTGGTAACGTATAAAGCCATTATTCGTTGTTTCACCAAACACTGGAGATAAACCTTTAAATAATTCATTTGGTATTTGAGATTTAAACGCACCTATCTGAACTGCGAATACCATTCCTGATGGTAATGCAGGATCCATTGGTATAGGATTAGCGCCACTATATGCATTTTTATTACTTACTTTAACACCACTTCCCTTAATAGCTTCATTGATGGTAACTGCTCCACCTCCACTATTAGTAGGTGTAATAACTGGTGGGTTATCAACTACTGGTGTTTCAACATTCATTTTAGAATTATTGATATTTATCTCATCTTGCTTTTGAGTTTTAAGATTGGTTAAATCATCAATAAATGAATTGTATTTTTGTTTTGCCGCATCGTTATTAGCTGAAGCTAACTTTGACTTCATACTTGCAATTTCACTTTCAATCAGCTTCACATAACTTGCTAAAATTGCATTTTGCTTTTTAAGATTGTCTTTATTTTCAGGTTTAGATTTTAATGCACTCAAATCTGAATTATATTTTTGTGATTGATTATTGTACGCATCACTGTAGTTAACATTAACTTGAGCAGGTTGTTGTGTGCCGGAAATTTTTGAAGTATTAGAAGTAATCTCACTTTGCTTATCTGATTTTAATGAAGCCAACTGAGAAATTAAATCATTGTACTTAGTTTTTGTTGCTGCATTAGTTGTTGCAGATTGTTTTGATTTTAATTGAGAAATTTCGGTATCAATTACTGAAATATATTTTTTAAGTAAATTATTTGTTTCAGTTAAAGTAGAAGCTGACTCAGGCAATTGACCTTGCTTTGCAATATCCGATTCAATTTTACTAACGGAAGAAGAATAATTAGAACTAAAGCTTACTGCTTCATTGCTAATAGGTGTTTCAGTAGATTTTAATTGCGCTAATCGAGCTGTGTTAGCTTCTTGTTTAGCTTTAATTTGAGCATCTACCTTATTTAATTCATCAATTCGCTTCTTAATTTCAGCTTTCTTAGTAGGATTTGTTTCTGCCGCAAGAAGTCTTTCCTGCTCCTTCTTCTCACTTGCTATTTTACCTCTATATTCCTTATAAATAATATTTTCAGCTTCTAGTTTATTCTGACTCTCAGGCGCATCCTTATAGGTAGCTAAATCCTTTTCCAATTTATTAACGTCTGATTTGAAAGTACCTGTGTATGTTTTATAGATGGTTTCATTAAATGGAGTCTTAACTGCATCGTTTGAACCTGCATCACTTGCTCCAGCCATCTTACCGTTATAAACAGCAACAATATCATCCGATTTGGATTTATCAATACCCTGTAACAACATACCCGCTTCTTGCTCTTGAGAGCTTGCAAAGGCCGCTGTGTTCCTTGATATTTCTAATAAAGAATCAGCTTTCTCCTTCTCTTTATTTGCTTTTCTTTCCAGCATAACAGCCTCTTCCTTCAATCTATTTCTTTCATTTACATCCTGAATTTTATCAGCTGCAATAAAGTCATCTGTTGATTTCTTTAAATCTGATCGAGCTTGGTCATAAATTGCTAGGGCAGCAGCCTCATCCTTAGCTGCTTGCTTTTTGTTTTTATCCGCCTTATCCATTAAACCTGAATAAGTTTTGTAATTGGTCGTGTTTTTAATTTCCTCAACTTTTTTATTTGTAGTTGTTTTAGGTTTAACTGTATCAACTGGAGTTACATTAACCACTGGATCTTTAACTACAACTGGGTCCTTAACCACAACTGGATCTTTTACGGACACTGGTTCGATTACCCCAGAATTAATTTGTTTATTGTTATCATCAATTAAACGTTGATTTTCTTCTTGCTTCTTCACTAAATCATTTCTCGATTTCTCAACATCAGCTTTTGCTGTGGGGTCAGGAGTATTTTTCATTTTTAATTCTAATAACTTTAATTCATTTGAAATCGCACCATTCTGTTCTTCTAAAGCAATATTCAAAGATTCCAATGATTCCTTACTAGGTTGTTTAGATTTTGCTTCCTGAATTTTAGCATCAGAACTAGCTGCGTTTCTTTTAAATTTATCCGAATAATGTATAGACTCCGGAACAGATGATACATTAGCAACAGGTTCTTTACTAACTGTAGGTTGCGTTACTGGATTTAACTTTTCATTATTCTTAGCAATTTCTTCTTTGGTGTTTTTTTTCTCAACACCTAAAGCATTTATCACATTGGTTATACTTTCCTTTTTCTTAGGATCATTTGTTTTTGTGAGTTTCTTATTTTGTTCATCAATCTCCTTGTCCAAAACAACCTCACGCATTTCCAACTCTACATTGATTGCCTTTAAATTTTCAGGACTCTCACCTTTAGCCTTAAGGTTAGTAATTTTATCATCTTGCTTTTTAATCTCAGAATTAAAAGGCATGCTCAAATCTTTTTTCTCAACACTTGCTAATCCACCATTTGGAGTTTCATTTGTTTGCGAACCACCAGATGTTCCAATAATATCCAAAGCTTTAGTTAACGCATCAATTGCCTCATCTTGCTTTGTATTTGCTTCTAAAAGTAAATTATGCTTCTTAGTTAAATCAGTCTCTGAATTTGCTTTATTTTTTAAATCTTCTGCTTCTTTAAATTTATCTGAGGCAGTTTGTTTTAATTGTTTAGCTTCAGCAGTAACCTTATTAGGATTGGCACTTTCAGACGAACTAAACTTAGCCTCCAAATCTTTATACTCAATATCATTTGCTTTTGACAATAATTCTAAACCATCATTGTGCGCCTTATGCTTTTCGTCAATGTCGGTTTTAATACCAGTAATACTTTCATTGCTTGGCCCTGAAGCACTCGATGAATTATCACCTTTCCATTTATAATTTGGATTTTCAGATTTATAAGCATTTGTTGCCTCCTTTAATTTGGCTAAAGCATTGGCTTCGGCTTCTTCAGCATTACTGAGCTGACTAACCTTCTCTATTCCAGTTGCAGCATTCGCTTCTTCGCGCATTTGCTTTGCTCTATTTATTAAAACTTTAGCTTCCTCTCTCTTTTTTTCAGCCTCAACTATACTTGCTTTGTTTTTATTTTTCGTAGCCGAAGCTAAATCATTTAAATTCAAATCATAATTTGTGAACTGAGCTTTATTTTCCTTCGCCAATTCCGATGCAGCATCCAAACGAAGTTGGGTTTCCTTCTTTTGCAAGGCATCAATTTCATTCATTATATTTTGACGATCAGTACCTGTTGCTGTTTTAGCCGCAGCTCTCTTTTCTTTTATTTGTGAAGCTACCTTGTCCGCTTCAGCTATTGTATTTGATGAACCGCCATTTGTTCCTGAACCAGAATTTTTTAACGCGTTTAATTTACTATCAACTTGTTCATCCTTTTTAATTGCCTCGTTAATTTTGTTTTGTGCTTGCTGTTTTAAACTTATTGCTTCGGGGTTTTTATAATTTACCGCGTTAATTAAATCGTTTTCTTTTGTTGTAACGAATTGTTTTTCATTATTAATTAAATCATTTACAGCAGCAACCGCATCATTATTAGAAGGGTTATTGCCTCCATCCTTGATTGGATTTTCAGGATTCGTTTCTGGCGTAGAACTTGATTTTTCAAGTTTAGCAATTTGAGTATTGTTATCTGCTATCTTAGAATCAACCTTTTTTAATTCAGAGTTTAAAACATCAATTTCTTTTTTCAATTTTGTTTTATCCTCGGCCTTAGTTGCCTTTGAAAGTTCAGCCGTTTTAGTTTCTCGTTCAGCAAATAAAACATCTTTATATTGCTTTAACACATCTTGTTTTTCCTTTTCAGATTCTAAACTCGGCGCACCCTTATTTTCAATTACCGAAATTTTATCGGTCAGCTCGCTTTTTTTCTTTTCGAAATTTACATTATCACCCTTTGGATCATTAGAAACAGAGGGGTCTTTGTTTAAGTTAGTTTTCGGGTCAGTATTATCAGTTGAATCTACATACGTCAATCCCTGTCCACCATCTTTGCTTGCTTTATTATCAATTTGACTAGCCAAAGCAGTTTGAGCTTCTAAATCCTTGATCTCATCCTTTAGAATTTCTATCTTTTTATCATTTGTGTTGATATCAGCATTTTTAGTTGCTAATTCATCTTTAATCACTTGAATCTCGGATTGTATATTTTTCTTTATATCCTTGTCCTTTGTATCCTTCAATTCAGTTTCCTTTGCGCTTACATCATTGTTTAAGTCAAGCTTTTCTTTCTCTAACTTTTCTTTTACTTTTAAAGCAGCTTTTAGTTCTTCCTTTTTAGCATCTTCTTTAAAAGCTATTTCTTTCTTCAAAGCTTCAGCCTTATCGGGCTCTTCTTGCAGCTTCTCAAGACGTTTTGCTTCAGCTTCTAACTTTGCAATAGCATCCTTGGGGTTAGGCGACTTTATTGCTTCGTCATATTTGTTGGCATATTGCTCCGTTCCTTCAGCAATTAATTTCTTTCTGTTTGCATCTTCTTGCAATCCTTCCGAATAAGTTTTAGCAAATAGTTTTTCACTTTCCAATTTATCTAAAGCTTCTTTTTCACGCTCCAACTTCTCTCCTATTTCAGCCTTCTTTTTAGGATCTTTTTCTGCGTCATAAGCTTTTAAAATCTCTTTCACCTCCCCATCCTTTTCTGCCCATTCCGTTTCTTTACTTGTAGCAACAGCAGAAGCCTCATCAGCTTCCTTTTTCGTGTCCATGTATTCTTTTAAATCTTTTGCCGCTTCGTTATAATTTTCCTTTGAAAGAGCTTCAGGACTTAAGTTAGGATTTGTGTTGGTTTTAGTAGGATCTTTGGATGGATCATTGGTTTTAACAGGATCGTTTGTTTTTACAGGCGTATTTGTTTTGACACTTGGATCAGAACCTATACTTGGTTTATCTTTTAATTCGTTTGCATTAGGTTTGCCACTCGCCATGTTTTCGTACAAGTCGGCCATATCAATTTCTTCAGCACCTGAATCAAATAAATTTTGAATCACTAATTTCTCATCTTCGTATGAAATTAACTGCCTAAATGGTTTAAAACTATATGATACAGGAATCTTAACTCCTTCGGATTGAGTTGTGAAACCAGGTGTTTCAACAGTGAATAATAAATTTGAACCGTTTGGCAAATTCATGCTGTAATCGCCACTCATGCCCGCCTCATAATTACCAACCAAAGTCCCATTTTCGATATTTACTACTTTAATTTTAGAACGAATACTTTGTCCATCTTTCTTTTTTAGAATTGAACCTTTAATGTAAGCGAAATCAGCTGGTTTACGTTCGGTACTAATTTTAAAAACATCGATCTTTCCAACTGGACTGTAACGGCCAGAAGAAAAATAAGCTATCTTATCCAATGAATCGGTTACAAACAAAATATCATCATCAGGTGTATTGATAGGGAAATCAAGGTTCACAGGCTTTCCCCATTTTTTATTTATTTCGTCGTACTCTGATTTAAACAGGTCGTAGCCTCCCATGCTATTATGCCCCTTAGATGCGAAGTACAAAATTTTACCATTGGGATGTAAGTACGGATAATCCTCATCATAAGGCGTGTTGATAGGCGCACCAAGGTTTTGTGGTTTGGCAAACTCTCCATTAGGCAACCTTCGCACAATGTAAATATCCTTACCATTATCAGGATTATCACCATAACTTGAGATGTAAATTAAATCGTTTGATTTGGGAAGAAAGACAATACCTTTATCCTTCTTCTTTTTATCTACAGCCGTTTTAAAAATATCATCTTTAACAAGAAGTTTACCTCCAATATCGTTTAGTTTATAACTTCGATGATACTCACTTTCGCTTACCTGCTTCTTTTCAAGAATAACTAACTGAGATAAATTCGACAATAGCTGCTTACCGTTTTTACAAGCTTGAATCTCTCTATCCACTTGTAATTTCTTCTTCATAGAAGAGGAACCTTCATTGGAATACTTAACGTAATACTTGATAGCTTCATCAAAATGATAGGTTAAATGATTGGCTTTTCCCAAGTAAAAGAGCACCTCTTTTTCCACATCTGGGTTTCGGTTAGCCGTTTCTAAATACTGAAAAGCTCTCTTTTTATCGGCCTCAATAAACAAAATACAAACCCCAACGCGCAAATTATAAACCGGGTCTTTAGGGTAATTTGCCACTAAATTTGAGTAAATCTTGTAAGCTTCGGCGTAGTTTTCATCCTCGTAAAACTCATTAGCCTTTTTCTTATTTTCTATTTCAAGAGGGGTCTGAGCGAGTAAACTACCTGATAATGAACATAATACAAGCAAAAAAACCCAAATCAATTTCTTAAAATGGGGTGTGTGTTTGCTTATGAATTTTATCCTCACGCTATGTTCAATCGCTCTATACAAATTTAATCATTATAATTTTTTAAACCTAATACCATACCAATAATTTTGGCGGTTTTAAGCTTTGACTAAAGATGCTAAGTAAGCAGAATTTACATACTTTTTGAAAAGAAAATATTGGACTTTTAAGCTAATAAATGTTAATTGCGATAGAGGAAACTAAACCAAAAATGGGTTTGATATTTTTTCGCGGCCAATTGTTGTTTCCGGACCATGACCTGTGTAAACCAAAGTATTATCAGGTAAAACAAAAAGTTTGGTTTTAATTGATTTTATAAGTGTTTCATGATTCCCTAATGGCAAATCAGTGCGACCAATACTTCCACTAAAAAGCACATCACCATTTATTAAAACACTGCTTTCCATATGATAAAAAACAACGTGGCCGGGAGCGTGGCCAGGAGCATGAATAACCTTAAGATTAGTTTTACCAAAAGTAATTATCTCTCCATCGCTTATAAATTTTAAAGGACGCGGCGAAATGTTACAAGGCAAGCCATACATGGTACTTGAAGACAATTGATTATCTAAGATGGGCAAATCATCCTTATGCATAATTGGTTGCAAACCGTATATATCAAAAACAAATTTATTACCTGCAATATGATCGAGATGGGCGTGAGTATTTAGCAACATTTCAACTTTTAACGATTGACCTGAAATAAAACTTTGAAGTTCATTTTCTTCTTGAGCTGTAAAACAGCCCGGGTCAATGATTACAGCAGATTTGGTTTCATCAGATAAAACGTAAGTATTTTCTTGAAAAGGACCGAAAGTAAATTTTTGTACTTGCATTATTCTAAATTAATTTTTTATAAAACTTTAATATTACCAGAAAATTCAAAAGTATAAATACTCCAGAAATGAAATAAGCCAATGTTACATGACTTCCAATGCTAAAAAAAGGAATAGAAAACACAGCAATTAATACCATGCGTTGAAAAATATTTAAAGCCCCGAATACCCCACCTACTCTACCCATTAAATGATTAGGGACTTTATTAAACAACCATGTCAATCGTAACACACGTGTACCAGCGTTTGTAACACCAATAGCTAAACTAAACATGTAAAAAACAATAACACTTTTCGTTCCGGCAGCTACCATTAATACAATTGTGGTTATAGCCATTAAGATTAATACAGCCTTAACTGTATTAGACTTAGCAAATATTTTACGTATAGCAATACCAGCGAACAAAGCACCGATGGAATAGAATATTTCGGCAAAACTATAAACGTCAGCTGTTTTACCTAAATGATTATTTACATACCACGCCAATAACAAATGTACTTCAACTAACAATACAGCAAATATTGAATATGAAGCTAAACCAAAGACAAAGGTTGCCTTATTATTTTTTAAATATGCGAAACCTTGAACCAGTCTAGTAATAACGCTTTCAGGCTGAGTTTTTTCTTTTATTAGAGGAGAATACTTCACCATGGAAATTAAAATAATTGCCAATAGGTAAGTTATTCCATCCATCAAAAATATTTCGTTTAAATCCCATTTGCTAATTTGAATGTGTCCGAAAGTCATTCCTAATAATGTAAAATTGCTTTCATCAACACCCTGCAATAACATAGCGCCAACTGCACCGGCTGCAATTGTTGTTGATTGCCCCTGAATTTCGAGTGCCGAATTAAACTTCCCAAAATTATCCTTCTCCATTAACTCATGTCCAAGTGCATACAAAGCTGGATAATGCATGTTCCAAACCATTATGGTTGTTGCGAACACCAATAAAATAAGCCAATTATTAAGCTGCTGAGTTCCAAACATCAATGCTGAAACACTTAGTAAAATTATTCCTCCAACTACATTGAGATATATGAAAATTGTTTTGCGATTATACTTATCGATTAATGTGCCGCAATACATACTCCAAAACAAACTAATAATGGTGACCACTAAATAAGCCCATCCAAAAAAACTTTCTTGATGCACCACTTTACTGTAATACCAAGGAATACTCAGCATACTTATACCTTGAGCAAAACCAGAAACGATATTTGCAAGCAAAATTAAATTAAAAGCTTTTTTGTTTTTCAAGGCAGTTATT
Organism: uncultured Flavobacteriaceae bacterium; assembly: GCA_964603125.1. Lineage (GTDB taxonomy): Bacteria > Bacteroidota > Bacteroidia > B-17B0 > Aurantibacillaceae > CAZRUA01. The sequence continues at coordinate 20,925 of CAZRUA010000003.1, read as the reverse complement.
AATTAAGTTTGCAAAGTTAAAATTATTAATGGTAAACAAAGAACCTATAAAAATCACTGACCCAAATGCTGCATTTATAAAAATGCAGAGTTGGTGTGCTTATCAAGAAAGGTCGCAGCAAGAATGCAGGGATAAGCTTTACTCATGGGGACTATGGCCCGATGCTGTTGAAAATATTATTTCGGAATTAATTAGTCAGAATTTTTTAAATGAGGAGCGTTTTGCAATAGCCTTTGCAGGAGGGAAATTTAGAGTTAAAAAGTGGGGGCGAGTAAAAATAAAAGTGGAACTGAAGCAAAAAAAAGTTCCTGATGTTTGTATTAAAAAGGCTTTAAGTCTTATTAATGAAGATGATTATTTAACAACACTAAAAGTTGTATTAGAGAAAAAAGCTCGAGAACTGAAAGAAAAAAACAGCGTAAAAAGACATTACAAACTGCTGCAATATGCATATAGCAGAGGATTTGAGCAGGATTTGATTATAGATGTATTAAAAGGAATTGAGAAAAGTCATTTTTCGGAAGATTAATTTCAATTTTAATGTTTCAAACGCTATATTTGTTTGGTAAATTAACTTTGTTGATTCTTAAAAACAAATGTCATGCGCTTAAAAAAACTAATTCTGTTTTCTCTTTTATTTTGCGTAGTGCTGCTAAGCGCTATTAATAAAGCATTTGTTATTGATGAGCCTGTGAAAAAGAAATTTCACTCGGAAAAAGAAGCCAAAACCTTACAAAACGAATTAAGCGTGCCTATTGCACCAGGAGAATATTTTTTAACACATGAACATTGCCGTAATTGCCATGGATATGACTCATTAAATTACGCTAATATTACTTCAACTGGAGAGAGCATTAATTTGTTGGATGATTGGGAAGCAACGATGATGGCCAACTCAGCACGTGACCCATTGTGGAGAGCAAAAGTAAGTCATGAAATATTAGTAAATCCAGCTCACTCATTAGAACTTCAAGATAAATGTACCTCATGTCACGCACCAATGGGACATTACACATCGTTTTTTAAAGGTTACCAACATTATACCATTGCTGATTTAGATAATGATACATTAGGTATTGACGGCGTATCTTGCAGCGGTTGTCATACAATTGGCCCAAATGGACTTGGCAATATGTTTTCGGGTAATATTCCGTATGATACAAATAAAGTTGAGTATGGTCCTTTCTTAAATCCAATCGTTGGACCAATGCAATTATATGTTGGTTTTTTACCAACCCATAGCTCACATGTAAGCGAATCTAAATTCTGTTCACCATGCCATACTTTGCAAACGCAGTCGGTTGACTTACTAGGCGTACCAACAGGGAGAACATTTACAGAGCAAGCAACCTATCATGAGTGGTTAAATTCCGCTGCATCACAAGACAATATAACTTGCCAAGCTTGTCATATGCCTCAATCATCTGATTCAATAAGAATTGCAAACCAATACTTAAACATTCAAAAGCGTTTCCCATTCAATCAACATAAATTTCAAGGAGGCAATACATTTATGATTGGTTTGATAAAACAAAACAAAAGTAAATTAGGCATTAAAACTCCAGATAAAAACTTTGATTCTACACTTGCAATAACAACAGATAATTTAAGATATAATACACTTGATGTTGATTTGTTGCTTGACAGTGTTAGTAACGATAGTGCTTTTGTTAGAGTAAGATTATTAAATAAAGCTGGACATAAATTTCCTTCAGGTTATCCTGCCAGAAGAGCCGTGCTTCAAATGGCAGTGGTTGGTTCGGTAAATGATACCATTTTCGAATCAGGAATGTTTGATTCGAACTACGAGGTTAAAAATATTGATAACCCATTTGAAAAACATTACAACATTATAAACAGCGAACAACAAGCTCAGATATATGAGATGGTAATGGGTGATGTAAATAAAAATAAGACGACAGTGTTAGAAAGAGCCGATACACTTTTAAAAGATAATCGTTTAGTACCTGAAGGCTTTTTAACAACAGCACCAATGTATGATACAATAAAAATAGTTGGAGACGCTGAATCTGACCCAGACTTCAATAAATTCTCCAACGGATCAGAAGGAAATGGTAGAGATGTTGTGCATTACCACATTCCATTAAATGGATATACATCTTCGTTTAAAATTGTAACTAAAGTGTATTATCAGCCAGTTCCTCCAGCATATTTAGCGGAAATGTTTAGCTACTCAAGTGCGCCGATTGACAGTTTTAAAGCCATGTATAATGCCGCTAATAAAGCCCCTTCACTTGTAGGTTGTGACTCGGTAACAAATATTACTGTAAACATTAAATCTTATTACAAAAACAATTTTGTAATTAGTCCGGACCCAACGAGCGATGGAAATATTAGTATTTATGTTCCTAAAAACTTTGCATTAAAAAATGTTAGCGTTTACACATCAACAGGGCAATTGGTTCAAAAAATTGAAAACAATTTAATGAGCCCTATTCAGCTTACACTGCCTGACACAAGAGGGATTTACTACGTAGAAATTTTTGATGGCAAACAAGTGCTTTACGAAAAGGTAATTCGAGAATAATTCAACGTTCAGCATGTAATTTGACTTAATGAAATAAGCCTTGAAAGTATCTAGCATCAGCGAACTTAAAAAAGAACTAAACGAATTACCTCAAAAGCAATTGGTGGAGATATGTTTGAGTATTGCTAAATACAAAAAAGACAACAAGGAATTTTTAGATTACCTCTTATTCCAAGCACACGACAAACAAAGCTTTATTACAGCCGTTAAAGAAGAAATTGATTTTAATTTTGAAGATTTAAAATCACAAACCAATCTTTACTATACAAAGAAAAGTTTGCGCAAAATTTTACGCTTAATCAGTAAATACTGCAAGTATATTGGCGACAAAGCCGCTGCGGCAGAGCTGCATATTTATTTTTGCCAAAAAATTAAAGAAGCAAAAATCCCGATTCATAAAAGTCAGCTTCTGGTAAACATGTATGACCAACAACTCAAAAAAATTGACACTTTAATTGGCAGTTTACACGAAGATTTAAGAGCTGACTTTTGGAAGGATATTGAAGGATTATAGAAAACTAATTAAAATAATTTCTATTTACCATTTCATCATGAATCAGCCTTAAACAGCTTTGTCCCTGAGTACTCTGATCCCAATACATGCCATGTGCTTTTACCCCACTTAACATAAAAAAGCCAACAAAACCATTCTTTATCTTAGGTATAACTTCATAATTTAAGTTGATAGGTATAGTTTTTGAATGCTTGATTCCAAACTGAGCTTCTCCAATTTTTAAATCATTTCTGAAATTTGACGCGAATACATCAGTGCTAGAGTAAATATTTAACCATGTAATTTTATCATCCATTACCATACTTCTATTCTCATAAAACTGAGTATAATACGATTTTAAAAACTCAACTGGAGCGCCAATAGTAACAATCGCTTCACACATTTTTTCTGAATTCTTAGTTACCCTGCTACCAAAAGGAAAAATATAATCCAAAGCAATTATACTTCCGTAACTATATGAGTGTATATGAATTTTACAATCGCCTTCAACTTCAGAAATATGATCAACCAGTAATTCTAAATTACCTTGTAAGAATTGCTTTTGTGCCCCATCTTGTATATATCCGTTTACACAAACAAACTCGGTAGCTAAATCTAAAACAAGCACTTTTGAATTAGGAACAAACACAATTAACAAAGAGGTAAGAGATAAAATTAATGCTGAAAATTCTTGAATTGCGCGGATTGAGACAAAAGGAATATCTCGAGTTGTAATTTTATTTTTAACAGCACCTAAAATACCACTACCGTTTGGATCATTCCATAAATCGCCAACAGCGCCAATAGTTGCAGGAAGCATGATTAGCACCGCAAAAGCCATTAATAAAAATATACCAAACATGTATAGCGTTTGGTAAGAACGATTGTGGCTAGATGGCTTAAATACTCTAAATATTACTTGTGGAAACTTTCGAAGAACAACAAAAAACAACCAAATATTTTTCAGAATTATCGATTGTCGATTAAACTTATCCGTTAGTAATGCATGGTAATTAAAATCATATAATTTGTAAACTACTTTGGAGGATTCGCCAGTTTCGCAAATACTAACAACATTACTATATCTTTCATTTGAATATTTAACCTTTTCAGATTTTAGCTCATACTTCTTACCAACAGTTGCGTAATGCATTTCATTCATTAAACGTTCAGCGTATTTCTCAACAGATTCGGACACAAAAGATTGTCCAATACCAGGAATATAAATTCCAACTTTCATAAATAATAGGTTTTGTTTGTTTCAATGCTAAAGTAGCAAATGAATTTATTAAAACAAAATATTTATTCCGCAAAACGTGTGTACGATAAAAACTTCTAAAGCTACTGCTTCCCAGCCAACACACAAGCAATTTTATGCTTGGTTAATTTGCCTGCTAAATCCGTTATTTCAGCATAGATTACATAAATACCGATAGGCGCCTTTTCGTTTTGCTCTGTAATTCCATTCCAACTAAAAGTGCCAGTAGTACCCAACAATTCGTTTTTAACTAAGTACTTTACAAATCGTCCCTTTGCATCGTAAATGGTAATGTTTGCATACTTACCACTTTCATTTAAACTGTAATTGATATTTATAACATCATTGTAACCATCGTTGTCGGGACTAAATGTTTCGGGACTAACTGAAAATACTGAAGCTGCATCCGTACTCATGTATTGTGAGTTACGATAACCAGGGGTTGCAAAACCAACCTGACTAGAAGCCGAATTCCAATTTGTTTTATCATTGCTTGGACGGTTAAAATCAATTCGTTCTAACGATACTCCTTTAGTAATATTTAAAAGCGGGAAGTGCATTTTATCCGAATAAATTAAATAATCAATTGCTGTATCATTTGCGGTACTTAAAGCTACAACATCCTCGGTACTTAAAGATGGTAAAGCACTTACATTTAAAAACGCATTTGGATTTTGCGTAGTGTATTGCGATTTAACTGTATTTCCGTTTCTACTCAATAATAAATACTCATTAGGGAAGAATAAATAACCATCCGTAGAAATTGCCTTTTTATTTAAAACTGTATTTGTTAACGTATCGTAATCACTCGTATAAACATTAAACAAGTCAATAGTTTTGTTACTCTTATTGTAAATTTCAATAAACTCTTCTCCACCTGTATTTGGATCGAACAATACTTCATTAATAACAATATCGCCAACAGCAACTGCTTGAGGTAAAGCAAATCGCGCTGAATTATTTGCACCTACCGGATTACCTGCACAATCTAACACTCCAGTGGTAACCGTTCCAGTATAGATAACTCCTAACTGAAGCGGCGTTGATAGTTTTACTTTAACCGATTTAAAATCACTCGCTATTGGTATTATTGTTGAACTCGCTACTAAACCATTATCAAAAGTATAGTGTAAACTATTTAAGTAAGTTAAACTATCAATTGTTTCGTTAAAATAAAATTGCAAAGTATCTGTTCCTAAAACTGAAATATGATCAAGCATTGGAGCAATCAAATCTGGGTTACTAGCTGCAATTGAATTTGCATAAGCCGGAGTTCCTCCATCAGCACTTACAGAAGCCTTCCAGTTATCGGCTTCACCACAAGGATTATTTGCATCAATCATTTCTAAACTCCAACCACCATCAGCTTTAATTGCATCTGCATACCAAGAGTCGTAGTAAGAAACGGTGTGTATCATTATTCCATTGTTATCACGCAAAATAATTGTTCCGCTGGTGTTAGTTAAAGAAGGGAAACTTGGAACTTCTAATACATTTAATCCAGGGAAATTACCTACATACATTAATTTGGTAGATGCGCTCATTAAAGCCACATATCCTCCAGAAGGAATAACTATGCTTGGAATAGTTTTAACGGTTGAATTTACTTGTATTGTCCAGTTATTTAAACTAACCGAGTAATTACTTTTGTTTTTCAATTCAAGATACTCGCCGTTTGGCAAAGCAACTGAAGGATCTGGATCACACATGATTTCGTTAATCACTACATCAAATGTTTTAGCAATGTAGTATGAAAGATTTGCTGTGTTTGGATTTAAAATATTTCCGCTACAATCTGATAAGTTAGAACATGTTAATACATAATTGGTTTGATTAACTAATGCTCCAGCTAAAACCATATCTACACACATGGCATCACTAGAAACCACAACTGACAATGGACTACCACCACCATTATTTATTGAATAATTAGAAACATTGTTTAGCAAACTAGCCAGTATTGGTTCAGAAAAACATACAGTAACATGTGTTGCATCCACAACATTAACATTTGCAATGCTTGGTGCTGTTACATCAGGCGCAATTGAATATACTGAGTTTTGAGCACCCGGTGTTCCTCCAATAGCATTATTGCTTGCTGTCCAATTAAAAGCTTGAGAACAATTTATATTTACTAATGGATTAATTAATTCTAAGCTCCAACCTCCATCATCTTTATTAGGATTATTGTACCATGAAATACTATAGTTTACCGAATCGATAATAGTACCTAAATCAGATTTTAAATACACATTATCACCGCCATCATTTAATGAAGGAAATGAACTGAAACCAATTTTATTTGTAATACCAACAAAACTAGCCGTATCAGCTGCTGCAGTTAAAATAACATAAGCATTAGGAGCCAATAAAAAATTGGTAGTAATTGTATTACCAGAAGCAATGTTATCGGCAATTTTATATCCATTTAACTGTACATAACCCGTTCCACGATTATACAACTCAACGTACTCAGCAATTGGCAAACCAATAGATGGATTTGCATCCGCCATAATCTCCGTGATGATAACATCCTTATATGATGCTACACTTGGTAAAATATAAGTGAAACTGCCATTGTTAGGACTTACTAAATTCCCTGAACAATCCGCCAAAGTTGCAAAAGTTACTGTGTATTGTGTTTGAGTAATCATACTAGTAGCCAATGTTAAAGCAACACATTTTCCATCGATAGAAATACCTGCTCCAGTTGGAGTTCCAATACCATTACTAATATTAAAATTAGATGGATTATTTGCTAATGCTACATCAATTGCTTCACTGAAACAAACATCAATATGTAAACTATCGGTATAACTAACGCTCACTAAGCTAGGAGAAGTGTTATCGGGTAAATTAGAGAACACACTATTTTGTATTCCTGGTGTTCCGCCAATAGCAGCATTACTGGCTGTCCAGTTGGTTATTGCAGGACAAGTTAAATTAGCATTTGGATTAATCAATTCTAAACTCCAACCTCCATCATCTTTTGCAACATCGTTATACCAAGTAATTGCATAATTAACAGAATCGATTACAGCACCTGAACTTGATTTTAAATACACATTATCACCACCATCGTTTAGAGATGGAAAACTACTTACACCAATTTTATTTGATATACCCACAAAACTTGCTGTATCCGCACTTGAAGCTACTAAAACATAAGTATTAGGCGCTAATAAATAATTGCTGGTGATGGTTGCTCCTGTCGCGATATTATCTGCAATTTTATAGCCATTCAATTGAATGTAACCTGCACTTTTATTGTACAACTCAACATACTCTGCAATTGGTAAGCCAATGGATGGATTTGCATCCGCCATAATTTCGGTAATGATAACATCTTTGTAATTGGCAACACTTGGTAGTATATAGGTAAAGCTTCCGCTAGTTGGTGTTACAAGGTTTCCTGAACAATCTGCAAGCGATGAAAAAGTAACGGTGTAATTGGTTAAATTGGTCATGCTAGTAGCAAGAGTTAAAGTAGCACATTTACCATCCGTTGAAATGCTAACCGAGCTAGGATTACCAATACCGTTACTAACAACAAAACTAGCAGGGCTTGAAAACAAAGCCACATCAATTGCTTCGTTAAAACAAACATCAATATGTGTTGCATCTGAATAATTTACCGAAACCAAACTTGGTGATTGTGCATCTAAAACAACTGAATAAACAGAGTTTTGAGCTCCAGGTGTTCCGCCTAATGCGGCATTGCTGGCTGTCCAGTTGGTAATTGCCGGACAAGTTACATTTGCATTTGGATTCATTAATTCCAAACTCCAACCACCACCATCTTTAGCTGCATCATTGTACCAAGTAATATCGTAATGAACCGAATCGATAATAGCACCAGCTCCCGATTTTAAATAAGTTTTATCTCCACCATCATTTAAAGATGGAAAGCTACTTACACCAATTTTATTTGTTATACCCACAAAACTTGCTGTATCAGCTGTTGAAGCAACTAATACATAAGCATTAGGTGCTAATAAATACGAAGAAGTAATTGTTGCCATGGTAGTTAAATTATCACCAAACTTATAGCCATTCAATTCAACATAGCCCGTACTTCTATTATACAATTCAACATACTCCGCTATTGGCAAACCGTTACCCGGATTTGCATCCGCCATGATTTCATTAATAATTACATCTTTATAAGTTGCAACAATGGGTTGAATAAAAGTAAAACTTGCACTTATAGGATTGACCACATTTCCATTACAGTCTGCTAGAGTAGAAAAAGTAACTGTATAAGAATTTTGGTCGGCCATACTTGACCCTAGCGTTAAAACAACACAAGTTCCGCTAGAAGCAGAAACCGCTGTTATTGGCGTACCGATAGCACCACTAACCGAATAATTTGCAGCATTAGTGAGCAAAGCATTATCAATTGCTTCATTAAAACAAATTGTAATGTGAGTAGCATCTGAATAACTTGCATTTAAAAGACTTGGTGCTGTTACATCAGCAGCCGTTGAATAAACTGAATTTTGAACACCAGGTGTACCGCCTAATACAGCGTTACTTGCCATCCAATTGCTTATTTGAGGACAACTTACATTAGCATTAGGATTAATTAATTCTAAACTCCATCCTCCCCCATCTTTATTGCCATCCTGATACCAAGAAATTAAATAATTCACCGAATCAATAACAACACCTGTTCCTGATTTCAGATAAATATTATCACCAGCATCGTTTAAAGAAGGCATCCCAACAACACCTATCTTGTTTGACACACCAACAAAACTAGCTGTATCAGTGGTTGAAGCAATCAAAGCGTAAGCACCCGGAGCCAATAAATAATTTGCAGTTATTGTAGCTCCTGTGGCAATATTGTCGGCTATCTTAAAGCCATTCAAATTGTAATATACCGAGCCCTTGTTATAAATTTCAACATACTCAGCAAGTGGCAAACCATTACTAGGATTAGCATCTGCCATTAGCTCTGTTATAATAATATCATTGTAAGCTGCTGTTCCAATATTAAAATAAGTAAAATTACTTGTTGCGCTTACAATAGCGTTTGCTGATAAATCCTGCACTGCACTAACCGTAAGTGTGCTTTGAATACCGCTTGGAAAACTATTCCCAAAAGTTAAATGAACCAGTTTAAAATCAGAACCATCTCTTGATGCAGCGCTTGCAGCCCCTACAGCATTATTTACAACATAATTTGCTGCAACTTGCGAAGTAGTTAAATCAACATCCTCGTTAAACAAAACATCCAATTGATTTGCCGAAACAACCGTGCTCGAAACAATGGTTGGCGCTGTAACATCCGTAACAATTGGTCCCGCATAAAAATCATCGTAGAAAAATTTATTAATATTCCCAACCGTATAAACAGTTGAAACTCCTAAAAACGAAGAAACACTATGCGTTGTATTTGTTCCAGTAGCTTGTTGAATGTAATTTGTTCCGCCAGCAGCATCAACCGATAAAGTCCATAAACCAGCAGCATCGCGCGTTACTTTAACACCAACCGTAAACGAAGCTGCAATCTGAGCATTTGTCCCTCTGCAAACCGAAGTAGATACAGTTCCTGTTTGTTCAAATAATTCAATTGCATCATTACTCAAAGCTTCACCAAATTGTAAATAGTAACCGTTTAAAGGTCCTTCTAAATTTGCTTGGTCGCTTACCAAGTAAACACGTCCATAATTACTACTACTTGGTGCAAAGGTTTGTTTCACATAAACATTCCATTGCATATTGTTTAAGCTAGCCATGGCATTGGGCGAAGAAAGATAGGAAGCACCAGCAACTGTCGCATTTAACTGCAATTGATTTGTACCGTTAACAATAAACTCAGGCGCATCTCCACTCCACACTGGCGCATTTGTAAAATCACCATCGCTAAAGTTTTCAGTAAACTGTGCGTTCATTACAAAAGAAAACAAAACACCTACTGATAAAAATAATTTTCGCATATATATTCTAAAATAAAAATCAATTGATAAAGACTACTAATATAAAGATTTTAGCAGTAAAAAGGAAAGATTTTGACCTAATTTTGGGAGCTTTTTAAAGCTTGTAACTTTTGTGCTTTTTGCCATTATAAATAAAAAAAGAAAGAAATGATTGGATTAAAAAACACAGCCTTGCTACTTTCGTTTATCACCTTGTATGCCTGCAATCACAAACCATCTGGGGTTACAGGCTGGGATTATAACAACAACAAAACACCAACCTTAGAAATGAAAAAATACAAAGGACAGGAAACTGGGCCAGGACTTGTTTTTATTGAAGGCGGTACTTTTACCATGGGGCAAAGCGAACAAGATGTGAGTTACGAATGGAACAATATACCACGAAGAATTACAGTACCCTCTTTTTTTATGGACGAATTTGAAGTGACTAATTTTTCGTACTTAGAATACCTATACTGGACCAATAGAGTATTTGGTTTTGACTATCCTGAGGTATATAAAAAAGCATTGCCCGATACTTTATGTTGGCGCGAACCAACTGCTTATAACGAGCCATACGTTGATTACTATTTAAGACATCCAGCCTACAGACAATATCCTGTTGTGGGGGTAAGTTGGTTGCAAGCTAACGACTTTTGCAATTGGAGAACAGATAGAGTGAACGAATTTATATTAATTAGAGAAGGTTTATTAGATCACAATGTAAACCCCACGTCAACTGATTATTTCTCTACCGAAGCTTATTTGAGCGGTGTTTGGCAAGGACAGTTTACACAAAAACTTGCCACAAAAAACAAAGGGCAAAGAGATGTTGAAATGAGAGACGGTATATTGCTCCCCAGCTACAGATTACCCACTGAAGCCGAATGGGAATATGCCGCTTATGGTTTAATTGGGAATACAGTTGGGGAAAGAATTAAAGACAAACGAAAATACCCTTGGGATGGCAATGGAGTTAGAAGCAGTGACCCAAAAAATATTGGACAAATGCAGGCCAATTTTGTTAGAGGAAGTGGTGATTATATGGGAGTTGCAGGCTCATTAAATGATGCAGCAGATATTACCGCTCCTGTTTATTCATATGCGCCAAATGATTTTGGTTTATACAATATGGCAGGAAATGTTTCGGAATGGGTAATGGATGTTTACCGGCCTTTAACAAGCGAAGAAGCGGATGAATTTAATGCCTTTAGAGGAAATAACTTTAAAACAAAACAGGTGGACCCAGCCACCGGACAAATAGTGCAAAATACTGGAGCACCTATGTATGAAACATTTGAAAACACCCTATCGCCAGCAAGCCCCAAAGGAGTTGTATCAACAGTTAAGGTAAGAAAAGATAGTAATTTAATTGTAGTTCCAGGGCAAGTAGTTTGGAGAGAAGTATCAATTGATAACCCCATTGATAACTTGGATGAACGAAGAAATTACAAAACAAATGATTACAAAGATACCAAAGATGGTGATGTAAATTCATCTATCTACTACACCGAAGGCGAAAATGCGTATAGCAATCATCCTAATAAATTAATGTATGAGTACGCACAAACATCCATGATAAACAACAAAGCAAGAGTTTACAAAGGAGGCTCATGGCGCGACAGAGCTTCTTATTTAAACCCTGGTAATAGAAGGTTTTTAGATGAGCGCCAATCAAAATCAAGCATAGGTTTTAGATGCGCTATGAGTAAGGTTGGAAGCCCTGTTGGGCTTGGGAAGTGATGAATGAGAGTTAGATAATGGAGGTATTTAAGTACGTGAATAAAGACTAAAGTTTTTTAGGTTTACGCCATTGCGTATGAACCTAGTTTACAGTTTAATTTTCAATCCACCATTTACAACAAACCCGTCAACAGGCGCATAAATATCTCTAAATGTTGGATTAGTAATTGAACCTGTATAAATTGTATCGAATCTTGTTTGTCTGGTATTTAAGAAATTCTCAAAGTTTACAAATACTGAGAACCTCTCCCATAATTTTTCAACCATTAAACCACATATCCAATACTCTTTTCCCGTGGCACCGTCATTTAGTTTTTGCGGACTAAAATAGTATGCTTCTAAACCAATTTTCAACTTCTCTTCAATTTCATACATCAAAACATTATTCAAGCGATGTTGGGCAACTAAAGGAAATGCTGTGCTTGTTCCATTGTAATGTTGTTTTACGTCGGCTAATGTATAACCTACAAAAAGCTTGAAATCGCCATAAGTTAATTTTATATTTGCTTCAATTCCTTTAGTGTCTATTATGCCTGTAGGTTGTTGAAATTCATATAAACCTGTTGATGTTGGAACAAGCACTAAAGGACTTTTTACCTGAGTGTAGAATAGTAAAGTATTAATACTAAAAAACATTTTATCTGAAAGTGGTGTCTTATAATTGACATCAAAATTTCCACCGATTGATTGCTCCGCTTTAGTTTTTGAATCATCAATAAGCAAAACATTTCTAAATTGTATGCGTTCTGCATCTTCCGTAAATACAGTGGGTGTCTTGTAACCTAAACCGCCACCAAGCCTCATAGATAGTTTCGGATTAACTTTTAAAAGTGCTGAAATTCTTGGTAAGACAAAGAAACCATATTGGTTTTGATAGTCACCACGCAAGCCAGTTTCAAGAATAAATTTTTCGGTTGCGTTCCAAGTGTTTTGAACAAATGCACCAAAGGTTGTATGATTGTAGTCAACTACTTTTGAAGTGTCAAATTTGTTTTGATTAAATTTATCAGTCCAAAGATTTATGCCAGTTATCCATTCTGATTTTTCGCCCTTATGATTATAGTTTGCTTCACTAAATGAGGATAATTGAATACCTGAAAATTTAAAAGACGGAATTTCAATTGTACGGTCATAATAACTTACACTATTCTTAAAGGATAGTTTTGATTTGTCGTTTATTTTATGCTCAAGCCCTAATTGTGTGCTAAAACGACTTGTATTATTTTTTTCAAAATAAACGTTTGTGCTATCGCCTTTGTTTTCAATGTATTTTCTATCGCCCCCAATGCGGTCTTCAATTGTGCTATTGACACCGATATTAAGAGTTGTCTTTTCATTGAAGTAAACAAATAGTTTTGGGTTTACAGTATATCTTTTATATTTTGGAATCGCAGTAAAACCAATCTTTGCAGGGTCGTATGGGCTGCCCAAATTGTAAGAAGCAAAAATGGTTGTACCTACTTTCTTAAATTTTTGCGAATAAAATCCACTTGCATCTAAACCTAATGCAGATGTACCGTTAAACATAAAACTCAACTCTCTTTTTTCTTTAGGACTTTTTGAAACGAGATTAACTAAACCTGCAATTGCTCCACCACCATATAGGGTTGATGATGCACCTTTAATTACTTCTACTTGTTTTAAGTCGAGAGGTACAATTTGTAACAAACTTAAACCTCCCGAAAAGCCTGAATATAAAGGAAAACCATCTCTTAATATTTGCGTGTATTTTCCGTCAAGGCCTTGAATACGAATAGAGGAATTATAACTAGTTGCAGATGTTTGCTGTGTTTGTATCCCCGTGCTTTCGTTCAGCATCATACGAATGTCACCAGGTTTCATATTTCCCTTTTCTTCCAGTTCCTCTCCTGAAATAGCTTCAGTTCGTGTTGGAACATTATCAATGGTTCTGCTCGAACGGGTTGATGAAATAACTACTTCTTCAACTTCTTCAGTTTCAGAAAAAAGTAAAACTTCAAGAGGCTCTGTTTGTGTTAAAGGAAAATTAATTGTATCGGTTCTATCATTATAACCTGTACATCGAAATACAATGATTTGTTTCCCATTAGGAATATTTGTGATCTCGAGATAGCCTTCATTGTTCGCACTTGCTCCGTTGGTTGAACCTTGCACTATTGCGGTTGCTCCAATTAATATCTCTTTGTTTTCAGCATCTTTTAGTTGTGCTTTAAATGTGTTTTGTCCGAAAGTCACTGCGGAATATAGCAGTGCCAATAATGGCAATATTATTTTTTGCATTTGAATTACTAATTAAATGAATTTATAAATAAAAGTAAAGTGGTACTAAGCACCGCTCTTTAGTTGTGGTTTTAACACAAGAATTTATAATTTAATTTAGGAGGCTGCCAAATCTTAGTAACATATTCATCTAAAAATTGGGTGTTGTAAAAGGTAACAAATTCTTCTAAAACAAAAGTTATTCCCCCAAAATAAAATCCTGCATTTGAAAACACAAAACCCGAACAAGCTCCACAAGTGAGAAATGGAGAACAAGAATTACAATCCTTACTTTCTTCCGAATGATGGCTTTCTAGTTCTGTATCCAACATATCATTGCATTTATCATCCGCACAACATGGAGTTGCACAAAGAAAAACAACATAAAATGATAACAGTAAACAAAACAACTTCATAAGCGCAAATATACTAAATGTCTAGTTGCACAAAAACGTTGGTTTCAAAATTCCTTCTGTAAAAATTAGATTGTGTTCAATTTTTTGAAGCCACTCACTACGGCAAACCTGTGTTAGCTTTGGCCTTTATTTTTTCAATCGTTCCAAGTACATTAATCCTTCTTCCACAAACTCTTTCCCATCCTCCGTCAGTTTATTTTTTGTTCCACCTATTATTTGGTGATTAAGAGCGATGGTCACATTTGGAAAGGTTTCTACAAAGTTTGCTAAAGAATCAAGTTCTACGTAATAAGATTGAAAAGACTTGTCTTGCTTATTACCGTATTCCGTAATCCAAATTTCTTTCTGTTTTGTTTTTGCCTGAATACTTACTTCTATAAAATCTGATTTCTCTTGCTTAAATGTCGATTTTTCATTTATATAAAGATGGTAAGTAAATGCGTCAACATTGTTGATTGTATTGTCTACAACTTGCCTGTTCCATTGGTACATTCTTTCGTTTGACTCTTTTACTTTTCTACCCAACAAAAGAGGAGCTATTTTAGCTTTGGGGAAATTTTGTTTCAGAGTTG
This sequence comes from uncultured Flavobacteriaceae bacterium, assembly GCA_964603125.1. Taxonomy (GTDB): domain Bacteria; phylum Bacteroidota; class Bacteroidia; order B-17B0; family Aurantibacillaceae; genus CAZRUA01. The sequence continues at coordinate 5,736 of CAZRUA010000003.1, read as the reverse complement.
GAAGCCACTCGTTTACCCGGTCGGCATAGTGTTTCCCTGTTGGAAATGTTTTTTTATATTCATCTTCCTGCGCATACAATTCATTGCCCAACTCAATATACTCAACAGATACCTTTAATTTTTCAATCTCTTTGAGCATTTGAACTTGGTCTGACAAAGGTTTGTTTAAAATATCAAGGACAAAAACAAACTTGGCACTTGTATAGTCTGTCAAGGTTTTGATTTCATCAATTTTATGAACTTTATCGCTGCTTCGAGTTTCAATCACACCATTTTTCCAGTCCCAACTATGTGTAACTGTGCCTCCTGGATAACGCAGTATTTGAGGTTTAAGTTTTTGGATGTTTTTATATAAATGTTCCGTCATATTAGGCATCATAGAAAAATTTTGATTAAAACCCGTCTTAACAATTGAAGTATTACTGTTCACATTAGTTTCAAAGTCCTCTTTATCCGCTTTCTTTAATGAATTACAGCTAACTATTAAAATTAATCCGATAATTAATGTAAACGTTTTTGAAATATCCATACTTATTTTTACTACTATGCGATTCTAAAATACCAGCTAACGTTTTGTAGCTAGAACTTGTGCGGTTTTGGAACACTCGTCTACCGAAACGTTTCAATAAAGATAGTATGTTTCTATGCATTTGCAAAATAAAAATATGTTTCGCGGAGCGACCTTGAATTTGCAAATGCTTTGATGTCACCCGCATAAGTTTTAGGTGCTGTTACCACCAGTTATTTATTCAGGGACGTAAATTTATTTGTTAGTCTGAATAATGTTTGAGCACCGAGTACTAGTCCCGATATTTGGTCTTTTGTCAAGCAATAACATGGTGTATAATTGAAACCTTGATTGAGCATTTCATTAGGGGAACATACTAATGCTCCACGTCCCTCTCCAAATTTAGCTCGTATCTGTTTGTTTAAGTCAGTTGGAATTTGTCCATAATACATAGTTCTAAAAAAGGAGATATCAACTATCAAATTATTTATTTCGACCCAACAGTGACCATCCCATTCTTCAGTGATTTCTTTTTTGTCAGTAGAATAAGGTATAGGTCTAGTGCAATTAAATATTCGTTTTGAAGAGTAGTCAAGATGACCTGCTATTACCGAAACGGGAATCTTTGAATGGTCTGATATTATCGCTCCTAATATTCCACTTAGCATTGCACAGTTAAATGCATTTTTAGGGACAATTGTCAAAACCTCGTTAATTGCTTCTTTTAAGAAAGCTAGATTGTCAGTTGTCAATGCATAAGAAAAAAAGTCCTGAATTTCCTTTTCTGTCAATGTAGTTTTTAATACATCGTTCAATTTCAGTTCTCTTGTCATTGTCGTATTATTGTCTGTATAATTGCAGGTAACTATTGTATAAGCTAACTAAACCTTCCCTTATCTTCCCATTTTGGGTGTATACGCGCAATTTTGTTTTCGGATAAATAAAACAATTATTAAAACAAATATATAACATTTATCTCACAAAACAAAACACCCATAAAAGTGGGTGCTTAAGCGCATAAAATAAAATAAGGGTAATTTCAATTTGCAAATACACCCTAATCCTAATAAGTTAACAATTGCAAACATTTGGTGTTGAAAAGTAATGATTTAGCTCATTTTTTACAGCGTTGTTACGCATTAATTTAGCCTTATGAGTTACGCCAACATAAACACCCTATACCAAGCATTTTTAGAATGCAATCAGCAAATTTGTACTGATACACGCAAAATAATTTCAGGCTCTATTTTCTTTGCATTAAAAGGAGATAACTTTAATGCCAATGAGTTTACTCAGCAGGCATTAGATGCTGGGTGCGCGTACGTAGTTATTGATGAAGAAAAATATGCTGTTGATGGCAAAACGTTTTTAGTTGAAAATGTTTTAAACACCATGCAACAGTTGGCTTCATTGCACCGCAGTAATTTTAAACATCCTGTAATCGCCATTACAGGCTCAAATGGTAAAACTACTACCAAGGAGTTGGTGCATGCTGTGTTATCACAAAAATTTAATACACTGGCCACCATTGGCAATTTAAACAATCATATTGGCGTGCCTTTAACCCTATTGCGTTTAAAGCCTGAACACGAAATGGCTATTATTGAAATGGGCGCTAACCACCAAGGCGAAATAAAAATGCTTTGCGAAATTGCCGACCCTGATTATGGTATTATTACCAACATAGGTAAGGCTCATTTAGAGGGCTTTGGAGGTATTGAAGGCGTAAAAAAAGGCAAAGGCGAAATGTATGATTTCCTACGAAAAAAAGATGGAATGATTTTCACCAATGGTGATGATGCTGTATTGCATGATTTAGCCGATGGTATTGACAAAACTACTTATGGCACCACAAAACTATACGATATTGTAGGAAAACAAAACGTAAAAGCCGAACAGGTTGAATTTGCTTGGCGCACGCGCTACACAGCTACCGAATTAAAAAATGCTCCTTTACTCAAAACACATTTGGTAGGCTCTTATAATTACAATAACTTTTTATGTGCGGTAGCTGTTGGTCATTATTTTAACATTGAGGAAGATAAAATTAACGAAGCTTTAGTAAATTATGTTCCAAGCAATAACCGTTCGCAATTAGAAAAAACTGAGCGCAACACGTTAATCTTAGATTACTACAATGCTAACCCTAGTAGTATGAAAGTTGCAATTGAGAATTTTGCAAAAGTAACTCATGAAAATAAGTTCTTAATATTAGGTGATATGCTTGAGCTAGGCGATGAATCAGTAGCTGAGCATACAGGTATTGTTGACTTACTAAAAGCAAATAATTTAAATCAGTACATTTTAGTTGGTCCAATTTTTAAATCACTGTTTCCAGAAAACAGTTTTGATGATTCAACGAAAGCATTAGAACATTTAAAAACCATTAACCTAAGCAATAACCTAGTATTAGTAAAAGGTTCACGAGGCATAAAACTAGAAAATGTTTTACCAAGTTTATAATCAGGCTAACCAAATGAAGTTAAAAGGATTTAGTTCCACTATTATACTATTTATTCTTCTGACCCAATCTATGTGCTATTCACAAAACAATTGTGATTGTGCGGAGTTTGAGAAAGCTGAAAAAAAATCAAATAATGAGGAACTCATGAATTCATTAGTTAAATCTTCTAATGCCTTTTGTGTTGCTAAATCTCATGAAATGCTTGCGGAATTTTTTGTGGACGAAGGCGAATTTGATTCTGCGGCATTCTACCTTAAAAAAGCCGAAACAATATATAAATCAAATGGATGCGGTCTAGGTGCATTTCAAAACAATTACAAATACTGGGCTGGTTTAAACTACAACAAAGGTGATTTTTCCAAATCGCTCGACTTCAGTCTAAAATACTTAAAATGCGCTGAGGAAAATAAAAACACCTATGAGATTTGCAATGCGTATACCATGATTGCACAGCTTTTTAATCAAATAGAGCAAACAAACAACGGTATTCCATACCTTCAAAAAGCCATTCCACTGATTGAAAACATGGAAATGTCTAATAAAAAAGCTGATTTGTTTTTAAAACTGGCGCGCAGATTTATGTGGAACTATCAAGACACAAAAAACACAAACCGCCTAGATAGCTCAAAACTATTTGCACAAAAAACACTTGACATAGCGAGAATACTAAAGCGAGATAGAGCAATGGCTGGTGCATTTAATGTTTTACAAGGCTGCGAATACGAAAAAGGAAACTACAAACAGGCGCTTATTCTTCTTGATAGTTCAGCTAAATATACTGACATGAGTAATGATGCTGACAGGGCTTTGTATCTGCAGGATAAAGCTGATATCTTAATGGAATTAGGCGACTACACTTCAGCATTATCATTAACTGATACGGTGATATCCATCTATAAGAAATCGGATAATGCATCGTTCACAGCCACAGCATACGATTTAAAATATTCTATTTTAAAACGTTCTGGGAATATGGCTGAAGCATTAAAATATCTTGAAATGACCAGAAAATTGGAAGATAGTTTAGTAAACATAGAATCCAAAGAAAAAATTAATGAGCTTGAACAGAAATACAAAAAAACTCAAAATGAACAAACGATAAAAGAGTTATATCAAGCTTCAGAAATTTCATCCTTACGTAATAGAATCTTACTAGTACTTGTATTAGTTGCATTACTTATTATCATCATTATCGTATTCATTAATCGCCAAAGGAGATTAAAAAACAAACAAGAGGCTATGGAAATTGAACAGCGATTGAATAGAGCACGAATGAATCCACATTTTTTCTTCAATACCTTAACATCTTTGCAATCGTTTTCAGAGCTTGAAAATGAAGACTCTAAAGTTAGCCGATACCTTTCAAAATATGCTAAAATTATGCGCCAAACGCTTGAAAGTACATACAATGAAATGAATAATCTTGATGAATAAGTTGATTACCTGAGCAATTATCTTGACATTCAAAAGATGCGATATCCAAATCGATTTAACTATTCAATAGACATTGATGAAGCTATAGATACTTTTGAAACTTATATCCCCTCAATGATAATACAACCATTTATTGAAAATTCGATTGAACATGGTTTTGAAATGAGCACTAAAGAAGGAAATATTAATATCCATTTTTCGAAACAAGCAACCGAACTAATAATTATTTTAACTGACAATGGCAGAGGACTTAACGCTGATAAAAAAGAAAAGAAATATCCATCCAGAGCGACTCAAATTATTAAAGACCGTTTATTGATTCTAAATAAACACTATAAGTCAAATTCTGATTTTGAAATTAAATCTGGCGAAAACGGCAGTGGAACAGTTGTAAAAATAAGGCTACCATTTCTGAGTAACATTTCACACTAATTAACCTTAGCTCTTTTCCTCTTTATCCAAAAACTAAATGGATAAAGAAGCAGCAAAATAACTAAACTTAATTTAGCTAAGTAATCGCCACAGATGGTATAAAACGTTTTGATATCATTTTTAACTAAATTGGTTTTTATAATACCACGTGTTTCAAAAGCTAAAGATTCTTTTATTGTTCCGTCAATATCAATTACCGCCGAAACACCTGTATTTGCGGTACGTGCAATTGGTTTACGTGTTTCAATGGCTCTTAACTTTGCAAAAGCCAAATGCTGTTTATGGCCTGGAGTATTTTCCCACCAATCGTCGTTGGTGACAATAAAAATAAAGTCGGCGCCTTTTTTCACGTATTCGCCTACATACTCGCCATACACGCTTTCGTAACAAACAACAGGCGCAACTTTCGTTCCGTGCAAACTGGTAAAAACTTCTCTATCCTCTTGCACGCCTAAACTACCTGTGGTACCGCCAATTTCAATAATAAAATCTTCGAACATTTTAAAGAACCATGGGAATGGCATTAACTCAACACCCGGTACTAATTTCGACTTGTGGTAAAACTCAATATTTTTTGAACTATCAATTTGAAATGCTGTATTATAAGTATCGTAATAACCTCCTTCGTATTTGCGTGCTGTAGCCGAAAGCTTTTCGTTGGGTGCATAATAGTAATCCGAATTCCCACCCGTAATAACCGTTAAATTAGGAAACTTGGCTAGTATTTTTTGTTTGAACAATTGCAAATGTGCATTTTCTTGGTAATTGCCTTCATCAATTATATCATTGCTGTATTGCGCTGTAATGTAGGTTTCGGGTAATACCAAATAATCAGTAGTGGAATCAACTTGTTCGTTAAGTTGCCTTAATGAAATATCAAATTGTTCTTCAAAAGGGA
>CAZRUA010000002.1:0-120423 GCA_964603125.1 uncultured Flavobacteriaceae bacterium | reverse complement strand
TAGCAAGGTTTAGCCTATTTTGAAGCTCCTGTTCAAATTGATGATCACGAACCTGTTTTAGTATATCGGCAAATCCAGCCTCATCAACCTTAAATGCTTTTTTACAATTTGGACAAATTATTTCATTCATATTTCTTTATTTAATGTAAGATTTAGATAGTTGTTAAGACTACCTTTTTATACTAAAATAAACCATTTATTCTTTAATTCTATTTTGTTCCCAAACCCAAGCCGTTTTCATCATTGCTTCAATATCAAATTTACATTTCCATCCTAGGGCCTTTTCAACCTTTGAACTATCAGAGTATACCGCAACAACATCACCTTCACGCTTTGGTCCGATCTTATAATCTAATTTCAATCCACTAATTTTTTCAAAGGCGCTTATAGCCTCCAAAACAGATACACCTTGACCTGTCCCTAAATTAAACACATCATAATTATTCTTATTGTGCTTAGCAAGCAAATAATCCATTGCTAGAACATGCGCGTTTGCTATATCAGTTACATGAATATAATCTCTTATACACGTTCCGTCGCGTGTTGGATAATCACCTCCATGCACTGTTAAATTTGAAATACTTCCTATAGCAAATCCTGTAATAATAGGGACCAAGTTTGCCGGTTTATTTATTGGAGATTCTCCATTTAAACCCGATTCATGAGCTCCAACAGGATTAAAGTATCTTAATGAAATTGCACTGTATTGTTGATTTACTTTGCAAAAATCCTGAATCATAACTTCCCCAATTTGCTTTGTGTATGCATAAGGTGATTCTGCTTTAGGCAATGGAGTATCTTCGTTAACAGGCAATGAACTAACATTACCATATACCGAACAAGATGAAGAAAAAATTAAATTCTGAACCCCATACTTTTTACTAAGTTCCAAAATATTAACTAACGATGTTATGTTATTATGGTAATATTTCATAGGATTCTCAACTGATTCACCAACAGCTTTAAATGCTGCGAAATGAATTATCCCATCAATTTTATTCTCTTTAAATACAATCTCCGAAGAATTAATATCACATAAATCTACTTCGTAATGCTTAATTTTCTTTCCAGTAATATTCTCGATTAAATTATAGGTATTAACGCTAGAGTTAGATTGATTATCTATTCCAATAACCTGATGATTTGTGTTTTGCAAAAGTTCGATAATAGTATGTGAACCTATATAACCCGACGAACCCGTAATAAGTATTGTTGACATATTACAAATATAGTAATAAATTTATTCATGCCTTAATCCTCGATTTGTGGCATTTATTAATATCCTTGGCTTAATTTATTATATATCATGGTGTACTTTTTAATCGCTTCTTTATTATCAAAAAAGTTTAAAGCTAAACTTCTAAAATCAGTATTGGTATGCATTAAATTCTGATAATCCTTTAAAGATTTTTTATAGGCAACTTCGTCAAAAGAATCTAATAAAATGCCCCCCTTATGCTTATTAAAGTATAAATCGTTATCACCAATCCCTGCATTAGTAATTATTGGTAGGTTCATTGCCCAGCATTCTGCCATTTTTGTTGGCGATGAAGCAATTTTTGAATAAGCAGGCTTAATAAAAAAAATAGATGCCTTTGCTAAAGCCAAATATTTTGGAACATCTTGACGCGAAGATGCAGTTGAAAAAATAACTTTTTGTACATCCTTAGGATATCCTTCAAGAACTTGATTTAAAGCCTCTGAATCTCTTGTTAAAATGAGCAGTTTTAAATTTGCTATTTCTTTTTTCCAAACCAAAAAACAATCTATCATTTCCTTAGTATAATACCAAGTACCTATTGAACCAGTATAAACCAATACATGATCATTTTCATGAATACCTTCAACCAATTTAACTTCGGAAGCAGGTTTAAAAAGGTTTGTGTCAGTGCAACATGGAATAACAGTTGTTTTATTACTAACTTTTAAATTTGGAAACCTTTTATCAATATCAGCAACAGCTGCATTTGTTAACGAAACAACTGCATTTGAATACTTGTAAAAATCAGCTTCCTTTTTCTTAAAATACTTATAAAATAATCTGTGGTGTATTTTACGCAAATCCCATATTCCACCGTCTATTCTCTCGTCAGCCCAAAAACCACGCATATCAAATAAGAAAGGGATTCCAAATTTTTGCTTAAACTTTAAACCAATTAAAGATGCTAAATAACTTCGGCAATGGATTAATTTAATACTTGAGTTTTCTATCTCCTGCTTTGCCAATTTTTCTAACTCTCGTGTATATTTTATTCTACTTAAAGGGCCACCATTTTCATCATAAAATATATACTTCCATTTTATTCTTGTCGAATTTATTAGATTTCGAATATTCTCTTCCTCTTTTAAAAATCGATTTTTCTTTTCGCAGGAAATTATTGTAATTGAATAGCCTTCTTGTGAAATTCCAATTAAATAAGGTAAAATTTGAGATTGTCCCAAAGGGTCGCTCAAACCATCGAAAGTAATAAACAAAGAAGCAGAAGTACTTGCCATAATGTACTGTAAAATTAGTATTTTTATGGACATATGATAGAAAGTCTTAGCATATTTGACATTTTACTACCTCCAATATACATTGCGGTAATACTCATTTACGCTAACATTTTAAAGAAAAAATATATAGCAACAAACCCCGAGTATAAGTACTTTGTGAACGGATTAGTTGCCCGAATGGGAGGCTCAATTGCATTGGGTTTAGTTTACTTCTTTTATTATTCGGGAGGAGATACTACAAATTATTTTCAATCAGCAGCAGCCTATATTAATTTACTTTACGAAAATCCAGAGAATTTTTTAACGGGCTGGTTAGGGGATGCAAACGGACAGGAATATTATTTTTTTAGTGAAAAAACAGGTTATCCGGTTTACTTCCAGCGCGATCATCACTCTTTTTTTGTGGTAAGATTATTAATTCCAATCATGTTCCTAAGTTTCAACTCCTATTTCGTTTGTGCGGTTCTAGTTGCAACTTTTACGTACGGAGGACTATGGAAACTATATCAAACTTTCTTAACGGAATTCCCGAATTTAAAGAGAGAATTTGCTATTGCTTGTTTATTTGTTCCTTCTTGTGTTTTTTGGGGATCAGGACTAATGAAAGATTCCTTTACTCTATCTGCTGTAGGCTGGTTTACTTATGGCTTTTATAATTTTTTCATTTTAAAGAAAAGAAAAATTTCTTTTATTACCTACTTATTTATCGCTTCCTTTATTATTTTAGCTATTAAACCTTATATTTTCTTTGCCTTATTGCCTGGATCAATTCTTTGGTTAAGTAATAATTTAGTTGCCAAAATTTCTCATCCCTTTTTTAGATTTATAGCAAGCCCAGTTATTTTAGCTGTTGGAGGCTTAACTGGGTATTATGTTTTAGATAAAATGGGCGATAATCTCGGTCAATACAAGGTAGATCAGGTACTTGATAAAGCTGTTATAACACAACAAGACATGAAGGCAAATTATTATCATGGAAACTCCTTTGATATTGGTGATTTTGATGCCTCGCTAGTAGGTGTTTTAGCCAAAGCTCCAAATGCTATATTTGCTGGCATTTTCAGACCTGGTATTTGGGATGTGCGAAATCCAGTGATGTTCTTCTCAGCTTTAGAAAACACTTATTTAATGATACTTACAATATTTTTACTTATAAGGTTAAAATTTTTAGGCTTTTTTAAACTTATAAGAAAAAATCCCATGCTTCTTTTTTGCATGCTCTTCTCATTATTCTTTGCCTTTTCAGTTGGATTAACGGTAGCTAATTTTGGTTCATTGGTGAGGCTCAGGATACCTGAACTTCCATTTTTTGTGGCTGGAATTTTTATGCTAAGATATTTATACGAAAAGCAAAGTGGAAAGAAAGTGAAGTTCTAGGAATTTACTACATCCATTTTTCATACCACATTTGAAACATAAGCAGATACCATATTTTCAAGGCAAGCTCTTTTCGTCCTGAATAAAATTGCTTTTTTAAACTTTCAATTTCTGTCACTTCAAAAATATCTTGTTTTGATATTCTATCCACAGCTAGATATTTTAATGTTATAGGTTTTAATTCATTTAACAACCAATCTTCAATTGGAATTGCAAAACCTCTTTTTGGCCGATCCATCAATTCCTTTGGAACAAAGGAATGAACTACCTCTTTTAAAATATGTTTCTTTACTCCTTTATGATACTTATACTCATTGGGTAGTTGTGCCGCAAACTCAATTATTCTATGATCTAAAAAAGGCTCTCGACCCTCTAAACTAAAGGCCATTGTTGCTCTGTCCACTTTTTGCAAAATATCATCTAACATATACGTTTGATAGTCAATCGCCATTATGTATGACAAATCCGAATAGTGTTCCAAATCCAACTCATCACTTAGATAATTTGTTTTTAAAGGCTCAACCTTCTGCTTTATCAGCTTATCCATATGCATTTGATCAAACTGTTGGCTTAAGTTAAGCATAATGTTCTTTGGAGATGGATCAGCTAACAATCCCTTTAATTTTTCATATCGGTTATGGAAATTATATTTTTTATTAAAATATGGGATATATCTGGAAGGTACTTTATTCATTACTGACTTCAACATTAAACGAGTTGCTTTTGGCATACTATTCAATTTATTGCTGTACCTCATCATATAATCGTAGCGGTTGTATCCAGCAAATATCTCATCACCCCCATCAGCACTTAAAGAAACTGTTACATGTTCTCTTGCCATTTTACTAACCAACATTGTTGGAATAGCACTCTGGTCACCAAAAGGCTCGTCGTAGTAAAAAGGAATATCTTTAATTAAATCTATTGCTTCTTTTGTATTGCATTCGAGCTCGTAATGTTCAGTGCCTAAAAAATTAGATACTTCTTTTGCATAAGGCGCTTCGTTTAGTCCCATGTCGGGAACTGCAATTGTAAATGTTTTTAATTTACTTGAACTACTTTTTTGCAAAATGGCCGTTACACATGTGCTATCATAACCTCCACTTAAAAAAATGCCAACAGGAACGTCGGAAACCATTCTATAATTAAAAGCTGAATCTAAAATATCTGTTAATTTACTTTTAGCTTCTTCAAACGAAATATCCATTTTGGGTTTGTTATACGAATCGTAAACATTCCAATATTTCTTAGTTTGTATTTTTTTGTTAGTCAAATCAAAACATAAAAAATGACCAGGCTGCAATTTATTGCAATGCTTAAAAATACAATGCGGTGTTGGCACATTTCCAAATTGAATAAACGCACTCAAAGCATTCATATCAATTTGTTTTACAAAAGAAGGGTGCTTATGAAACGCCTTTAATTCTGAGGCAAACAAAAATAAGCCTTCATTATAATAATAGAAAAAAGGCTTAACACCTGCCCTGTCTCTAAAACAATAAACAGTATTTTTAATAGAATCATATATAACAAAAGCAAACATTCCAATAAATTTGCTCACGCAATCAACGCCCCATTGGTTAAAGGCTTGAAGAATGACTTCTGTATCAGAATTTCCAGTAAAGTCGTGGTTTAAACTTATCAACTCTTCTTTTATTTCTGTGTAATTATATATTTCACCATTAAAAGTTATGCTAAGGTGCTTAAAACTCATAGGTTGTTTACCCGTTTCAGTCAAATCAATAATTGCTAGGCGTCGATGCCCAAAACCTATTAAACAATTTTCAGCTTGCATTAACTTAACGCCTTCGCCATCTGGCCCGCGATGAACCATGCTATTAGTCATCTCTTCCAAAATTTTATTAGAAGATGTATTTTTAAAATCAATAAATCCTGCTATACCACACATCTTATTCTAGTTTTACAGTGTTAATTTTCAACTGCTTTTCACGATAACTACTTGACTGGACTGTACTTTTAAAATGTTTTAAATTACGAAGTAAATTAAGTCTTTGCTTAAAGCTCCAAGTCTTGCTATAATATGTTTTTCCAAGCGCTAGGCTATTTTGAGGAATATTATTTCTTTTGCCATCTAATATTGAACATATAGAACGGATATATAAGTCATGTGCATGCTCCATAACTTTAATATGTATTTCTAATAAATTCTCCTCTCCTGAAAAATTAGTTAGTTCTGTTGAAATAATATTACCCGTGTCAATACCCTTATCTATCCACATTATGGTGTTTCCAATATAATAAACTTGATTAGTTGCCAAACACCAATTTGTACAATTGGGTCCACCTTTTATGTAAGGTGATAAACCTGTATGTAAATTTATAATTCCAATTGAAGGTTTAAGCGAAAGTATTTTCTCTTTGATAAGACTTGTACCTGAAACAATTATTAAATCAGGCATTTCAGCCTCAATTATTTCAAATATTTCCTGACTATTAATGCTATCTGTTTTTACAATTGGATTCTTAGGAAAGTCGTTAAACTTTCTTTGGTAATACATCTGGAGTTCCTTCCAAGCATTATCAACTTCTGCAGTAAACAGCCTATTTAATATTTTTTTTGTGAGATTTTTAAATGTTAATTTTCGTTTAAAACGATTAGACTCTAATATAATTTTATGAATAGGAAATTGAGCGTGTACTTTGCACGCTAAAGCTTTTTGGTTAAATCCCTCTCCTATTAACAATACTATTTTCATCTATACTTTAAAAGTTTCTTCAATCTCTCCAGAGAATGTGTAATCCGTAGCTTAGTTTTCCACCAAGGCTCATTATACAATTCAATTCTTGGTATTTCAAATGGTTCATCAATACTGGGTCTGTATACATCTTGCTTAACAGCTAAACCAATTTTATAACCTGCATCCATACTTAACTTTATAGTTGCTTCATTATAGCTCCCAACTGGATAAGAAATGGTTTTAGGAAACTCTCCCAACTTTTGATTAATTATTTTTGCAGATTCATTTAATTCATATTTAACATCATCCAAATTTGACATGGTACCCAACATGCAATGAGTTAAAGTATGTGAGCCAATTGTGTGACCGTTATTTTTGAGTACTTTTAAATCATCCCAATTCATCATCAAATTTGGTAATTCCACATCATTGAAAGCGCTAGAAACTTTATTTAACACCAGATTTCGATTTTCATGCGAAATTTTTTTAAGTTCAGGCTTCAGTTTTCTTACATAATCTAATCTATGTTGTCGGGTTGGTAATACTTTAACTTTTAATTCCTCTGTTAGAAAATTAAAATCAAGATTAAGTTCGGCATTTTGGGTGTTTAAAAAAAGATATTCTAATTTATGTGTCCAAGTTGGAGTATTATAATTAATACAATCTGTTACAACATAAAACGAAGCTTTAACATTATACTTACTTAATATTGGTAAGGCATGTATAATATTATCTTTATACCCATCATCAAATGAAATGGTAGCTATTCCTTTCTTTGTCTTAATCGTTTCAATAGAATCTAAATCCTCAATTTTTACCACATGGTAATTTCGAGATATATATGCTATACATTTTTCAAAGAGCTCAACGCTCATCGGGTCCCATAGTTCATCCCTTTCGGGTGAAACACGGTGGAATAAAAAATTTCTAACAATCAACATTTAGATGGCTAATTAACTCGTTCTCTTGATTTTTAGCAAGGATCGTGTCAATAAAAATAAGAAAAAAAATGGGATTAAGTATGTTAAAATGTAAGTTGCTGAATGGAATAATCTCATTTTTTTCGCGGGTAATTCATTAACCTCGCCATACTTAACCTTCTCGAAAAGCGTATTTATACATTTTCTATCTAATTTATCTTCATAGACCAAATATATCGAATCTCTATTATTTAAATAATACTCTAAGCTTTCATTTCGGTTTTTTAAATAATTCCATTTTGGCTCCATTGTTACATCATATAAATGCCATTTGTTATTATTTGAAACTTCGCATAAAAAATGTCCTGGACCTTGAGGATAACCTAAACCAACCGTTCTATTTCTAATTCCCTTGTGTTTTAATATATCAATAAAAACCAATGTTTGCTGGCTACACAAACCGTAAGGATATTTTAGTATATCGTTTGGTTGAACAATAGCGGAAAAATGCGACCAAGTATATTTACCTAATAAATACGCTATCCAATTTTCCCCAGCTGAATAAGAAGATAGACCATGCGAAAATCTTTCTTTGATAAATTGATTTGCAACACCAACATACTTTTGAGTATCAAGAGCACCTATATTTGTACTATTATAAACACTATCAACATAATCATAAGCTTTGTTAATATCATCAATTTTTACCAGCTTAGGATTATATAGTTCATCCTTTGGTCCCTGATAAACATTCGCATTATTCTTACTTAGAAAAAAAGGAATAATTGAAATTATCATTAAAACAAAAAATGATATACTGAATATATAATAACTAGATTTACTTTTCAAATTAAATTCTAAAACAAATAAAACCAATAAGAATTACACACAGGTTTCAGTAAAAGAAATTCACAGGTTTATTTACTAAAAAATGAGGTGTAAAAGTAAGAATTTATTTGTAAAGACAAATAAACAAATCGCTCGCTAATTGTTTGATTATCAAATAATAAAATTTTATTAACTAACATTATTGATTTAAACATGCTCTACATTAATTTCTAAAGCAATTCTTAAGTATAGCCAAAGTTCTTCGTGTAAGAAGTTCAGAAAAATTAATTTTAATTGCCTTCAACAACATTCGTATTCCTTGGTGTTTTTTTCCAGATAAAACTAAATGAAGTGAACCATAAGACAACATATGAGCATAAATTTTATTTACAGTTTTGATTCCATATTTTGATACAAAATTGCTGTTACTACTTAACTTTTGACTTAATAAATTTGCCCTTTGATTCAGTTGTTCAGATGTGAAATTTAACACACTTCGTTCGCTATGCTCAATCATGCAGCCAGTAATAACACTTTGAAATTGAAAAGTATATTTAGGAATTAAACTTAACCATAACAACCAATCTTCCGATCCACTTAATTGCCTATCTTCTTCAAAAAGGTTTTCAATAGCTATTTCTCGCTTTATAAAAATTCCGAAACAACTAACAAGATTACCTTTTAATATAGACGAATTTATTGGATTTGTTCCATAATTAACTGAACGAATAGCCCCTGTATCAGCATTTACATACTCATAAGCACAATGAAACAAATTCGGTTGTCTTGCTTTGCTAATAAACTCAAATGCTAGCTGCAAATGATTTAGATAGAACAGATCATCCGAATCTAAAAAACTAACGTACTCACCTTTAGCTTTTTGAATTCCGAAGTTTCTTGCAGCCCCCCTCTCACCGTTTGTTTTATAATAATAAGTCCAATTATTAATTTGATTGTTCTTTACAAAATCATCAAATACATCTTTCAAATTATCTGAGCTTCCATCGTCAACTATAATTAACTCATAGCTTTTGAAACTTTGTTCAAAAACACTTTGCAAAGTTTTTAATATAATATGTGCTCTATTATAAACTGGAATTATTATGGAAAACAATGGCTTATCAATCATAATAATTACAAATCAGATCCAGCATTAATTATCAGGTTAGTTCCGTTAATATGTTGTGTTGCACTAGTATAAAAAACAACTGTTTGTGCAACCTCATCAACGGTTAATAATTTCTTTAAAGGATGTTTTAATTTCATTTCCTCAACTATTCTGTCATCAACTTCTTTATTCAAATCCGTTTGCATAAAGCTTGGAGAAATACAGTTCGAAGTGATGTTGAAACTAATATTTTCAGTGGCAATAGATTTACTTATTGATAATAAATAATTTTTTTCAGCCACATACGTGCTCCAACCTACTGGAGGCTTATTGCTTATAGCAGAGGACAGAATGGTAATAAGTTTTCCGTATTTTGCTTTTCTAAAAATTTCAACTGCCCTTTGACTAATTTTAACTGTAGGTATAACATTTGAATGAAAAGACGAAACTAAATCGTTTGCCACAGTTTTATGAAAATGAATTTTATTGATGCCAGTTATTGCGTTATTAACTAGAACCTCCAACTTAATTTCGTTCATTTTAGAAATTAACATCTCTAATGATTCTTCATTAGAAAAATCACAATGAATAGATTGCACATTATTAAATTTCGTTTCAAGATCTAAAGCATTCTCTTTTGAATTACAATATGTAAAATAAACAAAATTATTTTTATCGTTGGCTAATGCTGTTGTTATAGCATTTCCTAACCCAGATGCACCGCCTGTTACAAGAATATTCATTTTAGTTAACTGTTTAATACGCCAATATTTAATTTCCCACTCGCAACTTTAATATTGTTTTGATTTTTAAAAACAAACTTTAACTCGATTGTTTTAACCGATTCGTAAAAATCCACAACTTCCGCTTCAAAGAGTAATTTATCATTTAAATAACTAGGTTTAAAAAATTTTATTTCCTGTGTTTGAATCACTACATTTTTTATTGGTAAACATTCGCCAACAAAATAGGATATAAAACCATTAAGAATATTCCCATGCATTACCCTTCTCTCAAAACCCCTTTCCTGTGCGTATTCATCACTCATGTGCAACGGATTCTTATCATTAAATGTAAATGCAAATCCATTATAAATATCTTCAGAAATTAGGAATGACCTTTCAAACTTATCGCCCTTTTGCATGTTTAGTTTGCAGATATTTTTACTTTTATAGCTTCGCACATTTCTCCCACATTGCTAAAATCTATTATTTCAGCAGCTGTAAATCTGATGTTAAAATGCTTTTCAATAGCCACAACTAATTGAATATGATTCAAAGAGTCCCATTCTTCTACATCTGAACTGGTTGTTTCGTAAGCTATTTTAATATCATTGTTATCCAAAACATCAATAAATATTTGGTTTACTTTACTAATTATCTCATTAACTTCCATCTTATTCTGCTTCTTTTATATATGTAATACAATCTTTATAATCATTAACATCTAAAATCCATAAATCGCCTTCCTTTTTAAATCCTAAATCTAAATAATGGTTTTCAACGATACCGTTTTTAGTAGTAACTATATACTCTCCTACAATTTTTTTAAAATTAATCCTTTTTGCTCTATTTACAATATAATTTAATATAAAGGCCTCCATACCTCTTCTTAATATTCGGCAACTCATTAACCATGTTTCAATAAAAATTTCACTATCCTTTCTTAATTCCAAAATAATAACCGCAATTAGTCCATTTTTCCCGAATTTATCATCCAAAGTAAATGTTAAACAAATGTGTTTATCGGATAATGCAATCTCTTCGATTTCTTTTTCCGTATAACGTGTAGTTCTTAAATTAAACTGATTAGATCTTTGCGTTAATTGCGCAACCCTAGGTGTATTAAATTTATTAAAACCCTCTACTTTAGAGGTCATATTAAGGCCATTTAAATAATCTCCTTCGTTTATGAATGTTTTTTTATAATCAAGCCTTTTTGTTTCTTCACGATATAAATCATTTCTTAACAAATCCTCTTCGGAATAGGAAGAGGTTTCAAATAAATTTAAATATTGCAAATATGAAACATAATCACTTGGGTCTTCTGGCAGGCTTGGCACAGTTATACCAACAATATTCTCAGAGACAATATTTCTCTCAAAAGGATTATCGTCTAAAAAAACCATCGAATCAAAGCCAATGTTTAAAACACTTTGTATATATTTAATGTTATCTACTTTGTTTTCCCAGTTAGCAACAAAAACAGCAATATCATCCAATTTAAGAACCATATCAGGATGGGATATAAAAGGCTCCTTAGCTATATTCTCTGTGTTTTTACTACACACTGCTAAAATAATGCCTCTCTCCTTTAATTGCTTTATCCAAAGCTGAAGTCCTGTGAAAGCTTTACCAATACCTAAATCACCTATTTGAATACCTTCAACTCCATCATCTCCAATAATACCTCCCCATAAAGTATTATCTAAATCCAAAATAAGACATTTCTTAAATTTGCCGTCAAGGCTGCTAATAACATCAAGTGTAGTTTTTGCAAAGTGAGGTAAAAAATCAATGCTAAACGTTATATCTGCATTTATATAAAACTTGTTATCTTCAATAAAAGAATTTCCGAAACGCTGCTGTAGAGAAAGTAAATCATTTAAATAAACATTTTTTTGTTTATTAACAAACAACATTAATTCATAATTCAGCTTTCTTTGCTGAAAAACAAAAGAGCTATCCACTTTACTAGCAAAGTTACCAAATACAGCATCGTTTAATTCAATGTAATTACATAGTATAATCTTTGCCTGCGTTCGCTCGTTAATAGTGCCAACAAGCTCTTCAATATAAGAAATGTGGTTATCCGAAAAGTTAGATTTATCGGATAAATTATTTGAATAAAATTTCTTTAATAGTTTATGCGAAGAAGGTATGATTAAAATGAAATCTGACTCAAACTGGTATAATTGTGAATTTGGATCGAACACTTGCAAATTAAGTTCATTATAACCACAATCATTTATTTCAATATTATAACCTAAGTCGTAACCATAGCCCTTAATAGCTTGAACTAATAATTGACTAGAATCTTCTGCCAAAATTGACAACTTAATTTGTTTTAAACCATCAAAATCTTTCTTTAAATTTTTCTTTAATTGATTGAATGTTACCATTAAATTGCGCTGATTTTACAATAAAACGAAAGTAGTAAATAAAAATTAAATATTACTACAAAGTACATTACACAAAACTATTGTTGAAACATTAATAATGTAATCTAACAATTGCCTTAACTAACTTTAAAAACCCACATTTGAGTAGTAAAATCAGTTTTACTTTTAGAAGCTATAGGCCCGAAAGCTTTGTGACTTAGTATACTAAAACCTGCACTTTTAATTAATTGTTCGGCATCCTTTTCTGAAAGCCACTCTTCAACTGGTTGACCCGGTTCAACACCATATTGAGCCACAAAAGCATCATAAATCTCCAGTCGCGGCGTAGTTATTACTACAACACCATTTGGTTTGAGAATAGATTTTATTTGCTGCAAGAACAAAGGTTTGTCATTTACATGCTCTAAAACTTCAGTAGAAACAACTAAATCAAACTTCCTATTCGGGAATTGATTAATAAAAGGGTCTAACAACGCTGCATGAAACTCCAAGTGTGGAAAAATCCCTTTTGCATACTTAACAACAGAGGCAACAGGCTCGATACCAACTATGGTTCCATATTTAGACAACTCATTGCATAACCAGCCTCTACCGCACCCAACTTCCAAAATATCAACATTACTTTCAAACCCCAGATTTTCAATAACTTGCTTTATTTCCACTAACCTAATACTCTCGTCTTCATTGGGTTTAGGGCAATTCCAACTTGGATCCTTTGTAAAAAGATAGGTATAAAATTCTTCTTCACTTTTAAATTTCCTATTTTTATAAAAATAATAATTAAACCTATTTCTTATTTTACGTAAAATTACTTGAATCATTACAAACATTTATTTTCATTTTAAAAATAAATAATATTCTTCTCACTACAAACTAATTTCTCATTGATTTATCTTCTGTTTTTTAAATTACCAACCTATAGCACTAAAGCAAATTATATTAAATTTGCTTTTAAAACAATATTACATCAAATAAATGCTTGTTATAAAACCCTATTATTCAGAAAGCTACGATTTGCTTTTGCCTTTGCTCAAGGATTTTGCCCCACATATATCTGACGAAAAATGGGCTTATATACTTGAGTACAAATGGGAAAATAAGCTTGGATACAGAGGTATGCTCCTAGAGAATGATGGATTAATTGTTGGTTTTTTATCCTACGTACTAAACCAAAAAGAAATTGAAGGAAAAGAGATTACGTTTTGTAATATATCCTCCTGGGTTGTTAATCCTGAATTTAGAAGTAAAAGTCTTCAACTACTTTCACCTCTTTTTAAAATAAAAAACATAATTATACTTAATTTATCTCCGCACGAAAACACACTTAGTGTTTTCAACGCCTTACGATTTGATAAGTTATCTGAGTTTGAATATTTAGTTAATCCATTTAAACTTAAATTTTATCTATTGAAAAAAGAACGTAAAACTTCGGTAAAAATTAAAACAATAAGTTCTCAAAACATAGATTCTACAAACCTTACTAGCAATACTAAACAAGCAATAGTTGATCATCTACCTTTTAAAAATGTACACTTTTATGATATAGAACTAACTGATGATGGGGTAAAGAAAAATTTAACCATTGCTCTAAATCAAAAAAAAATGGTTATAGATGGGTGGAAAAACAATTTGAAAGAACTTCCCTATAAACTTTTTAATAAAAACATCCAGAGCGAAATGATGTTTTGTAGTTCATCCCAACTTCTTTCTAATTTTTTTATCGAAATCTTAGAGGCATTGTTTTCAATAACTAATTCGCGAATTATAAATGTAAGTGAGCATTTTGTAAATAAAATAGACTTAAACTTAAATTATATAGTAAAATCGAAAAAAGACAGGCCTATGTTTCTTTACACTGATACTGACTTAAAACATTGCGACTTAAATTTTTTATACTCCGAAAAAGTACTTTTAAACTTTTAATGAAAAAATTAATAACTGACATACTTTTTCAATTTCTTAAATTAAGCAATGGATGGCCCTACAGAAAAAAATATAGCGGCAAAGTTCAGATTTTAATGCTTCATAGAGTTGTATCAAAATTAGGGGAAAATAGAATTATTAATGATGGTATTGAGGTTACTGAAGACTATTTAGACTTTTTAATTTCCTTTTATATAAAAAGCGGTTTTACACCTATATCAATTAATGATATAACAAAGGCATTAACAGACAAAACGAATAAACGTTATGTAATATTTACATTTGATGATGGCTACTTAGACAACTACGAAAAAGCATTACCAATTTTTGAAAAATATAAAGTTCCCTTTACAATTTATATCACATTAGATTTTATTAATCGCAATCAGTTTGCTTGGTGGTATTTTATAGAAGATTTAATATCTGAGAATAACGTATTAAGTTACTACGATTCGGGCTCAATAAAACAAGTAGTTTTTGAAAACCATGCAAGTAAATTAATTTTTTTTATTGAGCTTCGTGAAATTATCCAAAAACAACCTGAAGCACTATCTTACTTGATTAATCAATATAAGCCGAACCTAGAAAAGTATCACAATCTATTCTTAAATACAAATCAAGTTGTAGAATTAACAAAACACCAGCTGGTCACTTTAGGAGCTCATTCTATAACACATGCCAGCTTGGCTAATTTAAAAGAGGAACTTGCATTGAAAGAAATTGCGGATTCTAAACATGAGCTAGAAAAAATAATCAATAAACCTGTATTGCACTTCTCCTATCCATTTGGCACAAAAAAAGATATTGGAAAAAGAGAAATTAATTTTGCCAAAACTGCTGGTTATCAAACAGCATTAACAACAAATTACGGTGACGTTCAGTTAAATAATTATGACTTATTAGATTTACCAAGGATTTGGACAGCGAACAGCATTGTAAATAACGAGCTACTAAAAATAATTTACGGCATTAATGAGCGCTCGAAAATTAAAAAGATTAATTAATTTTATTAAATGAGTTTTGCAGTTCTTCATACTTTCTCCCTACTTCCTCAATATTAAATTCTCTTAAAACAGTTGTTTTTAACTCCTTCCCAATTCCGTCAAAATAGCTTGAATTATTATTTACTTTTTCTATAATGGCAACAAAATCACCTAATGGATTACTCTTAGAAACTAGAAAACCATTATTTTCATTGACAATATAGTCACTAAAGTCTCCAACATTCTCGCAAACAACAACTGGTTTTTCATAGTATCCTGCCTCTTTAACTACATTATTACTTGCCTCCGACTCCGATAAAAGAACAACTATATCTGCCGCAATTAAATAATCAGAAATATTCTCGACATAGCCCAATAAATAAACATTATCATGAACTCCTTTAGAATCTATATATGCTTGAGTTTCGATCCTTTCGGGTCCATCACCTAGAATTAACAATTTAATATCAATGCCCTTATCTAACAATTTACTTATAGCTTCTATTGTTATGTTATGGCGTTTAGTTTTAATAAGTCTTCCTGGCGATACTACTAAAAATTTAGCCTTATATTTTTCTTTAATCCTTAAACTTTCCTCTTTACTTAAACTCAACTTATCGTAATCTTTAAAATCATATCCATTATTTATCCTTAACACCTTTTTGGGCTTCACTCCTTCCTTTTCAATTAGTTGACTCTTAACTTTATCTGAAATTGCAATAATATGTGAGCTTCTTTTATTAATTATTCTTTCCATCAACATCTCCTTCCTAGAGCCATCCAACTCTATTACATCAGAATTATGCCTAACATTAAACACCTTTGCTTTGATAAATAAACGAGCTAGCGAAGAAATAAAATTAGGAACTTGAAGGTGTGAATAAACGAAATTAATTTTGTTATTTTTACAATATTTGACAAAGTATTTAATTGCCTTTAGATAATATATAGCGCCTGATTGCTGAGGAAGTTCAATTGTGTTGCAAACGACATCTTGTTTTAATAATTCGCTATGAATAGGGCCTTTACCACATGTTGTCAAAAAAAATACTTTATACCCTTTTCGTTTAAAGTATAATACGGAAGATTCCATATGAATTGACCTCTCATTAAAAGAAGTAAAAAACAAAATATTACCTTTACTTAATTCGTTCATTACCATGGGTTAGAACACATTTCATTAAAAATTTTCTCAAAATTAGAAAGTGCATTCTCTTCTATATAAAATTTTGAAATATCCTTGCATTTTGCAGACAATTCTTCCTTTTGTTCTAAAGAAAGATTTAAAAACCAATTTACTTTTGAGGCAATTAAAGTTGCATCCAACTCAACAATTAATTCTTTAGAAACCTTTTGAACAGCTTCTTTCGAACCCGTCCAGTCAGAAACAATAGGGGTAACACCCGCAGCCATTGCTTCTGTAACGCTTATTCCCCAGGCTTCACCCCTAGCTGTGTGTAAATATAAACACGCATCCTTAAGTGATTCACTTAAATCGTTTGATTGTCCCACAAACAAAACATCTGTTTTATAACTAGAACAGTATTTATTCAGTAAATCCTCTACTAATGATTTATCATATTCACCTACAATGGTAAATGTTAATTGTGGGAAATTAGGCTTCACTAGAGCAAAGGCTTCTAACATTAAATCAATTCCCTTATAGTGAATACGATTTTGATTAGGAATAGCACCAATTGTAACTATATTAAATTTTTCTAAATTTGGTTTTACCTGTATTAACTTGTTAAACCTAATTGCAGGGCTTCCGTTGTATATTTGTACAATTTTTTTCGTGTGATTTTCACCTAAAAACTCATTAAGTAATTGGTATTGTATTGGACCTTCACAAATAAAACCATCATAAAGATGAAATAATTTAATGAACGCTTTTTTGGTGGAATCCGAATATTGATTAGTGTGTAAAAAATACAAAGTATGCGACCCCATAATAGCAATTAACTTTTGCCGCTTTGAAATAAAACCTATTTTTTTCATTATCCCAAGCATAAAGTAGGCTTCTTCCGATAAAAAAACGTCATAGCTTTTTCGTTTTGGAAATGTAAAAGCACAAACCAACCAACTTAAATAACGCTTGTATGCTGAAGCATTTGGAACATCATGATACCTCAACTTAAAATCAACAAAATGAAAAACAGAATTAACCGATTTAGCATAGGCCGCATGTGTAGGATGACTTGCTGGTCGGCCTTCAATATAAGCTACTTTATGACTTTGCTGCATTATTCTTTACTTTAAATTTTATAAAATGCTTTAAAACAAAAAGCCATCTTTTAAAATTACTTTTCCATTCTATTGAAAAAATCCTTGGATACCTTAAAAATACAAAAAAATTATTTTCAACGCTTTCCAAACTATCCAAGTACCATAATTCAGCAAAAACTTGTTTCAGTTTTGATTCGTCAAAATAACCTTTTTGCGTGTTAACATTTAAAACAAATTTTATTGCTCTTAATTTAGCTTTAGATATTTGACCAACCAAATCACTTGCCATTTGTGAAGAGACATCAAAGTTAGCCATTATATATTCCTGCCTTACTCTATTTCTTGTTTGCCTTTGCTCTGCTTTATTTTTATTTGAAACCGAATTGGAATGTGACCTATATCTGACCAAATTCAGATTTAAGTTAGCTGACTTAGTTATCAAAATCCAATTCGTCCAACATTTATAATCTTCAGCATGTATATAGCCTTTTGGGAAAAACAAATCGTATTTATTTAATAAGTCTCTTTTAAAAATAACAACATTATTCCCAAAACATGAGGTTATAAATAATCTTAACTTAATATCCTCATGAATCAATGGATAATTCATAAAACCCTCTTCCTTGCCAAATAATCTTAGTTGTGCACCACTGATTCCTATTTCAGGATGACTCTCCATAAAACTAACTTGTTCAATCAATCTATTGGGTTCAGATATATCATCTGAATCCATTCGCGCTATATATTTACCTCTTGCTAAAGACAATCCTTTATTTAAGCTGTCTATTAATTTAAGATTTTGTTCATTTTTTACATAGATTATTCTATCGTCTTTGTAAGATAAAATAATGTTCTCTGTATTATCAGAAGAGCCATCGTTTACAATAATAAATTCAAAATCTCTAAAAGTTTGATTTAATATGCTCTCTATAGCTTCGCCAATATACTTTTCCTCATTGTAGGCTGCCATTACAATGCTGACTATTGGAATATTAAACACTAAACTAGACATTATCTGATTATGGTTATTAGATGGTAATAGCTGCCTTTGATAAAACTAATTACTAAATGAAAAAAATGGGATTGCAATTACTAAAGCATTAGATGCGGAATTCTACTCAACATTATTTAAAGTATATGTTTATAATATTAGCCCTTTGCTATTCCTAAAACCCTTTTCACCTTATTCTTTAAGTTTGTCTTTGCAATCTTATACTTAGACATAGAATACTCAACATCTAAAACGTACTCGTAATTTTTGAGCATATTAGCCACTATTTCTTCTCTTTGCGAAGGATTAAGCAATTCGGTTGCAGCCAATTTTGTTATTAATTCTCGCATTACAATTTGCCTATCTTTAAACATATTTAAATTCCTATTAAAAGTATCATCATTAGGAACATGTCGATACACATAATATGTTTCGGGAACAAAAGCAACTTTGTGATTAAGGAACAAATAAGGTATGTACTTCCAGTCTGGGCAAACAACATCATCACTAATACTCAGCTCTTTTTTGCTTTTGAACTTGGTCAAATTATAAAGCCCATAAAACTCCAAACAAGAAAAAGACTTTGCAAAGCCATTCAAATAATCAAAATCGGATTTACAATTTTCATAAACCTTTTTTAAAATAGATTTTTTACTACCATCCTTTAACAAATAGTAGCCATCTGGGAACACAAAATCACTATTTGTTTCACCTAGCTTCTTGTATAATTTAGCAATAAAATCATTATCCTCTATAATATCATCATCTGCTTTCCACATAAAATAATTTGCAGTTGATTTTTCTAACACAAACTCAAAGTTAGGAACCATTCCAATATTCTTCTCTTGAATAAAACCTTTTACTCTGCTATCTTTTGCTTCAAATTCTCTTATTACTTTGGTTACTTCCTTGTTAGGAGAACAATTATCCGACACAATGATTTCTAAATTTGAATAGGATTGCTTTAATAATACCTCTAAAGATTGTCTTAAATAATCGGGCCTATTGTATGATGGGATTCCTATACTTATTTTTTCCATATTAATTCTCTATCTCTTTAATAGAATTTCACGACACTTTCGTCTTATCTCACTTAAAACAAAGATATTAATTAATAAACAAATAACTGCACCGATACCTATTAAAAAAACATTTAAAAATCGATTTTCAATGTTAAGGTTTAACAATAATTTATAGGCTGACAAAAACACTGTATTTAAAGCAAACGGTATCGCAAAACCAAACATGTACCATTTTACCTGTTCATTGTGCAAAATTTTCCTATGAATTATCAATGGTAAAATTAACACCCAAATAGCATTTAATATTAAGGAAGATGAAGCTCCACCCACTGCGCCATAATGAATCGTAAGCCAAATTGTTAATGGAGTTAAAATAACTATCATTACTAAGTTTTGAATCAATGCAAATTTTGTCCAGCCAAATGCCAACGTTAATTGATAAGGTATATTTAATAAAGAGTTTAAACCCACTGAAAATCCCATTATCGAAAGTGTAAGCCAAGTTTCGTTACTAATTTTAATATCATGAGTTAGAAAAAAAAGTAACTCTTTACTGAAGAAAACCAAAATTAAAGTAATCGGAATTATTAATAAACTAACTATTTGATAAGCTAATCGATACATTTCTCTTAAATCCGTGCCTGATTGCCGTTGAGTTAAACTTGTAAATTTTGGGAAAAATGTTTGATTAATGGGTTGAATAACTTGATAAATTAATACAACTATTGATCCTGCTAAAGAATAATATCCAAACTGCTCTAACGATAATGTTTTGCTAAGAATAACTCTATCCAGTTGTGCTAAAATTAATGCTGTGATACTAATTCCAGTTAAACCAGCAGCATATTTCCAAACAGATTTTAATTCAGATTTAGCAAATTTTATGCGTCTGGTTCTTTTGGGCAAACACATCCAAAGTGCGTATTTAAATGTTATTGCTTGCAAAAAACTAACTACTAAATTCCATATAAAAAAAGCTAGCAACTTATCCTTAGAAAAAAGAAGAACGAGAAGTGATCCTAAATATTTTA
Source organism: uncultured Flavobacteriaceae bacterium (assembly GCA_964603125.1). Taxonomy (GTDB): domain Bacteria; phylum Bacteroidota; class Bacteroidia; order B-17B0; family Aurantibacillaceae; genus CAZRUA01. Next base: position 99,698 of record CAZRUA010000002.1, on the reverse strand, counting down.
AAATAGCAAAAAAGACTTTTAATATGTTTAGAACAAACTGCTTTTGCAGTCCAATCATCCCTCCAGAATAAAATCCTATTGGGAAATAAAAAATTAACGTACAACTTAATAAAATAAAAACATTAATAATTTGCTCATTACTTAACAAGACAGGTTTAACCCAATGATTTGCAATTAAAGGGGAAACAGCAATTGCTATAATACCAATAATAAGGGCTATAAGCCAATATATCGAACCAAGCGTTTTCACCAAGTCTGCGGTCTTATCCGTATCAAACCCTGCAATCCCAGAACGTATAGCTATTTCCCTAGCAAGAGCTCCTCCTAAACCCGCATCTAATATTGACAATATACCTTGTAAGCTAGCAAAAACACCAATTAAACCATAGCCTTCTGCTCCTATGTACTTTAAATAAATAGGAACAAAAACAATACTTAATACAATATTTAAAACACTTGAAAAGTAATTGGAGAATAATGTAATTCTAATAGAATTTATTTTCAAGATTTTGCTCATTTACATTTATCTATTAACCCAACCTCCAAACGCTTTGATATTGGATTATTTTAAAGAGTTGTTAAATACAAATGTAACATGAATTTAACATAGACCAAAAAATAACTACCAATACTTGATTAAAATTAAACGCTTAGTCAAATATTTATTAAAACACTTGCAAATCTTAAATTTAACTTAAATTTAACTAAATTCGTGACCAAATATTACAGCCACGGTAATTAAACATGAACAATCCATTGCACAAAAATAATTTCGATTTTTTACGTCACTTTTTTGCATTAAGTGTTCTTGTTGCTCATTGTTTTCCGCTATCTGGAATGGGGACTTGCGATTGGTTATGCCAATTAACCAATAACCAATTTGATTTTTCACAACTAGGAGTTAAAGGTTTTTTTATTATTAGTGGTTATTTAATATTTCAGAGCTTAGAACGTAGCGATAGTTTAATTGACTATTATTGGAAAAGAGTTTTACGACTTTTTCCAGGATTAACAGCTGTTTTAATTTTAACCATTTGTTTTTTACCATTTGTATATAATGGAAGTTTTTATGAATACATTAGCAGCAGAAGTACATTAACGTATATTCCAAATAATTTAATTTTGTATAAAACCCAATATATTATCCCTGGTGTTTTTGATAACAACCCCTACCAATCAATAATTAATGGAAGTTTATGGACGATTCCATATGAGTTTACTATGTATATTTTAATTTCTGCATTTTTCTTTTTTATAACTAAGAAGCAATTGATAAAAGCAGTACTTTTCATTGTAGCTGTTTTACTTGTTATAATTAACTTATTTTTTTCTAAAAATCTTGAGGGAATAAACTATTACTTGATGAGTAAACACTTAGTAGATTTAGGGTTCTATTTTATTGCGGGCTCACTGCTTTCGGTGCTAAACTTTAATAAATTCAAACACACTAATACAATATTGATTGCAATGATTACACTAACTATATTGGCCTTTTATTTTAATTTTTTTAGTTACGTTAAGTATTTTACACTACCTATAATTGTGCTTAGTATTGGTATAGGTAACACCCCAATTTTAAGCAAAATAACTGACAAAACAGGTGATTTATCTTACGGCATTTATATTTATGGTTTTATAATTCAACAAAGCCTAATGCACTATTTTCATTTTAATTTTTGGCAATTACTAATAGGTAGCATAATTTTAGTACCATTGTTTGCTTTTGGCTCATGGCATTTGGTTGAAAAAAAGGCTTTAAGTTTTAAAAACCACTTTAAAAATAAAAAACCAAAAGCTTTTAACTCTTAGTATTGCTATTAAGCTGGTTTTTTTCAGTAATAATCCTAAATTTTCTCTTGGAAGGAACTAATAATATCTGGTAAAGATTGAATTACGGTTATTGAAGGCTTGAAATTAATAGTCTCATTCAATTTGGTATTATCAATTTCTTGAAAAATTATTTCTTTTGCATTTTCATTATAAATTACCTTGCCTCCAGTTATTCTAGCTATCTCATTTGTAATATCTAGATTTGTTGTGTTTTTTGAAAACGCTAAGTTATACAATCCCGAAACCTCTAATTTACTTAAGCTTCCAAGAGCTGAACAAACATCATTAATTGAAATATAATCTTTTGAAGAACTCATGGTTGTTTGCAGCTCAACACTGCCCTTTTCTAAAACATCCTTTACTATTGACGTAATAAAGTTTTCAGAATTAAAATCGTTCCCAAACACATTAGAAACTCTCACAATTTTAATATTTGGCTTTCCCGAATTAAGCAATAAAAGCTCTGCAGTAAGCTTTGATGATGCAAAAATATCTAAAGCATCATTCGGGTTAAGAACTATGTTATCATTCTCATTAAGTTTATCATTAGTTGAGTTACTTTTAATATAAACTCTAGTTGATGACAGATAAGTAAAAGATTCGAAATGACAATACTCTAAAACATGTTTTAATTTACATACATGCGCTTCAATAGTTTCGAATGGTTTCTTTCTAAAATCTGCTGTTAATCCAATGCAATAAACAACATGACCCAATTTTTTACTACTTAAATCTTCGTCTCTTAGTGGTGCATAAACATCTTCTTGTTTATTTTTTAAATATTCCACTAAGTTTGAACCTATAAAACCACTTGCGCCAAGAACTGTTATCATTTTTAAAAAATTACTTTCGATAATTTATACATTTAGCTGGACTCCCAACGTTAACGGAATATTCTTCCACAACCCCCATAACTAATGAATTGGCTCCTATCACAGCTCCCTTCTTTATTACGGCTCCATCAACAACAGTAACGTTTGCACCAAGCCAAACATCGTCTTCTATAATTATTCCCCCTTTTGATTTTGCAAATCTTTGTTGCGAAATAAGTTGGTTCTTATCCAAGTACTCATGATTTGTTGGAACAATTGAACAATTTGGCCCAATTAGCACATGATTACCTATTTTTATACCATTTCCCGAATACAGAACGCAGCCTGAATTAAGATAAACATTGTTTCCAATTTCAATGTCGCCCACGCCACCAGTGAATTTGATTTTCACAAAATCGTCTATTTTGCAATTATCTCCTATGCTTAACTTACTACCCTTTTGTGAAGTTTCAATAGATGTAAACTTACCTATTTCGGCTGTATTTGAAATATAATTTGGCATACTAAATAATTTCTAATTTTGAGATTACAGTTACAAATTTACATCCCCATTCCCTTACATAACTTAAGTTAGAAATAATTTCCTCTTTAATATTCCAAGGAAAAATAATTATGTAATCTGGCTTTGTTTCCTTTATTCGTTGCTCCGAAACAATTGGTATATGGCTACCAGGTAAAAACTTGCCTTGTTTACTTTGCGCAGCATCAACTACAAACTCAATCCAATCATTCTTAATACCGCAAAAATTCAACAACGTATTTCCCTTGGCTGCCGCACCATAAGCAGCAATCTTTTTATTTTGCCTTTTTGCTTCAAGCAAAAAATTAAAGAAATCTATCTTTACTTTATAAACTTTAGAATCGAAAGCAGAATAATATTGCAAAGATCCCATTCCTGCCAATGCCTCTTTAGATAGCATGTTACTCACACTTTCTCTAATTGAATGCTTCATTGAGTTCTTCTTTTTTGCATAAATTCGTAACGAACCTCCATGCGTTGGAATTTCCTCGACATGAAACATAGATAATCCATGTTTCTCAAAAATTTGCTTAACTGTTGTAAATGATAAATATGAAAAATGCTCATGGTATATTGTATCAAATTGATTATTCTCTACCAATTGCAACAAGTGAGGAAATTCCATCGTAATTATTCCATCCTCCGCTAAAGCAATTTCAAGCCCTTGAACAAAATCATTTATATCAGGAACATGCGCTAGAACATTATTTCCTAAAAGAAGGTCAGCCTTTCTATTGGTGCTTTGTAGTTGATTAGCGAGAGTAACGCCAAAAAATTCTTCAATAGTTTCAATACCTTTTAGCTTGGCAGCTTTTGCTGTAGAAGCTGTAGGTTCAATACCCAATACGTTTACTTTCTTTTCTTTAAAATATTGTAGCAAGTAACCATCGTTTGAAGCAATTTCAATAACTAAAGATTTGCTATCAATGTTAAACTCACTCATCATCTTATCTGTGTACATTTTTGAATGTGCCAACCAGCTTGTTGATGTTGATGAAAAATAAGCATACTCGCTATTAAAAATTTCTTCTGCCTTTTTATGCTCATCTACTTGAACTAAAAAACATTTTTCGCAAAGCATAATTTTTAATGGGAAGTAGTGTTCTGTCTCATTTAATTGAGCTTGTGTAAGGTAAGCATTGGATGGAGGTGAATGCCCCAAATCTATAAAAACATGTTTTAATTCATTTTCGCAAAACCGACATTTCATAATTAAATTCCTTTAAAATTAGTTGTTAATAATGGGTAGTTTCTATCCTTATCCGAAATACTGATGATTGCTTCAGGCCATTCAATATTAATAATTGAGTCGTCATAGCGAATTCCTCTTTCTGATTTTGGTTCATAAAAACTTGTATGATGATAGAGTAATTCTGAATTTTCTTCAAGAGTAATAAATCCATGAGCAAATCCCTCTGGAACATATATCATATCCTTATTCTCCTCAGAAAGAACAGTCCCATGCCATTTTAAAAATGTTGGAGAAGATTTTCTAATATCAATTATAACATCAAACACAGAGCCTCGAATACATCTTATTAGTTTAATCTCGGAATGAGGACTCTCTTGATAATGCATGCCTCGTAACGTACCTCGATTTATATTGAAAGAATGATTAAACTGAACAAAGTCTTTTGAATGACCAATTTGCTTAAAATCTTGTTTACAAAAAACACGGGTAAACCCACCTCTTTCATCCTTCAGTATTTTTGGTTTTATTAAAAATGCCCCTTGTAGTTCTGTCTCTATAAAATCCATTCTAACAAGTCCAAGTTAATGATTTTTGCTTAGCATCACTTATGTAAGATAACAAATCCAGTTCTGTTCTTAAATTATCTCCCTCATAATATTCCTTATACCAATTTACTGTCTTATTGATTGTTGTGTTAATATCCCAAACCGGCTTCCAACCCATTTCATTCAGTGCTTTGGAGCAGTTTAATTTAAGCACGCCCGCTTCATGAAATTTCTTTGCTTCTTCCTCATTAATAAAATATTCCATTTCCTTCCATTGCGCCTGTATTAGCTTAATCACTTCAATCACTTGCAATGAGTTTTTGTTATCAGGTCCAAAATTCCAAGAAGTAGCAAACTCATTTTTGCCTTCTAATAATTTTTGCCCCAACAATAAATATCCTGATAATGGTTCCAATACATGTTCCCAAGGGCGAATAGATTTTGGGCTTCTGATTTCTGTCGCAGCTTTATTTTTTACCGCTCGTATTATATCCGGAATAAGTCTATCATTCGCCCAATCCCCACCACCAATAACATTTCCAGCACGAGCGCTCGCTAATAATATTTTGTTATCGTTTAAAAATGATTTCCTATAAGAACTTGTTAAAATTTCGGAGCATGCCTTTGATGAACTATACATATCATGCCCTCCAAGCTTATCGGTTTCTTCAAAAGCAGTTGCTTGTTCCAAATTTTCATACACTTTATCCGTTGTAACATTAACTATCACTTTTACAGAAGGGGTTTTCCGGGCTACTTCAAAAATATTTAATGTCCCCATTACATTAGTGCTGTATGTTAACAATGGGTTTCTGTATGAGTCTCTCACTAGAGATTGAGCTGCAAGATGAAAAACAATCTCGGGTTCTGCAGCTTGAAATGCTTCTTCAACACTACTTAAATCTTTGATATCGCCATAAAATGATTTAATATTCAAACCAAGGTTTTCAAAATGCGAAGGGCTTGTTAATTCATTTAAAGATAAGCCTGTAACCATTGCGCCCATCTTATGCAACCAAAAGCAAAGCCATGCGCCTTTGAATCCGGTATGGCCGGTGACAAGAACTCTTTTACCTTGATAAATTCCAGAGAATAGGTTTTCGTTTACCAAATCTTCCATTTTGCATTATTTGTTGCCCATAACTCATCCAATTCTATTTTATCTCTCATTGCATCCATACATTTCCAAAATCCATCGTGCTTATAGGCATGGAGTTGACCTTCTGAAGTTAATCTATCCAATGGAGAATCTTCCCACATAATTTCATCCGCATTTTCAGGTATATAATTAAAAACTTCTGGCTTTAAAACAAAAAAGCCACCATTAATCCATACGGCATCTTCTTGTGATTTTTCCCTGAAACGCATCACCTTGCCTTCATCACTTATTTGCAATCTGCCAAATGTTTGAGCTGGTTTTACTGATGTAAGTGTTGCTATTTTCCCATGTGCTTTGTGAAATTTAATAAGTGAAGCTAAATCAACATTACCAACTCCATCACCGTATGTTAGCATAAAATCTTCATCACCCAAATAATCCCTTACACGTCTTAATCTACCTGCTGTTTTTGTATTTAAGCCTGTTTCGATAAGCGTAACTTTAAAATTTGTGCTTTCGGTTGAGTGTATATTTACATCGCCCGTTTTTAGATCGACCGTAAAATTTGATGAGTTATTATGATAGTTTAAAAAATAGTTTTTGATTATTTCTCCTTTATAGCCTAAACATACAATAAACTCATTAAAACCCTGAGATTCATATATCTTCATTATATGCCACAAAATTGGTTTACCACCAATTTCTATCATTGGCTTAGGTTTTAAATGCGATTCTTCTGTTATACGCGTACCAATACCTCCTGCAAAAATAACTACCTTCATTTAATTCAATTTATAAAACACATTTTTATTAAAATCAATTCTTACTTAAATAATTCAAAGCACCTTAAATTGGTTTTAACACAGTTTATTCTAATAAACAACAAAATTATATCGAAGAACAAATATAAACGTTTTTAGTGATTGCAAAGTGAATTTCATCGATTCACAGTAATTATAGCTTACTTAAACCTGCCAATACATTAGGTTATATTAACATTTTTGGCTAAATTTACACTTTACTGTTTAGTTTAAATATCTCTAATGTTAAGTACAACTTCATTAAAAACTAATTTAGGATTTGTAAACTAAAGTCAAGTATATTTAAATGGAAATCAATACAGCTAAAAAAAATATTGCCCTATTCAGCAAAAATAAATCTAGGCTTGGTATTTTGTCCAAAATAGTATCACGATTATTTAGCCTCACATTTCTGATTTTAATTAGTACCAGGTCATTTGCGCAGAATAATAGCCCTTTAAATGCGGGGAATCCCTTATTATGGCTATCATCAGATACTGGCGTGGTACTGAATGGAACGAACGTTCAACAATGGCTGGACAGAAGCGGAAATAATAATACTGCTTTACAAAATACACCAAGTAACCAACCTTCAATCACTTTTAATCAAATTAACAATAAACCTTGTCTACACTTTGGTAAAAGTGGCAGTACAGGAGATCAAACTTACCTTTCCTTACCTCAAATAAACTTAACATCTGGAGATTTCACAATATTTTGCTTTTACAAACCAAATACTGTTACAAATGCAATTCATTTTATCTTAGGTAGTAACGGGCAAGGAATAAGTTCAGGCGGAGGGAGTTTTCCAGGCTTAGTAATTTTTGATGGTACAAATTTGCTACAATCAACCAGTAGTTATACTTCACCCCTTCTTAGCGAATTTACATCTAGTTCGATTTATAAAAATGGAACCCAACTAACAACAACAGGCGCACCTGTGAGTAATATCTCTATAAACACAATTGGCTCTCGCCCTGATTTTTTATCTGGCTTTTTTTACGGAGATATATATGAGATTCTAATATACGACACCCAACTATCAGATTCGGCAAGAGGAATTGTAGAAAATTACATTTATGAAAAATATGCCCCCTCTGTTAATTTAGGTCTTGATACAACCGTTTGCTCCCTACCATTTACTTTGAAAGCGGCAAAAAATTACTTCACCAATTATGAATGGCAAGATAATTCGACAAATGATTCATTGGTAATAAACAGCAATGGTAATTATTCTTTAACAACAACCGATATTTTTGGAAGGATAAGCTCCGATACAATTACAATTTCAAAAGATATATCTAACTACACTGTAAATTTAGGAGCTGATACCGCAATTTGTGCAGGCCAACAGTTAACTTTAAATGCAGGCCTTCCTCTTTACAATTATTCTTGGTCAAACGGATCATTTTCAAATTTGACAACTGTGAATGCAACTGGAACTTATTATGTGTCTGTTACAGACTGTAACGCTAATGTATCTAAAGATACAATAACCATATTAGTTAATCCAATACCTACATTTAGTCTGGGTAATGATACTTTAGCTTGTTATAACTCAACATTTATTTTAAAACCAGATTTTACATCAAGTTTAAACTATGTTTTTTTATGGTCAAATAATAGTATTGATTCGACTTTAAACGTTACTTCGAGTGGTAATTATTGGTTAAAAGCCACTGACCTTAATGGCTGTTATTATACCGACACAATAAATGTAAGCATTGATTCTTTACTATCTTTAGTAACATTGGGACCAGACGTATCGATATGTTCTGGCAATTATATTTTCTTGTCAGGAAGCTCACCTTCTATAACTTCTTATACATGGTCAGACAATAGCACCAATGATTCTTTGCAAATAAACAATACTATTGGTAACTACACTTACTGGTTAACTGTTAAAGACAATAATAATTGTTCAAAAACTGACTCGATAAATGTTTCTGTTTTGGGCGATGCCCCTTTAGCGAATTTTTCTTTTGTGGATGTATGCAAAGGAAGTGCGGCGCAATTTACCGATCAATCAACACCTCCAAGTGGTAATTCGATAACCAACTGGTTATGGGATTTTGGAGACGGAAATACTTCAAACAATCAAAACCCAACAAATACATATACCTCTAGTGGGAATTATAATATTAAATTAACTGTAACAACTAATATTGGCTGCTCCGAAGAAATTAACAGCCCTATTAATATATATCCTACTCCTAACTCGGATTATATTTACAACTCATCTTCTAATCCTTTGTTCTATTCTTTTTATGAAACCGGAGTATCCAACGGTATTCCTATCACAAATAGAGTGTGGCGCGAGAACGGCAATATATCCTCATTTGCATCTTCATTCAATAAAAATTTTCCCTCTGTAGGAAATTACAACATTTCATTGACTTTAATGAATTCCAAAGGGTGTAAAGATTCTGTTTCCAAAACAATTGTGGTTTCAAATCCTTCGCCGGTAAATATTATTCCAACATCTATAACTGGTTTAAAAGTTTGGTTGCGTTCAGATAGTAATCTTGTTAAAAACAGCAATTCAGTAAGTTCTTGGACAGACATATCTGGCAATGGTTTTGTTTTTAACTCACCAAATGCTGCATCTAATCCTTCATATACTAGCAACAATTTTAATATTAAAAACAAACCTTCTTTAATTTTTGATGGAACCGATGACGGTTTAAAATCAACTACTGCAATTCCATTAGGAAATTTAGGAGCTTCTGTTTATGTTATTAGCAAAACGCCAACTTTCAAACCCTTTGGCGTATCGGTTGCCTATGGAACAGGCTTATCTGGTAGTTGGAATTTTATTCAACGTGGAACAAGCTCTAGAATAACTTTAATCAATGGGTCAAACAATCAAGGTGCTGGAGTTTCAAACTCAACATCTTCCGACCTAACTGCAAAAGACTTTACTATACTTCAGGGTTCATTAAATGACCAAACCGATAAATGGAAAATTGGCGAAAATTCTATTCTTAAAGATTCTATCATTTCTGCATTTTCTCAAGCAAATTCTAACTTCATAACAATTGGTTACAGAGATGATGGACTAGGTTTTTGTAACACAGAAATAGCAGAAATATTAATTTTCGATCACGAACTCAATAGTTCAGAAAATGATAAAATAATTGAATATTTTAGAAATCGCTACACATCTAAAGTTGACATTGGACCGCCAATAAACAATGTTTGCGACACTACTGTAACTTTAAATACTTCGAACAACTATTTTTCAAATATACAATGGTCAAACGGAGTAACGGCAAGTTCAATTACCCTAAATCAGGCTGATACAATATCAATAGTTGCAACAGACGTTTTTGATTTTATTTCTAGAGACACGAGTGTAATACAATCTTTTCAAACACCATTTTCAATTTACACATTGCCAGACACAACATTTTGTTCAACAAGTATTAGTTGGAATCCTTTGCTAAACTCATCTAATTATGGTTATTTGTGGAGCACAGGTAGCAATGCTCCGAGTATTGTAATATCAAACACAAACACGTATTCAGTTGTTGTGAATGACACGAATGGCTGTGCAGTGCATTCGCCTTCCGTACAAGTAATTAAAGATGACTTTAGGAACATTGCATCTCTTGGCCCAGACATAACTATCTGCGCTGGAAATCAAATACAATTAATCTCGGGTAACAACCCATCCAATGTATTTCATTGGAATGATAACTCCACAGGTGATTCACTTATAGTTAACAGTACCGGACAATATTATGTTGATGTAACAAATCAAAACGGTTGCAGCGCATCAGACACAATTAATGTTACCGTATTAGGACAAGCACCAACAGTTAACTTTAGTACGGGTATTTTATGTAAAAATGATTCCGTTAATTTTAATGACTTATCTGTTGCTCCCGTAGGAAACACAATTAACACTTGGCATTGGGATTTTGGCAATAACTCTTCAAATATTGACACTTCAAATATTCAAAACCCAATTTATTTCTACCCTGATAGCGGTATTTATATTGTCAATCTTTTTGTAACAACAGATGTTGGTTGTAGTCAAACTTATTCAACTTCAGTTCATGTAAAACAAAAACCAACAGCAAATTTTGCAAGTGCTAACCTATGTCAAAATTCTACTTCAACATTTACATCATCCAGTATAGGCAATGGAACAACATTGAGTAATTATGCATGGAATTTTGGTGATGTTTCTTCAGGTTCAAACAACCAGTCGCTAGTAGCAAACCCTAGTCATGTTTTTAGTAACTCTGGGAATCATAACGTTACTTTAATTATTGGTAATCAATATGGCTGTTACGACACCATTGTTAAAACTATTACGTTAAAACAAGAAGTTGTAGCCGATTTTACTTACACACCCGCTTGTACAAACACATCTATAACATTTAGTGATAATTCAAACGTGCCTAGTCCTTATAACTCACATCCACGCTCATGGAACTTTGGAACCGCCGGAGGAACTTCAACTAATCTAAATGTAGTTAAAAACATTACAGTACCTGGAACCTATGTAATTACCTTGAATGTTAATGGCACAAATGGGTGTAATTCAAGCATTACAAAAAATGTAAATGTGTTTCTACCTCCAACAGCTAATTTCTCATCTTCTTCACTTTGCAAAAACCAAAGCATATTACTCAACGACAATTCCTTTGATAGCAATGGAAGCATTAGTGCTTGGAATTGGAAAGAAAACAATACAACTTTTTCAACTTTACAAAACCCTAGTTTTCTTGGCAACATTGTAGGAAATCATCCTATTAATTTAGAGGTAACCAGTAACAATGGTTGTATGAATAATGTAACAAAGAATGTTACCGTATTTGATTTGCCTAATACTGATTTCACACTAACCCCCTCTTCATTCATTTACCCTGGGCTATCTGTTAGTTTATCCCCAAACATCTCTCCGGCGGATTCTTATACTTGGACAGCTAGCAATAATTTCGTGTCATCAAATTCAAATCCAAACATAACCTTTAGCGATACAGGAAGCTACAGTATCTCCTTAAATCTAACGGATACAAACTCTTGTTCTAACTCAATTATAAAAAACATCAATGTTATTCCTCGCAATTTTGATATTGGAATTTTATCAGTTAACCCAACTATTAGTAACAATTATATGCAAGTACAAAGTGTACTGGTAAATTATGGATCAGTTACAATTACCGACTTAAATTTGGAATACCATTTAAAAGATGCGAGTACCCTGAAAGAGCATTGGACAGGAAATTTAACACCTGGTTCAGTCTTGAATTATAATTTTTCTGCCCAAACAAAATTAAACAATAATGAGAATGAGTTTGTTTGTATGCAAATACTTGATGCTAATCAATCTTCAGATGATAATCCATCAAATAACACCTTATGTAATACTTTAAATTCTTCTGAATTTTTTGTAAGTAATTTATTTCCTAACCCAGCTAGTACAGATATAACTATACCCATTGTAGTGCCCACAGATGGCGTTACAGAAATAGAAATAACTGACGTTTTAGGGCAGAGTGTTTTTAAAAATAGTAGTATTTACTTAGTTGAAGGCTTAAACCTTTATAAAATCCCTGTCAGCAATCTTTTAAAAGGAACTTTTATTGCAAAAATTACTTTTGGTTCGAAATCACAGATTAAAAAATTTACAGTTAATTAATATGGATTTAGTTTTTGCTAGCTTTAATAAAAATAAAGTCAAAGAAATTCAGGCTTTATTGCCAGCCAATATTACCCTAAGAGATTTATCTTTTATTCCTAATTTAAATGATATTCCGGAAACTGGAGTAACTTTTGCTGAAAATGCTAAAATGAAAGCTGACTATATTTACAATAATTACAATATTGATTGCTTTGCTGACGATTCTGGTTTAGAAATTGAAGCCTTAAACGGTGAGCCAGGCGTATACTCGGCCAGATACGCAGGAGAGGATAAAAACGACATTAACAACACTAATTTAGTTTTAAAAAAACTAGAAGGAATACATAACAGAAAAGCCTGTTTTAAAACAGTAATTTGCCTCGTTCTAAACGGAGAACATTATTTTTTTGAAGGTAGAATTGATGGAGTAATAAATCATTCACCAAAAGGCACCGATGGCTTTGGCTACGACCCAATATTTATTCCTGATGGTTATCAAACAACTTTTGCCGAAATTTCATTAGAAGAAAAAAATAAAATAAGTCATAGAGCCTTGGCAACAAAAAAACTAATTACCGAATTGATCAAATTCTAAAACCCGCAATACAAACATCATCAACTTGTTCGTGTTTACCTTTCCAATTCTCAAACACATTGACTAAACTTTGCTTTTGCAACTTCATATCTTGCATATGAACTGACATTAAAACATCCTTTAGTTGAGCATACTTGAATTTTTTTCCCTTCTCTCCTCCAAATTGATCGGCATAACCATCAGTAAACATATAAAAACAATCACCTTTCTTCACCTCCAATACGTGCGTTTCAAATGGCTTATCCATACTTTCTGAAAAACCAATAGGCTGCTTTGTTGGTTTAATTTCAATTAGCTCATTCTCTCTAATATAATAAATTGAATTATTGGCCCCTGAATACTGAAGTAATTTAGTTTCAGCATTATACGCTATTAAACTAATATCCATTCCATCTCTGCGTTTATTTTCATCACTCCTCTGCTTAAACGTAGAGACAATACCAACACGCAGCGCATCTAAAATCTCGCCTGTAGTTTTAACCTTACCATCTAAAATAATTTGGTTTAAGAGCGATGACCCAATCATACTCATCAATGCACCAGGAACACCGTGTCCTGTAGAATCAGCGACGGCTAATAAACTTAGATTGCCAACTTGCTTAATAGTCTTAGTATCAACCGTATCTGTATTACTTTCATTTATCAGTTCTTGAAACCAATAAAAATCACCACTAACAACATCTCTAGGTCGAAATAACACAAAGGAATCACTAAAGACTGAAGAGCCAATATCTTCTTCGCTTGGCAATATAGCTAACTGAATTTTTTCGGCATAATTTATACTATCAGTTATGTCCTTTTGTTTTTCTTCAATAATGCTATAAGCATTTTCCAGTTTTGTATTTGCCTTCTGCTTAATTTGATAACGACTATAAAAAACAAAGAGAAGAATAAGAAGTAGGACTAATCCAAGAATACTTGAAAAAATAATTATTTGTTGATTCTTTAGCTCCTTATCCTTTGTAATGAGTTTCTGATTGCTTAACTCCAACTCCTTTTGCTTCTTTTCTGCTTGATACAATGTTGTAAGCTCATTTAATTGTTTGGTTGTTTCGGTATTTAATAAAGAATCTTCTATTCTTTTATGCAACTCATAATAATCATACGCTTCTTTATAATTACCAGCTGTATAATTCATCTCTGCCAAACAGATATAGTTTTCAGACAAGTAATCCATATTATCCATTTCCTTTGAATATTTAATACTTTCCTTAAAATCTATGTTTGCTTGATCATAATTTTTAGAGAGCGCATTAGCTCTACCAGCGAAATAATTCAACGTGATTAAATCATCCTTCTCGCCTCTATTCTCCGCTAAGCCCTTTGCGATTGCAACAAGTTCAAGTGCCTTCTTATAATTTCCAATATCCATATAGGGCTGCGTAAGATTACCATAAACGCTGATCATTTGCGAAGTATCCTTAAATTCAACTGCAAATTCCAAAGCCTTATTGTAATATTCAATTGTTTTATCAAACTTTTTACCGCCGTACTCTTCAGAATAAGCTATGTTACCCATATTCATAAGCAAAACACTCATTTTGTTTCTAATGCCAGCTTCCTTAGCACATTCTAAAGCCTTTTCAAAGTATTGAAGTGCTTGCGAATACAATTTTTGGTAAGCGAATGCATTTGCAATTGAATTGTATATTTGCACCTGATACTTTTTGTTGTTGGTTTTTTCTGCTAGTTTTAAAGCATTAAAAAAATGAGTATTCGCTATATTGTACTTACCACGGCTTTGATATATAATTCCGATTTTTTGAGTGCTAGCAATTATTCCCGATGTATAATTAATACTATTTGATAAATCCAATGCCTTTTGTGCCATTAATAAAGCACTATCGGTATTATGAACCTCATAATAATTTGACAATTTAATTAAAACTGAAACCTTATCTGAATCTTGTTTACATTCATTCAGTTCCTTAAATAAACTTTTAATATCCGTCGCATGAAGAGAAATGGATGAAATAAAGATAATTAAAAAGACAAATATTTTCTTAACTGAGTCGAACATAATAGTTAAGCTAAGATATAAATTTCTTTATAGTTTGTGCCAAAAAATAAAAAAATGGAAGCACTTTGTTTGGAATATAGAATTAACTAATAAACCAATACAAAAGTTAAGCTCAGAATTCTCTAACTATCCTGTTTTAAATCTACAACAACTTCGTTGGAATTTGTAATTTTTGCTTTATCAAGTATTCCTTTCATAAAATCACAAACCAAATAAGCAATTAACTTACCCGTTTTATTATCTGCTTTAATATGTGCTAATACAGGCGCTCCTTCTGCTATATGGAGATAGCAGGCGTTTAACTTATTTGCCGCTTGATAAACGTATTGACGAGCCTGCAGTGGCGATATTCCACTGGATGTTTTTGCACTTGAAGGAACATTAGTTATTGCATCCAAGTCTAATTCTACTCCACATGGGCGTTCCTTTACAAAATCAATACATTCGGTTAAAGCGCTTGAAAAAGTTTTATTCTCACGCACAAAAATATCTTCGTAAGTATTTAAGTGCAAAAACTCATTGTGCTTTGCAAATTGGTCCAAAACCTGACTATTATTATACTGCTCATGCGCAGCAAAAACAGTGTATTTGTGAAGCAAATTTTCTTCAAAAGCATAACTAAATCCATTACCGCTATGTCTGCCCTCTCTAACCCTGAAATCGGTATGTGGATCACAATTAATTACGTTTATTCCAGTACACTTTTGTTTATCACAAAGCCTAAGGCCTTCATTAGCTCCTTTTATATTCCCATATGAGTTATTATGTCCACCTCCGATAATAATTGGAATTTTACCCGCTCCTGTTACCACTCTAATTGCATCAATTACCCTTGCATCAACATATTCAACTAGTTTTCTTAAATGCTCTATTCCATACTTGTGCTTTGAATCAATACCCTCAGCTTTTTTCATCAGATCAGAAAAATCAACCTCTCCTAACACTAAAATCTCTTCACCACTTAAAAAATGATTGCTTTGTAAATTAAGAATGTTTTCAAGGGCTGGTCGCCAAGCGGTATGTGTACCTCCTCGGCCGTAATTTGCCTTTACACCAATATCCTCTGGCAAGCCCAATAGGACAAATTTCGCATCTGATTTTTTTAAATCTTCTTCTATGTGAAGATTACTTTCAAGAAATTTTACTTTCTCTCCCCATTTGGTTTCCAAGCTGCGTTTCCTTGTGATGCTTGCTATCTCGCTACTTGAGAAAGTTTTTACAAAATTCATTTCCTAAATTATTTTTAATCCATCAGAAGCACAAAAATACGCATAAAATTTAAGAGCGTATCTTGATTTTTTTTACGAAATTTGATTAACAATGAAATCCGGTTCAACAGATAAAGCTACTATTGATTGCATTGGCGATGAAGTTACTATTACTTTCAAGTCGAATGTAATGATTGATGGTGAAGCAATGTGGCAAATAAAAGAAGTTATTTGGGAATTATTGGACAAAAAAAGACATCGCACGTTAATTAAAGCCGATGGATTTCCTCACTTTACTAAAGATGCTCGGGAGGTTTCTGCATCGGCCGAATATACCAAAGATGTTATAGCCGCCGTTTTTGTAACTGATTTATTACCTTACAGATTATTAGGTAATTTTTTTATTAAAATGAATAAACCTCCTATACCTATGAAAATATTTTCAGAAGTAGCTGAGGCTCAAAAATGGTTAGCTAAATTCTAGAAGAACGTTCCACTCCAAATTCTAATATTTTATCAATAAACTCAAAAGGCTTGTAATTATTAATAGCGGCCTGATGAAATATACAAGTTGCTGGCGTCATTCCTGGAAGTGAATTCACTTCAATAAATATAACCTCACATTTGCAATTATCATAAACTCTAACAAAAGCATCAATGCGGCAATACCCTGTAACTTTTAACACTTTAGCTGCTCTTCCCAAAACATCCTTTACTTGGTCGGATATTTTTTGTCTATCATTCAAATCTCTTGAATAGCGCGCTGGTGTAATGTTTTGACCTTGACCTGCTAAAAACTTTTCTTCCAAACTTAAAACATCTCCTTCGCTTAAAGCTTCACTAGCCTCAAATACTTCATATTTAATTTCACCTGAGCTATCGTACTGTGTTAACATACCTCCTGTAATCTCCAAGAAGTGCTTTGCATCTTTTCGTGAAATTAACTCTTCAACTAATATTACATTTTTTTGAGGGAATTCCTCCTTCAACTTAATATGCAAAACGCCCGCTGCAATAGGGTCTAAATCTTCGCTACTTCTAAATATCAAACGAGCAAAAGCATCAAACTCTTCCAGTGTTTTAATTTTTTTTACCGCGCTACTGCAACCATCGTCAACAGGTTTGGCTATAAATGGTAATTTTATTTTGTTTAATAAAGTTTGCTGTAATTCGGCTTTATTATTTACCCAATCGTTGTGAGTAATTAAAATATGTTCAGCAACTAAAAAACCATTTTGTTTTAAAATTTCGTTGGTTCTGTACTTATCAATTGTGATTTCAGAACTTTCTTTATTTGAGCCATTGTAACTTAAGCCAACCGCATCAAGCTTTTGCTGAATTGCACCATCTTCACCTGGACGACCATGCAATGCAATAAACACCTCAGTGACTTTTTGCTTTAATGTCTCATAAGTGATTTTTTCTGGTTTAGATAAATTAACTGTGTTGCAATATTTATTAGTGATAGCCAAACATTTTAACTTAATTTCTTCAACTATAGGGTGAACGGAATAATTATCAATTTTTTCTTTAATATCATCCGCATTATCTTTTAACAAAACATTTATAGGAATTTGATATAATTTATGTTCCTCATTACTTCCTGTTAAAAAAACTGGTATTGGCGCATACTTAGTTGAGCTCGATAATTTTTCATACACATTTCTTCCACTTTCAACAGAAATATGACGTTCGCTGCTATAGCCACCCAATATAACTGCCACCTGTGTTTTATTTGTATTTGCTTCCCTATCCTTTTCTATTTGCGCATCAAGTTGAAGTAATAAAGCATCGTAAGAATTTTTACCCTTATTATCTCTTATTCGTTTAGCTAAAGAAGTTCGAATAATGAAGGTTAAAAATTGAGAAGGGTTTAATCCTATCTCAGCCGATTGATGAAAGAAGAATGAAGAAGGCATCATTCCCGAAGTTGTGTTAGGATCGTTTAAAAACACCTTACCTTCTTTACTAATAAAGCCATCAATACGAGCATACACATCAAAATTTATTGCATCGAATAATTTTTCACATTCTAAACGAATAGCGTTTATTTGGTCATTTGGTAAATCAATAGGAGTAATTTTACGCGCCAAACCTGGCAAATACTTACTTCTATAATCAAATAACTCTTTTCCTTTTTTAATCTCAGTTGGAGGAAGCGCGATAGCAACGCCTTGTTCATCTTCAATTACAACACAACTAAACTCTTTACCTTCTATAAAACCTTCAACCAAAACTGTGCTTTCACCATCAAGTGATTCCAATACCAAGCCATCATTTTGTGTTAAATTCTCGTTTAAATAAGATTGTAAATCTTCTGGACCATATAAAATAACCTCTCCTATTTTACCAGGCAAACCTAAGCCTTCTCTTATGTCAGCTATCTGACGCACATACTCTGTCTTTTCTTCATTATTCTTTTTATTCCATTCGCCTGCATCTATCCATTTAGTAAATAAAGCCTTTTCAACTGCTTCCATAAATTGATAGTTATCTTCCTTTTGCATAATGGTAATACCAATGGAAGAGCCTTGATTAGCTGGCTTAATAACTAATGGAAACCCGATTTCATTTTTTGCTCTTTCATAAGCATCCTTACATTTGCCCTTTAGCCATGATTTACGGTCAATAGTGAAAAATTTAGGGCTATTGAAACCTGCATTCACCATTAACTTTTTTTGAACACTTTTATCAATTCCGATTGACGAAGCTAAAATTCCAGAACCCGAATAAGGTATGTGCAAATACTCGAACAAACCTTGAATACGGCCATCTTCACCATAAGGACCATGTAAGCATAAAAAAGCGAAATCTATTTTAGCACTTAATTCACTTGGATTAATTTTCTTTCCGATTTTATTAATCATATCCTCCTGCTGCTGTAGACTCAGTTTACCAAGGTTTTCGGCATATAGCTGAAAATCAAAATTACTATTTGGTAAAAACTCAACTGGCGGATAAAAATCTCGAATAGAACCTTTGTATATAAATTCCCAATTTAGCTCAGCCATATTACCGAAACTATCAATAAATATAGGCACCGCATCAAACAACGACTTGTTCAAGTTGTCATACACTGTTCTTCCGCCAGCAAAAGAAATTTCTCTCTCTTTGCTTTGTCCACCAAAAAAAATACCGATGCGTAATTTACTGCTCATAAATAATAGAAATTTAAACTAACACAAAATTAGAATAAGAGATAGGCTTTTATGCTTGTTTGGCAATTAGTAATTAACTGACTTATTAACGAAAAAAGCACGTTTAAGTATGAGAATTGGCTATTATTAACAAAACCAAAAGTAGAATTTCACTATGTTTGTAATGAAATGTTGCACTTTTTAACTATAACACTATTTATTTGTATTCAGAGTTTGACCACTTTGTCACAAACCGCGAATAATCTAAACGAATTGATTAAGGGAAAAATACCTTCAGAACAGTTTAAATTACTTGATTCTCTTGCGATATACAATAGAGATAAAAACACTACCGAATCAATTCGATTATCACAGCAAGCTTTAATTCTATCCAAAAACAATAATTTAACCAAAGAGACTATTAAAAGTTATCTCACGCTGAGTCGAACATACAGAACTATAGGTTCATACGATACTGCCTTACTTTACATTGATAGCTCAAAAACGCTCGCTAACACAAAGGCAAGTACCGATCAATTACCTTTAATTTTTGATTTTGAAGGTATGATTTACATGCGTACAGGTAATTATGAAGAAGCTACAAAAAGTTTTTATAAATGTATTGAAATAGCTGAAAAACAAAACGACAAAACAAAAACTCATGATGGTTTTGCACATTTAGGATCGGTAGAATTTTATAGAGGCGATTTTAAAAAATCAATAAACTACTATAAAAAAGCACTAGCCTACATAAATACTAAAGAAAATAAAAGC
The DNA here is from genome assembly GCA_964603125.1 of uncultured Flavobacteriaceae bacterium. Classification (GTDB taxonomy): domain Bacteria; phylum Bacteroidota; class Bacteroidia; order B-17B0; family Aurantibacillaceae; genus CAZRUA01. The sequence continues at coordinate 79,510 of CAZRUA010000002.1, read as the reverse complement.
AAGTATATTTTAACACTCGATAATATTGGCTTAGATTTTAATAATATGAAAATGTTTGATTCAGCTTTATACTATCAAAAAAGAGCTGTATCTATGATTGAACAATTAAAAGACTCTACATACCTAGCCGAGAGTTATATTAACATTGGTTCCACTTTATTGAATTTAAATAAAGCTTCTGAAGCTGAATACTACATTAAAAAAGCTTACGTAATTGACATGGCATTAAACAAAGATTATGGTATCCAACTTTCCAATTTATATATGGGTAAATTGTACAAAGCCAAGGGCCAATTTAAAGAAGCTTTGCCCTATTTATTAAAATCTTATTCAATTGCTAAATCGCTTGAGATACCATCTCAAATAAGGAATTCAGCCTCGATGTTAACTGAAATTTACGATACACTTGGCTTGTATAATGAGTCTGTTCCGTACTATAAAGAAGTAATTGAAATGAGCTCGGTTGAATTCTCTGAACAAAACGCCAAAGCAATTCAAGAGCTTTCAACCAAATATGAAACAGAGAAAAAACAAGAACAAATACAACAATTAAAAGCTGATTCAATTTTAAAAGAAGCAATCATACAAAAAGATAAAAATATACAGCTATTTATAGGTATCATCTCCTTTCTTCTACTTGTAATGAGTGCGTTTTTCATTTATCGATTTATTGAAAAGAAAAAAGATAATAAACTATTACAAAGCAAAAATGAATCGATTGAAAAACAAAATACTGAAATTAATTCCCAAAAAGAACAGTTGCAACACAAAAATATTGAAATTACAGACAGCATTAATTACGCTAAACGCATTCAATCATCTGTGCTTCCTTCGGTAAGCTTTGTAAAAAACTTACTTCCTAACTCATTTATTTATTTCAAACCAAAAGATATAGTAAGTGGGGATTTTTATTGGGCTGTACAAAAAGGGAACTTTATTTATTTTGCCTTAGCTGATTGCACTGGACATGGAGTTCCAGGCGCTATGATGTCGATGCTAGGATCAAGTTTGCTGAATCAAATTGTTTTAAATGCAAACATTGAATTACCTAATGAAATATTAAAACAATTGCATTACCAAGTTGTGAAATCATTAAATGAAAACATTGAACATCGCGACTCAAAAGATGGAATGGACATTGCCTTAATACGTATTGATTTAAGCGATAAAAAAGTTCTATACGCAGGAGCTGGAAGACCTTTATACGTTATAAAAAACAACGTACTTACTCAATATAAAGCTGATAAATATTCAATTGGTGGTATTTACGATGCATATCAAATAACCTATCAATTAAACGAAATTAGCATTGATGAAGCAACTCAGCTTTATATGTTTAGCGATGGAGTTCCTGATCAGTTTGGAGGACCAAAAGGTAAAAAGTTTATGACCAAACAACTACAAGATATTTTACGGTCTACTTCAACTTTACCAATAGAAGTTCAATTCAATAAATTCCAAACTACATTCGAAAGCTGGATTGGCGACACAGAGCAAACCGATGATGTGTCGTTGTTTTCGGTGAGCTTAAGTTAAATACTTATTTCAAATAACTTACCGCAATAATCTGAATTTTACGCTCTGCCGCGGCAAAAGGACTATACACACTATTACGTGTATCCTTTACGTCATCACTTACTTTACTAACTGGAAGCTCACCAATATCTTCTTCGAAAAATTCAATTCGTCCTTCCTTTTCATTTGTATTATTTACATACTTCACAAACATTCCTCCTTTGTATTCAAGAAAATAATTTTGCAAACTGCTAACTCGTCGTTTAGCTAGATTTACGTTATAATCTGTTGAAGCTAATGGACTGCAAAACCCTTTCATAGTTATTTTAACTTTTTCGCCACGAGCTAATACTTGCTCTAATAATAAAGCAAACTTATCCAAATCGCGCATTCCAGCATCTACACTATCCTCAAAAAAATTCTCAATGCGATTTAACGCATAAGTTTGTTGATCTCCGGTTAAACCCGCTGGGTACTCCTTTTCGTACTTAGGCTTCAAAACGACGTATTCCTCATACGTTTTTTTGTATGTCTTTTTTGTCGTAATAACCTTTGTTTTCGGTTCTGGCTCATCATTATGAAAATACAATGTTAATGGAACAAGTACCTTCATTTGATTAATTAAAACCTCGCTACTATCCACCTTTTTAGGCGGCTCATCAATTGGCGGAATAGAAAAACGATAAATATCGTTGCAGCAACTTTGTTTTTCTTCAAAATAAGAACCAATGCGATTACTGGATATAAATGCCTCTTTGTGATTTGTGCTCACACTGTAATATATATCATTTAAAGATGAATTAATAGGATAACCCATATTTTCATTCGGTCCAAAAACACCATCCTTATATTCAGATTTGAAAATATCAAAACCACCTAATCCCTTATGCCATGTGCTACTGAAATAAAGTATTTTTAAAGGTGATAAATAAAACGGAGTAACTTCATCTTCTCCGCTATTCACATTTTTACCAGCATTTACTGGTTGTTCAAACGTCCCATCGGAATTTATCTTGCTGTACCAAATATCTAATCCGCCTTCACCACCAGCTCTATTACTACTAAAAAACAAGTACTCTACTCCATTAATTTCAGCCACATCGGGCTGGGTAGTGTTTATTCCGTTGTAGTTAATAGGTTCTGGTAATCTTTTTAAATCGCTCCATTTTCCATTATTTAAATCCGAAACATAAATTTCGCATATAAACTCTTGTGCATTTTTTTGTTTACATCGCGTAACAAAAATCTTAGTAAAATCCTTATTAAACGTGGTGTTTGCACTATGAACTCCGCTTTTATTGAACAACGAGTCTAGTTCCTTAGCCTTTGTAAACTTTTTATCGTGGTAATTTGATGTATATAGTTTGTTGAAATTTATCTCATTCCCCTTATCTCTATCTCCAGAATATCGTAAAGAAGAAAAATACAAAACAGAATCATACTCAAAAGGTGCATACTCCGAAACCTTGCTGTTTACCATGCTATCCAGATGCTCGACATACAGAGGTGATTTATTTTTCATAATTATTTGAGCCAAATCACATGCCTCAACTTCTTGTTTTGCTTTTAAAGCTAGCTTTTTTGTTTCAGGGTTTTTACTTTTAGCTCCTTTACCAGCAAACTTTTGAAAATACTTTTTAGCATCCTTATACTTTCCCTTTGACTTTAAAATTGTTCCTAACCAAAAAGGTGTTTCTGGATATTGTTTACCATTATCCTTTTTATAAACCTTTAAATACCAGTGCTCAGCGATATCAATGTCATAATTCAATCTTGAGACATCAGCATATTTATATTGAAAATCAATATTAGCCGAATCAATTAAAATAACCTGATTATAGTATTGTGCTGCAGCATAATAGTTTTTCTCAGCTACCGATTCCTGAGCGAGTTTTAAAAAGGTCTTAAGATTTTGTGATTGAATCTTAGTGCCAAAAAAAAATAAAAAAACCAAGATTGCTTTAAAAGCCAATTTATTAGACCTTAACGAAAAACATATTTGATTGAAGACTTGAATAAGCATATTCAAATATACAATTCTAAAATTAATTCGCAATCACTTACCCGATATAATTAACAAAGTAGCCTTATTTAATTAAACCGCCATTATTAATATTATCTTTTGTAGGACTTACAAAGCTCAATTCCCCCTTAGCATTCTCAGCCATCAAAATCATTCCTTGGCTTTCAATTCCTTTTATTTTACGAGGTGCTAGATTTACCAAAATACTTACTTGTTGGCCTATTATATTCTCGGGCTCGTAATATTGGGCAATACCCGAAACAACCGTGCGCTGATCGATGCCTGTATCTATTTTCAACTTCATCAACTTATCCGTTTTAGGTACTCTTTCCGCTTCCAATATTGTTCCAACACGAATATCCATTTTTTCAAAATCAGAAAATTCGATATTTGATTTTGCCTCTAAAACTTCAGATGGCATGCTGGCTTCAATTGCAGCCTTTTTCTCATGCAGTTTTTGTATCTGCTCTTCAATAATAGCATCTTCAATTTTATCAAATAATAAACCTGTTGTACCTAATTGATGACCATTGTGCAAGTTATTATTGCGTAAGGCTTGACTCCAATCTACTATTGAGAAATTAAGCATATTAGCCAATTTTGCAGAAGTAAATGGTAAAAAAGGTTTCATTAAAACACTAAGATTAGCGCATATTTGAAGACTAGTATTTAAAATTGCCTTAACACGTGCCTCATCTGTTTTGATTAATTTCCAAGGTTCAGTATCCGCTAAATATTTATTTCCAATTCGAGCCAAATTCATTAATTCGCTCAATGCTTCTCTAAATCTGAAAGCCTTAATTGAATCACCAATTAAAGCCGGATACTTTTCCATTTCATTTAAAACATGCAGATCTTCCTTGGTATAAGCATCAACCGCAGGTACCTTACCTCCAAAATACTTATCAGTTAATACCAAAGTGCGGTTTACAAAGTTTCCAAGTATAGCAACTAACTCATTATTATTGCGTGATTGAAAATCTTTCCAAGTAAACTCAGAGTCCTTGCTTTCAGGTAATATCGATAATAAACAGTATCGCAGCGCATCCGCTTTATCAGGGAAGGCTTCGTTGTATTCATGCATTTCGATGCTCCATCCACGGCTTGTGCTCATTTTATCACCTTCCAAATTCATGAATTCATTTGCAGGAACTTGATCCGGTAAAATATACTCACCATGCGTTTTTAGCATGATTGGGAAAATTAAACAATGAAAAACAATATTATCTTTCCCAATGAAATGAACTAATTTTGTGTCTTTATCCTTCCAATACGTTTCCCAATTTTTGTTGTTCTCTATTGCCCATTGCTTGGTAGCGCTTATGTAACCAATTGGTGCGTCGAACCAAACATATAAAACTTTTCCTTCTGCATCTGGTAATGGAACTTTAATTCCCCAATCCAAATCACGGGTCATTGCGCGTGAATGTAAACCTTGATTAATCCAGCTTTTACATTGCCCATAAACAGTTGGTTTCCAATCTTTGTGACTTTCAATGTAAGCATCAATATCACCTTGCAATTTATCTAAAGGTAAAACCCAGTTTTTTGTTTTTCGCAAAACAGGTTTTTCTCCTGTTAATACTGACTTGGGCTCAATTAAATCGGTTGGATCGAGCGATTTACCACATTTCTCGCACTGATCGCCAAAAGCTCCTGGGTTTGAACAATTCGGGCATGTACCTTTAATATATCTATCTGCTAAGAATTTTTGTGCTTTTTCATCAAAATATTGTTCAGTAATCTCTTCCCTTAAAGTACCATTATTGTAGAGATTTGTAAAGAATTCCTGAGCTGTTTCATGATGCAGAGGCTCGCTTGTACGATGATAAATACTAAACTCAATTCCTAGTTTATCGAAACTAGTTTTAATTAATTCATGGTATTTATCAATGATTTCTTTTGGTGTTGTATTCTCTTTTAAAGCTTGATTTGCAATAGCAGTGCCGTGTTCATCGCTTCCACAAACAAAAATCACATCTTCGTTGTGTAATTTAAGATAGCGCACATAAACATCAGCAGGCAAATAAGCACCTGCTAAATGACCAATATGTTTACTTCCATTTGCGTATGGTAAAGCTGCAGTAACAGTATATCGTTTAAAACTCATAAAAATTGATTTGAGTTGGGTTGTATTAAATTTTAAATTCGTACAAAGATAACAATAGCAGGTAATTAATGGATATGTTTATTAAGAATATCAATCATAGTAAAGCTTCAAAAATAATAATTGCCATTTATTGTGTCATTCTTTTAACATCTTTTCAAAATAAAAACGTGTCTCTGCAACCATTTCAATTTCTCATAACTTCAACCAATCTTAGTATAAAACAAGGCTGGAAATCAGGAGAAACAGAAAATTTAAGCAAAGAAGAAATTAATTCTCTCAGCAATTTGACTTTTGAAAGCAGTGGTTTTAAAGTAGAAGAGATTGGTGTAACTCCAGATTACTCAATTAGCATTTTTCAGGCAGAAAAAAGAATTTGTTTAATTGGTATTTGGGTAATTAATCAAAATAAATTCGCAGTAAACATCAACCAACTTGAAAAAGAAGTTTTTCATTATGGCTATGTTATAGAACAAAACAAATTAGAAAAAGTATTGAAATTTAAGCGCAGAAACAACAACTAAACATGATAACACCAGAATACTTAAAAAAGGGAGATAAAGTAGCCTTAATTGCATCAGCCCGAAAAGTGGTGATGGAAGAAATTGCTGAAGCAATTAAAATACTTGAAGATGCTGGTTTAACACCTGTTTTAGGGAAAAACATTTTTTCGGTTGACAACCAATTTGCGGGTACTGACGAACAGAGAGCTGCTGACTTGCAATGGGCAATTGACGATAAAAACATCAAAGCAATAATTTTTGCTCGCGGTGGCTATGGAACAATGCGCATTATTGATAAAATTAACTTCAAACCCTTTGTTAGCAATCCAAAATGGATTGTTGGATTTAGCGACATTACAGTTCTGCACAATCATATTTGGCAAAATTGCAAGGTAAGTACTTTGCATGCCACCATGTTATTTAGTTTTTTAAAAAACCACGAAGCTACACAAAGCCTTATTGATGCTTTATTTGGTAATTTAAAAGAATACTCTTTTGAACACCATAAAAACAACCGACAGGGAGAATGCAAAGGAATTATTTGCGGAGGAAATCTCAGTTTGATTTATGCCTTGAGTGGAAGCAAAAGTGACATCTATTTAAAAGATAAAATTTTGTTTTTAGAAGACTTAGATGAACAACTTTATCACATTGATAGAATGATGTTGCAATTAAAACGCAGCGGTAAACTATCTCAACTAAGAGGTTTGGTGGTAGGCGGCATGAGCGATATGAAAGATAATGCAGTGCCTTACGGAAAAAACGCCGAAGAAATTATTTTTGATGCAGTAAAAGAGTACAAATACCCCGTTTCCTTTAATTTCCCAGCGGGACATATTGAGCGAAATTTAGCTTTGTATTTAGGAAAAAACGCCTGTTTGAAAGTAGGTGAAAACGGAAGTGCTTTGAGATATTAAACTCAACTCATTTTACGCTTAAATGATATTTCACAACTTTCGTTAGACATATATCATCGTTCATTCAAAACTTCCAACAGGAAATTTAAATTATTTAAATTGGTTTAATTATTGATAGTTTAAAAAGGTTAAATATTATTCCAATGAAACTAAAACTGCTATTATTCTCGGTCATTCTTTGCAATATTCTAATTGCACAAAAAATAAAACGCAAAGATAAGTGGGGTGAAGACTTATATTTCGTTAAAGAAAATCAAATACTTTTAAAGGACTCATGGGGTGAAGCACAATACTATTTTGAAATAGAAAATAACCTAATCAAGAAAAAAGATAAATGGGGCGAAAATTTATTTTACATTGATGGTAATAAAATAAAAACTAAAGATAAATGGGGAGATGATTTATATTTTATTGATGGCAACACTATAAAACTTAAAGATAAATGGGGAGATGCAGCTTATTATATAGACGGGCATACAATAAAGGTAAAAGATAAATGGGGAGAAGAATTATTTTATTTTGAAGAAGCTCCTAAAATGTGGATGATTATTGCTATTTGCGGTAATTTTACAAAGTCGCAAAATATAAAAGTTAAAGACACCTATGGGAAAATTGAATTTACGCTAAAAGATAACCAAATTTTTTCTGTAAAAAACCCTTCCGAAGCTCTTTACTTTTTTGATATTGAAACGAATCAGGTGAAACAAAAAAACAAATTGGGTGAAAGTGTTTTTTACATAGAAGGAAATACTGTAAGATTAAAAGATAAAAATGGAGACAAAGCCTACTATTTAGACGGGAACACACTGAGATACAAGGATAGTTTTGGTGATGCAGCCTATTATATTGAAGGAAACACATTAAAAATAAAAGATAGTTGGGGCGAGGCACTTTATTACTTTGAAGAGCCTCCAAAATTATGGGTTATACTTACCTTAATTAGATAAAATAAAGAATGAAAATAGCCTTAGGAATTATATCATGGTGCTTACTTGTTATAACATACATTGTAATATTTATTCCTTGCCCCAGTTTTTTCTTACTTGTCATGCTTTACATATGCTTATTTCTTGAAATTGCTGTAATTATATTTACAATAGTTCTACTATTTACTAAAGTTAAATATAGATGGATTTACTTATTACTTAATCCAATATTCATTTTCAACCTTTACTCCTTTGAACTCACAGCAATCCATTACTTTAATGGAAATGCTAAACTCCACGCCAAAGATTACACAGAAAGTAAACATATGCTTTATCCTTATGAAGGCATAACGTCTCAGGACTTTGTTTTATTTAATCAATACAGATGTGAGTATCATTATTTTGATGGCTTGTATTACTCAATGCAAAACTACATTAATGATAATTTAATGGATTCATACCTTAAATGGATGATTAAGAATATTGGCTTTCAAAATAATGTTTACAAAGGCTATGTACCTACCAGATATGAAATCGCAAAAGAACTCGGTCGTAAAGATTTAGATACATTTGAAGTATACTTCGAAGACTCTCTGCGGATAAAAGCATCTAGTAAAAAACTAAATTTTGAATTTTCAAAGAGTCGAATGAATTTATTCGAATTAAATTATTATAGTAAAGACTCCGTGGAAACAACAACTAAATACATTTACAACACGAATGACACCTTAAAAAAACCAATCTACTTTTCCGCCAAATATTATCCTTTAATTATTATAACATCTGGAAGGATTGAAAGTGAAGGGTTTTGGGATTACGAACAAGATACTTTAGACGGAAAATACTATAATGGAACTTATGCCGATTTATTCTTTATTGATTTAACACACCCAAAAACACACTTGATTGAAAATGTAAACTTAAGACAATTTAAAAACCAAGTGACTATTGAAAATTATACAGCTGAAGAAATGAAGAAAAAATTTAAACATTTTCATTAATAAAGTGCTTTCGTTTTACTTCACATTGCTTCCATACTCCATTAAAAAGGCCTTTATAAAACCGTCTAAATTACCGTCCATTACTCCTTGCACATCGCTTGTTTCGTAATCCGTGCGAATATCTTTGACTAATTTGTAAGGATGAAAAACATAATTACGAATTTGTGAACCCCACTCGATCTTCTTTTTGCTTCCTTCAATTGCAGCTGTAGCTTCCATGCGTTTACGCATTTCAATTTCGTACAATTGAGATTTTAACAACTTCATTGCATTCTCCTTATTGCCTAATTGTGAGCGACCTTCTTGGTTTTTAATAATAATTCCAGATGGTTTATGATACAAACGTACAGCGGTTTCTACCTTGTTTACATTTTGTCCACCAGCACCGCCAGCTCTAAATGTTTCCCATTCAATATCTGCATCCTTTACTTCAATTTCAATGGTATCATCAATTAATGGATAAGCATAAACACTAGCAAAACTTGTGTGACGTTTTGCATTGGCATCAAATGGCGAAATACGCACCAAGCGATGAACACCATTTTCGCCTTTTAAATACCCATAGGCATAATCTCCATCAAACTGTAACGTACATGATTTTATTCCAGCAGCATCACCATTTTGCAAATCAACTTCGCTTACTTTAAATCCATTTTTATCGCCCCACATTTTATACATGCGCATGAGCATTTCTGCCCAATCACAACTTTCTGTTCCGCCAGCACCAGCATTAATCTCAATAACACAGCTTAGTAAATCTTCTTTACCACTAAGCATGTTTTTGAATTCAAGCTCTTCAAGCTTTTTAAAAGCAATATCGAACTGTTCTTGTGTTTCTTCCGCAGTAGCATCGCCCGATTTATAAAAATCGCGCAGGGTCATTAAATCGTCCATAGCACGCGTTAAATCAGCGTAAGCGTCTGTCCAAGTTTTCTTGACTTTAATTTCTTTTAATAATACTTCTGCTTTTTTAGGGTCGTCCCAAAATTTTGGGTCTTGAGTTTTCTCTTCCTCTTCGGCAATTTGTCGTAGTTTGTTATCTACGTCAAAGAAACCCCCTCAGTGCGTGGTGGCGCTCACTAATGTCTTTTAATTGGTCTGTTGTAAACATGAAGCAAAGATACAGAAAAAAATTTGAGATTTGATATTACAACTAAAATCCACCACTAATAAATTTCATCCTAAAACGCGGGTGTTTAGGCGGACTTTGAAAAGAAATTTTTACGCTATTTGATGATGGTGTAATACTAACTAGAATTGCAGAAGTGCTTTTTAACTCCTTCATTCGGAAATTCTTGTAATTACTCTTTCTAAATCGAATACATCCATGGCGCACCACCTGAATCTTATCATAGTCATACTCTTGAAACAAATCGAAATTAGAGTATCTTTTTTTCATCGACCTTTTATCATGTGTTTTTGCAAAATAAGTATCTGTGAATACATAAGCATTATAATAAACATGCTTAGGATAAATAGAATCGGAAACAAAATAATACTCCTGCAAACTAAAGCTAGTATCTACTTTCTTTGCTTCGATATACACTTCTTGATATTTCAACGAATCAAGTCTGTTATATAAATTACTACCAACAATGTATTTATATATTGCTTTGAAAGCTGCTGAATCCTTATTAGGTAAATTAACACAAATGCTTGAATCAAGGTTTAAAGAAACTTGAGCCTGCAGTTTGCTTACTACAATGAAAGGAAAAATTAGCAGTGTTAATGTTCTGTACTTCATTTAAATAAATTTATTCTGACAAAATTCGATACAATTCTAAATTCAAGTAATAGTGGTGTCCTTCAAAGGTACGTTTTTCCATGATTTGCATATCGCTTAATTTATTAAGGTAATCACGTGCCGTTCCTTCCGAATACAATTTTGCCATTTGTAAGTGTTTTACTTTTGTGTAAGGTTGGGTAAAAATAAAATCAACCAATTGCTCAGCCTTCTGTATTTTTTTTGCGTTATTTTTTATGTAGTGTAAAATAGAATCCTTTGCTGAAACAATATCATTAATTTTATGGTAAGTTAGATTCGAAGTAACTTCAACAGCTTTGAGCATATATAGCAACCATGTTTTCCAATCGCCGCGCTGCGTAATGCCCATTAGGCCCGAATAATAATCATCCTTATTATCCATAACAAAACGACTCATAAACAATATTGGAAAATCTAACAAGCCTTTTTGTGTTAGATAATGAATATTAAAAATACGTCCTGTTCGTCCATTACCGTCGCGGAAAGGATGTATTGCTTCAAATTGATAATGCGCAATGGCCATTTTTAGTAAATGATCCATTTTATACTTCTCATCATCATTCACAAAATCAATCAGGTTTGCCATTTTTTGATTTAGAATTTCTACACCACGAGGTGGAGTGTAAATAACCTGCCCGGCATTTGTACCGGTGCCACCTTGCTTTATACTTGTATTAACAAAATCAGGGCGTATCCCATCTTTTGTTTGTTTTATTTCCTGAAAAATTTGAATAAAGTAATCCAAATTAAAAGCATCTTGTGTTTTCAAATATGAAAAACCCATCCACAAAGCTTCACGCGCTCGCAATACTTCTTTTGCACTGCCTTTTAATTCTAGATCCTTTTCGCTGTATGCCCTATACAATTCATCATCGGTAGTAAAAATATTTTCAATTTCACTTGATGCCTTTGCCTCTTGCAAACTAATTGTATTAATGAGCAAACCTTGATTGGGTATAATAACACTTCGCCCTTGCAATCTGGCGATAGCTGCCTTTGCTTCCCCAAGTTTTTCCATAATATCAGTTGTACGATACAAATCCTCATGAATGGGTAAAGCAGGTAAGTCATTCCATGGAATATTACGGTTTGGGTTAATGTGATACAATAATTTAGACATTGAATTTTTAATTTTTCGATGTTTAGTCGAGTTCTGACATCAAATTTAGGGAAATTTTAGACACAAACATCAAAATATCCTTTTTTTAATGTTTATTCAAATTTTGGCATTGAATTAAGTACAACCGGTGGCTCAAACCTTGAAAAACTGAAAATCTGGTGTTTAATTGTTTTCGTAATAATTAAAGTAAAAAATAAAGAAAAAAATTAACTTGCCTACATAATGGAATCAGAAACATAATAATACTCCTCTCGATAGAAAAGGTGTGAATACAAGCGCTATTAAAATTAATCAGGACATAAGTGTAAGTTAGTTAAAAAAATAGTTGGTAAATGGTATCATCTTGTTATATTTATCTTGCCCATTAAACCTAGATATAATGAAACCAAACACTCCTTTTTTACTATCTGAATTAACTCAAAACATTCATTCCCCTGAGGCAATTAGCGAAATCCTTGATTTTTACTCTGGCTCTAAGGCAGTTGAATATCAGAATGATGGCATTCCATTTATATTACCCATACTAGAAAACAGGATAAATGACGTATCTGTAAAATTTTCCAGCTTTGAAAAAGAGTTTCGAAATACACTTAAACTTTGGAAAGCCATAATTGAAAAAGCAAACAATATTTTAAGTTCCTTAGAATCTTTAAATGCCATAATAACTTCAGCAAATTACGAATCCAATATTTACCTGCACATGCAGCAATGCAAAACTAATTTTGAACTTTCTAACACATCATTACAATCTATTTTTCAATCATTAAATGAGCATGATTTTAAGGTAAGTCGATTAAATTTAGATTATTACATGCACACAAATAAACAACTAGCTGAACTAGTAAAATCAGAAGAATACAAACCTGATTTTATTATTGAGCAATTAAAAAATATCAGTGACGAATTATATGAGTACCAAAAATCCATTCATTGGAAAGAGCTTCGTGCAGAAATTAAAAATATTCTACAACAAATTATTGCACAAAGTACTAATACCTTAGATAAAAATTCTATTCACAATTTTGTTCAATTAGTAATTAAAAGAAAGGCTTCAAACCCCTTAATATCAGACGACTTAGTTACAAACTTAATAAGATTACAGGAAGACATTACTAAATTTATTTTAACCTTTAATGTATCCATAAACTCAATCTATCTGAGTGATATAAAACAAAATGCTCTTATTGATAATTTAGTTGTTTACCAACTAATTTTTAAAGCATTAGATATAAATACACTTTAACTTTGAACTATCTATTTGGTTTATAATGAATAAAACTTTCTATTACTATTTGTTTCAAAAAAAGCATTAATAATTAAGTCGAGACCTTTCTTTTTCAGTACAACAAAATCTCCATTGTTATAACTAAAGCATGACATTTTAATTTTTGATTTATATATGTTTAAACCATCTATTTGTTTAGGTTTTGTTTGGTCAATAACCAAAAGCTCAGGCTTATTATCATTATTGAAATCCGAAAGTAAAAACCCTTTAAAATTTACGCCCTTGTTTCCCGTTAATGTCATCCTCTTTCTTTTCAGATCATACAATAAAAATAAACTGTTCTCGAAATCACTTCCGTTGGATACAAAATAAACTCTGCAATAAAGAAACTTTAAACCACAAACTGTTATAATTCTTGGCTCGAGTAATCCCAAAATTCTATCTAATCCCTTATTGTAATTAATAAGACTTGAAGAATGGTAATTTTTTAATCTTACTTTACATAAATTTATTGCGGTTTCACCATCAATAAAATAAGTTTTATGAGGGGAAGATGAATATTCATCACATTTAATCTCAAAGGTGTCTGTCTCGTTATAATAAACATAACCATCGTAATTTTTATTAGGTCTTTCTTGTAATTTCTTAACTTCAGCTACCGATTCTTGATTTGTAATCGAAGCGATAAGAGAATCTAAATTCACTTTATTTCTCAGATATAAATCCAAATCGCATGGCTTTGATTCTTTCGAAACACAATTAATATTGCCGACAATTGCATCCTTAACTTTCCCTGAATTACAAGCCAGAAAAATAAATCCCAGAATAAAATATTTAGTTTGCCTCATTTGATTTAAATCAAAACTTTAATCAATATTTACTTAATACTAACGATAATTGTATCTTCATCAGCCTCTTCAGTTCTATAAATTACTTGTATTCTCCCTTTACCAACCTTTTTAATTAAACCTTTAAAATTCTTTAATTCATTTTCTAAAACAATATTTAATGAATCACTTTTGTTCAACACCACCTTACCCATAGAACCACATATACCATAATCATTATATCCTTGAGGCAAATCAGGCAACTGCCAATCCCATATTGAAAAAGAATATAATTCAACCCATGTTCCATCCTTGCAAGTTGCAACATGCATAGTATTGAGATTAGACCAATCAGCCCAATCAACAACATATGAAATTTCATCAGTTCCGTCACCATTCAAATCACCCTCGTTTTTCAAAAATGAAAATCCAAAAGCATCGTCATTTCCCGCCAAAGTCAAATCATCAACTTTTTTATCACTTGAAGAAATAAAACAATGAACTTTCCTTTTTAAAAGCGATTCAATTTCCCCATTTATTGAATCATTACAGAACTTGTAAGTCTCTTTATTATTCACCCCATCAAAAAAATGTTCTTCTAAAGTTTCCTTTTTCCCATCACCATTAAAATCTCCCTTTATTTTGAACCTATACCCCCAAATTGGATTGAAAGACTTGACATTACTACTTACAACATCTTTTACAGGGATATTTACAGTCATTAAAGTATCTGAATTCGCACTGTTTTGATTTAAAGTTGTGCCGCAGCCAGTTATTAATAGAATGATAAAGTGTTTAAAATATTTAATCAATATTATTCTTAAAATTACTTCTTTCCAATCAAATCCTCTTTCACTACCTCAACCCATTGCCCTGGTAATAAAGCACTCACTGTTTTGTCGTACATAGCTTCGGTGTATATACTTGGTAAATAAAACTTACCTAAATAAGTTGCATTTAATTGTATGGTAAAGGTTTTGCTTTCGTTATCCGTTATATCGTAATAAGTATAAACTCTATCATCACGTATATCTTGATGACGGAAAGCGTTTTTTCCAACATCGGTTCCATCCATACGTGTATTATGGATTTCCCAGCCACTAGCAAAAATCTGATTTAAAGTAAGTTCTTTTAACAAGCCTTTCTTGCTTAAATTATTTACTGTAACCTCCGCATAAAAATCGCTTCCTTGCGCAATACGACTAGGGTTTATTACCTTACCTTTACCGTCTTTATAAATTACCGACAACTTTAATCCATTTGATCTTTCCGTTTTATCACCAACTAGCGGAACTCCCTCTGTCATAATCTTCATATAAAGCGCTGTGCTTCCCAAATTTTTTAAATTTACATTCCCTGTTTTTGTTATATCACTTTCATCAAAAATAAATTGATTGATGCGCTTTTTAGTTTTTACTTTATTCTCATCAGAATTCTTCACTTTATCACTACTCAACTTGTATGAAAAATTAAACTCTGGAGATACTGATTTTACATCATAATATTCGCACAAAGCAAGCAAGCTATACGCAGTTTCTTGAGTGCTATACCAAGTATTTCCGTTTAAACTATTGGTTATTTTTTTGGCTAAATCCTTTGCTTTGCTTCGTTCTTTCATGATTGATAAGGCTTCTAAAATCATAGCTTCATCTCTAAAGTCAGAACCATAACTATACGAAAGCTCATTGTATTTTTTTACTTCGATAGGTAAAGTGGCAATCATTTTATTGGCAACCTCAGTTTGTCCAATTAAATAATATGCTGCTGCTAAACGCCATTGCGCTGTGTGCGACAAATTAGTTTCTTCGCGTAAACGATTCATAGCGCCTAACTCAGGCTGATTGCAATTTGCTAATACAAACAAACGATAAGCTTGGATATTTTGTTGCGTTTCATCCGAATGCCATGAGCTGTAATAATTTTTATTAATCGTCCAATTTTTAGCCGCGTTCTTTTGATAGTTAATCCATTTAGTCTTCATGTTTAATGGTAAACTATAACCTAACTTTTCTGCTTCAATTAAAAAATGTCCGGCATAATTTGTTCCCCAATCACTTTCGTAATTCTCGCCAGGCCAATATGAAAAGCCCCCGTTACTGGTTTGAAAATGAACTAAACGTTTAATTGCAGCTTTTATGTTTTTAGAGATATTTTCCTTTTGTTTATCTTTTAATTCCATCATGTTCCCAACATACAATTGCGGAAATACTGCTGATGTGGTTTGTTCAACACAACCATGAGGATACTGTATTAAATAATCTAAACGTGTTTGCAAGCCCATGGATGGAATATTACTTACTTCAATAGTAGTTTTATTTGTTCCTTCAAGACCTTTAAAAAGAACTGAAGCATCTAATGTTTGATTTGCCTCTAAAACCAAATCTTGTGTACTTAACACTAATGGATTACTTGCTCTCACATCCAATTCAATTTCTTGCGTTGCAATTTCATTTCCGCAGGTAGCAGTTACTTTCACTTTAGCCAAACCAATTTTTTGCGCCACCTTTAATTTAAAATTAATCACTTCATCACCAATAGATTTGAATTGCATTTTTTGCTCTGCATTACCATCTAATACAAGTAAATCATTTACTGTTACACTAACTTTAACATTTTCAATTTTCTTCTCCATTGCAAAAACATCTACAGGCAATGATACTGTTTCGCCTGGACCAAGCACTCGTGGCAATGTAGCAAGTAGCATAAGTGGTTTACGAACTGCAACTATTTTTTCACCATTTCCATAAGACCCATTGTTTTGCGCTACAACCATAACCTTAACTGAACCTACATAATTAGGTATTTCAATTTTGTGGTTTCTTTGTTGACCAGCTGCCAATGTAAATGGTCCGATAAATTTTACCATAGGTTTAAATCGATTGGCTCGTGTGCCTTTTGCTCCGCCAGCATCACCATCACCACCAATACTGATAAGCTTATCTAATTTGCCCGCATAAGCGCCAATTACAAAATCATACATGTCCCATGTTTGCACACCTAGTGCTTGTTTAGCATAAAAAGTTGTGTGTGGTTGTGGTGTTTGAAAACGAGTTAAGTCTAACAAGCCTTCATCAACAACAGCCAATGTATAAGTCATTGCCTTACCCGTTTTTTCTTTAATCATTATATTGGCAACACTTTCTGGTTTTATAACATCAGCCATTGTAATCATTGGGTACAAATGTGTTTCTGGATCATCAACAGTTATAGGAACAATACCATACATGCGTATTGGCAAATCATTTTGTGTAGCCAAATGTGGTTGTAACATTGTAACATGTATATAAGCATTTGGGGCCATTTCAGCTGTTGCTGGAAATTCATATTTTGTTTCTCCTTTAGTTGTAGAGATCCAAAATTTTTGTACCACACGTTGACCATTTTCAATACTAACTAAAGCTTTACCGTTTGCTGGAGATGGAATACTCAATTTAATATTTTCACCACGTGTGTATTTTTCCTTATCGCTTGTAAAGTTCAACATTGTAGCGTTTTCGTTATCACTGCGGTTCGCACGGCTCCAATAAGGCCAATCGATGTAAACAATTTTACCCGTTTGGTGCCCTCCTTTAACATCTGTTGCAACCATTAAATATCTTCCATACTCAGGATAGTTTACACGAAAATTAAACTTAGCTCTTCCCTTTGTGGTGTTTAGTATAGTATCCTTAACAACCAAGGCACTTGAACGAGATAAGTAAGCCGAAAGTTCTTCGTCACCTTTTTCGTACCACCATTGCCAACCAAGCTTATATACCTTAACATTTAATTCTACTTTATCATTTAAAGCTCCGTTTTGATTTAAACAAACTAAATCAAACTGATGCGTGTTTCCTGTTTCCAAACTATAATCATAATTTTTTGAGTGCGGAGCATCTAGTCCTACATAGTTTTTATAAGGCGAATACTTAATTGTATTTCTATCAATACTAAAATCACCACCATCTTCAAACACTTTGGTAATATAGGTTGCACGTAACATACCTGGCGCAGCGGTACCCACTGATAAATTAGTTGGAATTTCTGCTTCACCTTTTTCATTTAGGTTTCCGTCAAATATAACGGAAGCATCCGTGTAATACGTTCTTAAAGGCGAATCAAAGATATACGATGGATACTTATCAAACTTAGTTTCAGTTTGACTCAATTTAACATCTACCTGCGCTTTTAGATTTTTTGCTACCGCGCCATGCAACCACTTCACACTTAGTTTAGCTCCACTATCTACTTTTGATTCGGTAAGGAAATTATCTTTAAAATCGAAATAAATTTTTAAACGATTTGGTTTAATTGTCTCAACTTTGATGCGCTGAGTATAATCCCTATTCCCAACGCGCGCTATTGCCAGATAATTACCTGTTTCGGCATCAATGCCTGTTGCTGTTCTAAAATCATAAGTTCCATTAACATTGGTAGATTTAGTTGTTTGATAAATTACTGTACCACTAGGGCTTTGCAATTCAAACTTTACAGGATAATTTTTAGGCAATGTTTTTAATTTATCCTCCAAAATAAAATTAACATAGATGGAATCACCTGGTCGCCAAACGCCACGTTCAGCATATAAAAATCCTTTCACACCTTTTTCAACATATTCCCCTTCAATATCAAATTTGCTTAACGAATTACTATAACCATCTCGTAACTTTAAGTAACCAACTTGATTATCTTTTTTTGCTACCATTAAAAAAGGTTTGCGGCTTAACTTAACATCTAACATTCCATTGGCATCTGTTGTTCCGCTAGCAATAATTTGCTTAACGTAATCAAAATATTCCACCTTAGCTCCCGCAATTGGTTGTGCAGTAATTAAATTACTTATGAAGGCATGACTGGTTTTGTTTTCATCCAATTTGTAAATCAGCCCTAAGTCAGATGCAATAATGTTGCGGCTTTGCGCTTTTCCATAATAGTAACTTCTATCGCAAACATTGTATTTTTCATCATAATAGTCATAATCTTCATATCCACCGAAACCGTATCCCCACCAATCTTCTTCGCTCCAATTTGGGTCATAATTACTAGAATTATATTCATAATATTCTCCGTCATTATTATTTTCATCAGCACTAGTATCACAATCGCATAAAGCATATTCCTTTTCAAACTTAATGCTTACTCTATAAATTGCACCTTCTTCAGGTTTAATCAATTTCGCTAAATCAATAATATGTGTATTCCATTCCTTTAGATTTTTCTTTTTGTCGTAATCTAATTTTATTTTTTTCTCAGCAATAATTTTCCCCACACGCGTTAAACCATCCGTTTCATCAAAATTATTGATTTGCAAAAATTGATGCACATTGTTTCCGTAAATCTTAATTACCCGCACATCAACTGCATTAAGGCTTATTGCTTCAAATGGAAAAATTAAGCCTTGAGACTTTGGCAAAATATTTCCTTTTCCAACAATATGAATTTGAGGCTTTGGTTCATTAAAAACTAAAGTTTGATTATAAGCCTTATTCATTTTAAAACCTCTAAAATTTTTAACCCCTGTTGTTACTTTCAATTCCTTTACACCTACAATACGCTTTGGCAAATAAACATTCACAGTATTCTTATCAACACTATAGGTGAGTTTATCTACCCCATCAATACTTATAATTCCATTGAAATTTTGATTTACCAATATTGGATCCGAAAAATTTATTTGTACACTTTGATTCGCTTCCTCCTCAACATTGGCCGATGTAACATTAAAATCTCCCAATGCAGGAACAGCAATCATTTGTGAGCCTTTTTGCGCGGCATGAATAGCATCTCCATTCCATGCAATGGTTAAAGCGCCCGGATTCTCTGTTCGTTTTATACTATCAATAGTGAAATTATAGCTATTATTGTTGTAAGAGTAATCCCATTGTACATTTAAGTTTTTACCATTGCAATTAGCTGTTATTGTTTTTTTAAGCAAAGAAGTATCTTCGTAATCGGATAAGGTAACCTCACCTCTGAAGCTTTGCCACTCAATATTAAACTCATCATAACTTTGCAAACCAAAATTGGTATTCACAAATAAATTTTGTTCGTAGGTTGAAAACTGAAATTTAAAATGTTTGAATTCGGATTTTACACTTGGATCAACTTGCTTTAAATTAAAATCAACCGAATAAAATGCTTTACTTGGTAATACTTCATTTGGAATAAACTCAATTGTTCTATCATCAATCCAAACAGCCCTGCCCTTAATTTCGGGTTCAAATTCAAAAATATCCTCTAGCAAGGTCGAATCGGGCAATACAATAGCTGGCTCTATATTTTTTGCGGGTGCTTCTGTACCAGCGAACGAAGTGTTTACACTAACTACCGAATCTTGTATAAGCTCTTTTCTTTTTATTGGTGAGTTCACCAAAACCACCTTTATTGTTGTTTTACGTGTCACCATTCCAGAAGTATAACCTGCAATGTAAGCCCCAAAAGCTGGGTTTACATCAATTATTTTTGGTTTTGATTGAAAACAAGATTGACTGAATACAGCCAAAAAAGCCACTATTATAGCTTTAAGTGCAATTGATTTTTTGTTTGAAAACATGATAAGTTAATTTACACTACAAAGGTGCATATAGAGTTAGGCAACATTGGGGGCGTTTGATAAACTGAGCCAAGTAATTTATTAATCGTACCATTTTGGGTATTATTTGCGCAAAGCCACAATAAGCTCCCAAAACTTGAGTTTTAAGGAAAAAGATTATATTTGTAATCCATGCGTAAGCTCATTTTATACATTGTTTTGGTTTGTGGAGTATTTCAAATGAAAGCTCAACAGTATCCTTTTTTTACTCAGTATCGCAGTAATGCTTTAATGCTAAATCCTGCAGTTGCTGGTACACGAAGAACTTTGGATGTTAGAATGAACTACCGTAACCAATGGGTTGGCTTTGAAGGTGCACCAACTACAATGGGCTTAAGTGTAAACGCCTCTGTTTACAAAGATAAAATGGGCGTTGCTGGCTTTATTTTCAGAGATGCTTTAGGCCCGTCGCAATTTACAACTTATGCATTATCCTACGCCTTTCATTTAAAATTTAAAGACACCAAACTTTCTATTGGATTAACTGGTAATTACAATGTTCAAAATTATATTGGATCAAAAATAACTACACGTTTTGGACAAGATAGAGCTGTTGACAATACTATTACAGATAAAGATAAACTCTTTAACATGGCTTTTGGATTACTTTACTACAATGATAAATTTTATGTTGGCGCGGCCATGAACAACGTAACTGGCGGTAATTATGAATTTTACAAATTAGATGAAGCTAAAAAAGCCATTTATACTACAGTTCCACATTACAATTTTAGTGTAGGTTACAACTACAACGAAAACCCTGACTATTTATGGGAAAATAGCTTAATAGCTAGCTATGTAAGTGGTTTGCCAATTTTGCTAGATTATAATACACGCATGCACATTAAAGGTGCAGTGTTTGTTGGAGCTGCAATTCGTTTTAAAACAGCAATTGTAGGGCAAGTTGGTTATACTTTTAAAGAAATGTTTCAAGTTAGCTATAGTTATGATTACAATATAAATCGCCTAAGAACAGCTAGTGCTGGAACCCACGAAATTAAGTTAGTTTATAATTTCTACGACCCAGCAGCAGCGCACCGCCATGCTCAAAAAGGCTTTATAAAAAAGCATTACCCATATTTATTATAGTTAAAAGTCGCTAAAGCAAAGAGTTTTATTAACTTTGCAGCCTAAAATTCATTGATTTACCATGGAAACAAACTTTGTTGATTACGTTAAAATATGTTGCCGTAGCGGTAAAGGTGGTTCAGGCTCAATACATTTGCATAGAGATAAGTTAACTGCATTTGGAGGTCCTGACGGTGGAAATGGCGGACGCGGTGGACATATTATTTTAAGAGGTAATAAGCAAATGTGGACTTTATTGCACTTAAAATACCGAAAGCACGTTATTGCTGCTGCAGGAGAGAACGGTGGCAGTGCATTAAGAAGTGGAAAAGAAGGAGCAGATGAAATTTTAGATGTTCCGTTAGGAACAATTGCTAAAGATGCTGAAACAGGCGAAGTATTGTGCGAAATAACGGAAGATGGCGAAGAGTATATTATTGTAAAAGGTGGTCGTGGAGGACTGGGTAATGCCCATTTTAAAACATCAACCATGCAAACTCCTCGCTTTGCTCAACCAGGAGAAGATGGATTAGATGAGTGGAAAATACTAGAATTAAAAGTTTTGGCCAATGTTGGTTTAGTTGGCTTCCCTAATGCAGGTAAATCAACCTTATTATCTGTATTATCAGCAGCAAAACCCGAAATTGCCAACTACCCTTTTACTACATTGGTTCCAAACTTAGGAATTGTGAACTATCGTGATTACAAGAGCTTTGTAATGGCTGATATACCTGGAATAATAGAAGGAGCCAGCGAAGGAAAAGGCCTAGGTTTACGCTTTTTACGTCATATTGAACGAAATTCAACATTATT
The DNA here is from genome assembly GCA_964603125.1 of uncultured Flavobacteriaceae bacterium. Lineage (GTDB taxonomy): Bacteria > Bacteroidota > Bacteroidia > B-17B0 > Aurantibacillaceae > CAZRUA01. The sequence goes on along the minus strand of CAZRUA010000002.1, from coordinate 57,129 downwards.
GTTTTTAGTTGGAGCCGACTCAGATGATATTGTTGCCGAATACAAAGTGCTTTTAAAAGAACTTAAAAAATATAACCCCGAATTACTTGATAAAAAACGCGTTTTGGCCATTTCTAAATCAGATTTAGTTGATGATGAATTGGAAGAAATGTTAAGCAAAGAAATTAATAGCAAACTAAAAGGTAAGGCAAAAATTCCTTATTTGTTCTTTTCATCACACACCCAAAAAGATTTGATGAAATTGAAAGATCTGCTTTGGAATACTTTGAATGAGTAGTGTTTACTGAGCTTTTATCATTAAACGCTAATACATTTAACTTTCGTAATAAGTATAGTTCTCGACTACACTAGAACTAAGAGTTTTTTCTTAATTTAAAAATTAAAGGAATTACCGTCATTGCGAGGAACGAAGCAATCTCAAGAAAATAAGATTGCTTCGTTCCTCGCAATGACGAAACTGAAACATAGTCTAGTTCGCTTGAAGTGACAACTACGAGTTTTTTTGAGTTTTGAAATGCTTCTCTAACATGTAGATTATTATTACTGGAGATAAATTTATCGTCAGCATTATATCCTTTAATCTATTATCCATTAAAAAAGAATATTGCGGAAGCGTTGCTGTAATTCCAATGTTTATTTCTTTACTAATATGTATATATGGGCCAAAAAATAAACATGGATGTAAATAAAACGACACTCCAAAAGCAGCTATTCCAAGAACTTGAACATACTGGCAAACTAAAAATAAATTGTATTCGTTTTTCTTATAAAATATATAGCAACTAACTAATACAACGATATTGAACCCAATACCAATAATACAAACAGGTATGAATTCCAATGAAAAAAGTGAAATAAATAATAGTAGAGTTCCTATTAGAGCAAAAACCGTTTGATATATCAGTATACCAAGTTTTAGTTCACTCTTCATTTTTACTCAAACGAAAGCAAAGTATCCTTAATAATTTTAGCGCACTCTAAAATTTGTTCCTCACTAATTACTAATGGAGGGGCAAAACGAATGATATCGCCATGTGTAGGCTTTGCTAATAAACCATTTTCGGCTAGTTTTAAACAAACATCCCAAGCGGTTTTACCATTTTTTTCTTTAATAACGATAGCGTTTAATAATCCTTTACCACGAACAGTAGTTAGCATATCGCTTTTTACCTCGCGTAACTCACGGCGTAAAATTTCACCCATATAATTAGCACGCTCAGCCAACTTTTCATCACGCACCACTTCCAAAGCAGCAATAGCTACTTTACAAGCCAATGGATTTCCACCATAGGTGCTGCCATGCTGACCCGGTTTAATGCACATCATGATATCATCATTACATAATACTGCTGATACTGGATAAACACCTCCAGATAATGCTTTACCTAAAATTAAAATATCTGCGTGAACACCTTCCCAATCGCAAGCTAACAAACGACCCGTGCGGGCAATACCTGTTTGAATTTCATCTGCTATGAATAAAACATTGTTCTTTTTACAAATATCAAAACATGTTTTTAAATACCCTTCATCTGGAACCATAACACCAGCTTCGCCTTGAATAGGCTCAACCATAAAAGCACACACATTTTTATTTTGTAATGCAGCTTCTAATGCCTTTGTATCATTGTAAGGAATACTTTGGTAACCTGGAGTAAACGGACCAAAATTCTTTGTTGAATCGTTATCCGAACTAAACGAAATAATATTTATAGTACGACCATGGAAATTACTATGACAAGTAATAATTACAGCCTCATTAGCTGGAATACCTTTTTTTTCATAACCCCATTTACGAGCCAATTTTAAAGCTGTTTCAACACCTTCAGCACCCGAGTTCATCGGCAATACCTTATCATAACCAAAATACTCAGTTATAAACTTCTCATATTCACCTAGGCTTGAATTATGAAAAGCACGAGAAGTAAGTGCTAATTTACCTGCTTGCTCAATTAATGCATTTGTAATTTTTGGATGGCAATGTCCTTGATTAACCGCACTGTATGCCGAAAGAAAATCATAGTAACGTTTACCTTCAACATCCCATACAAAAACACCTTCCCCTTTATCCAATACAACTGGTAATGGATGGTAGTTATGAGCTCCGTGTTTTTCTTCTAACTCAATTAATTGTTGTGAGCGACTTGTGGTAGTTGACATAGTAAGCATGTGAAATGATTTTATACAAAAATACGATAAAAAGGGCTAATGGCAAAGCCACAAAAAAAGCCACGCATAACGTGGCTTAATTAAATATTAAAACAAACAGTAAATACTATTTGTGAGTTCTTTCGTCAGAAACTGTTAATTTTTTGCGACCTCTTGCGCGACGTGCTGCAAGAACACGGCGACCATTTGCAGATGCCATTCTTTCACGGAAACCGTGTTTGTTTCTTCTTTTCTTTTGCGATGGTTGGAATGTACGTAGCATTATTTCTTAGTATTATAAATTTTCAATTATTAAGCCCGCTTCTTAAAACGGACTGCGAAGATATTACTTTTTTATATACCAGCAAAAAATTATTAACAATTATACAGAGGAAAAACTATCTCAATTATTAAAATACTGATTTTCAAATACTTAATAACATCGTGATTATGCTTCCATAAGTCCCAAAGCAGCCCAAGCCATTGCATTTACCCCGATTTCTATTGCACTTTCGTCAATATCAAAGGTTGATGTGTGAACTCCACTAACAATTCCCCTCTCCTTATTCCCTGTTCCTAAACGGAAAAAACAACTTGGTACTTTTTGACTAATGTAAGCAAAATCCTCCGCTGTCATGCGCAAAGGCAGTTCTTCTACATTTGATTTGCCTATACATTGCTCGGCACTTATTTTAACTTTTGAAGTTACATTGGCATCGTTCACTAAAAAAGGATAACCCCTTTCAATTCTAACTGTAATATTAGCATTATGCTTTTGAGCGCAATCTTGAGCTAAAGAAACGATTTGCGAGTGCACCTTAGAACGCCAAGCCTCATCCATTGTTCTAAAAGTTCCTGCTATTGAAACATTTGCAGGTATAACGTTTGTGGCTCCCTTCCCCTCTATTTTACCAAAAGCCAAAACAGTTGGTGCTGGCTGATTGTTTTGATTTAACATAAACTCATTATTAAGAGTCAATATTAAATCGCTTGCAATAACAAGTGGATTATTGTATTCCGCTGGCATTGCTGCGTGGCCGCCTTTACCAATTACATCTATATATATCTCATCGGTACTTGCCATATACATCCCGTGTCTAAATCCCAATTTACCGGTTTCCATACTTGGAAAAACATGTAATGCTAGAGCGCAATCAACTTTTGGGTTATCAAGTACTCCCTCATTTATCATTAAATACGCACCGCCTGGTAAAACTTCTTCCCCAGGTTGAAACATAATTTTAATTGTTCCTTCAAATTCTGCTTTTATTTCGTTTAATATAATCGCAGCACCCAAAGCACATGAGCTATGCACATCATGACCACAGGCATGCATAACGCCATTATTTCTTGACTTGTACACTACATCATTCTTCTCTTCAATTGGTAAAGCATCCATATCTGCACGTAATAAAACACAACGTTTATTTGGATTGTTTCCCTTGATTAACGCAACTATACCCGTTTTTACAAAACCCGTTTCAAATGCAATATTATGCTTTGACAAAACACTTTGAATGAATTTAGAAGTTTCGAACTCTTGAAAAGATAACTCAGGATTAGCATGCAAGTGCCTTCTAATTTCAATAAGTTGGGAAGATAGTTCGTTACTTCTTGATTTTATTTTATCTAACAATTCTAATTGCATACTTCATTAATTTTTTTCATTAGTGCTAGGAATGGCGACAAATCTATCAACTAAGGCTTATTATTTCCAGATTAACATTTTAAGACCTAGAATAACTATAATTGCTCCGAATACTTTTTTAATCATTGCCTGATCTAGTGCAAGTGCTGTTTTTGAGCCGAAATAACTTCCTGCAACAAAAGTAACCGCAACAATAGCTGCTGTTTTGTAATCTACATTTCCTTTTTGGTAATAATTTAAAACACCCAAAATACCAACAGGAAACATAAACATAAACAATGTTGTGCCTTGCGCTTGATGCTGCGTGAAACCTAAAAAGTAAACTAAAACTGGAACAATTATTATTCCTCCACCTATACCAACTAATCCACTTAAATAGCCTGCGGCCAAGCCAACTAGCAGCAAAATTAAAATTGTAGTCATACTTTTCTTTGAATTTAATGAAGGTTGTGGAAAATCTGCCATAACGAAATTTAGAAATCGGTATTGAATGATAAATAAATCATTCGCTTTTGACGCACTTGGTTTTCGATACCATAAGCTAAATCTAATCGTACGAAATAACCAAAAATACGAGAGCGCAAACCTAAACCATAGCCTCCAACAATAGGATCCTTTTGTTCGAATAACACAGCTGACACTGGATTTCCTGGCACATAAGTTTTATTAATCGTGTTTTCTTCGCTATAAGGAGACTTGCCATACCAAGCTGTACCAACATCACCAAAACCAACAATTTGGAAGTTATTTACAAAATCGCTTTTAATTGGGCGGTTTAACAAATACTTGAAGATTGGGAAACGCAACTCAGAATTTATAACAACAAAATTATTCCCGTTACGAATATTTTGTTTAAAGCCACGCATGTTTGTTGCTAAAGTTTGGAAACCATAAGTCTCTGGATGCAAAACATTAATTCTATTATCAAATTTTGGATTGAACCAATTATCAACCCCACCCATATAATAAATCAATCTATCTGTTCCTAGCGAGGTGCTTCCAGCTATGCGGTTTGCCCATATAAAATCACGATGTATTTTTTGATAATGTCTAACATCAAATCCTAAAACAATTAAATCCTTTCTTTCTAATTTAACTTGACGTAAATATTCAGCAAAAACTTTTAATCGAGTACCATACATTAAATTTAAACCACGGTTAATGGTGTTATCGAAAACATATTCGGTTTTCAGTCCAACCCAATTTTGGTATGTATTTTCTTTCGATAAATTTTGCTCTGTACTAGATGCGTAAACCGTTCTGTCGTTTCGATAATACAATGTGTTACGGATACACGAAACCTCACTGAAAGGGTATTTAATTTTAAACTGAGCATCGTGCGTATGAATTTTTAAAAATTCGTTTGAACCAATGTTTAATTTATTTTGTGCTTGACGATGTAAAATCAATTGCTTGTCCCAAAGTTTCTTCCTATTCTCAACACTTACAAAATATTCGTTATCTAAACTACCCGCAATCCTAAAGCCACCAGTTACTCTATAATCCTCAAACAAATCGCTTAATCCTACTTTAAAGAATCCGCTCATGCCAGGATTATTATAAACTGGGACTCCAACACCAGTAAACTTTTGGTAACTCAAATTCAAAAACGAATTATCCAATTGTGTTACCACATAGTCCGTTGAAAAATTAATGTAGTAGTTTTCCATCACTGGTAAAACAAACTCTTTTTTAGCTTTTACCTTTGCAGTATCGTTATTAACTGGGAAACCGTTTGGTTCATTATTTACAACAACAGTATTGTTGTTTTTAAAAACTTTTACGTTGTAACGTGTAACATCAATTTTTGAGGTATCTCTTGAAGAACCATCTTGTACCGAATAATTTTGCACAACACTTTTCTTGCCCGAATACTTGCTAAGCCTTCTGTAATGAGTAAGTTGAGGCTCATAATATTTTAGATTATCGAATGAAGGAATTGACTTAATGTAAAAATAATTTCTTCCATCAATTAAAAAATTCTCAAGAGTACTATTAGCTTTGAGATTTACATCTTGTTCTAAAATATTGTAGTTGTAGTTTGTTATTGCTTTTGAGTTGAAAGTATATCTGTAATGCGCAACAGTATCTACATATGAGATTACGCTATCTAACTTTGCTAAATATCTGTTTCTAATACCATTTGCCTCGCTTAAGTAGGTAATGTTTCCATTAATGAAATCTTGAGCAAAACTTTCTGAGTAATCTGGTGTATTTGTAATTTGATATAAACGTTTTGATTTTGTTTTTAAATCATACATAAAAATATCTGTATGTTTTGCTAAAGGCGTCATGTAGGCGTTATCGTATTTAGCTTTAATGGTATCTTCGGTTCTATTCGACTCAAAAACAATTTGATTGCCATGATTTACAAAGCGAGGATGATTATCATCAAAAATATCTGAAGTAACTTCTTCTAAACCGCCAGAGTTGATTGAGAAAATAAAAATATCACTTTGTCCTTTGCCATTTTTAACTCCTGATAAAACAATACGTTTACCATCATCAGAATAAGCAAAATCAATTACTTTTTTCAACCCCGTAATATTTCTCGAAAATCTTTCTCCATCTTCAACATTATAAGTGTTTAAAGTAATTACACCTTTCCTTTCTAAAACCATTGCAAAAAGCTTTCCTGTTGGATGCCATGCTAACAAAGGATAAGTTTGATCGTTGATGCGTTCAATTTTAGGTCCCCATTTAGCAATACGTTTTCTTTCGTTTGTTGAAATATTGTGTAACCAAACCTTATACTGGCTCATTTGATTGGTTACATAAATTACATTATCATTACTGGGACTTAATTTAATTTGATAATAAGATGTAGCCTTTTTAGGATTCTCGATAAAAGGTTTTTCTAAAGAAAAACGAGTGCTATCCTTGTGCATCATTCTTTTACCAAACGAATCATGCCATTCATAGATTAACTCTTCAGAACTAATATTTAAAACAAAATTAAAACTGTTTTCAATATTACGAGTCACCTTAGTCATGTACAACAAATTTGGAATCATCGATTCACCATAGGTATCACACACATAGTACCATATACTGTGACCCGCATCAACAGCATCTTTGCCCGTTAATCGATTAAACTGATAATACTTGTCGTACTTAATCCCGTCATAAATTCTATTATCAACATCTACATTCCAAGGTTCGCTTAAATAAGCTATTAAACCTTGCTTATACCACTCAGGCACAACAAGCAAAGTTCCATTCTTAATCATATCTCTGGTACGACCGCCGTATAAGTATTCATTAACAAGGGTTTCGGCAATACCCTCACGAATTTGCTTCAATAAATTTGTATGGCTTCCATCAAAATAAACACTTATCTTATTCCCAACAATTTTAGTCATACCTCCCACATTACTCTGCTCTTCTGATGAAAGACCTAAATTGCTTTGTTGAAAATCGTTTTGATTATTATAAACTAATATTTGAAATTTCTCGTCGGTAACATAATCCAGTTTCTTCTCAATTTCCTTAATTTGAGCTTCTGTATTATAACTTACAAATTTAGCAAGCTCTGTTCCACCTTCGTAACAATAAACACGGTATCGCTCAAAATCAAAATAATTCCAATAAAATGCTTGGTATTGAACACGATTCTTACCGAACTCTTGTTGAAGTCCATAGTAAAATTGCGCTTTAGAAATTAAACTTACTAAAAGCAAAACAACAAGTATTTTAAACTTAAATCGCATCAATTTGGAACTACTAATATACGCGTTTTTAACGAATAATATTGCCCAAATGATGGCTTAAACTTAGAAAAAGATTTTAGCTATTGGAGTAAAGACAAATTCGATTTCCTTCACAATCAATAAGTTCGGAAATATAGCCGATTCTGCCATCTATTAGGTTTGCATTAATGGTTAAATGCCCCGAATTGGTTTTTTGCTTTAAAAGAGTTTTACCTAATAAAATAGTTGCTCCTAAGCCTTCTGCTGTTTTTAAACTTTGGTATAAATCAGCAACATAAAAATACAAAACTGAGCCAATGCCAGGCTGATGATTTTCTTTCACTATCAAGGCTCCTCTTACAACATCGCTATCCTTATTAATAATACCCAAATCTTGATTAACGATAGTTACTTTATCAATTCTAGTATCCAAAACTTTAGAGTAGAAATCAATAGCTCTATCTAAATTAGTAACGGGTATTTCAAACCAAACTACTTGTCCGTGTGTCATATAAATTGAAATATATATGCAATTTTAAGATAAAAACAAGTAAGTTGTATAGCTTACTTCTTATTTTGTTTAGCTTTTCCAGCTTTTGATAAAGTTTCAAACTTTCGATTAATGGCCTTAATAAACTCAACTTTTCTAAACCTTAGCGCACTCCAATCTTCATCAATTGCAACTGCTCTAACTGTTTCTAAATTGTAGTTGCCCATAACTTCCCATCCCGTATCTCTATTAAAATCACATTTATACTTTTTTGAAGTGCCCTTTGGATAACACATCCAAAAAACTGCATCGCCATTTAGTTTTGGGCCAATTGCATTTGCAAATTTCTCTACATCCTTTAATGTAGTAACAAAAGCCATTGCGAAATCAACATTTTTAGCTTGTTTCAACTCTGTTTTAACATCGCAAATTTTAGACATAGTTTTTATTTCACTATCAAAGCTATTGGGCGCGTTAAAGCAAAAAATACATTCCTGATTCTTATAGTTTAACTTTTTAAAAAGAGGAGTCATTATAAAACCTAGTAAAATTTAAAATACAATTTTGTAATTCGAATGCTTTTATTAACGTGGTCTCTATCGGCGTAGGACTTGAGCAGTCCGTTACTCGCATCGGTTATGTAACTCAATTCATTTTGCAAAACTTCATTTTTAAATTGCTTTTCTGAATATAAATACCCATTCTCGTCGTACTCATACAACTGCCTTAGGGTTAAATCACCATTACTATTACCTGAGTATTTTCTTTCTGTCATACGAGTATTTGAGCCATAAACGAACTCCGTCACTTGGTTTACCCATGTTGCAGTAAACGATTCATTATACTTTACAGGCTGTTTATCTGCATTTAAATTAACGATTACTTCCTTAAAAGGTCTTCCTTCATCATTCAAACATTTCTTTTTGTATTGATGAGGACCAATCTTTTCGTAAGTAAATTTTTCTTCGCTTAACACCGTTTGAATTCCCATTACAAAAACCGATTTATCTGAACTTGTGTTGGTTTCTCGACAACGCAATTGTCTTGTGACAAAGCCATCTTCATTGTACTCATAATAAACAGCTTCGTAATAAGTACCATCATTAAAACGTTTCATTTTAATTTTACCTTGCTCATTATAAAAAAAACGCGTAGAAATAGTATCGAAAACATTTTCGTTTTTGTAGTAAACTACACCATCACTTATTTTTCTTCGTTTTTTATATTTGGCCGGACTGTGATATTCCTTTACAATTATTTTGCTAATAGTTGTATAATAAAAACGGATCAATCTACCCAAAGTGTCGAATTCATAGTAATTCATGATACCATTGTCCTTAGGCGCTTCCATATCTTTCTTGTCAAGAATATCGAATGTGATAGTTTTAATTTTATTCCGCTTTACAACCTCAGCATTGAAGTTTGGAAATTTATCGAATTGATTTTCGGCCGCAGGCTCAATTAACTGTGCCGGTAGCGAATAACTAAGAATAACTAAAAATATTACAATTAACTTTTGTTTCAATTCATTTGCTTTATTGCGTCTGCAACATTTGTTACTGGTAAATTACACGAGTTATTTTTACAAACATAAATCATGTTTTTTCCTTCAACAAACCTATCCTTTAACAAGGATACTTGAGACGCATTTTTTCCTAAAACAAATATGGCATTTGGAATGTAATATGTTTGAAGCTCCCTAAATAATTCATCAACAGAGTTACCAACAAGCGCAACTTCGTAATTAGGCCAGTAGAATTCGAGAGCAAGTGTCATCCAATTGCTATAACCAGCGCCATAATGAGCAATTTCATCACTTACATGGTTCAACATTTTTTTACTCATTTCTATGTAATTCATATTCCCAATTATTTTACCTAATCGGTTTAAGTTACGCGCCATTTGAGAGCTTGAAGCAGGAATAACATTATCACTTATTTCAACTTTTCTTACAATTAGAGCGTCGTCATCAACTGATGTAAAATAGAAAATTGAATTAACTGTGTCGTAAAAATTATCAATTGCCTTTTGAGTTAAGTTACTTGCCGAATGCAAATATTTTTCATCACCACTTACTTCAAATAAATTTATTAATGCCTGAATAAAAAAAGCATAGTCCTCTAAAAACCCGTTGATGCTTGATTTTCCTGCTTTGTACGAATGCCATAAACTACCATTTGTTTGAACTTGTTTTGATAATATAAACTCAATATTATTTTTAGCTAGTTCCAGATAAGATGAATTGCCAAATACTTTATAAGCATCAATTAAAGCGTTTGCCATTAAAGCATTCCAAGATGTTAATGTTTTATCATCCAAGCCAGGAGGAATTCTTTTATTTCTAACCTTGAGCAGTTTACATTTGCAGGTTTCAATACATTTATCGAGCTCTTCTTTAGTAATATTATGCGCTAAACAAACCTCTGTATCACTTTTATCGCGAAGTAAAATATAATTTCCATGCTCCCAATATCCTACATCATTAACGGAATAATAAGTAGCAAAAATCTTAAAATCATCTCCTAATAAATCTTCCAGTTCTTCCTTCGTCCAAATATAATACTTACCCTCCACTCCTTCACTATCAGCGTCTAATGCCGAATAGAAGCAATTATCTTTTGATGAAAACAAACTTTCTTTAACAAAATCAATAGTTTCAGAAACTACATTTTTATACAAAGGATTTTTTGATTGTTGATATGCCTCGGAATACAAACTAATTAATTGAGCATTATCGTAAAGCATTTTTTCGAAATGCGGTACTTTCCATTTATCATCAACGCTATATCTCGCAAAGCCTCCCGCCAATTGGTCATAAATACCACCGAAAGCCATTTTCTGTAAAGTAAGATGAATATGCTTTTCCAATACTTCATCCTCCTTAAAAAAATTATACTTCAACAAAAATGAATAGTTATTGGGTAAAGGAAACTTAGGTGCTCGGTTAGGACCTCCGAATTCATCATCAAATCGGCCTTTCCAAGCATTAATAGATTTAGTAATAATCTCTCTATCAAACTCCTCTTCCAAGGTATTGCTTAATTGACCCAATTCTGCTGTTAAAATTCCGTTGGTTAATTCCTTAGCATAGTTTTCAACTTTAGGGTAATCTGCTTTAAAAAGGTTAGCAACATTTTGTAATACATTTATCCATTGAGATTTATTAAAATATGTACCACCGTAAATTGGTCTTCCATCGGGTAAAGCCAAGCAATTTAATGGCCAACCACCTTGCCCAGTCATTAATTGAACAGCCGACATATAAACTTGATCTATATCTGGGCGCTCTTCTCTATCCACCTTTATGCAAATAAAATTATCATTCATCACTTGCGCTACTTGCTCATCTTCAAAACTCTCATGTTCCATTACATGACACCAATGACAAGCGGAATAACCTACACTAATTAAAAGCATTTTGTTTTGCTGCTTGGCTAAAGCCAGTGTTTCATTGTCCCATGGCATCCAGTTTACGGGATTGTGTGCATGTTGCAACAAGTAAGGCGACGTTTGATTTATAAGTTGGTTGGTATATTTATGCATAAAATTAAATTAAAAAAAAATCCGCATTGCTGCGGATTTACAATTAAGCTGTTTGCGCCGCTGCGGCTGCCAGATTAGCGTGATGTTTATTTAAAAAATGACGGTATAGAAAAATAAATGCCAAATCAATTACTATCATAAAAACAAACATAATGATTGCTATTGCTAATCCACCGTTCCCCATCATTTTTATACCTGGATTGTTTTTTAAAGCTTCCGTTCCTCCTAACAAGAATATTGATAACCATGGCAACAATTCAGCAACAGCATATACAATCAAACCTTTCTTTAGGCCTTTTAACATCCAAATAACACCGATTAATGAAAATATATTTAACACCAATGCAATTAAATTTTGCAAACCAGAATCTTTTAATTGATTAAACGTAGCATCCTGATCAAATGACTGCCCCATTTTTTCATATAACTGTGCCATCTTATCTACTTCCTTATATATACTGTCATCGCTTTGAAATAAATACTTCATACCATATAGCGAAGATAGCATTGCTAAAGAACACCAAACAATACTTAAAATACAAAACACCTTTAAACCATCAGGTATTTTGGTAGAGATAGGTTTTTGAATTTGGTTGGTTCCAAAATTATTATCGAATGTGTTTGGAGGTAAGCTTTGATTTTCCATAAGTAATTTTTTTGTAAAGATAAGAAAGGAAACAACAATGAAATGAACCGCTTGTAATAATTATTTTATGAGTTGAAATTTTAAAATCAAGCAAAAAAAAACACCAAGCTTTTGCTTGGTGTTTTTAACTTAAATAATTTATAGATTATTCAACTTTTAATGAATCTTTCATTTGCTCACCTAAGTCTTTCATTGCATCTTTAAACTCAGCAGAATTGAAACCTTCCATTGCGCTGTCTTTTATCTTATTCATCGCTAGAACGCCTAATAATACAACTATTGACCAAATAACTGCAACAATACCGATAATCATACCTGCAATACCTAATCCTTTTTTACCACCTGTTTTTCCTAATTTAGACATTCCCATTACGCTAAGTACGATACTTGCAATACATAATGCAATCCAGAAGTATCCTAACCACATTCCAACAACTAAAGATAAGCCAACTCCCCATGAAGAGAAAATTAATCCTACTAAAGCTAATACGAATCCAGTTACCGCCATTCCTTTGCCTTGCGGCGTTGTGTTGTTTGTTTCCATGTTTTTTTGTTTTTTGTTTGGTTTTTATTTATTGTTATTGTTTGTTTTTACTTTTTTGTTGTTGTGTCCATGTTATTTAACACATCATTTAATTGATCTAAAGCATTATCACCTGCTTTATCTGTCTCCTCATCAACCTTCTTCATTTCTTCCTTCATTTCTTTTTCAAGCCCCTTAGTTAAATCACTAACAGTATTCATATTATAATATGAAATAACCATTGATATCAAGCATAACAAAGCACATATTATTCCTACAACTTTAAGCCAAGTTTTATCCTTGGCAATAAAAATTGATACTAGGGAAATAATTAAAGGAATTGCTATTAAAAAAATTCCAGTATAGTCAGCAATAGGAATTAGACCTATTATAACACCCACAATTGAAAGAACTATACTTAAAATACCTAAAAAAATCCTCATAATTTTTGTTAAATCATTCTATATACAAAAAAACAATTTTTATCTTATATAAGCAAGATTTAGTCGAATAGTTATTAACAATTTAATAAGCGTAGCTTCCTAATCTACACCTTTAACCATAGCTCTAAAGCTTGTTTTTGTTGGCTTGTTGGCTCATTTAAGTGCTTAATTTGATAATTAGCAAAAAACTCCTTTTCTTTCTTAAACGATATGTCGACATTCTTTAAAATTCCATTACTAAGCACCCCAAAGGTAAATTTTCCATCTTCAGAATAGTAAGTTAACCATTGGTTAAAATCAGATTTGATTTGATGGCCATTAACAGCAATAATTTCATCATTTGGGCTTAATTGTGCTTTCCAAGCTGGAGAATAGGGCGCAACTAAACTTACTTTTTTGTACTGACCATGTTCAACTGATTTAAAACCTAAATATCGCTCGCAAATTTTATCTGAGTGCTTTTTATCAATCTCTAGTCCAATATAATTTAAGCATTCGTTTAATTGTTGCTCATAATCTTCAAAACCGTAAACGTATTTATTAAAAAACTCATCGTAATTTTTCCCGGCTACCTTTGCTACCAAACTATTTATATCAGCTTCTGAATAACCTTTACCCTTTTTATGAAAATCGTTATAAAGCAGATTCATAACATGCTTTAAATTGAAATCATTATTTGTGTCACGCATGATTAGCACATCTAACATAAAGGCAACTAAATTTCCTTCATCGTAAATACTCACTTTTCGGTAAGGCGCTCCTGGAACATATCCGTCTAACCAAGTGTCTAAACTCGAATCAGCTAATGTTAAATTATATCTTCCGTAATTATGAAAATGCTTATTTAAACGCTCCTCTAGTGTGGTGAAATATTGTTGCTCGGTAAATACCTTTGAACAAAACAGTAATTTATCGCCATAGTATGTTGTAACTCCTTCGTAAATAAAACCCGTACGCGAATAATTCTCCTTTGTATAATCATAAGGCAACATCTCAACTGGGCGAATACTTTTGATATTCCAAGCATGAAATAGCTCATGACAGCTAACTCCCAATAAATCCAAATAAGTATCTCCACTCATTAAATTATAACCCGGACCTAAAGCTATTACTGTGCTTTTTAAATGCTCAACACCATGATAAAAACGATTGTTTAACACTTGAAATAAAAAGTGATACTCATTGAAAGGTGCATCTCCGTAGTAATCAAAATGCGCTTGGATAAATGGAACAAAATCATCTTTTAATTTATCCTCCTTAGGTTTGCACTCTCCATTAAAGTGTAAATAAAAATTTATACCATTTACTGAGAAACATAAGGTTTGAATTTGCGCACTGCACATAAATGGAGAATCAGCTAACTCATCGAAATTTGATGCGACCAAAGTTTTGTTTCCACGCTTTTCCATTGATCCAGCAACAACATAACTATCTGGAATCTCTAACTCAACAACATGTTCTTCATCCATTTTCTCCACCACATACATGCAACAGTTTACCGGATTAACATAAACTTGCTTGTCATCAACGTAAGTACTACCCGCATTTAAATCTGCCGAATAATAACTGTAGGTAACTTTAATTTCTTTGGCACCATTTGTTTCAATTTCCCATAAATCTTTGTTTTTCTTTCGCCAATTCAACAAATCGCCTTTTTCGTTAAAAACATCTAGCTTTTTAATATTCTTGGCAAAATTACCTAACTCATAGCGTCCTGGTCGCCATGCGGGTAACTGCAATAAAACATTAGCTGTATTAATATTTTGAAGGGTTAAATCAATATATAAATAATGAGAAGACGGATTTTTTACGTAGAATTTATAGTGCATACTTTATATTTTATATCCAGTAAAAATAAAATAATTTTTTACATTTGTTTAACGTGAAAAATAAATTTATAATCATACTTAGTTTATTACTCATTTGTTGGCAAGCAAATGCGCAAAGCGATATTGACAACGATAGCCTACTTTTAGTTTACAAAGAATATCCTAACGATACGCAAAAACTAAATTTGCTTTATACCAAGGGTTATGAGCTGAGAAATCAAAATCCGCAACTAGCTTTTGAATTTGCCAAAGAAGGGCTTAAATGTGGTTCTAAAATTGAATCACAAAAACACGTTGCAAAATTTTTTCACCTTTTCGGAATACTATATTACAAACAAGGGAATAATACTAAAGCCTTGTTTTATCATAATAAAGCACTTGCCTTACGAACACAAGCCAATGATTTAATTGGATTAGCTCATAGCCATAACAATATTGGCAATGTGCTTTCGGAACTGAAGAATTATGCTTTGGCTGAAGAGCACTATTTAAAAGCCTTGCAATTATTTCAACAACTAAAAGAAACCAAATTTTCTATTAGCACGCTTATTAATATTGGTGTTCTTAAGCATGAAACCAAAGATTTAACTGCTGCATCACAAAATTATTTAAAAGCAAATGAATTAGCAGAGAAAATTAACGATTATGAATACCGTGCAATTTGCTTAAACAATATTGGTGAAATATATGCACAACAAAATAAGCTGGTTGAAGCTGAAGAATATCACTTAGAGGCATTAAAAATAAAAGATTTGATGGACAATGAAATTGAAAAAGCCGACAGCTATATCAATTTGGCAAACATTTATGTCAAGCAGAATAAATTAAATCTTGCCGAAGAAAACTTAGATAAAACTTTTTCGATTTGTAAGAAATATGATTATTCAAGCGCCCTGCTACACTATTACTTAAGTAAATCTGCTTTGTTGGCGGCTCAAAATAAAAGCAGCGAATCTGCTAAATATTTAAAAAAGTACATCCAATTAAATGATAGTTTAACTAGTATAGAAGATAATGAATTAACAACAGCTAATTTTGATGGCAACGAATCTGATGAATTAGGTGAAAGCAGTACATTTAATTACCAGCTACTTTTTTATATAAGCACTGGTATAATTTTAATTTTATTGGTTATTATTTTTATTTCTCGTAACAAAAAAACCCATGGCTAAAAAAGATAAAAACATAAAAAACGTTGTTTACAGTACCAATCCAAATTTTCAGTTTGAGCAGGAAGAAGATGAACAACAAGAAACATTAGCACCTCAGCAACAAAATCTCAGAGTTTTTTTAGATAGACTTGGAGGTGGGAAATTATTGAGTAGAGTTGCTGATTTTGTGGGTAGAACAGAAGACTTAGAGCAACTTGGAAAAACACTGAAACAAAAATGTGGAGTTGGCGGTTCTGTGAAAGAAGGCAATATTTTAATTCAAGGTGATCACCGAGATAAAATTATAGTGATTTTACAAGGTTTAGGATATAAGGCAAAAAAAGCTGGAGGATAATTCAATCTATATCATCAAAAAAGGCGAGTGATTTTCACTCGCCTTTTTATTTTAATAAAACTTACAATTATTTAACCACGGTAACATGTCCTGTTAAATTATGCTTATTATTTTTTAAATCGTATGCAATAATTTTCCAAACATAAACATCTTCCTGAACAATGGTAGTTCCGCCTTTTGCCGTTCCATCCCAGCCCTGAGCAAAATTATTACTTGTGAATATCAGCTCGCCCCATCTATCGAAAATGTATAAAGTATATTTAGATTCATCTATTCCAATTGCTTTAGGGAAGAAAGTTTCGTTCGTAATATCGCCATTTGGTGAAAAAGCATTTGGCACATAAATTACAAAATCAGGATCAACGGTTATTGGCTTATAGGTAGTATCCTTACATCCTTGATTTGAAACTGCAATTAACTGAACCAAGAAAGTTCCTGCACTTAAATAACTGTGTTCTGGATTTACCAAAGTAGAAGTGTTTTCACTTGCTAAAACTGTTGGATCACCAAAATTCCAAGCATAACTAATTGCTCCAGAACTTTGATTGATGAAATTTATTTGAGGATCAAGTATAGTTGTTGTTTCTAAGTTAGTTGTGAAATCGGCTATTGGCGCAGGGAACACGTGAATATAATTTGTGTTTACAACTGTTGTTGAACAACCTAAGGGACTTGTAACTACAACTTGAATATCATAATCACCAGCGTTATAAAAAGTATGCGTTGGGGTATCCCCTGTTTCAGTAGCTGAAGAGTCTCCATAATTCCAATCAAATGTGGAACCTGCAATATTAGAAACACCTGTAAATCCAACCGTTAAGTCTTCACAACCTGATAAAACATTTGCCGTTAAAACTCCAACTGGATTAGGATTAATAGTTAAAACTACTGTATCAGAAACTGGCGTTGAACATCCATCACTTATTGTTACTGGATACTTAATTGGAGAAACAGTTCCTGCTGTAACCGTTTGTGTTTGTCCAACACCACCTGGATTCCAAGTATAAGTGTATGGTCCATTATTACCACCTGTTGCACTTGCGCTGATCGTTGTTGACTGTCCAGTACAAGCAGCTACATCATTTGTAATAGGAGTAATTGGAGGTCGAACAAAACAAGTGATTTGTTGAGAAGGAATAGCACAACCATTTGCATCAGTAATAGCTACTTGGTAAAAAGAAGTAGCTGTTGGGTTAATGGTATGCGGACCTCCAGTAGTTGAACCAAATGTACTTCCTGCTAATCCCCATGCAAATGTGTAAGGTGGAGTTCCACCGCCACCTGTTGCTGAAACAGTATTTGTTTGACCATAACAAATTGTATCATTAGGAGAAACAAACATAACTAATGGAGAAGGTTGATTAACAGTAATAGATGCATTAAACGAACAACCATTCGCATCTGTTACTGTAACTGTGTATGTTCCTGAACTTAAACCTGAGGCTGTTTGTGTAATTTGATGCGCTGGATCGTTCCAAGCAACTGTAATAGGATTTGTTCCGCCTCTTGGATAAACGGTTGCAGTTGCATTACTGCTGCCATTACATGTTGGTGCAACGTAAACAATACTATCTAATGCTGGCGAAGCAAAATTCACAATTGTTAAAGACGTATCAACCGTACAATTGTGCGAATCAGTAACTGTACCTGTCCAAACTCCTGCTGAAAGGCCCGTTATAGAAGCTGTAGTTGGGTTTCCAGGAGAATTCCAACTATAACTATAATTTGGACTTCCACCCGCAGCGGTAACAGATGCTGTACCATTATTTTGACTACAGGTAGCATTTGTAAACGATGCCGCCGAAATAACCAATTGAGATGGTTGCGTTATAGTGAAAGACTGATTTACTATACAACCCTTGCTATCAGTTAGCACAACACTATAATTTCCAGCTGCCAAGCTACTAGCATTGTTAATTGTACTAACGTTAGGCGACCATACATAACTGTATATTGGTGTTCCTCCTTGTGGCGAAAAATTGATCGACCCGTTTGAATCTCCAAAACAGTTAGCATTTACAATAGTAGTATTTTGAATTGATAATTGAGGAGGTTGAGTTATTGTTACAAAAGAAGTGTCTTTACAGCCATTTGCATCCGTTATTGCCACCAAATAGTTTCCTGCTACTAATGATGAAGCGGTTAAGGTTGTTTGGTTTGCTCCATCATTCCAAGCTTGGGTATAACCAGCAGTTCCACCATTAATAGCAACGGTTGCCGAACCTGTATTACCTCCGAAACAATTAATATTTGTTGAAGAAGTAATTGCACTAACCAATTGAGTTGGCTGAGTAATTACAACTGTTTGCGAAGAAACACAACCTGCGGCATCGGTAACCTTAATAATATTATTACCATCGCATAAGGTAGTAACATCTTCTGTTGATTGACCACCAGGTAACCATTGAATAATGTTTCCTCCTGCACCACCAGTAATTGTAGTGTTAGCCGTTCCATCACACAATCCAAAACATGTAACATTGGTTGAAGAATTTACAACCAAGTTAGGAGCAGCAATATCATTGATATTAGCAACCACATTACTAACACAACCGTTTGCGTCTGTAACAGTTAATACATAAGGATTACCTGGCACAGAGGTTAAGCATGAACTTGTTTGGGAGTTGCTCCAAGAATATGAAAATGGCGCAACACCACCAGTTACAGCCGAACAAGCGCCACCATTACTTTGTAAACAGTTTGAAGGTGTAGTTGAAATAATAGATGCTATTAATTGGTTCGGTTCAGTTAACGTAATCGTAGTTGAATCTTTACAACCGTTTGCATCGGTTATCTTAACTTGATGCACTCCTGGGCATAAACTGCTTGCAGTTGATGAAGTAATTAATGAAGGAGTCCATAAAAACTGATACGTACCAGTACCACCTGTATATGTTGAAACTCCAGTTCCGTTACACAATCCAAAACAAGTAATATTTGTTCCAACAGCAGTAATATCTAAAACCGCTGGCTGAGTAATATTAACTGTTTGCGTTGCAGTACATCCTTTACTATCGGTTGCAGTTACTGTATATGTATTAGCACACAAACCTGTTTGAGTGGCACCATTTAAATTAATTACACTCCAATTATAAGTATATCCACCGTTTGCACCACTAGCCGAAACTTGACCAGCACCATTACATAAACCATTACATGTAACGTTAGTAGAAGAAACCAAATTCATTACAAGGGCAGTTGGGCTTGTTATTGTAGCATTTGCAGTTCCTGTACATCCATTTACATCTGTTATATTAACCGTATAAGTACCTGCACATAAATTACCTGCAGTAGGTGTTGTTTGAACATTTGTACCCGACCAAGAATATGAATAAGGAGCTGTTCCGTTTGTAACTGCAGCAGTTGCAGTTCCATCGCAAGACCCTAAACAATTGGTTGGTGTTACCGAAGTTGTTACCGATATTGCTGGAGGATTTACTAAAACTATATTAGAAATTTTTGTACATCCTTTAGAATCTGTAACCGTAACATTATATGGTCCTGCACACAATCCTGTTAAAGATGTTGTGGTTGCTGAATTACTCCAGTTATAAGTATAAGGAGGCGTTCCGCCTAAAGCACCGATTGATGCAGTGCCGTTACAACCATTATTACATTTTGGTGACACACCAGCAATATTAGTCGTTAATAAACTAGGCTGTGTTATTGTTGTTGATGTTGTAGTTGTACAACCCGTTGCATCAGTAGCTGTTACAGAAATAATTCCTGGACAAAGATTTGTTGCTGTAGTTGTTGCCGAGCCATTTGACCAAAGGTAGTTTATTATACCAGTTCCACCTGTAACAGCAACAGTTGCTGCACCATTACATAAACCATTACAAGTTATATTGGTTTGCGAAGTAATTGTTGCAACTGGTGCAGCAATGTTACTTACGTTTACTGGAATATTAGAAGTACAAGCATTTGCATCTTTTATAGTTATTGTGTAAGTATTTGGTGCAAGATTTGGAAAACTAGTAGCTGTTGAAAACGTTCCATTATTAATTGAGAAAGTATATGGAGCAAAACCTCCGCCGCCAGTTACAGTAATTCCACCATCTGACTGATTGCAATGAGCTTGTGTAACAACTGGAGAAATTGTTAACTGTGTTGGTTGCACCAGAGTAACATTTTGAGTAGCTGTGCAGCCTTTAGAATCAGTAACAACGCATGTGTATGTTCCGATTGGCAATCCACTAACTGATGAAGTTACATTTCCTCCTGGTGTCCATAAATAAGAATAAATTGGAGTTCCGCCTGCCGCATTTGCAGTGATAGTCCCGTTACTTCCACCAAAACAACTTACGTTAGTTGAAGTTAAATTTAATGTTAAAGCTGTTGGTTGAGTTACTGTAGCATTTGCTGAAGAAATACAACCGTTAGCATCTGTAACAGTAACGGTATAATTTCCTGCCGCCAAGCTAGATACTGTTGCTGAATTTGTTAAAGCAGGTGTCCAAACATAATTAAATCCAGGAGTGCTATTTCCTGTCATTGAAACAGTTATACTTCCATTAGACTGTCCACTGCAAGACACATTAGTAACATTTGAAATTACAGCCGTTCCTCCTGCATTCTGACCTATCACAGCCGTTGCAGTTGCAGTACAATTGTTTAAATCATTTACCGTAACCGTGTATGTACCAGCAGGTAAATTACTTGAAGTTGCATTTGTTCCTCCCGAAGGCGCCCATAAATAGGTGTATGTTGGAGTAGCACCTGTTGCAGTAACTATTGCATTACCATTACTAGCCGTACAAACCGCATTATTAACTGTAGTATTTAAAGTTAGGGCCGTTGGCTGAGTAATTGTAACCGGAACAGTTACTTGACAGTTATTAGCATCTTTCACTATAACAGTATAAGTGCCTGCAGCTAATCCGCCGAAATTATTTCCTGACTGAAAAGCGCCTCCATTTATATTATACTGAAGAGCTGGTGTTCCGCCACTACCTGTTATAGTAACAGAACCCGTGCTACCTCCAAAACATAAAGCTGGTGTTTGAGAAGCAATTGAACCAACAACTTGAGTAGGTTGTGTTATGGTTGCAGTAACTGTATTAGTACAGTTTGTATTATCTTTAATTGTGATTGTATATGTACCAGCTGTTAAGGTTCCAAAAGTATTGGTCAGCTGATAACTAGTACCTCCGTTAATGCTATATTGGTAAGGTGCAGTTCCACCAAAACCGGTTACAACCAATGAACCATTATTTCCGCCAAAGCATGAAACAGGTGTATTTGTTGTTACAGCAACTGTTGGAGCACTTCCATTTGCAACAACTGGATTAATTGTAAATGTACATCCGTTGTTATCATTAACAACAATTGTATAAGTATTTGCAGCTAAAGATGTAAATGTAGTAGTTGGTCCAAATGCACCAGCATTAAATGAATAAGTGTAAGGTACTGTTCCACCTGTAACAGCTCCAAGTGTTATAGACCCATTAGAGTTTCCACAACTTGCATTTACAACCGTTGAAGCCAATGCGGTTGGCCCTGTTGTTAATCCTACCGTAGTTGTTGCTGTAAACTGACAACCATTTATATCTTGAACAATAACGGTATGTGTTCCAGCTGCTAAACCACTATACAAAGTTGTAGTTGAAAATGCTCCTCCATCAAATGAAAAAGTATTTGTTCCACCTCCACCAGTAACCGCTCCTATTGTAACAGTACCTGTATTACCAGCACAACCAGCATTTGTTGGAGTTAAAACTACTGCTGTTGGACCAGCCGCAGTTCCAACTGTTACAGTTGTTGTGAATGTGCAACCAAATGCATCCCTTACAATAACAGTATGAACCCCTGAAGCCAAACTAGTATAACTTGTAGAAGAAGAAAATGCTCCTGCATCAACAGAATATTGATAAGGGCTCGTGCCTCCTGTTACCGCGCCAATTGTGAAAGACCCATTATTTAAACCACAAGTAGCGGGACTTGGAGTTAATACAACGGCAGTTGGACCAGCAGATGTGCCAACATTTACAGTAGTTGTAAATTGACAACCATTGTTATCTCTTACAATAATATTGTGAACTCCAGATGCTAAACTTGGATAAGTGGTAGTGTTTGAAAACGCACTTGCATCGAAGGAATAAGTATAAGCAGGCGTGCCTCCAGTAACTGCACCCAAAGTTACCGAGCCATTATTATTACCACAAGTTGCCGCAACAGGCGTTGCTACAACCGCAGTGGGCATTGGGAAAATTGTTATTGTTGAAGTGGTTGTTGATGTACAAGAACCTTGAGTAACTGTATGTGTAATATTATATGTTCCTGCTGCAGCCCATGTAATACCTGTTGGACTTACAGCAGTGCTTGTGGAAGGGGTGCCTCCAGTAAATGTCCATGAATGATTAATACCTGCGCCAGAGCTACCAGAGTTTGTGAAATTGAAAGTATTACCCGTTAAACATTGATTTGCACTTTGGGTAAAAGTTGAAGTGACTGAACCGGTAGTAATAATAGTGCCTGTAGCAGTACCTGAACAACCATTTGCATCAGTTACAGTTACAGTATAGGTCCCAGGTGATAATGCAGTTGTTGTAGCAGCAGTTCCACCAGATGCAGCCCAAGAATATGTATAACCTGGAGTTCCACCAGTTGCTGTGGCAGTTATAGTACCTGTTGCCACAGCACACGTTGCATTAACAGGCGCGGTTGTAACTGTAGGAGGTCCTGTTACAGTTATGGTTTGAGTTGAAGTAACTACGCAGGCACCTTGCGTAACAGTATGTGTTATAGTGTAGGTTCCTGGTGTTGTGTAAGAAATTCCTGTTGGACTTGCCAAAGTTGAAGTTGCCGGCGAAGCGCCTCCACCACCAAAATTCCAACTATGGGTAATACCTGTTCCTACCGAAGCACTTGTAAAATTAAATAAATCATTTTGAACACATTGGTTGGTTGGTGTTGGATCAGCTCCTCCACCAGCATTGCCATTAGTGATTGTAAAATTTGGAGATGCACCATTAACTGTTACAGTTACCGTTGCTGTGCTTGTTCCACACGAAGTACCTGTAACAGTATATGTAGTGGTTGTAGTAGGAGAAACCGTTACCGAAGAGCCTGTTAATCCGCCAGGATTCCAAGTATATGTAAATCCAGTTGCTGGTGAAGCAGTTAAGGTTGTGCTTGCTCCGTTACAAATAGTTTGCGCTGGTGAAACAGTAAAAGGAGCACTTGTACAAGAAACCTGAGCTGTTCCAAAAAAATCAAAAGGAACACTAGAGGTTACACTACTATAATTAGAGAAACAAATGATATACTTTTGACCACAGGTTACATTTAATGGAGGCTCGTAATTACCCGCTACACCGCCCGCAGGTAAAGCACCGGCCGCAGCTAAACCCGTTCCTCCAGTAGATGAAGCATTCCAATTACATCGCACAGGAGCCAATGTATTATTAGCAATATTAGTACAAGTAGTTGGAGTATAAGGCCACATTGCCCAATCATAAAATCCAGCTTGTGCCCCATTAATACCGAAACCAAACTGAAGAGTTCCTGTGGTTGCAACATTTACAATAAGCCAAGTACTATTTAACTCTCCTGAGAGCAAACAGCCTGAATTGGCCGAACCAGGATTAATACTAGGGTTACTCACTGAGTTACTGGTTGGCACCTCATTAACAGCACCAGAACCATTTGGGTCAACTTGAAATCCTAAATTGTCGCAAACGTTAACCGCTACGTTACAATCACTCGCTGTAACAACCTGGGACTTGAGCTGGTTGAAACAACAAAATAAAACTAAAATTAGGGGGTAAATTCTTTTCATAATTGGCGGATTTGATGAGATTTATCTTGTTATTAAAGAATTAAAATATTTAAACATATTTGAAGTGGTTATATTTCTTGCCACCTCATTTCCGTTAGAATCGTACAATATATTATAAGGTAAATTGGTTACATTCAGTTTCTTTAGTAAATCTGAATCCAAGCCCTTTAAATCACAATAATTTGTTTCGGCACTTAATTCATCACGATTTACAGCAATTTCCCAATTAGTTTTACTCTTATCTGCCGATACGGTAAATAAAGAAACTCCCTTTGCTCCACCCTTAAGTTTTGCATATTTATATATACTATAAACTCTCAATGCCTCTTTGTTCATTTCACGACTCTCGGCATTACTGCTCGACCAAAAAGTAACTAGTAACAATTTGTTTTCGAAAACAAAGTCACTGTTTTTAGATTTTATGACATTTGTCAGATTTACATAATCATCGTTAACCAAACGTGTATTAAACGAGCATAATAAGCCAACAAAAAGACTCAGAATTAAAAAGGGGGTGCGTTTCATTATCTACTAATTTTGGGATTCGAACCACTAAAATATGAATTTTTACGATAAAAACAAATTTTTGCCGATAAACCCAATAAATAATGCAACTAATTTGTCCCAAAAGGTTCAGTACAATTTTTACTATAAAAATAAACTTATATTATAGAAAGTATAGCCTTAGGTTAATCTCCATTATTGATAAAATGTATATATTTGATAATTAAATTATAACTATGAATGTTGCAATAATTGGTTTTGGCTACTGGGGACCCAACTTGGTAAGAAATTTTAACTCGGTAGCTAATTGTAAGGTAAAATATGTTTGCGATTTTAGAGAAGAGAGACTAAATATTGTTGGTAAACAGTACCCTAACATTATAACAACGAAAGATGTTGATCAAGTATTTAATGACACAGAAATTGATGCAGTTGTGATTGCAACTCCAGTTTTCACCCATTTTGACTTGGCTAAAAAAGCCCTTTTAAATGGGAAAAACGTGTTAATTGAAAAGCCAATGACCTCAACATCAGTTGAGGCTAACGAACTTTTCGAGTTATCTCAAAAAGTGGGTAAACTTTTAATGGTAGATCATACTTTTCTTTACACAGGAGCCGTTCAAAAAATGAAACAACTTATTTCGGATGGAACAATTGGAAAAGTGAAATATTTTGATTCAACCCGTATTAATTTAGGCTTATTTCAACCTGATATTAATGTATTATGGGATTTAGCTCCACATGATATTTCTATTTTAAATTATTTAATTGATGATGTGCCGTATAGTGTTAATGCTACCGGTGTTTCGCATACAAACAATGGAATAGAAAATATAGCTTACCTTACTGTAAACTATAAATCAGGCTTTATTGCTCATTTCAATTGCTCTTGGACATCTCCTGTTAAACTAAGAACTATGCTTATTGGTGGTGATAAAAAAATGTTGCTTTTCAATGATTTAGAACCAACTGAAAAAATTAGAGTTTATGATACAGGTTACGATCATAAAACAGACGAAGAAAAAAGAAAGATTTTAGTTGATTATAGAGCTGGAGACGTTTATTTACCAAAAGTAGACCCAAAAGAAGCTTTATTTGGAATGGCGTCTGATTTCATTAACTCCATCATCGAGAAAAAAACTCCAATCTCTGATTTTAAGTCAGGCTTAGATGTTATTCGAATTTTAGAAGCATCACAACAATCAATTAAACAAAACGGAAAAGAAATTATTTTAAATTAATATGGAACTTTTAAATGTAGACGAACCTCGCAAATCTCTTGTAAACGTGAAAGTTGGACAAGGAGTGCGTATTTTTAATTTTGTTAATGCATATGGTTGTTCAATTGACGACAACTCTAAAATTGGTGCTTTTGTTGAAATACAAAAAGGTGCAACCATAGGAAAAAACTGTAAAATATCGAGCCACACTTTCATTTGTGAAGGAGTTCACATTGAGGATAATTGCTTTATTGGTCATGGTGTAATGTTTACCAATGATTTATTCCCTCGTGCTACAAATCCAGATGGATCGGCACAAACCGAAGCTGATTGGAAACTTATAGAAACATTTGTCAAAAAAGGAGCATCCATTGGTAGTAATGCAACTATTTTATGTGGTGTAACAATTGGCGAAAATGCATTAATTGGTGCTGGGGCCGTTGTAACTAGAAATGTTCCTGCCAACACAGTTGTTGCAGGAAATCCAGCGCAGGTACTTAAAAAATTATAAAAACAAAATTATATGAATAGAATTAATTGCCTTGATTTGAAAGGGCAACACGAGCAAGTTAAAAAAGAGATTTTTGAAGCTTTTGAAAAAGTGTATGAAAAAACTGCCTTTTCGGGCGGACCATTTGTTGAGGAATTTGAAAATAATTTTGCTAAATACATTGGAAGTAAACATGCTATTGGCGTATCAAACGGAACCATTGCACTTCACCTGGCAATGCTAGCTTTAAACATAGGACCAGGAGATGAAGTTATCGTTCCTGCAAATACCTTTATTGCAACAGCATGGGGAGTTTCACACGCAGGAGCAACTCCCGTTTTTGTTGATTGTGATAAAGACAATTGGCAAATCGACCCTTCTAAAATTGAAGCGGCAATAACCTCTAAAACCAAAGCAATTATTGGCGTGCATTTATATGGCCAACCATTTGATGTTGATGCTGTTTCAGCAATTTGCAAAAAACATAATTTATTTTTAGTTGAAGATACGGCTCAATCGCAAGGAGCACGCTACAAAGGAACAACAGTTGGTGTTTTTGGTGAAATGGCTTGCTATAGTTTTTATCCTGGTAAAAACCTTGGAGCATGCGGCGAAGCAGGTGGTTTAACAACCAATAATGAAAAATATACTGAGCATTTAAAATCACTTCGAAATCACGGAAGCAAAGTAAGATATTACCACGATGAAATTGGTTATAATTACAGAATGGGTGGTTTAGAAGGTGCGTCATTATCTGTAAAATTAAAATACCTTGAGGGTTGGAATAATAGAAGACGAGAAATTGCTAAACGCTACCAAACTGAAATAACAAATCCGAAAATAAAAATGCAATCTGTGCCATCTTGGTCGGACGGTATTTACCACCTTTTTGTTATAACAACTGAGCAAAAAGAAAATTTTGTAAAACATTTGGATGGTAACGGCATTACTGCTGCTTATCACTACCCTGTTCCATGCCACTTGCAAAAAGCTTATTCGAATTTAGGTTACAAACAAGGTGATTTCCCTCACTCAGAATATTTAGCCTCGCATTGTGTTTCATTACCAATGTACTCCGAATTAAGTGACGAAGATGTAAATAAAGTTATTAGCGTAATAAATAGTTATGATAACGCTTAAACACAAGATAGAACAAGCAGTTCAGAGACTAGATTTAAACTTAAAAGGTAAAACCGTTTTAACAGAAGCCGCAACTGGCGCCTATGTTGTTACACCTATTTTAGCTGCTTTAGCAGGAGCTAAGGTTTATGCTTTCACAAAAACAACGCGCTACGGAACAGTTGATGAAGTTAAAAAACTAACTTACGATTTATTAAAACAATTTTCGATTGACGAGAGCCAATTAATTATTATTGACGAACTAACTGCTGATATTATTTCAAAAGCTGATATCATAACTAATTCAGGGCATCTGCGCTCATTAAACGCCGATAAACTACAACACGCAAAAAAAGGAGCTGTAATTCCTCTTATGTATGAAGCATGGGAATGGAGAGATGGAGATTTAGATTTAGATTTCTGTAATCAAAACAGCATTAAAGTAGGCGCCACAAACGAAAGACATCCTTATGTAGATGTTTTTAATTATTTAGGAGATATGGCTCTTAAAATGATTTTTGATGCGGGTCTTTGTCCATACAAAAACAATTTTATTTTACTCTGTAATAACGATTTTGGTCCTTTTATAGCAAAGGTTTTATCAAAAGTGTGTGATAACTTAGGAGTAATTGATACTGCTGAAAACAAGGCGAATTATGAAGGTTTAAAGATTGACTGGTTAGGTAATTTCCCTGATTTTACAGCTACCGAAAAATACAAAAATGCCGAAGGAATTATTTTTACGGCTTACCCTTTTGAGAATACGTGGATAGGAAAAAACAATACTCCAATAAGCATTCAAAAACTAAAAGAAGAGTTTGAAAATCCTTTCATATTAAGATACGCAGGACATATTAGCGAAGAAGACTGCAATAACGAAATTCGTTTTCATCCTCAACATGTTCATGCTGGGCACATGGGAATTCTTCCATCTGCTATTGGTTTTGATCCTATTGTAAGATTACAATCAGGTGGCTTAAAAGTTGGACAACTACTTTTAGAAAACGAAACAAATTACAAAGGAATTCAATTAATGGAATGGGTTAAATCTCCATCTGTTTAAACTCAATTGCTACAGCATGTTACCTGACAATATTAAAGAATTAAAAAATAAAATCATTTCGGGAAAGAATGTTAATTTAAGAATTGCCAATAAAAACGATGCTGAGTTTATTTTAGAATTACGTTTAAACCCTTTATTAAATAAATTTATAGGAAGTACTGATCCAGATATTGAAAAACAAAGGAGTTGGATTCAACAATCATTTGAAAAAAGTACAGATTTTCATTACATCATTGAAGACAAAAATGGTAATCCACACGGAACAATAGCTGTTTACAATATTAACTATGAAACCGGCCAAGCTGAATGGGGGCGCTGGGTGCTTAAACCTAACAGCGCAGTTTATTTTTCAATAGAATCAAACTTACTTGCCTTCAAAGTTGCTTTTGAAATTTTAAAACTTAAAAAACTGGTTGGTGGAGCTAATCTTGAAAACAAAAAAGTTGTTGGATTTCACAAAACGTATGTAAGCGTTTCTAGCATTGATGAACAACATATTTGGTTTTATGTAGAAGAATCGAATTACAACAAATACCTTAAAATATTTAAAGACTTTTATACCTTTACACAGTAAAAAAACAAAAAATGAAAGACAAAATTCTTGAATTGATTTATAGTTCAATAGATGAATTAAACGAGCAAAGCGAGCCAGAAAATCAATTAACAAAAACTGAAACCACAGTTATTTTTGGAAAAGATAGTAACATTGATTCGTTAGGTTTAGTAAACCTTGTAGTAACACTAGAACAAGCTATAAATGATGAGTTCAATGTAGAAATTTCTTTGGCAGATGAAAAAGCAATGTCGCAAGAAAACAGCCCTTTTAATACTGTATCGACTTTAGCAAATTACATTGAAGACTTACTAAAAGCTCAATAATAGAATGGACCAAAAAATAATATTAATTACCGGAAGCCGTAAAGGAATTGGAAGATATTTGTGTGAATATTACACAAAAGCTTCTTACATGGTAATTGGTATTAGCCGCGAACAAAGCGATTTTAATGCAAATAACTATGAACATGTTTGTGCAGACATCAGCGATGAACAACAAGTGAAAGAAACTTTTACGCACATTCGTAAGAAATATGGCCAGCTGGATGTATTGATTAACGCAGCTGGAATTAGCCCATCCGTTTCGCATTTCATACTAACACCAACATCATCAATCGAAAAAACATTTAAAACAAATGTTTTAGGTACAATGATGGTTTGTAAAGAAGCTGTGAAAATAATGATGAAAAAAAGTAAGGGAAGAATTATTAATTTAAGTTCCATGGCTGCCAAACATGAAATAATTGGAGATTCCATTTATGCACCAACAAAGGCTGCTATCAACTCATTTACGCGTGTTTTAGCCAAAGAGGTAAATTCGTATGGTATTACTTGCAATGCTATTGCCCCTGCTGCAATAGAAACGGATATGTCACTAAATATGAATCAAGATGTTTTAACTAAAATTCTTGAAAGAAATGCTATTACATCTTACGGCAAAATGGAAGATGTTTCAAATGCCAGCGATTGGTTAATTAGCGATAGTAGTTCTGGCATTACTGGCCAAATCATTTACCTAGGCGGTGCTTAATTGTATAATAAATGCTTAAAATTAACAAGATACAAGGCGAAAGTTGGATTTGTAATTGTTACATAATTTCAATTGGAAACGAGTGCATTGTTATTGACCCAGGAGGAGAAATTGAACCAATCCAATCTCTTATCGGAGAATCAAACGTAATTGCTATAATAGCTACTCATGGTCATTACGATCATATTGTTAATGTTGCAGAATTAAAGCGCCAATATCAGTGTCCATTTTACATTCATACCAAAGATGCTAAACTAATTAAACACGCCAATTTGTATGTAAAAGCCTTTAAAGGTAAAGCACCCATTGAAATTCCTGTGCCCGATGTATTAATAGAAGATGAAGGAGAGCTGGATTTAAAAATTTTAAAACTTCAAGTGCTTCACACGCCAGGACATACACAAGGGAGCGTTTGCTTTTTAATAGACAACCACTTATTTACAGGGGATTTATTACTTAAAAACAAAGTAGGTCGTCACGACTTTCCTGGTGGTAGTTTAGATGAATTAAAAAGCTCATTAAAAAAAATAAATACTCTCGTTTCAGAAGCAACTATCTATCCTGGACACAAAGAAAATTCAAGCCTTTCATTCGAAAGAAATAATAACAAAGCCTTTATTGAGATTATCAATAATTAGCTATATTTGTGCATAAGCATAGATATTTAACCCTTATACACCTAAAGATTTTCAAAATCAGCATTCGGTAAGATGAACAACATCACTATTAAAAATATTGAATATTACCTTCCTGAAAATCTCATCACTAATCAAGAATTGCAAAAGCAAAATCCAACTTGGGATATGGCTAAGGCTGCTGAAAAAACAGGTGTTTACGCTCGCCATTTTGCTGCCGAAAAAGAAACCGCTTTTGATTTAGCTTGCAAAGCTTGCGACCAACTTTTCGAAAAAGGGCTAATACAAAAAGATGCTATAGATGGAATTATTTTTTGTACTCAAAGTCCTGATTACATAATGCCGTCCAATGCTTTCCTACTGCATAAGTACTTGCAATTAAAACAAGGTGTATTTGCATTTGATTATAATTTAGCCTGTTCGGGTTATATATATGGCCTAGCAATAGCACGTGGCTTCTTTGCCACCAATTTAGCTCAAAATATTTTGTTAGTTAATGCCGATACTTACTCAAAATATATCAATCCAAAAGATAGATCAGCCAGAATTTTATTTGGCGATGGTGCTTGTGTAAGTTTATTATCTAAAACTAACGAATCTGGAATTATAGATATAGTTTTGGAGAGCTCTGGTAAAGACTACGAATCATTTTATTTGCCATCAGGTGGTTGCAGATTACCCAATTCGGAAGAAACAAAAATAGAAACGATTGATAGCAGTGGCAATGTAAGAACGCCAGAAAGTATTCACATGAATGGCTTTGGTGTCTGGAAGTTTATCGCATCAGTAGTACCAAAACAAATTGATGAACTATTAAAAAAGAACAATTACACAATCAACGATATTAACTTATTCATTTTCCATCAAGCAAGTAAGATGACTTTAGACTCTTTGGTTAGAGCATTAAAAATTGAAGATGAAAAAGTATTTATTAATATTACCGATAAAGGAAATTTAGTTTCAGCATCCATACCAGTAGCTATTAAAAATGCTGAAGAAGCTGGTAAGCTTAAACGTGGTGATTTGATTTTACTCTCAGGTTTTGGAGTTGGCTTATCATGGGGAACCATAATAATGAGATATTAAAAACATAGCAATGCATATTGATTTTTTACTTGATATTTTTAAATCTAGCACGGATAAAACTGCTATTCTTTGGAAGAATAATTCCTACGATTACAAATGGCTTTTAGAACGTGTTTTATGGTGGGAAGAAAAACTAAAAGCGGATAATGTTGCAGCAAATGATTTGGTAGCTTTAGTGGGAGATTTCTCTCCTGAATGTATTGCACTTTTTTTAGCCCTAACTCAAAATCAAAACACTATTATCCCTTTAAATAATAGTTCGAAAGTTGACTTCACCGAAAAATTTAAAATTTCCCAAGCCGAAAAAGTTTATTATATTGATGATGATGACAATATAAGCTTTGAAACATTTGCTGTTAAAGCTGATCACGAATATTATAAAATATTAAAAGAAAGAAACTCACCAGGTTTAGTTCTTTTTACATCTGGAACTTCAGGTGTTCCTAAAGGAGCGGTACATGATTTTTCAAAGTTACTATCCAAATTTAAAACTCCTCGTAAAGCACTTAAAACAATAAACTTCTTAATGTTTGATCACTGGGGTGGTTTAAATACACTTTTACACACATTGTCAAATGCGGGAGTAGTTATAGCAACGAAAAACCGAAATGCAGATGCTATTTGTGAAATTATTCAAGAGCAAAAAATTGAATTACTTCCTGCCTCACCAACTTTTTTCAACCTAATGATAATGAGTGGGGCGTATCTGCGTTACGACTTGAGTAGCCTAAAAGTAATTACATACGGAACTGAACCAATGCCTGAGTTTTTGCTTAAAAAACTAAAAGAAATTTTCCCAAGTATTAAATTACAACAAACTTATGGTTTAATTGAATTAGGTGTTTTACGCTCAAAATCAAAAAGTGACGATTCGCTGTGGGTAAAAGTTGGTGGTGAAGGTTACGATACAAGAATTGTTGACAATATTCTTCAAATCAAAGCGGATTCAGCCATGTTGGGTTATTTAAATGCAAAAAGTCCTTTTACCGAAGATGGATGGTTTATTACGGGAGATCAAGTAGAAGTAGATGGAGAGTACATCAAAATTCTTGGAAGAAAATCTGAACTTATAAATGTTGGTGGAGAAAAAGTTTATCCTCAAGAAGTAGAAAATACAATACTTGGAATGGATAATATTGCAGATGTTACAGTGTATGGAGAAAAAAATCCAATTACTGGAAATATAGTTTGCGCCAGAGTTACATTAATGGAACCAGAAGAAAAAAAAGAATTTGTTTCCCGATTAAAAAAATTCTGTGCAGGCAAGCTACAAGGATATATGATTCCCGTTAAAATTTCGATTATAGAAAACGGGCAACACAACGAAAGATTTAAAAAAATTAGAAATATTAACTAATAGGGATTAGAATAATATAAAATAGTAACTTTATTCTCTTGATAAGAAAACTAATGGAAAACAAAGCAACAGTAAGTATTGTGATACCTTTTTTAAATGAAAAAGAGGGCATTGATATTTTACTCGAAAACATTAATCAATATTATCAAGTAAGAAAATTTGATTTTGAAATTATTTTTGTTGATGATGGCTCAACAGATGGGACTTCAGAAATTATTAAAACAAAAACTAACCTTCCCTACTCCAGCACTCTAATTACTTTATCGAAAAACTATGGTGCACATGCCGCAGTTAGAGCTGGCTTTTTGCATGCTAAAAACGACTACGCAACTTGCTTACCTGCTGATTTGCAAATTTCCTTTGATACGGTGGAGAGGCTTTACGAAACAGCCTTACAAGGTAACGACACTATTTATGGAGTAAGAGAAGTAAATGAAATAGGAATGGTGGAGAAAACTTTTTCTCGATTCTATGCATCCATGATGCAACGTTACGTGAACAAAGACTTTCCTTACAAAGGTTTAGAAACCGTTTTAATTAGTAACAAAGTTAAAAAAGTACTTAACGAAAATATAGAATCCAATTCTTCTTTCATCCTACAAATTATGTCAATGGGATTCAAACACAAGTTTGTAAACATTGAAAAGAAAACAAGAAGTATAGGAAAATCTAAATGGACAGTTTCCAAAAAAATAAAACTATTTATCGATTCGTTTGTTGCCTTTTCTTACGCACCAATTCGATTCGTTACTCTTTTAGGCATTATTCTTTTTGTTACTGGTCTTACTTGGTCGGCTTACATAGTTTGCCGTAAAATAATTTTTAATGACCTTGTAGAAGGTTGGACTGCACTTACCTCAATACTATTAACCGGCTTTGGAATTACTAATATTTCATTAGGAATAATTGCCGAATACTTATGGCGAACGCTTGACAGCAGTCGCAAGCGTCCGGTATTTATCATTGACGAAATAAACACATTAAAAGAAAACAATTAAAATGCAAAATAAAATAACCAACTCAAGTATATTAGTTACAGGTGGCGCTGGATTTATTGGCTCATATCTTATTGAAGAATTACTAACTCATTCGCCAAAAAAAATTATCATCATAGATAACTTCATTCGCGGAAGTAAAGAAAATATGAAAAACTTTTCTTCTAACCCAGCGGTTGAATTTATTGAAGGAGACATCAGAGATGAAGCTCTTATGGAAAAATGCATTTCGCAAGTTGAATATGTTTATCACATGGCTGCTTTGCGCATTAATGCATGTGCTGCCGACCCTAAAGAAGGCTTTGAAGTAATGGTAAAAGCTACTTTTAATATTGCTCAACTTTGTGTGAAATACAAAATCAAAAAAGTAATCTACTCTTCAACTGCATCTGTATACGGTTTGGCTCAAAACTTCCCAACACCAGAAACTGATAATCCATATAACAATCAAACATTTTATGGAGGAGCAAAAATTTGGGGCGAGCAATTATTCCGATCGTATAAATTCATGTACGGCTTGGATTATGTTGCTTTTCGCTACTTCAATGTTTACGGTTCTAGAATGGATACCGATGGTAAATACACCGAGGTTATGATAAAGTGGTTAGACTGTATTCGTGATGGAAGACAACCCGCAATTTTTGGCGACGGAACAGATAGCATGGACTTTGTTCATGTTAAAGATATTGCACATGCCAATGTGTTAGCATTATTAAGTGATGTAAGTGATGAAGCATTTAATGTTGGCGACCAAGTTGAAACAAGTTTGAAACAATTACTTGATGCGTTATTAAAGGTAAACAACTCACAATTAGAACCGGTTTACAAGGAAGCTAACTCAATCAATCCTGTTAGCAGAAGATTAGCTGACATTTCGAAAGCTACTAAATTATTAGGTTACACACCATCTATTTCATTAGAAGAAGGCTTAAAAGAACTATCCGCTTGGTATTTTGAAAAACAAAAAATTGCTCGCTAATGATTAACGAAAATTGTCCATCATGCGGCTCCAATAAATGCAAAACTTTATACGATTTGCGCAACCCTAAAGTTCATGCAGGACTTGGTTTAGCTGGTATTGTAAAAAAATGTAACGCATGTTCACTTCAATTTAAAACATTTGAAAATAAAGCCGAAGAACTTTATGATGATAATTACGCCGACAATTTTTTAAAAACTGAAGAGTATTCGGGCACACATGCCATAGATTTTTTTGAAAAAATAGTTGTTAAATCCTATAACAAACTAGATAAAAAAAATAAACCCACACTTCTTGATATTGGATCTGGAATTGGAATAATGCTTGATACAGCAAAAAAAATTGGATACACTCCAACTGGTGTGGAACTATCAAGTAAACTATCTGAAATAGCCAAAAAAAAGGGGCATGAAGTATTAAATACAAATATCAACGAATCGAAAATTGATAGAACATTTGATACCATTACAATGATGGACATTATTGAGCACTTAGAGGACCCAAAACAAATTTTAATCTCACTAAAACCTTTGTTGAATAAAAATGGGGAACTCATAGTTTATACCCCGAATCACGATTCATTGATTGTTAAAATTGCTCATGTATTTTTCAAACTAGGTATTAAATCTCCTATCGAAAATATTTTCGCTTGCACACATACTTGCTTTTTCACAACCAAAACCTTAAGTGATATTTTAATAAAATCTGGCTACACTATAACTGATAAAAAACACTTTAATTACGATACCTCTCGCCCGGGCCAAGAAGTTTCATTAATCGCCAAAATTGGAATTAATATTATTGAATCAATAGGTTCACTTATTGGCTATAACGGATTTAGAGTGGTTATTTACGCAAAACTTTAAAAACTAAAACAATGATTGCAATTGCTAAACCTTATTTAACAAATGACGATGCACAAGCTGCGCATGATACTATTTTAACAGGATGGATAACACAGGGGCCAAGAGTTGCAGAATTTGAAGAAAAATTTGCAAACTATGTTGGTTCTAAATACGCGGTTGCCTTATCTAATTGTACTACAGCACTTCATTTAGCTATGATAGTTGCTGGTATTAAAGAAGGAGATGAAGTAATTTGCCCATCTATGAGTTATATTGCAACAGCCAATAGCATCAAGTATGTTGGAGCTAAACCTGTTTTTGCTGAAGTAAAAAGCGAAACATTTAATATTGATGTTACTCATGCCGAAAAATTAATCACAAAAAAAACCAAAGCTATTTTAATTGTTCATCAAATTGGTTTACCAGCTGATATAGATGCTTTTAAAGAATTATGCACAAAGCATAATTTACAATTAATTGAAGATGCTGCTTGTGCAATAGGTTCTTCTTACAAAGGAAAAAAAATTGGATCACACTCTGATTTAGTTTGTTTTTCTTTTCACCCTCGTAAAGTTATTACAACAGGTGATGGAGGAATGATATCAACTAATAACG
Source organism: uncultured Flavobacteriaceae bacterium (assembly GCA_964603125.1). Classification (GTDB taxonomy): domain Bacteria; phylum Bacteroidota; class Bacteroidia; order B-17B0; family Aurantibacillaceae; genus CAZRUA01. The sequence continues at coordinate 20,391 of CAZRUA010000002.1, read as the reverse complement.
AGGCTTACTACAACCGATTAAAATTACTTCGTCAACATGGCATGTCGGTTAGCGATAGAGTAAGACATGGTTCATCGAAAGTAATTTTTGAAGATCATATTGAAGTGGGTTATAATTACAGGTTAACAGACATACAAGCGGCAGTTGGTATAAAACAACTTGAAAAACTTGACTGGATAGTAGAAGAAAGAAAAAAAATTGCTGCTCGTTACAACGAAGCACTTAAAAACATCGAATTCTTAAGACTTCCAATTGAAGCTGACGGTTATTCAACCAACTGGCAATCTTACTGTGTTTATCTTAAACCTAATTCGCCTATAAAACGAAATGATTTAATGCAATTACTTCTTGATAAGGGCATTTCTTCCAGAAGAGGAATAATGACTTCGCACCGAGAAACAGCTTATAAAAATGAATGTGCTGGATTAAGTTTACCAATTTCTGAAGATGCTTGCGACAACAGTATCATACTTCCCCTTTATGTTCCAATGGATGATAAAGATATTACAACAGTAATTAACACATTAAAAGAAATACTTTCCAAGTAATGAAAGAGCTTTCGGAACAAAAAAAATTTAGATACAAATGGTTAAGTATTGCTTTTGCAATTAAAGGAGCTTTGTTCGCATTTTTTGCCTACAATTTTTATCACTATTGGCCAAAAGAAATGATAACGAATGTTATTTTCAATGCCTCAGGCGATACTTCGGGTTACTATGCCCCATTAGAATCTTTAGTTCAAGGAAAAGGATATTACTCTATGGGGCGAATGCCAGGACTTTTACCCATTTACGTTCCTTTACGTTTATTGTTTTCGGTAGAGTGGACACAAGCAATTATCATTATACTTCAGTTTTTAACTGGGGTTATTTCGGTTTATGCGCTTTCAAAAACAGCCCTTCTTATCTTTAAAAAAGAAAGAATCTTTTACATTACCTTTTTCCTATACGCATTTAGTTCTTTCGTTTCTATATGGGATCACGTTGGGTACTCAGATAGTTTTGCTATTTCTTTCTTAATTTTTTCATTTTACTTTTTAATAAAGTATAAAGAAACTTTAAATTGGAAACATTTATTTTTTAGTGGCTTTTTTATTGCTTGGTCTGTTTTCTTCCGCCCAATACATGGATTAGCTGTGCCGCTTGCTTTTCTTTTCTTTTTATTCGATATCAGAAATATTATACAAACAATTAAGAGAGGAATAATCTATAGTTTGGTTTTAATTATCACATTAAGCATGTGGACCTATAAAAACTACCGCGATTTTAACAAAATAGTTGTATTACAAGGCTCTATGATAGAATGCTTTCCCAGAATGATTACCCAAGAATTACTCAGCATTAGAGAATTGATAACGGTTTGGGGTGGAGATACACAGCCTTGGTCGAAAGGCTCGGATGCAGAATGGTTATTGACTAAAAAAACTGATGAAGATAAAACCGAACCCGAATCTAAAAATATTTACACAAGCGCATACAATATAGATTCGTTACGAATTTTAAAAAAGAAATATTTTGCCTCAATAAACGATACAATAAGTGAAGCCGAAAGAAATGCATTAAAAAAATACGTCAACACTAAATCGCTTATCTATCTTGAGAGTTATAAGAAAGAACATTTTTTTAGATACCTTTTAGTAAATCGTTTAATCATAACAAAAAGACTACTAGTGCCGCCTCGCTTAGATGATTTGCCTTTTCCGCCATTGGCTAAAATGAGCATTATTCATAAAGTTGCTAAAGGAGGATACTTTTTACTTTTAATTTTTGTAAATATTGTAGGTGTTATAGGGTGCTTTTTAGCTTTGCGTAAAAGAAAATTCTTAGCAATAATACCACTTGCTTTTATTTTTACTTTAACATTTATATTTGGCTATGTTGAGCAACGCTACTTATTGCCAGCCTACTGTTTCTTGGTTATTTTTGTTGCATACGTTATAGATTCGCTTATTGAATATTATAATCGAAGAAAAAATAAAATTCAATAAGTTTAATAATTTTAAATTAAAAAGAAAGGCGAGTAAATTTACTCGCCTTTCTTTTTAATCGATTCCTTCACTTATTTATCTAACCACAGTCACAGTGCCGTGATATTCATGCCCTTTGTTTAATATATCTTTAAATTTAACCTTCCACACATAAACATCTTGCTGTACTAAATTATCTTTTCCTTGAACTTTTCCATCCCACAATTTATCAATTGAATCGGCATACCATATCATATTACCCCAACGATCAAATATCCAAATTTCATATTTAGCAATACCAATACCTTTACCGTTAAATCCATCGTTTATTCCATCTCCATTAGGGCTAAAGGCATTTGGAATGAAGAATGAAAAATCTGGTTTAATTTCAACTGTCTTTCTAATCGTATCTACACAACCATAGTTGTTATCTACAGCTAATGTTACAACATAAGAATTGGGTTCGTAGCTGTAATAAAAATGTTGTGGATTAACAACAGTTGTGGTATTTAAAGCTGGATCAGAAAAAGCATCACCAAAATTCCAATAACTATGATCGGCACCTATTGATAAATTTGTAAATAAAACCAAAGGTTCATTAATGTCTGGTGCGGGCTCTGTTGGCGCAAATGTAAAATCTGCAACAGGAGTTGGATTTACTGTAATATAAGCTAAGTTATTTTTAACTCCAACACAACCACTATCTGTAGTTAAAGTTAACGTAACATCGTAAGTTGTATTAGCAGTAAAACTATTACTAGTATAACAACTTTGATCGTTTTGTAATGTTGATGTTAAACTATTACCAAAATTCCAAGCCCAATTCGTTACAGTTGCTCCTGGTACATTTGAAACGCCACCCGTGAAATTAACACAATGTAAAGCACAACCTGATAAATCATCACCAACTATGGTAGGCACTGGATTTGGATTCACATATACTGCATTGGTAACTGTATCTTTACATCCATGGTTTGTTGTTGCAATTAATGTAACATTGTGGTTACCACTTGTACCTACCGACAAAGATGGATTTTGTAAAATTGATGCTGTAGCTCCATTATCAACACTCCAATCCAAAGCATTAACCACACCACTTGCAACCGAGCTTAAATCGCTCAAACTCATTAAACTTCCTTCACATGTAGTAGCGTAACTAAAGTTAGCATTTGGCTTAGGATTAACCGTTACTTGTATAGAACCAGCTGTAACACAACCCGCATTACTAGTTGCTGTTAAAGTAACCGTATAATTATTTGCTGAGCCGTAAGTAAAGGATGCTGTTGCTGGCGGATTAACTTGAGTTAAGGTATTTGGAGCAGGACCACCAAAATTCCAATCCACTTGTTGTATTGTACCTCCTGCAACAGTAGTTGTATTACTAAATACTGTAGGGAATCCCAAGCAAACAGGTGTAGATGTAATATTAACTACTGGAGCCGCATGAACAAAAACATTTCCTACAATTGAATCCTTACATCCAAAATTAGAAACCACCATTAATTCAACTGGATGATTTCCTTGAGGAGTAAAGGCATGGCTTGCATTTGACGAAAAATACTCAACACTACCATCATTGTTCATGTCCCAGAAATAAAGCGATATAGCATCTGGCGCTGTAATTGTTGATGTATTAGTTAGTGTTGTTGATGAGTTTATACAAACCGAATCAGAAGTAAAAGAAGCAATAGGCAATGGATGAACTGTTACAACATTTGTCATAGTATCCTTACAACCATCTGTTGTGGTAGTAATCATTGTAACATTATTAGGACCTAATGTTAAAACTTGTGTAGCTGGACTTCCTGTGTTTGTGAATGTACCATTCGAATCCCAGTCCCAATCTGTTGAAGCAATTGTTCCTGAAGAAGTATTTACAAAATTTGACGAAACACCATTACAAACATTTGTAAAAGTAAAACTTGCAACAGGTTTAGGATAAACTGTAACTGCTTTAGTAATTGTATCAATACATCCATTATTTGAAGTCACAATTAGTGAGACATTATTAGTTCCGGCAGCCGCTGCATAACTCACAGGTCCTGCAGTATTGTTCTCACAGGTTCCTAAAAATGAATTTGTATCCCAACAATATGCAGCAATGTTATCTGGAGCATTAACTGTAGAAGCATCTGTTAAAGTTGTGTTGTTACCAAAACAAACTGTTGTAGCGGTGAAATCAGCCACTGGCTTAGGGTAAATTGTTACGTTAGAATTTACGGTATCCTTACAACCATGGTTAGTTGTTACAATTAATGAAACATTATATGTGCCATCGGTAGTATATAAATGTGATGGTGAGTTTAAAACACTTGTATTTGGGGCTGCTCCTCCAAAGTTCCAACTGCTACTTGCAATATTATCATTTGGCCCAGGATTAGGTGTAGTATTCGTAAAACTAACTGCATTGTATATACATGAATTAGTAGCAGTGAATGCGGCTACTGGTTTAGGATGCACCGTATCTGTTCGAGTTACTGTGGTTGAACAAGTCCCGCTATATGCGGTTAAACTTACCGTATACACACCAGCTGCTGGATAAGTAAACGTAGGGCTTTGAACATTTGAAGTGTCATTAGTAGCTGCTCCAACGCCAAAATCCCAGTGCCAATTGGTTACAGCTGGCACTGCAGGTGTTGTATTTACGAAACTTGTTGTATTTGAAAAACAAACACCGGCCGCTGTAAAAGAAGGCGTAGGATTAGGATTCACCACTACAGTATGTGTAATAGAATCCCTGCAGCCAAAAGAATTAATAGCAACTAGCTCAACTGTGTATGTAGCTGCCGCAACATAAGTATGTGAAATAGGCGTTCCTGTTCCATCGCCAGTGCCATCGTTTTCAAAATCCCAAATTAAATTTGAAATAGTTCCCGCTGGAGTTGTACTTATACTTGTAAAGGTAATTGCAGATCCCAAACAAACAGGAGCTGTGCTCGTGAAATCAGCTATTACACTAGCGCTGATGTTAATAGGAATTATTGTATCATGAATACAACCATTATTGCTTGTAACTGTAAGTGTAACGTTTAATGCTCCTGTACCAACAAAGGTGTGACTTGGATTGGTTAAAACTACAGTTGTTAAAGTGTTTGAACCAGACAATGGGTCTCCAAAATTCCAAGCATAATTGGTTATTGAACCACTTGGAATAGAAGAAGAATTTGTGAAGTTCACTAACTTAGTACAAACTGGTGGCACAAAACTAAACGCCGCTACAGGCATTGGGAAAACAGTAATTGTTGATGTAGTTGTTGATGTACAAGCACCAATGCTAACGGTATGTGTAATTGTATAAGTACCTGGTGTATTCCAAGTCACTCCTACTGGACTAGTTGCTGCGCTCATTGCCGGTGTTCCACTTGGGAAAATCCAAGAGTGCACCACGCCAGCTCCTGTTGAACCTGTATTAGTAAAGTTAAAACTATTTGCCTCCAAACATTGGTTTGCGCTTTGTGTAAATGTTGAAGTTGGATTAGAGCTTCCACCTACCACAATGGTTACAACTTGCTGACAATTGTTTTTATCAACTAAAGTTAAAGTGTAAGTTCCTGCAGCTAAACCTGTTATTGTATGCGGTCCAGCACCAACTGCATTTTCTATTAAAGTAAAAGAACCTGGCCCAGCCCAGTTATAGGTGTAAGGATTTAATGCTCCAACAGGTGTAATAGTGATTGTTCCATCATTTCCAGCGCATGTTTCAGGCGTAGAAGCTGTGCCTGGAGGACAACAAGCTGTTACAGCATTAAAACTAGTTGTTGGGTCATCCAAACAACCACTGCTAGACCAAGACCCAGACTCGCCATCTCCAGAGGTATTAACATCTACAGATAAGTCTGCTCCAGGAGTACAAGCTGCATCTGTTGTTATATTCCAACAAAAATTCCATTGCGCTGCTGTTGAAGTAACTCCCGCATCTCCAAAATTATTCGATGCAATTCCATCTCCACCTGGTCCATCATCCCAATACCAACCTGTTCCCCAATTCACACCATTCACAACACCAATTCCATTTGGAAACCATAAAAAACTTCCATTAGTTGAAACAGCTGAAGCTGATACTGGTGTTAATGTTGCTGGGTTCCATCCATTACCAAAATTTAATTGTACACCGTGCAGCCAGTTTGTATTTATATGCGTATAGTTACCTACATGATAGCAAAAATTAACGGTTGTTCCCGGGTTATAGGCCCCATTTACTGGTAAAGGATTAACTGTTAAAGTTGAATTCGTTAAACAATCTGCGCAATCCTTATTGTTTTGTGCACTCAAAGTAAAGGTTCCTGTTTCGCCTGTGTTTCCGCTAACTTGGAGGTAGTATGTTGTTCCAATAACCATTTGTTCTACAGTAAGAGTAACACTTCCTGTTCCATTACTAATAGCGCAACCGCCAACACCACCACCCAAAGCACCACATGTACCTGAATACATAGCTATATTTGGGTTTGGGAAACTACTATTTACCGTAAAAACACCAGTATAAGCAGATGCTGTAAAAGTATACCACACATCGTTTGCGGGTATTGCCATAGTGCCAGTACCACCCACACATGATGATTGATAAATGTAAGGATTAGCCTCAGTTGCACCTACTAAAGTTCCATTTACAGTTGTGGCAGCTCCAATAACTGCAGCTGTTCCTACACAACCTGGAGGGGTTGCCAAAGTTCCTAAATTTTGAGCCGTAGTACAGTTATCATTTGCTGGCTGAGCAATTGCTAAAGCAGTCAAAAAGGCCAGAGCGATGGTAAGTATGACTTTTCTCATGATTCTAGTGGTTTTGTTGTTTTTTACTTGTTGTAGTTACTCCTGCTGTTATGTGTCCGGATGGTAAAATATTAAAAATAGGCATGATAAAATCAGAACTAAAATCCGACTTATATTCGTTTAAATTTATTGCAATGCCTAAACGAGAAACTTCGCTAGCAGATAATAACTCTAATTCAAAATCATTTTGAAATTTTATAGTAACTCGTTTATCTCTCAAGCGATAACCCTCTAAATTAGAGGCTTCTATCGATTTTTTAAAAAATTCCGTTTTATCTTTTTCCTTAACATTGTTTAAGTTAAAACTATCTTTAATAGTTGATTTTAAAACGAAAGAAAAAAATAGTGTTGAAATTGCAACTACAAGAATTAGGTGAAATTTTCTCATCTTGAACTTATTTTGAAACGTGAATAAGACTTTTTTAATAAAACAAGATACGATATATTAGCTCAAAAAGCAAATAAAATTTCACTAGCCGCCCGTCAGCATAAAACTCCTTTTATACCCTATAAGGGCCAATTACAAATCTGAGAAATGGTGTGTGTATTAGAACAAAATTCTAGTAATCAATAACTTGTTCTACCAAACCTTCTGGCATAGCTCTGAACTCATACTGCTGATTTCTTAATTGTGGCTCAAAACCTGCTTGAATAATTGCTTCCTGAATTGATTTAGATGTAAATCTATGAGGTGCTCCGGCAGCAGAAACAACATTTTCTTCTATCATGATACTTCCAAAATCATTAGCCCCAGCATGTAAACATAATTGTGCCGTTTCTTTACCCACAGTTAACCACGATGCTTGTATATTAACAACATTAGGCAACATAATGCGACTCAAAGCAATCATGCGTATGTACTCATCTGCACTTACATTATTTGAAATGCCTTTTAATCTATTCAGTAAAGTTCCATCATCTTGAAATGGCCAAGGAATAAATGCTAAAAACCCTTTCGCATCTTTAGGTTTTTCACTTTGCACTTCGCGCAACCAAACTAAATGTTCAAATCGTTCGTAAATCGTTTCAACATGGCCAAACATCATTGTAGCTGAAGAAGTAATATTTAACTGATGGGCTGCTCTCATTACATCCAACCATTCGCGCCCATTACATTTACCTTTAGAAATAAGTCTTCTAACTCTGTCATTTAAAATCTCGGCACCAGCACCAGGTAGGCTGTCCATACCCGCTTCAACTAAGGCTTTCAAAACTTCTGTGTGAGTTAATTTATCCAATTTTGCTATATGTGCAATCTCTGGTGGTCCTAGTGCATGAAGCTTTAAATTAGGGTATAATTGTTTTAGTTCCTTAAACAAGTTTACATAAAAACTTAATCCTAAATCAGGATGATGTCCGCCTTGCAGTAGCAACTGATCTCCACCAAATTTAAACGTTTCCTCTATTTTTCGCTTATAGGTTGCTATATCAGTAATATAAGCATCCTTATGCCCTGGAATTCTGAAGAAATTACAGAATTTACAATTTGCAATACAAACGTTGGTTGTATTTACATTTCTATCTATTTGCCAAGTTACCTTGGGTGAATTTTTCTTCTGGATTTTTCTGAGTTCATTTCCAACATACATTAATTCAGTTGTTGCCGCGTTTTCGTATAAAAAGATACCCTCTTCAATACTCAAAAACTCAAATTTCATGGCTCTTTCAAGCAAATTAGCTACGTTCATATTCCAGTATTTATTATTTACTCAGATAATTGTCAAAATTAGCTTGTTTTTTTTACATTTACGCAATATTAAACTATTATTATGTTTTCAAAAATTACAATAAATAAAGCCGAAGCGAGTTTGGTTTACATTTCTAAATCATTTTCAGGGAAAGAAAATTTAGGCTTATCAGATAAAGAATCTAAATACGTAAAAGAGCAAATTGAAAAAAACGAAAAAAAATTAGTTGTTATCAATCAATTAAATCGTTTAGTAGCAGTTGCAATTATTGATGATAAAAAAAATCACAACCAACAATTAGAAATTTTCAGAAAAGCAGGTAACACTATTTGCCTTGCTTTAAATGAAATAAAAGCAGCTGATGTTACTTTACAGAGTTCAGAAAAAGCCGACTACACAATGGCTTTAGCCGAAGGTATGGCTCTTGGTAACTACCAATTTATTCACCATAAAAAATCGGCTAAAAAAGAAAAAAACACATTAGCTCAAATTAATATTTTAAGCAAAGAAGTGTCGGCTGAATTAATCAATGAATTTAAAGTTTTAGTTGATGCAACTTATCAAACCCGTGATTTAGTGAATGAGCCAGTGAATATTCTTAATGCAACGGGTCTTGCTAACGCTTTCAAAAAAATGGGTAAAGCAGCTGGATTTAGTGTAGAAGTATACAACAAAGCAAAAATAAAATCACTAAAAATGGGTGGTTTACTTTCTGTTAACCAAGGCAGCATTGATGAACCTACTTTTAGTATAATGGAATACAAACCAAAAAATGCTAAAAACAAAAAACCATATGTTTTAGTTGGTAAAGGAGTTGTTTACGATACAGGTGGATTAAGCTTAAAACCAACGCCAAATAGCATGGACATGATGAAATGTGATATGGCAGGTGCTGCTGGAGTTGCAGGTGCAATTTATGCTGTGGCAAAAGCAAAATTACCTGTACATGTTATAGCTTTAGTTCCTGCTACGGATAACCGCCCTGGTGAAAATGCTTTTGCACCTGGAGATATAATTACGATGATGGATGGAAGCACTGTTGAAATGTTGAATAGTGACGCTGAAGGTCGAATGATTTTAGGAGATGCTTTACACTTTGCAAAAAAATACAAGCCTGAATTGGTTATTGATATGGCTACGTTAACTGGCGCTGCTGCTGCTGCAATTGGTACATTTGGAATTGTGAGTATGGGAACAGCAGATGAAAAAACACATTCAAAATTAAAAGAAAGTGGTAATACAACACACGAACGCTTAGCAGAATTTCCATTTTGGGATGAATACGATGATTTGATTAAATCGGATATCGCTGACATGAAAAACTTGGGTGGCCCTCAAGGTGGAAGCATAACAGCAGGTAAATTTTTAGCAAGATATACTGATTACCCTTACATACACTTAGATATTGCAGGCCCAGCCTTCTTAACAGCGCGCGAAGCATACAAACCAAAAGGTGGCACAGGAGTTGGAGTTAGGTTGCTATACAATTTCTTAAAAAACGTTTAATTTTAATTTATTTCCCAATGAAAAAAATTCTAACCATAAGTTTATCTACTGCTTGCTTAGCATTATTATTCATTGCTTATTCTTTTAAAGGCAAAACTAATCCAGCCGGAAAACTAACATTAATTGTTTCTCAATTTGATGTTCAAAACGCTGCAACTGTTACACAAGATATATACAAGTATAATTTTGAAAATGGATTGTTTACCACTAAGGAAAAAATTATTACGGTTCAAGGAAAAAAAGATGGTAAAGAATTTATTCGTACGGATATTGGCACTAACACATTAGTTAAAAATCGTTGGATAATTACTGGAGCTGGAAACATCATTGATATTGTAGATAAAAAAGTAGTTTCATCTAACAAAGCCGAAATTGTAAGAATGTCGAATGACAGCGTTGTGCTTTATACAAACGATATTTTTAAAGGTAAATTTTATGCTGTTTTAGATTGCAAATCTGGAAAATATGGCGAAGTAAAATCTGTTTTATTCAAAGCTAAATTAGGCCAAGATATTGAGGTTGATTATGCTACCAAAAATCGTCAAATATGGCTTTATCCTGTAAACAAAGAAAAACAATTGTTAGTGAAAGATGCTGGTTACGGCGAAATTGTTGTTGGAGCTAAAAACCACAGCGATATTCCAGTGTTTTGGATTGATAATAATAGTTTCTTATTTCCTTACTACAACATCTCTCAAAACGAGGCTACAATTATTAAATACGATGTAAGTAAAAAAACAGAAACTAAAGTAAGCGTTATAAAAGATTTACATGCCAATCATCAAAACTCCTATTTCACAAAAGATGGATTAGGTAATTTAGAATATGTTTGCTCAAAAGGAAAAGTTTTAATCGATTACAAAAACAACAAAGCTAGCGATGTGGTTTTTGAGCACATTGGAAATAATTTTGACGTTGAATATAAAACTCAAGCATACGGTCATTTAATTAAATTTAACAAATCAGAAATTGGTAAATATCATTTTGATTTAAAAAACGTGAAATCATGTAATGCCGCAATTGCTTTGCACAATCAGTTAAAAGTAGGTGAAGAGGTTTATCCACAGGGAATTGCATATTGGAATACAACATTGAATAAATGGAAAAAAATTGAAGCAGACGAAGTAGCTTCAATAATAGGTTGGATTGAAAATTAATTAAACATTATGACACAAGATAAATTACGAGTTGGATTTTCGCAGGGAGATATTAATGGAATTGGATTAGAGGTTATTTTAAAAACCTTTCTGGAACCTGAATTAGTGGATATTTGCACTCCTATTTTATTCAGTTCTCAAAAAACAGTTGGATATTTTAGAAAAATTCTTGGTGTGGATGAATTTCATTTTCACAACACAAAAGATTTAACTCAACTTAATTTAAAAAAGCCTAATGTTTATTCTTGTTATGAAGAAGAAATAAATTTTGAATTAGGTAAAAGCACAGAACTTGGAGGAAAATATGCTCGCTTAAGTTTAGAAAAAGCCACTGATGCTTTAAAAGCAGGACAGATAGACGTTTTAGTTACTGCTCCAATAAATAAACATAATATGCAAAGCGAATCGTTTAAATTTGCTGGGCATACCGAGTATTTAGCAGATAAATTTGGTGCAGATAAAAACGCCATTATGTTAATGTGCAGCGATGACTTAAGAATCGGACTAGTTACAGGTCATATTCCAGTAGCTAATGTTGCACAAAGTATTAGTGTTGATGCAATTGTTGGCAAACTAAATCAATTAAATAAAACACTACAAGAAGATTTTGGTATTCGTAAACCAAAAATTGCAGTGCTTGGATTAAACCCACACGCAAGTGATAACGGAGCAATTGGCAAAGACGATTTAGAAATAGTTACTCCTGCAATAAGTAAAGTTAAAGATAACCTTTTAGTTTTTGGACCATATCCAGCTGACGGCTTTTTTGGAAGTGGAAATTATGCAAAATTTGATGCAGTGCTTGCCATGTATCACGACCAAGGGCTTATTCCATTTAAAACTTTGGCCTTTAATAATGGTGTTAATTATACTGCAGGCTTACCAGTTGTAAGAACAAGTCCAGACCATGGAACCGCTTATGAAATTGCTGGTCATAATAAAGCTAATCCAGATTCACTAAAAAAGGCTATTTACTTAGCTATTGACATCTATAGAAATAGAGCTCAGTACAAAGAAATCAATGCTAACCCTCTAGCATTTGGAAGCCTGAAAAAAGAACGCTAGTTAAATATACCCAGCAGTGGGTATGTGTTAAAGATAACATAAAAGTAATTTTGCTTCATAAACTTATCCTATGAAGAAAATACTATTGATTGCCTTACTTTTTGTATCACAACTTTTTTTTGCTCAAGATTATAAAACTGCTAAGAAAGCGGCGAAACTTGCCATTAAACAACTCGATTACAAACAAGCACTTATCAAATACAAAGAAATGCTAAGCTACAAACCTAACGATGCCACAGCACATGCTGGCTTGTGGGATTGCATTGTTAGAACAAAAGCTGACGAAGATGAAAACATTAAATACTACACCTCTCTTCCATGCACAAAAGGACCGCTTTTAATTGAAAGTGGCAGAAGGTTTTTTATTAACGACATGAAAAAGCTTGGAGTTGCCGTATTAGAGCTTGGCCAAAAACTTGTTCCAAAAGACAAATATGCTTGTAAAGCCTTAGCTGAATACTACGAGAAAGAAAAAAATGATGAAAAAGCTTATCCAAACTACTTAATGAGTGCAAAAGTAAACGACACAAAAGGTTGGGATTTTTACTCAGCTGGTTTTTGTGCAATGCATTTAGAAAAATATACCGAAGCCTTAGAACATTTTAAAGATGCTAAAAGCAAAACTAAAAAAGAAGAAAACCTAAAACTTTACAACGACATTTTATACCGCATAGAGCGCGCAAAAATTGAAGTGAAAAACGAGCCTATTCGAAAGGAATTAATGGCTCATCCTTTAAATATTGAAATTGAAAACTTAGGTCCTAATGTTAATTCAGAATACGGCGATTACAATTCAACTGTTACTGCCGATGAATCGATGTTGCTTATAACTTCTACTAGAAGCGGAAGTGCTGGAACATTTCAAGAGTCAACTAAAGCTTATCCTGAAGATTTTTGGTATTGCACAAAAGATTCAGCTGGCAATTGGACAAAAGCAAAGAACCTTGGTGCTCCAATAAATACGTATAGCAATGAAGGAGGCCCTTCTTATACTGCTGATGGGCAACAAATCTATTTCTTTATGTCGGGACCAAAAGGAGACGGAAATATTTACACTTCAACAGTTACAGGAACAGAATGGAGCACTCCAAAAATGGTTGACAAGATATGTGAAGATGATAGCTGGGAAGCACAAGTATCAATAAGTGCAGATGGTACAAAGATTTTCTTTGTTTCGGATAGAGGGGAAGATAAAAATTCAGACATCTGGTGGTCGGAAAAGAAAAGAAATGGTTCATGGAAGAAACCACGTAAACTGCCTGATTACATTAACACAAAATATGGCGAAGCTAAACCATTTATACATCCTGATGGAAAAACTCTTTACTTCTCATCCGAAGGTTTAGGCGGAGTTGGAGGTTATGACATTTACAAATGCGTTTGGGATGAGAAAAAAGAAAAATGGGGTTTACCAGTAAACATAGGTTATCCAATTAATACGCGTAAAGATGAATATGCTTTCTTTGTAAATGCAACAGGTACAAGAGCCTACATGGCATCTGATAGAGAAGGTGGTTACGGAATGGATGATATGTATGTTATCTACTTAACTCCTAAACCAAAGCCAAAACCTATTGTAACAGATACAGCTAAAATAAATGAAATTGTAGAAGTTATAGTGGAAAAAGCTCCCGAAAGTGTTGCTCCAACAGCAGTAACAACCGTTGTTGGTATTGTAACCGACGAAGCAACTGGTGAGCCATTAGCTGCTGATATTGTGATGGATAATATTACACTTAAAGAAAGTATACAAGATTTAAACACAAATAGTAAAACTGGTAAATATGTTGTGGTGGTGCCTTCTGGTAATAACTATGCAATATCGGTAAGTAAAAAAGGCTATTTATTCCACTCCGAAAATTTTAATATTCCTGCAGAAGCAAATTCGGCTGTAATAACAAAGAATATTAAAATGAAAAAGATAGAAGTTGGAAACTCAATTGTATTGAACAATATTTTCTTCGAAACAGGTTCAGCTGTTTTAAGTGCAGAATCGGAATTAGAATGTCAACGTATTTTAGAATTCTTAAAGGATCAAAAAAATGTGAAAATTGAAATCAGCGGGCATACAGATAATGTTGGATCAAATGAAAGTAACAAAACATTATCAAATAATAGAGCAAAAGCTGTTGTTGATTATTTGGTTAGTAAGGGTGTTGAGGCAAACCGACTTACTTTTAAAGGTTATGGCGAATCACAACCCGTTGCTGATAACAATACCGATGAAGGGAAAAAGAAAAATAGAAGAACTGAGTTTAAAATCATTTCACTTTAATCAAAGTACTTCAATAAAAAAGGCTCAGAAATTCTGAGCCTTTTTTTTATTGAAATGTTTAACCTATTGTATTGTTCTTAAAAAGGTACTATTCTAATTCCTACTGTGAAAGGATATAATTCAGGTCCTTTATTTTTTTGGAACAATGGAGTTAATGCGTAGGTTGCAAAAGCAGTAAAATCTTTATAACCAACACGCACTGTAGCGTCTAATTTAAACGGACTAATATTGTAATCATCCTTTCTAATAACTTCGTAATCGTAGTTATTAATTTCGTAAATCTGTTTTGTTTTTGACGTTAATTTTAAACCACCAATAACACCTGCTGAGATATGAAAATCATTACTTGTTTTATTAGAAGAGTTATATTCGAACATTAGAGGAATTTGCAAGTAAGACATCTTCAATTTATTCTTCTCAAAACTTGGAATTAAAGAATCATTATAAAACCCTGTGAAAGAACTATCAGCATACAAATGTGTTTTATTTTTAAACTGATATGAATTAAACGAAAAGCCAAGACCAGTAGTTAAGCCAAAGTTATTGCGGTAGATTTTAAATGTTTTTTCCATTAAATTTAAATTACAGTTTAGCGATTTCATACCATAAGCAACATCCATATAACTTGAATTAGCAGGCAAAGTTGTTGTGTAATCTTTAGTTCCAAAGCCATTCATACCCAACTCTAATCCGGCCCAGTGGCCAAAACTTTCAGATGCTTTATTATCAACTCCAAAGAAAACAGTCTCACCTTTAGTTATGGTAATCTTATCCTTCGAAAAAACAACTGCTTTATTTTTACCAATTTTGATAGCTGTTGTAGAATCTGATTTTGGTGCTTCGCTTTTTGCTGCATAATCTTTTGCATCTTCATCCTTCACTTTTTTCACTTCGCATGAAATACATTGATTAACATCGGCATTTATAGGATTTCCTGAATACTTTACTTTAGATGCACCATCTGTTTTAACAGTTAACTTGTCTTTACAATTTACACGTACACTTGATGCACCATCAGAAACTACATCGGCATTCTTAACATCTAAACCGTAAGCCTTTAAACTAGATGCTCCATCAGCATTAATACTTGCATTTTGTGCAACACCTTTTAAAACAAGAACTGAAGCTCCATCAACTTTTACTTTTAAATTTTCACAGCTGATATTCATAATTGCTTCAGCAGCACCCTCTGTTTCAATTTTCAAATTACTTGCTGTAATCAAACCTTTAACACCTAAATTAGAGCTTCCTTCCAATTTAATATTCTCGTAAGTTGGATAAGAAACTAAAATGGCAAACTCTGTTTCTGAAGCGCTTGCTCCTGATATAAATAACGTGTTATCTTTTATTTCTGTAACAATTCCCTTTTCATCGCCAGCTGCGCATGAAACTGTGATATCCTTAACATCCGATTGAATTAAAACCACATTTGCTCCACCTGAAACATTTATTGAATTAAAATCACCAGTAGGTCGTTTAAAAGACTGATTTTGTGCAATAGCACTTTGTGCTGTTATTCCAATTAGTATGGATAGTATTAACTTTTTCATTTTTGTTTATTTTAATATTGTTAGTTTAATTTTTTAAAATTCGTTTTAAGCGCTTATTTTGGAGTATGACGCAGCTCGAAACCGAAAAGTTACAAGAAAAATGAAAAAACCATGAAATTTTTGGAAAATGCAGACAAAACGGGGCTTACAAGCCTTAAAAAATAATTTTGCACCCAAAAAGTAGAGCCTGTATTTCATCTTTTTGAGCTTTAGAGAAGTTATTTCCACTCAAATCGAGCGTTTTAAGCTTCTTTAAATGGCAAATTGTATCAGGCAGCTTAGATAATTTATTATTTTTTAAAGATAAAAACTCCAAATTACGCAGTTTATGGATTGATCTAGGAATTTCACTAAGTTTATTGTTGTCAAGTACTAGGGCCTCCAATTTGCTCATTTTATCAAGTTTTTGAGGCAAAGCTTGAATTCTGCAATTATTTATATACAACTCCTTTAATCCTTCTACTTTAAAAACAACCGCAGGCATACTATCCAATACAACCGACTCAAACCAAAGTGTTTGCAGATTCTTTAGATATTTAAAGTTTTTAGAAATCTTTAATGTATCTGTTAAAGTAGATAACTTTAATGTTTTAAGTTTTTGCAAAAAACCAATATCATTCGGAATTGAATCTAACTTAGTATTAAACATTTCCAAATACACCAAATTACCATAGTTTTTTAATTCCGGTGGGAAACTACCAAAGTCGCAGTTAAAAACGGATAAGTACTGCAAACTACTTAATGATTCAAAACCCTTAGGCCATGTTTTTAACCCACAAGTGTTAAACATTAGTGCTTGAATGCTAGTTAATTTCGAAAATTTACTTAATGATTTGTTATCAGGCGTAGTGTAGCTTAATTTAAGTTTATACACATCGGCAGGAGATTTTAAGGCCTCCTTTAAATCAGTGTAAGTGTATGAATTGTATGGGCCGAATTCTTCAAATGTCTTTTGTGATAGCAGAAAATTGCTAGTGCAAAAAACAAAAAATAATATGTAAAAGAAATTCTTCACTAGGTAAATATATTACAATTTTCTTTACGTTAAATACCAATCCCTTTAATAAGAAATTATTATCTTTAAAACCTATATGTACAAGCTTTTAAACTATTTCTGGCGCAACAATTTTCCACGCTGGTCGATATTATTTATTGATTTACTTGTTTGTGCTTTTTCTTTAACAGTAGCTTTTTTACTCCGATTTAATTTTGCTTCAATACCAGCACACGAATTAAAATTATTTCCAAAAGCTTATACTGTAATACTATTGGTTCGTTTAGTTTCGTTTTTAATTTCAAAAGTTTATAAAGGCGTAGTGCGATTTACGAGTACCAAGGATGCTCAGCGTATATTTATGGTAGTTATCCTGGGTAGCATTACGATTTTTATTATAAACATAATTTCGCGCATTATTACCGGCAATTATGTGGTTCCACATTCAGTAGTAATAATTGATGGCTTATGCACTTTGTTTGTAATGATTAGTTCGCGTTTAGCAGTTAAAGCTATTTACTTTGAAAACAAGAACCCTATAAAAGAAAAAACAAGCATTTTAATTTATGGTGCTGGCGAATCAGGAATAATAACTAAACGAACATTAGAGCGCGACTCAGCCATTAAATATAAAATAGAAGGATTTATTGATGATGACCCCAAAAAGAAAGGAAGAAGTATTGAAGGTGTTTTTGTTTACTCAGCTAGTGATTTAGAAAAAATCATTCAAAAAGAAAAAATTGAATCGATTGTAATTTCGATATTAAATATCTCTTCTAGCCGTAAAAACGAAATAGTAGATTTATGTTTACAATATGATGTGAAAGTTTTGAGTGTTCCACCAGTTAGTAAATGGATTAACGGTGAACTAAGCTTCAATCAATTAAAGACAATCAACATAGAAAATTTGCTAGAACGTGATGTAATAGATTTAGATAAAGATGGTATTTCACAACAAGTAAATAACAAGGTGATTTTAGTGACAGGAGCCGCTGGTTCTATTGGCAGCGAAATGGTAAGGCAACTTTTAAATTTTAATCCCAGTAAAATAGTTTTGCTCGACCAAGCTGAAAGTCCTTTGTATGAGCTAGAAATGGAATTACAAGAAAAATTTGCCCCTAATAAGTTTGAAATTGTAATTGGAGATGTAAGAAGTAAAGATAGGATGTTAAATGTATTTAACACATTTAAACCACAATTGGTTTATCATGCTGCAGCTTATAAGCATGTTCCTATGATGGAAAATAATCCAAGCGAATCCATTCTTACCAACATACTAGGTACAAAAATAGTTGCCGATTTATCTCATCAGTTTAAAATTGAAGAATTTGTTTTTGTAAGCACAGATAAAGCAGTGAACCCTACCAATGTTATGGGAGCAAGCAAGCGCATTGCAGAAATATATATACAAAGTTTAGGTAAAGTTTCATCCACCAAATTTGTTACTACACGATTTGGAAATGTTCTTGGAAGCAATGGCTCAGTAATTCCAAGGTTTAAAAAACAAATTGATGCAGGCGGACCAATTACGATTACTCATCCTGATATTACTCGCTACTTTATGACAATTCCTGAAGCATGCCAATTAGTGCTTGAAGCAGGTTACATGGGAAAAGGTGGTGAAATTTATGTGTTTGATATGGGCAAGAGTGTTAAAATTATTGACCTCGCAAAAAAGATGATTAAACTAAGTGGTTTACAGGAAGGGAAAGATATTCAAATCATTTTCACAGGGCTACGACCAGGCGAAAAATTGTATGAAGAGCTTTTAGCATCAACCGAAAACACTGTAACAACTCATCACAAACAAATATTAATTGGTAAAGTAAAAGAATACGAATTTGAAAATGTTAACGAGAAAATAAATCGTTTAATACAATTATTTAACTCCCAAAATAATACTGAAATTGTTAGCTTGATGAAAGAAATTGTTCCTGAATACATCAGTAATAACAGTGAGTTTGAACTATTAGATAAAAAGTAATACCTTGAAATTAAGAATAACATTTTTATACTTAGTTCTATTTCTTGCACCAAATTTATGGTGTCAAAATAATTTTCTCGACTCTTTACTTAATGTAATTAAATCAGGCGAATCAGACACAAACAAGGTTTTAAACATCTACACTTATTCCAATGAGGTTTATACCTCTGAACCTCTAAAAACATTAGATTTATGTAAAGAAGCTGTTTCAATTTCCGAAAAATTAAATTACAATTATGGAATGGCTGAAGGGTATAGTTGGCTTGGGTACTTAATGAACGAGCAAGGAAGTGCCTCAAAAGGATTATATTATCATTTTAAAAGTTTAGAATTGCGAAGGAAAATGAATCACAAAGATGGCATTTCCGAATCTTTAAATAATATAGGCTACATTTTTAGACAGCAACAGCAACTCGACGATGCTTTGAAATACTATGAGGAAGCACTTAAAATTAGAAAAGAAATAGGTAACAAAAAAATGATTGCACAGTCATTAAATAATATTGGATACATATACAACCATAAACACGATTACGATAAAGCATTAAAATACTATCAAGAAAGCTTAGATCTAAAAATTGAATTTAACGATAAAAAAACTGCTATTGCCAATAGCTATAATAATTTGGCAATGATTTATTCTAAGAAAAACAATGAACAAAAATCTTTAGAGTATTTACTTAAAGCTTCAAAACTACAAGAAGAATCAAGTGATAATGCATCACTACCCCATACCTATGTCAATATTGGCAGAACCTATTTAAAACTTAACAAAACTGATTTAGCATTTGAATATGCTCAAAAAGCAAATGTTATAGCTAATAAAACTGGTATAATGGAATCACGCCAAATGGCTAATGATTTATTAGCTGAAACCTATGAATTAAAAAAAGACTACCAAAACGCATTAAAACACCACAAAATAAGTACAGCCTTAGAAGATAGCTTAATAAATAAAGAGTCGAAAAAAGCAACTTTGTCCATTGAAATAAAAAAGGATTTTGAATTAAAGCTACTAAGTGATAGCTTAAAATCTGTTCAAGATTTAGAATTACGAGATTTAAAAATTAAAGAAAAGGATTTAACTATAAAAAAACAAAACACTAAAACAATTGCTATTATCATAAGCTTGATATTAGTTGGAATAGTAGCAATGGTGCTGTTTTTCAGTTTCAGAAATCAAAAAAGAAGCGCTTTAGAACTTGCTAAAAAAAATAAAATAATTTTCGCCCAAAAAAGAGAAGTTGAAGAGAAAAACAATCTTATTGAAGAACATCAAAAAGAAATTATAGATTCTATTCATTACGCCAAGCGCATACAAAACGCCTTATTGGTTCATAAAGATTTTTTAGATGAAAACTTAAAAAACAATTTTATTTATTACAATCCAAAAGACATTGTAAGTGGTGATTTTTATTGGGCCACAAAAGTTGTTTCCG
>CAZRUA010000001.1:229136-272095 GCA_964603125.1 uncultured Flavobacteriaceae bacterium | reverse complement strand
AATATGTTGGTTAATTGTGCTATGGCCTCAATATTTAAAGTATGGCCCACACCTTTAATAATTTCGAGTTTGGCACCACTTATATTTTTTGCAACTTCCTCGGCTAAATGAACAGGCAATAATAAATCCTTCTCGCCTTGAATGACTATTGTATCAGTTTTAATAGCTCGTAAATTTGCTCTAAAATCTCCTCTTTCCTTGGTAGCAAGCATTAATTTAAAAATACTGGCCGAATCCAAAGCAACATCCTTCCTCGACTGCTTCATTAAATCAATAGGAATAAGTGGGTTTTTAAAATAATCCTCACCTAGCACCGTAGGCAACATAATATCTAGCATAAGCTCATATCCACCAATTTTAAGCGAATTCCACCAAGCGGTTTCAATAGCCTCGTAATATGGTGTTTTATGAGCAAAAGTGCTTAATAAAGCTAATTTAGATAGTTTTTGAGGGTAATTGATTGCAAAATGCTGCGCAACCAAACTTCCATAAGATAGACCCACTAGGTTGCATTTTTCTATTTTTAGGTATTCTAATAACTCAAAAACATCACGTGAATGCTCGTCAAAACTTCTTGCTTCCGGAGTCTTATCACTATTAAATTGAAAAATAAAATCCAACAACACAATCTTATAATCATCTTTAAAATAGGGCGTAACTAAAGCCCAAGCTACTGTGCTTTGGGTTAAACCATTTAAAAAAACAATTGTATTAGATGAAGTTTCGTTTCCTTTTACTTCATAGTACAAATCCAAATTGTCGCTTGTTTTAAAAATCATAAGTTTTGGGTATAATTTTTGTTAATTGTAAGCCGAAACTAAACAATTTAGATATATTTTATGTTAAATGTTTGGAATTATTTGTTTTTTGTTGTAATTTAGTTATACATTTGCTTGTGTTTACAAATCTTAATGAGGAGTAATTGGCTGGCTGAACCCCTAGTTTATTAGAGTTTATTGATACAATAAACTTTAAAAACGCTCAGTATCCATTACAAATTCATTTAATTGATTCGATTTAATCAGTTTAAGATTATTGTAAATAAGCGGATAAATCTAACAATTTGCTTTTGCAACTGTTCAGATAGAGAGGGGAAAACAAAAACGAAACTTAACATCATAAAGTTGATTGAATAAATCAATAATATAAAAGTGCTTTAGTAATATATTAAACTTAATTGAAACCAAATGATACCTAAAATTACTACATTACCAATGTTTCCGCTAAACATGATTGTTTTGCCAGGCGAACAAAAAGTACTGCATGTTTTTGAATCGCGCTACAAAGAGTTAGTTGTGGATTGTTTGCAAAATCAAGCAAACTTTGGTATTCCGTTTATGCGTAACGGAGAAATAACACAATATGGTGTTGAAGTTAAAATTTTAAAAATTGCCAAAACTTATGATAATGGTGAGGTAGATATTATAGTTGAGGGCATTGAAGCATTTAAAATTTTAAAATATATGGCAGTACTAAGTCCTAAATTATATGGGGCTGCGCACATTGAGGGCTATGAAGAAGATATGATCTCATGCCGATACAAAATGTTTAGATCTTTGAAAAAATATATTAAGTCGGCTAAAGGAAAAGAAATCCCTGTTGAGATGCTTACTAATGTATCCGTATATAAAGTTGCTTCGCTACTTGAATTAACAAATGATGAAAAACACGAACTAATTTCTTTTACTGAACTAAAAGAAAAAGAAGATTATTTAATTGCCAAACTTAAATTATTCATGCACATTTATAAGCTTGAAACAGGCTTAAATGGTCAATTTTACTTGAATTAAAAACTTCATTTTATCAAACAAAAAAGTCTCACAATACTGTGAGACTTTTTTGTTTGATATAAAGACTATTTGTTTTAGTTTCCGTATTCAGATATAAACTTAATACGCATTAATCTTACTTCTTCTTCACTATAATCGTCTTCGCCTAGTTCTTTCAAAGCTGCTTCAACAGAATCTGTTTCGGCTTGTAAGAAATATTCATAAACCTCTTCTTGTTTTTCTTCTTCCATTAATTCATCAATGTAATAATTGATGTTTACTTTGGTTCCAGAAGCAACAATACTTTCAATTTCAGTAATCATATCTGGCATAGACAATTGTTTTCCTTTTGCCATTAGGTCAATTGGAACTTTTCTGTCAATACTTTGAATGATATATACTTTTAGTCCTGATTTATTTACAACAGATTTCACAACCATATCCATCGGGCGTTCAATCTCGTTTTCGTCAACGTACTTCTTAATTAAATCGATAAATGGCTTACCATATTTAGCTGCCTTTCCAGCACCAACACCTGATACACGTTGTAACTCATCCATTGTAATTGGATATTGAATTGACATCTCTTCAAGAGATTGTTCGGCAAATATGATATATGGAGGTAATTTTTTTGCTTTTGCAATTTTCTTCACCTCATCTTTTAACATTGAGAATAAAACTGGGTCCGAAGAACCACCTCTACCTCCTGCTCCAACTATATCATCATCGTCAGAACTTTCAGCACCCGTGTAATCATGATCCTGAGTAATCATAATACTTGTTGGTTTATCAAGGTATTTTTTACCTTTCTCAGTTACTTTTAGAGTTCCGTAAGTTTCAATGTCTTTTGCTAGTAAACCATGCACCAAAGCCTGACGGAAAACAGCATTCCAATATTTATCTGTTTTATCGTCTTCAGCTCCTTTACCCCAAATATCAAGGGTGTTGTGTTTGTATGATTTTGATGTGGCCGTTAAATTACCCATCAACACATTAATAACATCTTTCGATTTGTGTTTTTCTTTTACTTCTAAAACTGCTTCTAAAGCTAAAGCTACATCTTCTTTTCCTTCTTTCTTTTGCTTTGGATTGCGACAGTTATCGCAGTTTGCATTACATCCCTTTTCATCATACTCTTCGCCAAAGTAATGTAAAATAAACTTACGACGGCAAGCAGCTGTTTCAGCAAAAGAAACTGTCTCAGTTAATAAACCTTTTCCTATTTCCTGTTCTGCTACTGGCTTACTCTTCATGAATTTTTCCAACTTCACAATATCGTCATAACTATAAAAAGTAACGCAATTTCCTTCGCCTCCATCTCGTCCAGCACGTCCAGTTTCTTGGTAATAACCTTCTAAAGATTTAGGAATATCATGGTGAATTACATAACGAACATCTGGTTTATCTATACCCATACCAAATGCAATTGTAGCAACAATTACATCAATATCCTCCATCAAAAAGCCATCCTGCGTTTTAGCACGTTCTTTAGCATCTAAGCCAGCATGATAAGGAGCTGCTTTAATACCATTTACAACAAGCATTTGAGCTATTTCTTCTACTTTTTTACGGCTTAAGCAATAAATAATACCTGATTTACCGTTTTGCCCCTTAACGTATTTAATAATTTCCTTAATTACATTAACCTTAGGGCGAACCTCATAGTATAAATTAGCACGGTTAAACGAAGACTTGAAAAGTTTCGCCTTTACCATACCTAAATTTTTCTGAATATCTTGTTGCACCTTAGGTGTAGCAGTTGCTGTTAAAGCAATAATTGGCACAGCACCTATTTTATCAATTAAAGGACGTAAACGACGGTATTCTGGACGGAAATCATGTCCCCATTCAGAAATACAGGGTGCCTCATCAATTGCGAAAAACGATATTTTAAATTCCGAAAAGAACTTAACATTATCCTCTTTTGTTAAAGATTCAGGTGCTACGTACAATAATTTTGTCTTTCCTGATAAAACGTCGGTTTTAACTTTGGTTGTTTCTGCCTTATTTAAAGATGAATTTAAGAAATGAGCAATACCTTCCTCATTACTGAAACCTCTAATAGCATCCACTTGATTTTTCATTAAAGCTATAAGTGGAGATACGATAATTGCTGTACCCTCACTTAAAATAGCTGGCAATTGATAGCACAATGATTTACCGCCACCCGTTGGCATAATTACAAAGGTGTCGTTACCATTTAAGATACTACTAATGATTTGCTCTTGATTGCCTTTAAATTTACTAAAACCGAAAAACTTTTTAAGGGTCTCTTGTAGGGGGAAATCTAATGCTACACTCATGATTGTTAACGGGGATTTAAATTTTGTTTAAATAATATGTTATATATACTTTTGCTTGATAATAATAGTTGTTACTATTGTAAAGATATAATAAAATTCTTTTACCAAACAAAACTTTCCAGCAAAAAACACGAAAAATATTACCAAACCTTGAAAACGAACGACGAACTTTTAAAAATTGCCCAACACACGTTTGATATTGAAGCAAAATCAGTATTAAAGCTAAAAGATTTTTTAGATGAAAACTTTTATTTAGCCGTAAATCAAATTTACAATTCAGCTGGAAGGGTTGTTATTACTGGTATTGGGAAGAGTGCCATCATTGCGCAAAAAATTGTTGCTACTTTAAATAGTACAGGTACTCCTGCAATTTACATGCATGCAGCAGATGCCATTCATGGAGATTTAGGTATTATACAAACCAATGATACGGTAATTTGCATTTCGAAAAGTGGAAATACACCCGAAATAAAAGTTTTGATACCATTATTGAAAAGAGGGGGCAACAAATTAATTGCTATTGTAGGAAACAAAGAAAGTTACTTGGCACAACAAGCCGATTTTTTACTGAACACCTTTGTTGAAAAAGAGGCCTGCCCTAATAATTTAGCTCCAACATCAAGCACAACTGCACAACTTGCTATGGGAGATGCTTTAGCTGTTTGTTTGCTGGAACATAGAGGATTTAGTTCGAATGATTTTGCAAACTACCATCCAGGTGGTGCGCTAGGAAAAAAGCTTTACTTAAAAGTTGGGGATATTTCTTCACAAAATCAGAAACCAAATGTTAATGTAAGCGCAAAAATATCTGAAGTAATTATAGAAATTAGTTCGAAACGCCTAGGTGCTGCTGCAGTTTTAAAAGAAAATAAATTAGTTGGAGTAATAACAGACGGGGATTTAAGAAGAATGTTGGAAAAAACCACCGATTTACAGTCCATAAATGCCGAAAAAATTATGAATAACAATCCTAAAACTATAGAAATCAGTGAATTAGCCGTTGACGCACTTGAATTAATGCAAAATCATCATATATCTCAGCTAATTGTTACCGAAATGGGTTCTTTTATTGGATTTATACATTTACACGATTTAATTCGTGAAGGAATAATATAGTATTGTTATTTTTTTATTATTTTTACCACTCTAAACAAATTGAAATGAAAAAAATTTACGCTCTTTTATGTGCAAGTATCATTTGGACGAATTTAATTTTTGCTCAACACGATGCTAAATTATTAAAAGGCTTCGACTTGAAGGCTGCCAATAACGAGATGAAGTTGAAAGGAATTCCTGCTTCAGATCAAGCTGGTTATCTAAACTTTTTAAAAGCTAAATACATTGCTGCAAATCATGCAAATGTGAAATTTGACCGTGGTATAACTACTCAAGCTAAGAGTTATATTCCTGTTTTATCTCCTTTGGGATTTTATTGTCCTAATGCTGGTTTTGAGAATTTCAACTTCAACAACTGGACTGGTAATACATGGACACTAACAGGTTTCGATTGGACAGCTGCTCCAGCTTGGACAATAGGAGTTGTTTCTTCAGGAAACAACGCATCTTTAACAGACCCCAATGCGCGTCAAACTATAACTACAATTCCTGCGGGGAATAATAACCCTGCCTTAGGCGCTACGCCAGGTTGGGATTCAATTGCAAGAAATCCAACCACTAATATTTGCGAAATCCAAACGGTTTGCCCTTGGGGTAATGGTTCATCTGTTCGTTTAGGAAATTGTTTAACAGGTGCTCAAACAGAAATGTTGAGTTATACTATTTCTGTATCCCCAAACAATTCTCAATTTAATTATTCATATGCGGTGGTTGTTCAAGATCCAAATCATAGTGCGGCTGAGCAACCATTCTTTACAGTAACTTTTAAAGATCAAAATGGTGTGCCTTTATCAGGTTGTGGTATTTATAATGTAAATGCTACTTTAGCAGCAACTGACCCTACGTTTATTCAAATTCCCTCTAATACACAGCCAAATCAATTCGATCCAATCTATTACAAAAAATGGACTTTAGTAGGTGTTGATTTATCTGCGTATAATGGACAAAACATAACTGTTGAGTTTAGAGCTGCGGATTGCAGTGCAGGTGGGCATTTTGGTTACGCTTATGTTGATGCAGATTGCGCAGCAGCAGCAGCAGTTGTAAATATGTGTGCAGGCAATGCTTTTGAACAAATTGTTGCTCCTCCAGGATTTGGAACCTACCAATGGTATGGACCAAATAGTAACTCAACTCCTATTCCTGCAAACCAAGGTGGAAATAATGATACTTTAACCATTACTGGTGGTGTAGTTGGTGATGTTTACTATTTAACTGCTACTTCTGTTGCTGGTTGTTTGACTTATTTAACAGCTACTTTGCAATTTGGAACTGTTAATGTAATTTCTACAAGCAGCACACCTTCATGCGCAACAGGTTCTTCTGGTATTGCATCAGTTGTACCTTCTGGTAGCCCTAGTGGGAATTATTCTTTTCTTTGGACAAATTCTTCAGGAGCTACTGTTGGGACAAGCCAAACTGCTTCAGGTTTAGCTCCTGGAACTTATTCAGTTAATATTTCAGCTCCTGGTTGTGGAACTTATGATACTACTGTAACCGTTGGTATTGCTCCAGCTTATTTTGTTGGAACAACTCAACAATTCTGCGGTTCAGCTTCTTGGTTGCTATTACCTTCTGGGGCTACTACACCACAATGGTATGATAATAATGGTGTGGCATTACCTTCACCAATTGGCACAAATGACTCATTATTAGCAACTGGTGTTACAAGCAGTACCCACTATTCAGTAGTTTATACAAATACAACGGGTTGCCGCGATTCATTAGTGTTTAGTTTTGTACAAACAGCTGGTGGTTCGGTTTATCCAAGTCATATTACTAATGTTTGCCCAGGCGGAACAAACGGAACAGCTTCAGTTATTTTAAACACAACTAACCCGCCAACTTACTCTTACAGCGTAACTGGACCAAATGGATATACTAATTTTGTTCCTGCTTCAACTGTTGATTCTTTAAATTTAACAGGCCTTTCTTCAGGTACATATAACGTTAATGTTTACGACGGTTTATGTTTCTATTCTCAAACTTTTGTAATAGATACTATTGAAATTGATCTAAACGTTTCCGCAGCACCAACCTTCCTTTGTCCAGGAGATACATCACATGTAAACTTTGTTTTTGGTGCTGGTGCACCAGCTACTTGTGGCTTATCTGCTAGCACATGTTCGGGAACGCCTTCATTATTAACTGTTGGTACTAATCAATCTCAAAATACAAACACAACTTATCCTGCGGTATATGGTAACTGGTATTCTAACGAAAAATATCAAATACTATATACGGCTGCTGATTTAAATGCAATGGGAATTACAGGTGGGAAAATTTCGAGTATTGGTTTCGACGTAGCATCTATTGACCCTACAATGAATACTACTTTCATCAATTACTCCATTAAAATGGCTTGTACTTCAGTAAATGATTTAGGTACTGGATTTGGAATTCCTTTCACAACGGCTAGCTTCAGTCAAGTTTGGGGACCACAAACATACACCATTAACACGGGTATCAATACTCACAACTTTGCTTTACCATACGAATGGGATGGTGTAAGCAATTTATTGGTTGAAATTTGTTATGATTGGGTTGGAACTTCAACTTACACATACAACGCTATCATGAATAATACCGCAACTACCTACAATTCATTTGCCTTATTTAACTCTGACGTTAATGTTGCTTGTCCTGAACCAACATTTAATAGTTCATACCAAGAAAGGCCTGTTACAACATTTGGATGGTGTCCAGCAGCAGCTTTACCAACAGATTACACTTATTCTTGGTCGCCAAACACTAACGTTACTAACGAAACACCATTCCCTAATGTAGCTTTAACTCCTCCAGTTACTACTCAGTATGTATTAACTACTACTATTATTAACGGTGGTTGTATTAGAAAAGATACTTTTGATATTGGTGTATCAGCTGGAATTGCTTTAGTTTCAAATGCTGGAGCAGACATTAATAAATGTGCAGCTACATCAGTTACATTACAAGGCGCTGCATCAGGTTCAACAAATCCAACTTATCCATACACATATGCTTGGAATTTGGCTGGAAATCCAGCAGTTCTTTCAACTTCTCAAAATCACTCTCCAGTTGTAGCTGCAGGTAATTATGTATTAACAGTTGACGGACCGTGTGCTAATCCTGTTAAAGATACTGTAGCGATTACAAACATTTTAAACTCTCCTACATTTACTATTAGTGGTATAGACACAATTACACTTTGTACTGAAACTGCCTTTGGTGATGTTTTAACTCATGTAGGAGGAACTGGAGGAATTAGCTATGTATGGTATACTTTACTTGATACTTTATCGAATACAGCTACTTTAAATACTACTACCCCAGCAGTTGGTCCGGCTACTTATACTATTTTTGCTAGTGCATCTGACAGCTGTGGATATAGTGATCAACACAATTTAGTTGTAAACGTATTACCTCCTTGTAGTGTGGTTATTCCAAACATTATTACACCAAATAATGATGGAAATAATGATATCTTTGTTATTAGAAACCTTGAATTACACCCTAATTCAGCTCTTACTATCTTTGATCGTTGGGGTAAAAAAGTGTTCAAAACAGATAATTACCAAAACAACTGGAAAGCGGCTGGTAATCATGACGGAACTTACTACTATGTTTTAGAGGTCCCTAATGATAAATCATACAGCGGGTATATTCAGGTTGTAGATAATAAAAACTAAAAAACAAAAAAGTCCTCAAAATTGAGGACTTTTTTGTTTTTTGCTGTAACTTTATTGTAACCCTATACGTCTTACTCCAAAATAAGCTTAATTGACTTTATCTGAATTTAATAATTGCGTTGATTTACATGCAGATAGCCTGTATCGCTTTATTGTGAAAACAGTAAAAGATAAGGATATTGCCAAAGATATCATACAAGATACCTATGAAAAACTTTGGACAAAACTTAATGATGTAGAAACAACCAATGCTAAATCATATATGTTTACAACAGCTTACCGGACAATGATGGATTATTTTAGGAAAGCCAAAAAAACAACATCTTTAGATACTGAAACTTACGAAACACCCTCGCATTCGAAACAATACAGTGATGTTAAGGAAATTTTGAACGAAGCATTAGAAAAATTACCCGAAATACAAAAAACTGTAATTATGTTAAGAGATTATGAGGGTTACAACTATGACGAAATTGGTGAAATAACAAACTTAAATCCTAGTCAAGTAAAGGTTTATATTTTTAGAGCCCGACAATTTTTAAAAGAATATATTGGCAAATTAGAAGTGTTGATTTAATAAATAAAATAAGTGAGTAACAATAAAATAAATATAGAAAACTACCAAGCGTACTTTTTAGATTTTGTTGAAGGAAATCTAACAGAAAAAGAACGTCAGGAAGTTATTGATTTTATTGCCCTACACCCCGAATTAAAAAGTGAATTGGACGAATTTGAAAACATTTCGTTAGAAGAGTTTAACAATGAAACTCCACTTCCAAAAATTAATTTAAAAAAAGAAATTAGTTTAAACGATTTAATCGCCTATACGGAAAATTTGTTAGACAACGAATTAAAAAAAAATATTGAGAAAGCAATTCAAAAAGATTCATTTTTACAAAATGAATTACGATTATTACTTATTTCAAAATTAGAGAAAGAAAACATTACTTATGCTGAGAAAAATAGTCTCAAAAAATCAGCATTTACAAGCGAAGAACTCATATCATACATAGAAAACACAGCGCCACAAAATCTTATTGATGCAATTAATAATTCTCAAAAAACAGATAGCAATCTCGCTAAAGAATTAAACTTGTATTTAGCAACAAAGTTAAATCCTTCCGATAAAATCATCTATGCCGATAAATCTGAATTAAAACGTGAGACTAAAATAGTTCCTTTATTTGGATTTACTTTACAGCGCTTTGCTGCCGCCGCCGCTATACTCTTATTTTTTGGCTTAGCTTTTTATTTCTTCAATTCGAAAACTACAATTGAGCCTACTGCAAATAACAAAGAAGATTCATTACAAAAGAAAAACATTATTAAGGAAAATGTTGTTGTTCCTGCTCCTGAAAACTCTATCGCTAATATAACTCCAAACGATAGAGAAGTTAAAACCATTAACAATAAAATTAAAAAACAAATTACGAAGCCAGATTCGGTAGAAAAACAAAACCCTATTGAGTTGCCTTTTGAAAATAATTCTCCAAATAATGCTTTAGCAAACGTAAATTACACCAATGATAGTATTTCCAAAATAATTTCCGAAATAAAGAAAAACTACAATGAAGCCTTATTAGAAGATAAGGAAGTAGTGGCTAGCAACATTGCACCTAAATCAACTCCTCAAAATCCTTTAAAACCAGCAGAATTTGCTGCAATCAAGTTAAAATCTATTGCTTGGGATGATGAAGATAAGAAGTCGAAAAAAGATAAAAAGTTTGGAAAATATGATTTACTGGCTTTAATGGCAAAAGGTTTAAAGAAATTGGGGTTAAAAAACACTGATGCTAAAATTCAAACAAACTCTGAAACAGATGAAGAAGAGTATGTTGTTTCTATTGTTGGAATTAAATTTAAAGAAAAATAGAATTTTATACAAAAAGGAATATCTTTGATAAAATTCTTTTACTATGCGCAAATTTCTATTTCTATTTCTTATCGTTTCATCTTGCTTATCATCACAAACGTATAATAGCCCCGAAAGTGTTGAATATGATTACAGTACACGTCAATGGTTTGTTTCAAACAATGGTAATGGGCAAATTTTAAAACGAAATCCGTCTGGCGTTTTAAGTGTATTTGCTAGTGGTATTCCTTCTGGTCCGCATGGTTTAGAAATTGTTGGTGATACTATTTATGCATGTGATGGCGGAACAATTAAAGGCTATAATTTAAACACGGGAGCGCAAGTAATGAACTTGAATTTAGGTGCTAGTTTTTTAAACGGTTTAACAAATGATGGTGGGAATTTTTTGTATGCAACAGATTTTAGTGGAAAAAAAATTTACAAAATAGATAGATTCGCTAGCACTTTTACAAGTATTGCAACAACAACCAAAACTCCAAATGGAATTATATACGATGGAGCTAACAATAGATGTGTGTTTGTTACTTGGGGAGCAAGTGCAGCAATACAAGCAATTGATTTATCAACCTTTGCTGTAACAACTCTTGTAACAACTTCCTTTAGTAATATTGATGGCATAGCTCGCGATGGACAAGGAAATTATTTCATTTCGCCATGGGGCAACAACTCTATTCAAAAATATAACTCAAACTTTACAGTTGGCCCAACTTCGGTTACAACTGGACTTTCGAGCCCAGCAGATATAATGTATAATACTCTTGGTGACACCTTAGCTATTCCCAATTCAGGAACTGCTAATAACGTTGTGTTTTTGGGTTTTAACACTATTGGTATACAAAACATTTCATCTTCACAAGAAAGTTTTAGCACGCCAAATCCGGTTCAAGATATTTGTAACATTAATTTTACTTTATCTAAACCACAAAATATAAACTGTAGTTTTTATGATTTAACTGGGAAATTAATTTTTAGTCAGATTTTTAGCGACTTACAAAAAGGGCTTAACGCTAAAACAATTGATTTGTCAGGGTTTGAGCAAGGTATGTATGTTTTAAAAATTGAAGGCGAAACCATAAAAGGTCAGAAACAAATTTTTGTATCGAAATAATTATCGTTCAAAAAATTGTTCTTCGGTAATTAACCACTTTTTGTTGTATAAAATTTCATTATTAAACTCAAATCTATTTGTATCCTTTTGCTGTAAAGTGAAAGCTATTTTTTTATCATAGATTGAATGGTAATTTCCAAAATGATCAAAACCTCCTGAAACCTTATTGTAATTTCTTTGATTATAATAGGTAAAGTCTGTTCCTGAATAAACCTTTAGATAATAAATACCTTTAGGGATATTCATCATTGAACAAAAATAATTTTTCTCCAAATAATAATTCCTAACCACCTTGTTTGTAGAATCATTAACCAATAAAAAAACAATATCTTGAGGCGAACTGTTGCTTACTTTAAACACTGGTGTTTTGTCAGAAGAAAACACACCTTTACCAAACCAATTGTGATATGCAACTGATCCTGTTCCAACTTCTTGCTCTTCCATAATAGAACTTTCCTTTGGTTTAATTGAATCCCCATCACTTAATGTCCGCAATTTATTATACTCATCAATTATTTGCTCACCCGTTTGTTTGGTATTTGCTTGAATAATTATTCCTATAACAATCATCAAGGAAATTAATGCTGCAGCAATAATATATTCCTTTTCGTTCGTTTTTTTATTGCTTGGTTTACTGTTTTGTTGAGCATTCCTGTATTCGCGTTGCCTTTCAAAATAATCCTTATACTCCTTCCTGTTTTTAATGTCTTGCTCAGTTGTGGTGTATGATTTTGTTTTACTAGTGCTTGTTTTTTTTGTAGTTGAAGAACTTGTATATGAATAAAAAGCTGTCCGATTTAAATATTTCTGCTTTTTAATAGGATCACTAAGTGTTTCGTAAGCTTCTTTAATTTGCTTAAATTTTTCGGTAAGCTCAGGGTTGTTTTGATGTTTATCGGGGTGATAAATTTTAGCAAGCCTTCTATACGCCGATTTAATTTCTTCGTTAGAGGCATTTTGCCCAAGGCCTAATATTTGAAAATAATTGGGTAAGCTCATTTAATTTTACCTAACGTAATAATACATTTAGGTTACATCCTTTAAACAAAAACCCTTCTAATTATATACTTAGAAGGGTTTTTAATACTTATTTTATTCAATTTCTATTTCGCTGCTGTTGAATCAGCTTTCGCTACAGCTTCATTTTTCTTTATGTAAACATTTGAAAAATTACGGTAACGCATTGCATTACTTGGGCAATTTTTAACGCTCCATTGAGTTAAGCGATAATTTCCTTCATACCATAAAACCATAATAGGAGAATCCTTCATTAAAATTTGTTCAGCACGCATAAAGTTAGCCATGCTGCTATCACGATTAGTTGCATCTCTACCTAATAAATAATACTTATCAAACTCTGCGTTTTGGTAACGCGCAGTGTTAGGGAAAGAATGCGTCTTTGGATCAGCAGGAACATTTGCGCCATAAAATAAAGTTAAAAAAGTTTCTGGACTTGGGTAATCAGCAATCCAAGCATCTCTTGTTATCATTGCTCTTCCCATTGCTGCATCATCAAGTTTTTGGCTCATAGGCACAGCATCAAAATCAACATTAATTCCCAAATGCTCAAACAATTGCTTTTGCACCTCAACAACTACGTTTGTATTTTTTGAGTTACCTTGATTAACTAAAATATGAGCGTTTGGAAAACCTTTGCCACCTGGGTATCCAGCTTCTGCTAATAATTTTTTAGCTTGCTCTACATCAAAATCATAACCTTTTATTTGTGTAATATCATAACCATCCGTAGTAAATGTTGGAGGCGTTATTCCCATTGTTCCTGGGCCGTATGCTTGACCATTTAAAACATCTTCAACAATTTTTTGACGATTAATTGCTAGATTAAATGCTTGACGAACTTTTGGATTATCAAATGGCGCAACCTTTGTGTTGAAAGTGTAGTATTGCACTATCATTTCCGGACTGTTATCTAACAAAAATTTAGGTGGTTTGTTTTGAAAATCTTTAATTTGTTCTTCTACCATTTCTTTAACCGATTGTGATGGCAAAGAAGTAATGATATCCAACTTACCTTCTTTAAACATTGTAAGTTCTTTATCCTTATCTCTCATGATATAAACAATAACCGAATCCAAGAAAGGCAATTTGTTTCCTAAACTATCAACACCATAGTAGTTTGGATTACGTTTCAAAACTAATTTTTCTTTGTTTGAATTTACATTGTCGTAAATAAAAGCTCCAGCTCCTGTTTTAAGTGCTTTACCATAGCGTGTAATAGCCTCCTTAGCAACAACCGAGCAAACTGGTTCACAAAGAATATTTAAAAAAGTAATATTTGGTTTTGCCAAAGTAATTTCTAATGTGTTTTCGTTAATCACCTTAACACCCGTTAAACTACCACCTTTTCCGCCATTTGCAGTAGCTGCATAATATTCATTAGCCCCTAAAACTCTATCCTTAAATGTACTTGAAAAATTTTCATTCTCAGCAGTTTGAGAACAAAGTAATTCGAATGAGTATTTGAAATCCTCAGCAGTTATTGCTCGTCCCTTTCCTCCACTAAAACACTCGTCATCCTGAAATTTAGCTTCCTTATTTAATGTAAAAGTATACTTGGTTCCTGTTGCATCTACTTCCCATTTACTAGCAATTGCTGGAATAACTTTTAAAGTTGTTGGGTCTAAACGCACCAATCCATCGTGTATTTGAGTTGCAATAAAGCCAGAAACCGCATCTGTAATGCTTACTGGATATAATGTTTGAAAATTATCTTGTTCACTTACCCTTAAATAGTTGCCATAAACTTTATCACCTTTAGCAACTAAATTTTCAGAATTGTCAGAATTTGGTCCCGAACAAGATTGCAGAACAAGTAGAGGAACCGCAAATAATAAGAGTGTCTTTTTCATATAATATTAATATAAGGAAGTGGTCAAAAACCTCCCATTTAAATGAACCACAAGTTTACAAGTAATTATGATAAAAACCAAAACTTTATCGCAATTATTTTTGTGTTAATAGCCGATTTTTAACGATTTAACCTCGAAAAAAACGATTTATTTTGCTTTTATTTTTGGAAAATCCATTAAATGTTGGTAATATTGCCTTCCAATTGAGATGAATATTATTTATTGAATACTATGAAAAAGATTTTATTACCCGCTATTTTATTTTTGTTGTGTTTAACAACAAGCGCTTTTGCGCAAGGCGGTGTTATTATACTTGAAGGAAATTATCAAGGAAAAAATATATACGTACAAAATCCATTCGCTAGTGGTAACGTAGGTTTCTGCGTTACTGAGGTAGTTGTAAACGGAAACGTTACAACGGATGAGATTACTTCAAGCGCATTTGAAATTGATTTCAAACCACACAAACTAAATATTGGTGATAAAGTTGAAATTAAAATAAAACACAAAGACGGTTGCAAGCCAAAAGTGTTGAATCCAGAGGTTTTAAAACCAAAATCAACTTTCGAAACTATCTCAATTAACTTAGCAACTGACGGAACATTAACCTGGAGTACTAAAGCAGAACAAGGAAAATTAACTTTTGTTGTTGAACAATTTCGTTGGAACAAATGGGTGAAAGTTGGTGAGGTTGCAGGTGTTGGAACTCCGGCTACAAATAATTATACTTTTAAAATTGCAATGCACAGCGGCAAAAACACAGTGCGTGTAAAACAAACTGATTACACAGGAAGCCCTCGTACAAGTAAACCAGCTGAAGCTACAAGCACTGTTCCTGAATGTAAATTCACTCCTCAAAAAGTTAGTAAGGATATTACTTTCACAACTATGGATGGTAAGCCAGTTGAGACTTTATATGAAATTTATGATCAATATGGTAACATTGCTAAAAAAGGTTTTGGTGGCTCAATTGACGCGTCAAATCTAGCTAAAGGAGGTTACTTCTTATTATACGATAACAAACAAGAAGAGTTTGTGAAGAAATAAAATTCTTAAAATTAATTCAATAAAAAAGTCTCACTTAACAAGTGAGACTTTTTTATTTATGCCATTTTATTTTCTATTAATCGAACTTTATTTCTGTTTGCCCACTACCACTCATAAAATCCTGAGCTTCATCTCTACTTATTTTTTCCATTGCTCTGCGATGTAACTCCATTGGCGAAAGGCCTGTTTCATCATCATCGCTCAAAAAAGCTTTAGCGTCAACTACCTCCTGTGGTTCAACTAAATTAATTTCCTTCACTTTATATGAAGTTAATTTTTTACCCTTCGCCTTCATTCCTAAAGGAGGTGTAAAATCAACTAATTTAATTGTTTCGTTAGGAAGCTGTTTATCTTTATCCTTACCGTATTTAACTTCAATTAAAGGATTTGTTTGCGTTGTAACCAATTCCACTCTAGAGCCTTCAGCTTCAGGGATGATTAGAGTTCTATTACTTGTTTGTTCAGGTAAAAAGCGTTTTGTAAAATATGATTTACTCTCTCCATCATAATAAACCATGGTTATTAGTAACTGAGGATAGAATTTTTCGATTAAAATAATATCCTCATCAAAATGATTTAATAAATCAAATGAATACAACTTATAGAATCCGCTTGATGTTACTGTTAAAATTTTATCATCACCTTTAAACTTACCTAAATATGAGCCACGCTCATCTTTGTTTAAACGATGTATAGAATCTTCAAACCAAATATCTTCTGCACCTAATGTAGAAGTTCCCTTTTCTCGAAGAACAACTTTACGTACACTATATTTGGTTACAATATTACCTACAGCACTTCTTGCTTTAACTTGCATTTCAGAGAAATCAGCGTCAATTTCTAATTTTCTTAATCCAGAAACTTGACGAAGAAGAACAGTCACCTTTTCTGCCTCACCATTTGGATTTACCGTAAAATAAAGCACTTCAGAACCTTTAGTTCCTTTACCTAAATCATATTCCTTATCACGGGTAACACCTGTAACATTAAAGCGTTTCATGAACACTATGCCTTTAGGTCCATCGCGATAAATCATATTGTATGTGGTTCGCTCATCGTTCTTTTTAAATACAGCAATATGTATAATGTCTTTTCCAACAAAAACCTTATCGCTTATTTTAAAAACCTTCATTACACCATCCTTGCGGAAAGCAATAATATCATCGATATCAGAACACTCGCAAACAAACTCATCTTTCTTTAAACCTGTTCCCGCAAAACCTTCTTCGCGATTTACGTAAAGCTTTTCATTCGCTAATACAACTTGCGTTGCTACAATGTTATCGAACTGCTTAATTTCAGTTTTACGTTCTTTACCAGCTGCGTATTTCTTTTTTAAGTTTTTGAAATACTCAACGGCAAACTCTACCATATTTGCTAAATGACCTTTAACAACCTCTATACGATTCTCTAAATCACGCATTACTTCTTCAGCCTTAATCGTATCGAAGCGAGTAATACGAATCATTTGAATTTGCGTCAATCGCTGCAAGTCATCGTTATTTATTTCACGAATCAGTTTTTTACGGAATGGAGTAAAGCGCTCATATAAATACTTAAATAAACTTTCTTTATCAGAATATTTCTTAAAGTCGATATACATCTCTTCTTTAATAAATATTTTTTCCAAAGATGCGAAGTGCCATTTCTCTTCTAATTCATGCTTTTCAATCTCCAATTCTTTTCTCAGCAATTCAAGCGTTTGATGAGTGCTGTATTTAAGCAAATCATTCACACCTAAAAACACTGGAGCATCGTTTTCAATTACAGCCGAATTTGGCGAAATACTCATTTCACAATTTGTGAATGCGTATAAAGCATCAATTGTTTTATCAGGCGAAATACCAGGTTGAAGGTGTATCTGAATTTCTACATTCTCAGCTGTATTATCCTCAACCTTTTTAATTTTAATTTTACCTTTATCATTAGCACTTAAAATCGACTCAATCAAAGAACTTGTGGTGGTTCCGAAAGGAATTTCTGTGATTACTAAAGTTTTATTATTGAGCTGGCTAATTCGTGCACGAATTTTAATCTTGCCTCCTCTTAAACCTTCGCGGTAATCGCTAAAATCAGCTAAACCACCTGTAGGAAAATCAGGAAGCAAATTTGTCTTCTTTCCTTTTAAAATAGCAATACTTCCATCAATTAACTCTATAAAGTTATGTGGTAATATCTTACAAGCCATACCTACCGCAATCCCCTCTACCCCATGAGCTAATAAAATAGGGAATTTAACCGGAAAAGTAACAGGTTCCTTATTTCTACCATCGTAACTTAAAGCCCACTCAGTAGTTTTAGGGTTATAAATTACTTCCTCGGCAAATTTAGTTAAACGTGCTTCAATATAACGTGGTGCAGCTGCGCTATCACCAGTAAGTACATTACCCCAGTTTCCTTGGCAATCAATTAAATAATCCTTTTGACCTATTTGAACCAAAGCATCACCAATACTTGCATCACCATGTGGGTGATATTTCATTGTATTACCAATGATATTTGCCACCTTATTATAGCGGCCATCTTCCATCTCGTACATACTATGTAAAATACGACGCTGCACAGGCTTTAAACCATCCTGAATAGCAGGAACTGCACGTTCTAAAATTACATAAGATGCATAATCGATAAACCAGCTTTTAAACATCCCCGAAACATGGGTAATGCTATCTACCTCGTTATGACCATTGTTATTTGTTGTATTATCGTCCATTCTCAAAATCTAAAAATAAAAGGCAAAGTTATTTATTAAAGCAGGCCATTTACCAGTGTCATAAAAAAAATTATCCAAATACATATTAACAGCCAAAAGTTTGTTTCAATATCAAAAATTAATTACTTTTATACCACTAATACCTAAATACCGAACACAATGAACGGAACAGTAAAATTTTTCAACAACAAAAACAAATTTGGATTTATTAAGTGCGATGAAACACAAAAAGAGTATTATGTGCATGAAAAAGATCTAACCAATGGCCCGATTACAGAAAATGATAAAGTTACTTTTGAACTTAAAGACGCTAAACGAGGGCCACAAGCAATTAACGTTGTTAAGCTTTAAATATATGGTATTAAAATATAAATATGTTTTCTGAAAAGCGTAGAAGCATATTATATCTAGGCTTAACCGCCCTATTTTGTATTATTTCCTTTTTTTACATTCGTAATCTAAAATTTGATTACGATTTTGAAGCTTTTTTTCCTAACGAGGATAGCGAGCTAAATTTTTATCAAAAATATCGTAATACCTTTGAATACGATAATGAGTTTGTAATGCTTGCTATTGAAAACAAAAAAGGCATTTTTGATTCGAGTTTTCTGCAAAAAATAAACCTTTTAACGGGTGATTTACAAAAAACACCCATGATTCAAAAGGTTGTGTCGCCCACAAACCTGAGTAATTTAAGTATTAATGATTTTAGTGTAGTTGAAAAACAACTTCTACATTTTGATAATCCTAGTCTTTACAAGGACGACTCAACACACATTTACACAACCAAAGAGCACGTGGGCGCTATTTTTCCAGAAGATGGAAAATCAGTTTGTTTGTTTATAAAAACGGATGAACATTTATCTAAAAAAAAATCTGACAGTTTAGCTAAATCAATAGAAAAAGCCTTTACAAAATATAAATTTGAAGAGGTACATTTTGTTGGACGTATTGTAGCACAAGATGTTTACTTAAAAAACTTAAATAAAGAGTTTATAGTTTTTTTAAGTCTTTCCTTTTTATTAGTAATTGTTTTCCTCTATTTCTCATTCCGCTCTCTTTATGGGGTAATAGTTCCTATTTCCATAGTAATGCTGTCCATCTACCTAACATTAGGAATAATGGGTATGATGGGAAAACCAATTGATATCATGACAGTGATGTTGCCAACCATGATATTTATAGCTGGCATGAGTGATGTGGTTCACTACTTTAGTAAGTTTTTTGAAGAACTTCATAAAGGAACAGAAAAATCGAAAATATATTCGCTTATTATTAAAGAGGTTGGTTTTCCAACTTTTTTAACCTTAATTACTACTATTGTTGGTTTTTTATCTTTACTTTTCTCGAGCATAAAACCTATTCGTGATTTTGGCATATACACTTCTGTTGGTATCACAATAGCTTTTATATTAAGCTACACGGTATTACCTGCATTACTTTACTTTTTCACTCCAAAAAAATTAATAAACATACACAGCGAAAACAACAAAACGTATGGAAGAATGCGTCAAACTTTGTTTTGGATTTTCAGAAATCAAAAACTTATTTTAGTCATAACAGCTGTAACGCTTTCGTTAAGCTTTTGGGGCATTTCAAAAATTAGAGTTAACAATATTTTATTAGAAGACTTAAGTGCTAAAGTTAAAATTAAACAAGATTTTAACTATTTCGATTCACATTACTCTGGCGCACGACCATTAGAAATCGCCATTAATTTAAAAGACACAAGCAAACATATTTGGGATTACGATGTACTAGTTGAAATAAATAAAATAGATGAGTACTTAAAAACATCTTATGGAGCCGGATTTATTTACTCGCCAGCTGTTGTAGCTAAAACAATTAATAAAGCAGTAAATGATGGAGAAGCAATATCATTTAAGTTTCCTGAAAAAGAAGATTACAATGATTTTAAAAAATATATTCTAAAAAACAAGAAAAACAAAGACTTAAAACGGATTGTTACTGTTGATGGTAAAACCGCACGAATTACTGGAAAAATTCAAGACATAGGCAGCCTTAAAATTAAAGAGTTGAACAAAAAATTTGAAGCCTTTTTAACTAAAAATGTTGACTTAAATTTAATACAGATTGATCAAACTGGTGCTGCCAATTTATTAGACAGAAACAATGAATATATGGTAGATAACATGATTCAGGGATTTGCATGGAGTATTGGCATCATTGCTATTTTAACCTATTTTTTACATAGAAGTTGGCGAATGGTGTTAGTATTTTTATTACCAAACTTTATACCTATGGTAATAATTGCTGGCTTTATGGGTTTTATGGGTATTGAATTAAAAGCTGCCACATCATTAGTGTTTAGCATTGCCTTTGGAGTTGCTACTGATGATACCATCCACTTTATATCACGATTAAAAATTGAATTAGGTTATGGTAAATCATTATTATATGCGTTTAAGCGAACCTATTTTGAAACTGGTAAACCCATCATTTTAACCACATTTATTTTAGTTGGTGGCTTTATGAGTCTTATGACATCCAACTTTCAAAGCACTTTTTATTTTGGCTTTTTAATCTGTATCACTATAGTAATAGCTCTAGTCGCCGAAATGTTTTTGCTACCCATCTTGCTATTGATGATATTAGGCAAAAGAAGGAAGAAAGAAGAATAATTTAAATTACTTTTACTCTCCATTGAAAAAATTAATTGTAATATTTATTTTAATAAGCACCTGCTCTTTTGCACAACATAAGCATGTTGACTCGTTATTAAAAGTACTTACAAATTGTGTAGAGGATTCAAACAAGGTGAATACTTTAAATGATTTATGTAAAGAATTAAGAAATGTTGGTTCTTATGATAGTGCCTTAACTTACGCAAACAAAGCAAAAACACTTTCTAAAATATTGGGTTATAAAAAAGGGCTTTCATTGGCATATAACTATATTGGTCAAATCTACGCCAATCAAGGGAATTACAACGAAGCCTTAAAAAATCATTTTGAAGCCTTAACAATACGCGAACAAACTAATGACAAAAAAGGAATAGCATCTTCGTATAATAATTTAGCCACCATTTATAAAAACGAAGGAGATTATTCAGATGCAATAGTATATTATAAAAAATCATTGTCGTTAAGTCAATTAACAAACGACAAAAGAGGAATAGCTGTGTCCTATAATAACATTGGTTTAACTTACTTTGAACAGAATTTGTTAAAAGACGCATTAACTAACTACTTTGCGAGCTTAAAACTTTATAAAGAACTTAGAAATAAAAGAAGCATTGCTCTCTCTTATAATAATATTGGCTTAGTTTATGGCAATATGGGTTATTATAACGAAGCAATAAGGTACTTTAGTATGAGCTTGCAATTAATGGAAGAAGTTGAGTTTAAAGAAGGGAGCGAATCTGCTCATGTAAATTTAGCAGAAACATACAATAAAATTAAACAATATACTAAAGCTGAAAAACATGGTTTAATTGCCTTGGATTTATCAAAACAAATTAATGATATGGAAGGCATTTATCAAGCAAACTTATCATTAAGTGAAACTTACGATGCAACAGGGCGTCATTTACAAGCCCTTGAATGTTATAAAACATCTATGATTGCAAGAGATAGTTTAAAAAACGAGGAGAATTATAAAAAAATGTTGAGCTTACAAATGAAGCACGAATTTGAAAAAAAAGAAGCAGCTTCAAAAGTTGAACAAGAAAAAAAAGATATTCTACTGGCAAAAGAAAGTGAAAGTCAGAAAACAATAATATATGCTGCAATTGTTTTACTTGCAATTCTTCTTTTTATTTCGCTCTATATCTTTAATAGATACAAAGTTGCTAAACAACAAAAACAAACAATAGAGTCGCTTTTAAAAGAAGTTCACCACCGTGTTAAAAATAACTTACAAGTAATTTCAAGTATACTTAATTTACAAATGGGTTATTTGAATGACGAAACTGCACTGAATGTTTTTCAGGACTGTAAAAATAGGGTATACGCTATGGCATCGATACACGAAAAACTTTACTCAGGAGGCGATTTGACAAAGATAAAATTGAGAGACTATGTGCAAAATTTAATAACCCAATTAATTAGTACCTATAACATAAAATTTAAAATAGAAACGGATATTCAAGTCAATGTACAAAATCTTGATCTCGATAATTTGATTACCATTGGTTTACTTACAAACGAAATCGTATCTAATTCGCTCAAATATGCCTTTACTAGCGATAAAAACAAAAACTTAATTGTTTTTAAATTGGACCATTTTGGCAATAATCAGTATAATTTACAAATAGGCGATAATGGGATTGGCACAAATATTAATTTGGAAGATAGTCATGAATCATTTGGTTTGGAACTGATAAAAATTTTAGCAAGTCAATTAAACGGCACAATAAACCGATTACCCAGCGAAAAAGGGGTAATATTTGAGATTAAATTCACTATATTACCTTAACACAATCCGTTCGAAATACTAAAGAATTCTTTTAAAGTTTACGGATATAAATTTAGGT
The DNA here is from genome assembly GCA_964603125.1 of uncultured Flavobacteriaceae bacterium. Taxonomy (GTDB): domain Bacteria; phylum Bacteroidota; class Bacteroidia; order B-17B0; family Aurantibacillaceae; genus CAZRUA01. The sequence continues at coordinate 249,133 of CAZRUA010000001.1, read as the reverse complement.
GTGTAAATTTCACAAAAATTCATACTTTAGACCCCTAAATCAAAACTAATGAAATTAAATTGTAAAAAAGCAATTCTATTTTTATCAATAGTTATTGCTTCAGTTCAAATGAAAGCCCAAGATTATCTAGGTTTTGGACAAAGTAATTATGCTGGTGTAACAGGTATTACGGTTAATCCCGCATCCATTGTAGATGACCGCATGGAGTTTGATATGACCTTATTTGGTTTACACACATCTAACTACAATAACTACATAGGCTTAAAAAAATCGGCTTTAGCACATAATGGTTCAATTTTCAGTAAAAACACCATTTATCCTGCTTTTAACGACAGTAATTTTATTAAAAACTATACTGTTTTAAAATCAGATTCGTTTGCAGGTAAAGCAAAATCAATGATTTCGAACACACGATTGAATTTATTTTCGTTCATGGTTTACGGTAATCACAAACAAGCATTTGCCTTTACTTGGGATGTAAGGAATTTTATTAACCTAGATGGTGTTGAGCCCGAAATGGCAACTTTAGCTATGAATGAGTTTGTATATCCAAGTTTGTGGGTTAAAGGTTTTTCAAATAAAAACTTGAGTGTTCAGCAAATGGCCTGGTCCGAATATGGTTTTACTTATGGTCACGTACTAAAGGAAGAGGATGAACACTATTTTAAAGTAGCAGGTAAGTTAAAATTACTACAAGGTTTATTATCAGCCTACGCATTTGCGAAAGATTTAAAGTATGAGTTTAAAAATGATACAACTCTATCTTTATTTCAATCTGAGATTGGCTATGGACATAGCGACAACTTTGAATTTACCGGCGATAATAAAATTAAGTTCGATTTCTGGAAACATTTTGCCTCGTATCCAGGCCTAGCTATAGATTTTGGAGCAGTTTACGAATATCGTCCAGATTACAAAAAATTCAAATACGATATGGATGGCGAAAAAGATTTGTGGCGTAGAGATTTGAACAAATACAAATATCGCATTGGTTTTACTATGAGCGATTTGGGTTCAATTAAGTACAAAAAAGCACAATTAAGCAACAACTTTAATGCTGATATTGGTTTTTGGAACTTACATGTGTTCGATACCATTAAATCGGTTTTAGAATTTGACAGTTTAATGAAAAACACATTCGCACCTAAAGATCCGAAAACTACTTACAAAATGAATTTACCATTATCGTTTTCATTGCAATTTGATTACAATATTTGGAAAGATTTTTATGTTAACGTAACACCATTCTATGCAGTGCAATTTAAAAATAACGACACGAAAGTGCATGATATTAGCAATATAAGCGTTACTCCGCGTTGGGATCATCGTTGGTTTGGTGTTTTTGCTCCAGTGTCTTACAATGCACTTAGTGGTTTCCGTTATGGTGCAACAGTTCGCCTTGGGCCACTTATTTTTGGTACAACCAACTTAGGAGCAATTTTCGGGAAAACCCGATATGGTGCTGATTTGCATGTTTTGTTAAAAATTCCTATTCCTGTTCCTCATCCACATGATAAGGATAAAGACGGTATTAGTAACAAAAAAGATAAATGTAAAGATGTTCCTGGTACATGGGAGTTTATGGGATGTCCAGATAGAGATGGCGACCATGTTGAAGATAGCAAAGATAAATGTCCTGATCAACCTGGCTTAGCTAAATTTGAAGGTTGTCCTGATAAGGATGACGACGGAATCATTGATAGCCAAGATGAGTGTATTGATATACCAGGCTTAGCTGAATTTAAAGGATGTCCTGATACGGATAAAGATGGTATTCCTGATAAAGATGATGAGTGTCCAGATGTTGCTGGTTTAGCTCAATATATGGGTTGTCCTGATAAAGATGGAGATGGTTTAATTGATAAAATGGATGATTGCCCAGATGAAGCAGGCTTAAAAGAATTTAATGGATGTCCAGATAGAGATGGTGACAAGGTAATGGATAAAAACGATAAATGTCCTGATGAACCTGGTACTATTGAAATGTTAGGTTGCCCTTGGAAAGATAACGATAAGGATGGTATTAAAAATGAAGAAGACGCTTGCCCTGATGTTGCTGGTCCAATCGAGAACAAAGGTTGTCCTTGGCCAGATACTGATAAAGATGGTGTAGCTGATAGAGAAGATGAGTGTGTTAATACTCCTGGTCCGGTAAGCAACAAAGGTTGTCCTGAAATTAAGAAAGAAGAGAAAGAAGTTTTAGAACAAGCATTCTCTCACTTAGAATTTGCTACAGGTAAGGATATTATCAAGCCTGAGTCTTTTGCTTCATTAGATGCTTTAGCTAAATTATTGAAAGAACACTCTAAAGATTGGACGTTATTATTATCTGGTCACACAGATAATCAAGGTGATGCAGCTAAAAACTTACTGTTATCTAAAAAACGTACAATTGCAGTTCAAAAATACTTAATCAAGCATGGTGTAAACATGACTAAGGTTAAAACTGAATGGTTTGGTCAAACAAAACCAATTGCAAGTAATGATACAGAAGAAGGAAGACAACGTAACCGTCGTGTTGAAATGAAAGTTATTTTTAAATAAAAATTTCATTCTAAAAAAAAGGGTCTAATGTTAATTCGTTAGACCCTTTTTTTATTTCAATTTATTTGTAATTTTATCTTGTTGCAATTTGCACTTATTCATGAAAAAAATTATTGCCTTTCTTATATTTCAAATTCTTGCAACAAATATTATTGCTCAACAATTTACTATAAGCGGCACCATAACCGATTCGATTAATGGTGAACAAATAATTGGAGCTGTTGTATATGTAAAAGGAACAAGCACTGCAATCGCATCAAATGTTTACGGATTTTATTCTCTTACCTTAGAAAAAGGAAACTACGATATTGCTTGTACTTATCTAGGTTACAATTCGTTTGTAAAAAAAATAAACTTAGATAAAGATGTTCCTTTAGATATAAAACTTTCTTCATCGGATAATGTAATAAATGAAGTAACCGTTACGAGTAACAAAAATGAACAAGACGAACAAGTTCATTCTACACAAATGGGGGCTATCAATATTCCAATTGAACAAATAAAAAATATTCCTACCATTGGTGGCGAAACGGATATTATCAAAGTAATGCAATTAATGCCAGGTGTTAAACGCGGTAGCGATGGTCAAAACACAATGCTAGTGCGCGGCGGTAATGGCGACGACAACTTGTTGCTACTAGATGAAGCAGTAGTGTATAATGTGAGTCATCTATTTGGTTTCTTTTCGGTTTTTAATAACGATGCCTTAAAAGATGTAACCATGTATAAAGGTGGTTTTCCAGCCCAATACGGTGGAAGACTTTCATCCGTAATGGATATCCGAATGAAAGAGGGTGATATGCAAAAAATTCATGTTAAAGGTGGCATAGGGCTTTTATCATCACATATTACTGTTGAAGGACCAATTATAAAGGAAAAATTTTCCTTTCTTGTTTCTGCTCGAAGATCTTATATTGATAAGGTTTTTAAACTTGCTTATAAACAAGATATTTTACCTTACTTTTTTTATGACGCTAATTATAAATTTAACTATATTTTAAATGATAAAGATAGAATTTATTTAAGTGGCTATTATGGTAATGATGTGCTCAAAACAAAGTCTGAAAGTGATTCATCCTTTTTTCAAGGTGGTTTTACATTAGGAAACTTTACAAACACTATTCGTTGGAATCATATTTATAATCCAAAATTATTTTCTAACGTATCTCTAATATACACTCGCTTCAGGTATGATGTATCGGCAAGTATTCCAGGCAATTCGTTCCTAACCAAATCTAGCATTGCTGACGTGGGTACAAAAGTTGACTACAACTATTATAGAAATGTAAAAAACACAATAAAATTTGGTGCATATTATACCAATCATTTGTTTAAACCCAACGTTGTTAGCACATCTGGCGAAGTTGCTGATTATGTAGCTTCTCGCCCAGGGCAAAAAATGTTTACCAACGATTTTGGTGTATATGCCGGCAACGATTGGAAAATAGATACTTCTTTTAAAATAAATTATGGAGCCCGTATTTCAGTGCTTGAAACACAAGGTACTTTGTACGCCGGTTTTGAACCACGCCTTTCTGCAACTTACTCCATAAATGAAAAAAATTCAGTTAAATTTGGTTATTCTCGTATGAAACAATATTTGCACCTTGTTTCTAATTCGGCTATTGCATTGCCAACAGATTTATGGTATCCAGTTACTAAAAAAGTAAAACCACTGAACTCAGATCAAATAGCTTTAAGTTATAACAGATTATTCAGAAAATTAAAAACTGTTTTAACTGTTGAAACCTATTACAAATGGATTAACAATATGATTGAATATCGCGAAGGCGCAGTTCTTATCTTAAACGATAACTACGAAGACGAATTAGTTAAAGGTAAAGGTTGGGCATATGGTGGCGAAGTCTTTCTTTCAAAAACAAAAGGAAGATTTACTGGTTGGATTGGATACTCTCTTTCATGGGCATTTCGCAAGTTCCCAGATTTGAATCAAGGAAATACTTACTATGCAAAATTCGATCGCAGACATGATTTATCATTGGTGGGTGGGTATGAATTCACAAAACGTTTTTCCATTTCGGCCGTATTTGTTTATTCATCAGGTCAGCGTTTTACGCCAGTAGTAGGTAATTATCTTGTTCCAAATTCTTCGTATACAAGCATAGATGTATTGCCAATTTACGGCCCTAAAAATTCCTATTCATTTCCTTCTACTTCTCGTTTTGATATTAACATGATTTTTAAAACAAAAGAAAAAAGAAAGTTTTTAAAATATGAAGGTGAATGGCATTTAGGTGCTTACAACTTATTTAACAGGGCTCAACCTACTCGAGTAGAAGTTGTAGCAACTGATGCAGGTTATAAATATCAAGCAAAAGGTTTATTTGGTTTTATTCCTTTTGTTGCATATAATTTTAAATTTTAGGTATGAAAAATTTTCTTTTAATACTTGTTATAATGTTTGCACTTGTAGGGTGCGTTCCAAAACCCATAGATATTGATGTAAAACCAGCGAATCCAAAATTAGTTTTAGCATCACAAGTAATTCCTAATCAAGTAATGATTGTTAGTATTACACGCAGCTTCAGTGCATTGGAAGGACAAGGTATTCAAGATAGCGATAGTTTAAACAATGATTTTTTAAATCAGATTCTAGTAAAAAATGCCTTTGTAACTGTTAGCTATTTTGGAACAAAAGATACTTTATTTATGATTAGTCCGGGCGTTTATGCAAGTGTTAATACTTTGCAATATTCATATGGAACTTATGATATATATGCACGAGACCCAGAAACTGGAGAAGAAATTACAGCAACAACACAGTTAATTCCTCAAGTTCAATTTGATACGATATTTCCTCAGGTAATCAAAAACCCAGGCGACACAGTTGTTAAAGTTAATTTTACATTTCATGACGACCCAAACAATAACAATTACTATGTTGTAAACTACATTCGAAAAACAAACAGTAACTCACCAGTAGATATTAATCAGGTTTTTTCTCAAGGCAGTAACGGTATTATTAAGGAGTTTGAATTGTTAGACGATAATTCGTTTACAAATAACATTTATACTGCAAGCAAAGAATTAAGTGAAGCAAGCCCACATGATTCCATAGCTGTTATGCTTAGTCATATAAGTAAAGGCTATTTCGAATATTTAAATGCATTCAAAAAATCGGGTGCGCTTATTAATCAGCTAACTTCAGAACCCATAAATTATCCAACCAATGTAAATAATGGTTATGGTTATTTTAACGCATACTATCCAACCACAAGAATTTTTGATTTGAACAATTATTAATCAATTTGATTTTTAATACAGATATCAAACAAAATAGACCACTTACAAACTGACACCTTCACAATAAAAAGGTTTAGGCTAGCTTTATCAAATCAAACATCATTATAGTTCATTAAAATTTATTGGATGATTTGATTAGTAAAAATTAGCAAATGAAACGTTTCTTCACATTCATATTAATAGTAATAGCAACTATTGATTTATCCGCCCAAGATACTTTGGTGATAAAAGTTCGAAAACCAAATGGGTCAGTCACGAAAGTCGCAGATATCAATCCCAAATGGATAAATGCTAAATGGTCCACTTTTAATGATTACATATCTCAAAATGTTCGTTTTCCTCATGAAGAAATTAAGCCGGGATTTGAACAGGTTACTGTTTTAGTACAATATGTTATTGATACAGAAGGTATTGTAAAAGACGTTAAAATAGCCAAAAGCTCTGGTATCGACAAATTTGACATTGAGGCTTTAAGAGTTATGAAAAACTGCCCTAATTGGTTTCCAGGTATCCAAAACGGAACCAAGATTTCCTTTAAAACAATGGCTCCTATCAAATTTACACTTAAATAGCTGTAATACAAATAATTACATTTTTACCTCTTTTTTGTATTCTTACATAAAAACAGTAAGTTTGCAGCCCCATTTTGGGGTCTATATGTTTTATATAGAATAGTTTAAACAAAAAATAAAAGTATGAACGATTATGTAATTTATTTAGTACCAGCCCTAGGTTTGCTAGGTTTGTTGGTAATGGCAATTAAATCGGCTTGGGTAAGCAAGCAAGATGCAGGTGATAAAAACATGCAAGAACTTGCTGGTTATATCGCTGATGGAGCAATGGCTTTCTTAAAAGCTGAATGGAAAGTATTAAGCATATTTGTTGTTTTTGCAGCAGCATTATTAGCTTATTCTGGTACAATTCACCAAGTTAATGGAGTTGATATCCATTCAAGTTGGATTATTTCAATAGCCTTTATTATTGGGGCGGTATTTTCGGCTACAGCTGGATACATTGGAATGAAAATCGCTACTAAAGCAAACGTTAGAACAACTCAAGCTGCTCGTACAAGCTTAGCACAAGCTTTAAAAGTTTCATTCACTGGTGGTACAGTAATGGGCTTGGGTGTTGCAGGTTTAGCAATATTAGGTTTAGGTGGTTTATTTATTGCTTTCTTAGCAATGTTTAACGATTTAGGCGAAAACACTGTTAAAACAGCTATCGAAGTATTAACTGGTTTCTCATTAGGAGCTGAATCAATTGCGTTATTTGCGCGTGTTGGTGGTGGTATTTATACTAAAGCTGCTGATGTTGGAGCTGACTTAGTTGGTAAAGTTGAAGCTGGTATTCCTGAAGATGACGTTCGTAACCCAGCTACTATTGCCGATAACGTAGGTGATAACGTAGGTGACGTTGCTGGTATGGGTGCCGATTTATTTGGTTCTTATGTAGCAACTATTTTAGCTACAATGGTTTTAGGACAAGAAATCGTTGTTGAAAAAGTAAAAGGTATTTCTGTTGATGGCTTTAATGGTATGTCGCCAATTTTATTACCAATGGTAATTTGTGGTTTAGGTATTGTTTTCTCAATTGTAGGCACTTGGTTTGTTCGTATTAAAGGCGAAAAATCAAACGTACAAAATGCATTAAACATGGGTAACTGGGCTTCAATGGCTCTTACTGTTTTAGCTTCTTATTTTGTAGTAATGTATATGTTACCTGAAAAATTAAGCTTACGTGGTTATGAATTTACAAGTTTACAAGTTTTCTTAGCTATTTTAGTAGGTACTGTTGTTGGAGCAATTATGAGTATTGTTACTGAATATTACACAGCCATGGGTAAAAAACCTGTATTATCTATTATTCAGCAATCTTCTACAGGTCATGCAACTAATATTATTGGTGGTTTATCAGTGGGTATGAAATCAACTGTTATTCCAATTTTAACTTTAGCTGGTGGTATCATGTCATCTTATTACTTTGCTGGTTTATACGGTGTAGCTATTGCTGCTGCTGGTATGATGGCGACTACTGCTATGCAATTAGCTATTGATGCTTTTGGACCAATTGCTGATAACGCTGGTGGTATTGCTGAGATGAGCCAATTACCTCCTGAAGTTCGTGAGCGTACAGATAACTTAGATGCTGTAGGTAATACTACTGCTGCTACTGGTAAAGGTTTTGCTATCGCTTCTGCAGCATTAACATCATTAGCATTATTCGCTGCTTTCGTTGGTATTGCAGGTATTGATGCTATTAACATTTACAAAGCAAATGTTTTAGCTGGTTTATTTATTGGAGCTATGATTCCATTCATTTTCTCAGCATTATGTATCCAAGCGGTTGGTAAAGCTGCTATGGACATGGTACAAGAAGTTCGCCGTCAATTCCGCGAAATTCCAGGAATTATGGAATACAAAGCAAAGCCTGAGTACGAAAAATGTGTTGCTATCTCTACAAAAGCTTCTATCCGCGAAATGATGATGCCAGGGGCAATTGCATTAATTACTCCAGTTATTGTTGGTTTTATTTGGGGACCAGAAGTATTAGGTGGTGTTTTGGCTGGTGTTACTGTATCAGGTGTTTTAATGGGTATTTTCCAATCAAACGCAGGTGGTGCTTGGGATAACGCTAAAAAATCATTTGAAAAAGGTGTATTGATTAATGGTGAAATGTTCTACAAAAAATCTGAGCCACACAAAGCTTCAGTTACAGGTGATACAGTAGGTGATCCATTCAAAGATACTTCAGGTCCTTCTATGAACATCTTAATTAAATTAATGTCAATCGTTTCTTTAGTAATTGCACCTTACATTGTTGGTATTGGAAGTTCAACTGAAAAAGCTGCTTGCTGCTCAGGTGAAAAAGTTGAGAAAATGGTTTTAAAATGCAATATCAACGGTAAAGAATATACTTGTTCTAGTAAAGAAGAATGTGATAGCATTATGAATGCTAACAAAAAAGATATTTCTGAATTAACTGGAACTTTTGAAGTTGATGCTGCTCACTCTTCATTAACTTTTGGTATTAAACACTCTATTAGCGAAACAAGAGGTTCTATTAACATTTCAAGCGGTATGTTAAATTTAGATTCATCTTCTAACACAAAAGTTACAATTGGTTTTGATATCAATTCATTAAATACTCAAAACGGAATGCGTGATGAGCATTTAAAAGGTGCTGACTTTTTTGATGCAGCTAAATTTGGTAAAGCAAACTTTGTTGCAACTGAAATAGTTGCTAACCCAGAAGAAGGAGCTGCTTACAAATATATTGCAAAAGGTACTTTAACGATTAAAGGTATTGATAAGCCATGCGAAATTAAATTTAACTACGCAGGAGCTAACGAATCAGCTTTTAAAAATGATAAAGGAGAAGATGTAAAAATTAAAGTAGCAGGTTTTGATGGCGAAACAGTTATTAGTCGCGCAGCTTTCGGTATTGGTCAAGCAGGTTTAGCTGATGATGTTAAAATAAACATTACTTTAGAGGCTACTCAACCAATTAAATAATATTAATCACAACTCATTTTAAAACTCCGTGTAATAAAAATTGCACGGAGTTTTTATTTACATTTACATCATGTTTCATAGCAACAACGATAAGGAAGAAAATATGATATTTGGCACACGTGCCGTTATCGAAGCCATTGAGGCTGGAAAAGAGTTTGATAAAATTTTAATTCAAAAAGGTTTGAGTAACGAACTTTTTGGACAATTGCGCAAAGCACTTGAAGGCACTGAAATACCTTATCAGTGGGTTCCTATCGAAAAATTAAAACGCATTAGCAGCAAAAATCATCAAGGCGTTATAGCTTACCTAGCTAACATTACTTATTACGCTACCGAAGATTTACTAGGTTCGGTATTTGAAAGTGGGAAAGTTCCTTTGGTTTTAATTTTAGATAAAATTACTGACGTTCGTAATTTTGGGGCTATTGCTCGAAGCGCCGAATGCGCTGGTGTTGACATGATTATTATACCAAGCAGAGGAGCTGCTCAGATAAACGCCGATGCAATTAAAACAAGTGCAGGAGCGTTACATAAAATACCTGTTTGCCGTGAAGATAATTTAAAAAACACCATTGGATTTTTAAAAGAAAGTGGCTTGCAAATTATTTCCTGTCATGAAAAAACAGAGAATTTAATTTACGATGTTGACTTTAAATTACCCACAGCCATTATCATGGGCTCAGAAGAGAACGGTATTAGTGGCGAATATTTAAAACGCAGTGACACCTCAGTAAAAATACCAATGCCAGGTAAAATAGCATCTCTAAATGTTTCTGTTGCAACAGGAATTGTTTTGTTTGAAGCTGTTCATCAGAGAATAAAATAGTTTTGTAAATAGAAGGCCAGCCCCCTCTACATAGAAGACTAGCCCCCTATTTAAAGCCCCTTGCTCATTGTACATTTGACGTATCTAGTCAAACACAATGAAGGAGATAAAATTATCTTTACTTATAATTTTCACCAGTTTATTTTCTTTTGGTCAAACTACTTTTTCTTGGTCGGGTTACTCGCCTAATACAAGCTACACACCTTTCACTGCAATAGCTTATCCCTATACACTATCTGGCAGTGGTTATACAGATTATACCAAAACAACTATAACTAGCAGTGCTGGTACAAGCATATTTAAAAATAGCACTCCCAAATACAGTACTTCAACCGATCCTGCTGGTTTTAGCTGTTCCTCGGCACCAAACGGGCTATACGTTTCGGTTGATTGGACTAATGCAAGCTCAAACGTCACCATTGTTATTTCGTTTGATGGCGGGGTTAATGGTGTTTGTGGCCCTCTTACCTTTAGTTTATATGATATAAACGATGATGGATTTGGATCTTGGAACGATGCCGTAGATGTTTCAGCTATTAGCAATACTGGCGCAGCTCTCACAGTTTCTAAAACAAATGATTGTAATGCTAGCGCAAGTTCGGGGACTACCGTAACTTTTAAAGCGAATTCTTCTTCTTCATGCACATGCTGGGGAAATAACAATGTTAGTATAGGAACCTCAACCACAGTTATACGAAAACTAACATTAAAATATTATTCCACTACAACCCCTACTTCATATAATGTTTCGCCTCAATACATTGTAGTTTCAAATATTAGCACTGGAGGCTTTGGTTGTGCAGCGATTATTTTACCTGTAGAGTTGCAAGATTTTAAAGGTAAATGCGAGGGCAAATCCAAAACCTTTAATTGGACTTGTATTAGCGAACAAAACAACGATCACTTTAGCTTAGAACATAGTATTGATGGAATTAATTTTGAAGAAGTGGCCACAATTAAAGGTAATGGTGATAGTAAAACAGCTTCAAACTACGAATTTACCTTAGATGGAGATAATCCTGAATACAAATACTACCGACTATTACAAACAGATGCGAATGGAAATAGGGCTCACTTAAAAACCATTTACCTTAATTGTGAAGAAACATTTGATCAATTTGAGTTATTTCCAAATCCAAGCAATGACATTTTAAACATTCAATATGAAGCATCCGAAGAAGAGCTATTAAATATAGATATTTGCGATTTTACAGGAAATATTATTAAAACTATAACGCAAAAGGCAGATTTAGGCAGTAATTTGAGTAAAATTAATGTTAACGACCTTGAATCAGGCCTTTACAATGTTAAGCTTTATCCCCCAAATGGTCACCAAACGGCCAAAGTTTTAAAATTTGTTAAAATCTAATCTTTAATCAACACAGTTTTGTTTAAAACTGATGGCAATAAAAAATGCTAATCAGGTTCTTACTTAGTACCTTTGCAAGAGGTATGATAAATTTGAACAAAAATATTTTAAAAGGTTTTTTTACAAAAAAAGAGATTGGTGGCGAAATCAGTATCAGCGATTTACGTGATAAAGAATTCAACAACGAGAAACTTACTGCTGAAGAAAAACAAGCTTTAAAAAATTTCGATTCTTATCGCATACGCATTCTTAACTCACAAGAAAGCGAAGAAGCTTTTCACCAAACTTATCGTCAGTTACAAGTTGTTGCTAACTTAGGCGATTGGAAAGAGTTTTTAAAAGAAGAGTATACCGAGAAATAATTTATAACTCTTCTAGCATCTTTATTACTTCTGGTCTTTTACGTGTGCTAACAGGCACATTTGAGCCATCATTCATTATAATATAGCCACCATCGGTTTTAATAAATTCTTTGATGTATTTGGTGTTGACCAAATGAGATTGATGTACACGATAAAAACCTTGTTCGGAAAGTAAATCTTCAAAATCTTTTAGCGTCTTAGTCACCAAAAGTTTTTTAGCATTAACAAAATGAAACTCTGTATAATTTACATTACTCTCACAACGTAAAATATCACTGATATTAACAACATGAATTTTGTCTTGTGTATGAAGAGCAAGTTTATGATGAGGTTTAGAATTGTTTTTTAAAACATCGTTGAGTAATTTATACTTTTCGTTTTCATTTACCGATTTTCCGCGAAGCTTAGCCAATGAAGCTTGCAATTCATCAGGATCAACAGGCTTTAACAAATAATCAATTGCAGCATATCTAAACGCTTTAATAGCATGGGCATCAGAAGCTGTGATAAAAATAATTTTGAAGCTAATTTCCTTCAAGATATCCAGCAAATCAAAACCACTACCATCTTGCATTTGTATATCTAAAAACAAAACATCGGGTTGCATTGTTTTTAACAACTTAGCTCCTTCCACTACTCCGTTAGCTTCACCTATAACTTCAACATCTTTAGCGTAAATGTCCAAGTCTTTTTTTAGAGTATTTCTTGCTTGTTCTATGTCGTCTATTATTATTGCTTTAATCATATTCTTCGTATTTAATCTATTAATTGTTAGTTCTCAACCCCGCTCGAATTGACAACATAAACCAACTTTAAATAATTTTTAATTTAACTACAACCTTTGTCCCTGATGCCCTTCCGCTCTCATCAAATAAATCTATAATTTCCATTTCATTTTTACTATCTACATCTCCGTGCAAATCTAATCTTTCTTTGGTAACTAATAAAGCCGTTGATTTATGGTAAGTTTCTTTACTATGCTTATTCAATTGGGATGATTTTTCCCGGCCAATCCCATTATCAGTAACAGAGCAAATAAGATAATTATCCTCTTCATTAAAGTTTATTTCTATCCATCCTCTTTTACCTGAATTAAAATTTAATCCATGTTTAATTGCGTTCTCTACAAAGGGTTGCAACAGCATTGGCGGTAATTTAATAAAATCTAATTCGAGGTTTGAAGAAGCGTTAATTTTATAATCAAATTTATCTCCGTTACAATACTTCTCAATTAGTAAATAATTCTCAAGAGTATTAATTTCTTCTTGCAAGGTAATAACAGAAACCCTTGAATTATCAAGTATCTGACGCATTAAGCGTGAAAATTTTGCCAAATAATACCTTGCTTCTTCTGGTTTATCTGAACCAATTTGTGATTGAATACTATTTAACGCATTAAAAATAAAATGCGGGTTCATTTGTAATCGTAAAGCCTTTTGCTCCAATTCAATTAATTCCTTTTCCATTTGAAGTTTTTGCTGCGCCTCATTTGCCTTTGCCTGTATTAACTTAACTCTCCATCTGAAAATACCAATTACCAGGGCCGACAAACAAACCACTAACAACAAAATAAACCACCATCTCATCCATATAGGTGTTTCAATTGTAAATTTTAATTCAGTTGGCGTTTTATTCCAAACACCATCTTCATTGCAGGCCTTCACTTTAAAAGTAAAATCGCCGCTCGGTAAATTTGAGTAAGTTACTGTCTTTTGATTAGAAGGTGGCGACCAATCTTTATCAAAACCATCTAAAAACCATTGGTACTTAACCGCTTCAGGATTACTAAAATTAATTCCTAAAAAATCAAAACTTAAATGGTTTTGACTATAAGGTAAATTAACATTTTGCAATGCATTCCAATCACCTACCAAACTTGCATATTCTGTTTTAGAAAATGTTTCATAAAACAAACGCACATCGGTTATGGTGGTTATGGGTTCAAAATTATTACGAACCGCATTAGATGGGTTGTATTTAGACAAGCCGTTAATAGTTCCAAACCAAATAGTTCCATCCTTCTCATTAAAAAACGAATTCTGACAAGTTTCAATCCCCACAAATCCTTCGCCCTTGCTATAATGCTTCTTATCAGAAATATTACGCTCTTTATCAATTGTTAAATAGTCCAGTCCTGTTTCAGTACCAACAAAAATATTTCCATTAGCATCACTGGTAATAAGGTAAATATTGGTTGATGTTAATTTACTTTTATAATCATAATTTTTAATTTGACGATTAGCACCATACAACGCAAAACTTGAAATCCCATAACCAGCAGTTCCTACCCATAAATTTCCATTCACATCTTCGTGCAAACTTCTTATTGAGTTGGCTATTAAACCATTATTTTGATTTATGATTACATGCGAAATCTTGTTTTTATAAATACACCCTATCCCGTTATTTTCTGTTCCGTACCAAAGCTTTCCGGTTTTATCTAGGCATAATGTTGTTAATCGATTATGCAACAAACCAGATTCAACATTAAACTTTTCGGGCTCCTTTTCAAAGTCGCTATTTTCATATCGCAACAAACCAACACCAGCTGTAGCTAACCATGTATTATCCTTAGCATCAACAACTATTGCACGTATAAAAAATTTCTCTGTTCCCTTTACCTGTTTAAAATTAGTACCATCGTAATAATAAGCACCAAAACCCTCTGTTCCAAAAATTAATTGATTTGTTTTTGTTTCGGATATACACTTTACTTTCACATCTAAAAAATGATTAAACGAATTAAATTGTTTAAAAACTGAACTATCAAAAACACTCAAACCTTTATCAGATGTTCCAATCCATAATCTTTGTTTTGAATCCTTAAAAACACTATAAATAAAATTACCTCCTAAACCATTGCTTTTATCAAAATGAGTAAACTGTTTCCCAAAATAATTACATATTCCTCCTCCTGATGTACCAAACCAAAAATTCCCACTTTTATCTTGTATTATACTTCTTACATGATTGTTACTTAAGCCTTCCGCTTCACCTAGCCAAATAAAACTTAAATCTCTTGTATTATACAAGCACACTCCCTTGTTTAAGCTTGCCATCCATACATTACCTGCCTGGTCAAAACAAAAGTCAAGTATGGTTTGTTTCATTAATTCACGCGCGTAATCAATCCTAAAAAACTTAGTTCCATTAAACACATAGGCTCCATCACCATAAGTGCCAATCCATAAATTCCCCTTTTTATCTTGCTTAATAGAGGTTATAGAGTTTTTAATTAAGCCGTATTTTTTGCTATAGTCCTCGTAATCGAAAAGACCATTTTTTTCTGCTATACAAAATAAGCCTTCTGCATTTCCAAACCAAATTTTACCATCCTTGTCTACACAAATTGCATTAATTACCGCCTTTTTGAGCTTTAACAATTCGCTTATGTTCTTAAACTCCTTGCCATCAAACATTAAAATCCCAACATTTGTTGCAATCCATTTTCGGTTTTTACTGTCCGTTTTAATTTCCTGCATCCACACATTTGAGCTATCTCCGGTAGGTTTATAGTTTTTAAAACTTATTCCATTGTAAATAGACAAGCCATTGTTCGTGCCAATCCAAAGATTCTTATTCTTATCTTCCTCAATACAAAAAACATAATTATTTACTAAACCATCTTTAACTGTATACGTTTTAAACGTTGTACCGTCGTATCGTGTGAGTCCGCCACCGCGTGTACCTAACCACAAATAACCTCTGCTATCTTGTAAAATTCCATACACTTGAGATTGAGCCACACCTTCCTTAACCGAATAGTTGCGAAAATTATACTGCTGGGCATTACTGAAATTTATTACCAGCAGAAATGTAGAGAGAATATGTAAACTAAGCCTTTTCAATTAATCAAAGGTAAAAAACGCTTTTCATTAAAAGTATAGCGAATAATAAAAATGCCAAATTTCTTTTTTTTAGCTAATTACCTTTGAGCTATGAATACGAAAATCATCCTATCACTAGCATTAGTCTCATTCATTACAATTTCATGTGATTTGAGTAAAAATGAATCGAAACAAAAAATCGAGTTGAAACAAATAATTGACACTCCAAAAGCAGAAATAAAAAAAACTGAGCCCATTAAGATAGGTTTTGAAAGTTTCATTCCTGAGAATTATGCCGTTTTAGATAGCCAAAAAGGCGACTTAAACCTAGACAAAATAAAGGATGTTATTTTAGTTTTAAAGAAAATTGATGAGGAAAAAGAATCAGATACTAGCAAATCGGAAGTAAGAAGGCCGTTAATTATTTTGCTGGGTAAATATGATGGAAGCTTTACGCAAGTTGCAAGAAACGACAATGCGGTATATTGCGTTACATGTGGCGGGGTAATGGGAGATCCTTTTGTTGGTGTAGTAATTACCGAAGGTTGCTTTAGCATTGAACACTATGGAGGTAGCGTTTGGAGATGGTCGACTGAAACTACGTTTAAATATTCGGAACAAAAGAAAACTTGGTTACTACATAAAAAAGTATCCGAAGAATTTAATGCAACTGAACCTGCCGAAACTAAAACCACTACTGAGACTGCAAAAACATTAGGCACTGTAAAATTTCAAGATTTTGATATTTACAAATAATACTAGTAATGTACTACGCCCCATTAATTATAAAATACAAAAGGTATAAACGAAACTTTATATACTCACTTACATTATTATTTTTAATTTGGTACATCAACTGCCTGCCCGAAAAGCTTTTTAACGCACCAACATCAACTGTTTTGCTAGATAAAGATGGCATTTTACTTGGGGCAAAAATTGCTGGAGATGGACAATGGAGATTTTCATCTTGCGATTCGGTTCCAAAAAAATTCGAAACCTGCATCATTCAATTTGAGGATAGAGATTTTTATTCTCACTTAGGATTTAGTTTAAAGGGAATTGGCAGAGCAATTACGCAAAACATAAAAAAGAAAAAAGTTGTCAGTGGCGGAAGCACTTTAACCATGCAGCTTTCAAGGCTAACACGAAAAAATCCACCGCGAACAGTTGCCGAAAAACTAATAGAATTATTAATGGCAACTCGACTAGAGATAAAATACTCTAAAAAAGAAATATTAAATTACTATGCTTCCAATGCTCCCTTCGGCAACAATGTAGTAGGCTTAGAAGCTGCCTCTTGGCGCTATTTTGGGAGAAGTTCACATAAACTAAGCTGGGCCGAATCTGCAACACTTGCTGTATTACCAAACGCTCCAGGTTTAATATATCCTGGAAAAAATCATGATCGACTTTTAAAAAAACGCAACAGGCTTTTAACTCGTTTACACGAAATAAAAGTAATAGACGATGAAACTTACCATCTTTCATTACAAGAACCGTTGCCCGAAAAACCTTTGCAATTGCCTCAACTAGCGCCTCATCTTTTAATGTATGCTATAAAAAATGGGCAAAAGGGTAAAACCATACATAGCACTATTGACTTTAATTTACAACAACAATCCATTGCCATTTTAAATACACAAAATGAAAACTTGCTTGAAAACAAAATATACAATGGCGCTATTTTAATAACAAGTGTAAAAAGCGGGAGAGTACTTGCCTATGTGGGAAATACGAATTTAAAAGAAATTGAATACAGCTGTAATGTTGATTGTATAAGAGCTTCAAGAAGTTCAGGAAGCGTGTTAAAACCTTTACTTTTTGAAAGAGCATTAGAGAATGGTGATATTACTCCAAACATGCTATTACACGACATTCCAACTCAATATGGAGGTTTTAGTCCGAAAAATTTTAGTCAGCAATACGATGGCGCAGTGCCTGCAAGCAAAGCATTAGCGCGAAGTTTAAATATACCAATGGTTAGGTTATTAAATGATTATGGTTTGGAAAAATTTCATACAGATTTAAAAAATTTCGGCTTCACCACACTGAATCACTCAGCTAAGCATTATGGTTTGTCGCTTATATTAGGTGGAGCCGAAACCAAATTATGGGATATTAATAAAGTTTATACACAAATGGCTCAACGGCTTAAACTAGATTCAACAAAAGAAATTACCTATGTAAAAACTAAAAAAGAAAAATCAGAAAAAGAGTTTATCGACAAGCTAGATGAAGCTTGCATTTACAAAACATTTGAGGCTATGGTTGATGTGAACCGTCCGGATGAAGACGGCAATTGGCGAGCCTTTCATTCGTCTCAAAAAATTGCATGGAAAACTGGAACTAGCTTTGGTTTTAGAGATGCTTGGGCTGTTGGAATTACACCTGATTATGTTGTTAGTGTTTGGATTGGAAATGCCGATGGTGAAGGACGCCCTGGTTTAACAGGAATTAAAGCGGCAGCCCCCATTTTGTTTGAGGTTTTTAATCAGCTACCCAAATCAAACGTGTGGTTTAAGGAACCCAAAACTAAAATGACAAAGATGAAAATTTGTCGTGAAAGTGGACATAGAGCAAACCTAAATTGCGATTTAGTAGATACTTTATTGCTTCCAAATACTTGTCAGGAAAGTGTTTCCTGCCCTTATCACCAAATTATACATCTTAGTAAATCCGAAAATAAACGTGTAGATAGTGAATGTGAAAATGTTTACAATATGAAACATGAAACATTCTTTATACTACCTCCAATTATTGAGAAATACTACAAATTTAACCATCCCAATTACAAAATGCTTCCTGAGTTTAAACCCGAATGCCTTACCAAAATGGCCGATAAGGCAATGGGAATTTTATATCCCAAACCCAATCATAAAGTCTATATTCCTATTGAACTAGATGGTAATAAAGGCAAGGTTGTATTTGAAGCCACCCATAGAAATTCATCTACAAAAATCTATTGGCACATTGACAATGAATACCTTGGAGAAACAAAAGATATCCATCAATTTACCTGCTGTCCAAGCCCAGGCAAACACACCTTGCTTTTGGTGGACGAAAATGGCATTAGGATATCAGTAAAATTCACTATTGTGGGCAAATAATAAATCCGAAAAACAAGGCTTTTTTAAGCTGCTTTTTTGGTATTTTTTGGTATATTCGCCTTTCATTAAAATACTATGGTAAGCTTACAGAAAAAAATACAAATGGTTGATCTAAAAACTCAGTACGAGAAAATCAAAACTGAAGTTGATTCTGCCATTAAAAACGTAATTGATAATACAGCATTTATCAATGGTCCAGCTGTTAAAGAATTTCAATTAAACCTTGAAAAATACTTAAACGTTAAGCATGTAATTCCTTGCGCAAATGGTACAGATGCCTTGCAAATAGCTATGATGGCTTTAAACCTTGAGCCTGGTGATGAAGTAATTACAGCTAATTTCACTTATGTTGCTACTGCAGAAGTAATTGCTTTATTGAGATTAAAACCCGTTTTAGTTGAAGTAAATCCAGATACTTTTACAATAGACCCAAGTGCAATTGAAAAAGCAATTACGCCTAAAACAAAAGCAATTGTTCCGGTTCATTTATATGGTCAATGTGCTGATATGGAACCAATTATGGAAATTGCTAAAAAACATAATTTATTTGTAATTGAAGATGTGGCTCAGGCAATTGGAGCAGATTATACATTCAAAAACGGTAGCAAAGCAAAAGGTGGAACAATTGGAACAATTGGTTGTACATCCTTTTTCCCTTCAAAAAACTTAGGCTGCTATGGTGATGGTGGTGCTTTATACACCAATGATGATAAATTAGCTGCACGCGTTAGAATGATTGCCAACCACGGTCAATCTGTTCAGTACATTCATGATGATATTGGTGTAAACTCAAGATTAGACAGTATACAAGCTGCAGTTTTAAATGTGAAATTGAAGCAATTAGATGAATATGCTATTGCTCGTAATCATGCTGCAGCATATTATGACAAAGCTTTTGCAAATCATCCAAAAATTAAAACCCCTGTGCGCGCAACTAATTCAACGCATGTATTTCATCAATACACTTTACAACTTAAAGGTGCCGATAGAAATGCGCTAAATGAGTTTTTAGCAAGTAAAGAAATACCTGCAATGATTTACTATCCAAAACCTTTACACCATCAAAAAGCTTATGCTGATGTTAGATTTAAAGATGAGGACTTTCAAACAACCATAGATTTATGTAACAATGTTATTTCATTACCAATGCACACCGAATTGGATGAAGAAACATTAAATTACATTA
>CAZRUA010000001.1:0-229126 GCA_964603125.1 uncultured Flavobacteriaceae bacterium | reverse complement strand
AGAATTCAATATCGCTATTCCAGACGATCAAGCTGAAAACATTCAAACTGTTGGTGATGCTGTAAATTACATTACAACAAACGTATTAGAATTTTTAAATAAATAACCAATGAATATAGCAGTAGTTGGAACAGGTTACGTAGGCTTAGTTACAGGAACTTGTTTGGCGGAGACAGGAAACAACGTGGTTTGTGTTGATATCAACGCAGAGAAAGTTCAGAAAATGAAAGATGGTGTTGTTCCCATTTACGAACCTCATCTTGACGTCTTATTTCACCGAAACATCAAAGATGGTAGATTACATTTCACCACCAACCTTAATGAGGCAATTGAAAATGCAAGTGTCATTTTTTTAGCATTACCAACACCTCCAGGCGAAGATGGAAGTGCTGATTTACGCTATATTTTGGGCGTAGCCGATGACCTAGGAAAAATTATTAAAGATTATAAAGTTATTGTTGATAAAAGCACAGTGCCTGTTGGAACTGCAGATAAAGTGCGCGAGGCACTTGCTAAACATGCAAAAGTAGAGTTTGATGTAGTCTCTAATCCTGAGTTTTTGCGTGAAGGTTTTGCGGTAGATGATTTCTTAAAACCAGATAGAGTTGTAATTGGAAGTAGCAGTGAGCGTGCTCGTAAAATAATGGAGGAACTTTACAAACCATACGTTCGTCAAGGAAATCCGATTATTTTTATGGATGAAAAATCCGCCGAACTTACCAAATATGCAGCCAATGCATTTTTAGCAACTAAAATTACATTTATGAATGAAATTGCTAACATGTGCGAGCGTGTTGGTGCCGACGTTGATATGGTGCGTATTGGTATAGGTAGTGATGATAGAATTGGAAAACGTTTTTTATTCCCAGGAATAGGATATGGCGGAAGCTGTTTCCCAAAAGATGTGCAAGCAATTGAGAAATCAGCTACGGAAGTAAATTACGATTTCAAAATTTTGAAAGCTGTAATGGAAGTAAATGAAACTCAAAAAACTATTATTATTCCTAAGATTAAAAATTATTTTAACAACGATTTAAAAGGCAAACATTTTGCTTTATGGGGCTTAGCATTTAAACCTGATACTGACGATATTCGCGAAGCTCCAGCATTATACATTATTGATGAATTGTTGGCAGCTGGTGCAACTGTTAGCGCATTTGACCCTGAAGCGATGAACAATGTGAAAAATGTATTAGGCGATAAAATAAAGTTTGGCGAAAATCAATATGATGTTTTAACAAATGCTGATGCATTAATTATTGCAACCGAATGGAGTGTTTTCAGGACTCCTGATTTTGCAAAGGTTTCGGCGGCACTAAAAAACAAAGTTATTTTCGACGGTCGTAATTTATACGGTACTGATCAATTGAAAAAATTAGGTTATTACTACTCTAGCATTGGCCGTGAGGTAATAAAATAAAATGGGCTTTAAATTAAAAAATATAAAAACAGTTGGTTCTGTTGCTCCTAGTTCGAGTTTTTTGGTAAACAATATGCTTGAATCTATTGATTTTAGTAAGGACGTTCATGTTGTTGAATATGGTGTGGGTGATGGTTGCATTACAAAAGAAATTTTAAAACGAATGAGCCCTAATTCAAAACTAATTAGTTTTGAAATTAACCAAGAGTTTTGTTCAAAAATTCTGAACGAAATTAAAGACAAGCGTTTTAGCCTAGAACAGCAGAGTGCCGAAGATATTCAAGAAATTTTAAAGAAACATAATATTGAAAAAGTAGATGCTGTTATTTCATCATTGCCATTAGCGATGATGCCTAAAACAGTTGTAAACAATATACTTTCACAGAGCAAACAAGTTTTAAAAACTGGAAGTAAATTTGTTCAATTTCAATATAGTTTTTTAAACTACAGTAATTTAAAAGATACATTTAGTTCTATTTCAAAACGATTTACATTATTAAATCTTCCGCCAGCCATTGTGTTTGAGTGTGAAGAATAAAATTATATAAAATGGCAAAAAGAGTTTTAATTACAGGTGCGGCAGGCTTTTTAGGTTCTCACCTTTGCGATAAATTTATTAAAGAAGGTTATGAAGTAGTTGGTATGGACAACTTAATTACAGGTGATTTAAAAAACATTGAACATCTTTTTAAACTTAAACAGTTTGAGTTTTATCACCACGATGTATCTAAGTTTATTCATGTGCCAGGCAAGATAGATTATATCATGCATTTTGCTTCGCCTGCAAGCCCTATTGATTACTTAAAAATCCCTATTCAAACACTAAAAGTTTCTTCCTTAGGAACACATAATGTTTTAGGTTTAGCTCGTGTAAAAAATGCTCGTGTTCTCGTAGCATCTACCAGCGAAGTTTATGGTGATCCTATTGTTCATCCGCAAACGGAAGAATATTGGGGTAATGTAAACCCTGTTGGCCCAAGAGGTTGCTACGATGAGGCTAAGCGTTTTATGGAAGCGTTAACTATGGCTTACAATCAATCGCACAATTTAGAAACTCGTATTGTTAGAATCTTCAACACTTACGGCCCTCGTATGCGTTTGAACGATGGTCGCGTATTACCTGCATTTATTGGGCAAGCATTGCGCGGAGAAGATTTAACTATGTTTGGTGATGGTAGCCAAACCCGCAGCTTTTGCTACGTAGATGATTTGGTAGATGGTATCTATAAATTATTACTAAGCAATTATCATTTACCTGTTAATATTGGTAATCCAAGCGAAATAACAATTAAAGAATTTGGTGAAGAAATTATAAAACTTACAGGTACCAAACAAAAACTAATTTCGTTGCCTTTACCTAAAGACGATCCAAAACAACGTCGTCCCGACATTAGTAAAGCAAAAGAAATTTTAGGTTGGGAACCAAAGGTGTCCCGTGCCGAAGGTTTAAAAATAACTTACGATTACTTTAAGAGCTTAACACAAGATGAATTATTTAAAACTGAACACAGAGAATTTAGTAATAAATAATTTATTTCTTCATTAGGTCAACAGCCTTTTTCAGAGTGTTGTCGTTTAAATGAAGTATAGGATAATAAGCATCATTGCCAAATAAATTTCGTCCTATTAAAGCTTTTATTTGCAATTTAATGTATTCTCCGCTTTTTGCAATATCAGCTGTATTACGAGATATTTTATTCTTCTCGGCATAAGCGTAAAAAGCATTAATCATTTCGTTACTAACCACAAATGTATTTATATAACTCGTGGCATCTTTATAGTACTTTAAAGCTTTTCTATTCTTATCTGTGTAATCAAAAGCATATTGATTAATTAAACCACTATAAGATATCTTAGAAAGGTAAACACTTCTATAACTTGTATCTAAAGGAACAAAAACATCTGGCATAATGCCACCTCCACCATAAACTGTTTTACCACTTACTGTTTTGTATTTCAAACTGTCGGCAAATTTTATACTATCAGCATTATATAATTCACCAGATGAATAACGAGTTAACTCTTCATTATAATATTCATCATTACCATTTGTATAAGGCTTTTGAATGCATCGTCCGCTTGGCGTGTAATATCTTGCTATTGTTAAACGCATAGCTGAACCATCAGAAAACGGAATTTGATCTTGCACTAAACCCTTTCCAAAACTGCGTCTTCCAACAATTGTAGCTCTGTCGTTATCTTGCAAACAACCAGCTAAAATTTCGCTTGCCGATGCCGAATTTTCATCGATTAAAACACATAATGGGTTGTTTTCAAAAGCTCCTTGCTCTGTAGCCATATAAGACTTTTTAGGTGATGCCTTTCCTTTAGTATAAACAATTTGCATTCCCTTAGACAAGAACTCATCTGCTAAATCAACAGCTGTATTTAAATAACCACCGCCATTTCCACGCAAATCAACAATTAACTTTTTCATTCCCTGCTTAGTTAATTTACTGCGTGCTTGCTTGTACTCATCAAAAGTAGGTGCAGCAAATCTTGAAATTTTTATATAGCCAATGTTTGTATTAGGTATGATATAAGCTGCATCTAAACTATGCAAAGGAATTTCATCTCGTTTAATTGTAAACGGAATTAATTTAGGTTCACCAGCGCGTTTAATTTCAATCACAACCTTAGTTCCTCTTTCGCCGCGCAACTTATCAAAAACTTGCTTATTGGTAATTTTTACACCAGCTACCTTTTCTTTATTCACTGTAATAAACTTATCGCCAGCCAATATCCCAGCCTTTTCTGAAGGGCCACCCTCAATTGGACTCACCACTGTAATTGTATCGTCAAAAATATTAAACTCTACTCCTATACCATCAAAATTACCTTTTAAAGGTTCATCACTCATTTCTAAATCACTTGCTGGAATATAATCACTATGAGGATCGAGCGAGTGAAGCATGGCCGTTAAAGTTTTATCCTCCAAATCATCTTTATTAATCGTATCTACATACTGAGCCGTAATGTAATTTAAAACTCCCTCTAGCTTACCTCCGCCTCCAGTTCTAGCCATAGGGTATTCCTTAGAAAAATTTAGTCTATACCCAATAAGCACTCCAGCAATTAATGTTAGTGCAAAAAACACGGGCATTAAGGCCTTTAAATTTCGTTTTGGTTGGTAATCTTCCATTTAGTAACTTTACCGTACAAAAATAAGGGAATATATTAGATACTCAACAAATTCAACATCTTCCTTAACATAGTTTTTGATTTAATACCATGCAAAAATTAAAACTAGCATTTATAGTTGTTATATTATTTTCGATTGCAATCATTTCGTGCAAAAAAAATAATCAAGCACAACAAAATCCTAACAATCAATACCCTGTAAATATTACTATTTATAAAACAGATCCGCAGTTTTTTAATTTGAATGTAGTTACGGGTTGGATTTATGTGAATGGTGGAGGAAAAGGAATTATTGTCTTTCGTTCGGGCGCCAATGATTTTAAAGCTTTTGAAAGGGAGTGTCCGCACGAAGGCAAAACAAATGCAAGCGCAATCTTATACTTTAACAATACACAGCAATATATGTTTGACACTATATGTAAAAGCAGATTTTCTCCTTATGATGGAAGCATTATGCAAACACCTAGTGCATATCCAGCAACGCAGTATAATACAAGTTGGGATGGAAATATTTTAAGAATTTTTAATTAAACATTTTGGAACAAACAAAATTAATAATTGCGGGGCCTTGTGGAGCTGAGACTGAGGAGCAGGTTTTAAAAACAGCGGAAGCAATTTCAAAAATAAAATCGGTTGATTTATTTAGAGCTGGAATTTGGAAACCACGCACTAGGCCCAATAGTTTTGAAGGAATTGGAAGCGAAGGTTTAAATTGGTTGAATCAAGTTCAGAAACTATACGGTTTAAAAACTACTGTTGAAGTAGCCACAGCTCATCACGCAGAAGAAGCGTTAAAGCACGGTGTTGATGTTTTATGGATTGGAGCCCGAACAACTGTTAATCCATTCTCTGTTCAAGAAATTGCTGATGTACTTAAAGGAGTAAATATTCCGGTAATGGTTAAAAATCCAATTCATGCTGATTTACAGCTTTGGATTGGAGCTATTGAACGCATTGCCAACGCTGGAATAACCGACATTAAAGCTATTCATCGCGGTTTTCACTCAAGTGATAAATCAAAATATAGAAATCCACCTTTTTGGGAAATTGCTATTGAGCTAAAAACACTTTTTCCAAATCTTCCCATAATTTGCGACCCAAGTCATATTTGCGGAAGAAGAGACATTATCAAAGAAGTAGCGCAAAAAGCCCTTGATTTAGGAATGAATGGTCTTATGATTGAAAGCCATATTAATCCTGATGCTGCATGGAGTGATGCGAAACAACAGCTATTACCCGAAGATTTAAACACTTTATTACATAGTCTAAATTACCGAAACATGTATTCGGACAACAGTGAGTTTAATAATGAATTAATGAACTTAAGAAATATTATTGACGAATTGGACGAAGAATTAATTGGAATCTTGGGTAAACGCTCCGAAATAATCAATCGATTAGGCAATTACAAAAAAGAAAACAACGTAACTATTTTTCAACTGAATAGATGGAAAGAAATTCTTGAAAGCCGCATAAAATCAGGTTCTCAAAAAGGACTACCCAAAGAATTTGTTGAAAAAATATGTGTTTTAATGCACGAAGAATCCATTCGTATTCAAAACGAAATTTTGAACAAGAATTGATTTAAGCTATCCAAAAATACTGTTCCTTTTTACTATCTTCACGGCATGTTATTTAAAGACGTAGTTGGACATCCTGAAGTAAAAAACCGTTTACGAAATATGGTTCAAGAAAACCGTATTCCGCATGCGCAATTATTTTTTGGAAACGAAGGTGTTGGTAATTTGCCAATGGCCGTGGCATTCTCGAGATATATTCTTTGTTCAGACAGAACTCCTGAAGATAGCTGTGGTGTTTGCCCTGCTTGCCTTAAAATAAACAAACTAGCTCATCCCGATTTACATTTTGTTTTCCCTATTGCTAGCAGTAAAGATGTGAAAGTAAGTACTGATTTAATGACTGAATTTCGCGAAACTTTTTTAGCTCAGCCTTACTTAAACATTAATGATTGGTTTAATGAATTAGACGCTGAAAACAAACAGCCCATAATTCCAGCCGAAGAAAGTAATGAAATCATTAAAAAACTTTCCTACACCAGTTACGAAGGTAAAGGAAAGATTATGATTATTTGGCAGCCCGAAAAAATGAATGCTACTGCGGCAAACAAGCTTCTAAAAATGCTTGAAGAGCCGCCTGATGAAACCATGTTCTTTTTAGTTAACAATAACATGGAGCAATTATTAGCCACCATTTTAAGTCGTACCCAATTAGTAAAGTTCGGGCCAATAGACGAAAATGATATTGCCGAAAAACTAATCGAACGCTTTAAGCTTGACACTCAAAATGCACACAGTTTGGCTCGTTTAAGCGAAGGGAATTATCGTGAAGCTTTATTCCTAGTTGCCGATACAAACCAAAACGTACAAAACTTGCAATTGTTTCAAAACTTTATGCGTGCTGCCTTAAAATTTGATGTTTTTAAAATAAATCCTTGGATTGATGAAATGGCATCTTTGGGTAGAGAGAAACAAAAACTGTTTTTGCATTATGGCATTCAAATTTTTAGAGAATGTTTGATTCATAACTTTGCAAGTGCTGATATGATTAAGCTCAGAGGAGATGAACTAGAATTTGTGAAGAAATTCTGCAATTTTGTTCATCAAAGGAACTATGAACGACTAGTAGATGACTTTAATAAAGCTTTTTATCATATCGAGCGAAATGCTAATCCAAAGGTACTTTTTATGGATTTAGCATTAAAAACTAACGAATTGTTAAACATTCCCAAATAAAATTTTAACTTTATAGGCTGAATTTAAACAGCTTATACCTTAATTATATAAAATATGGCTTGTAGTGGATGTAATAATGGAAGAGGAGATCACAATGCTGATTCGAGTGTTCCTGCTGGCTGTGGAAGTAATGGTAGTTGCGGCACAGGTGGTTGCAACAAACTAAATGTTTTTGATTGGCTTTCTAATATGACCTTACCTAATGGTCAAATTACCTTTGATATTGTTGAATTACGTTTTAAAAATTCACGTAAAGAGTTTTATAGAAATGTAAATAACTTAAGCCTCGTTACGGGCGATGTAGTTGCTGTAGAAGCCTCTCCAGGTCATGACATTGGCGTTGTTTCTTTAACTGGTGAACTGGTTCGTTTACAAATGAAGAAAAAAGGTGTAAAAACTGATAGTGAGGACATCAAAAAAATATACCGCAAAGCTAAACAAACTGACATTGATAAATGGAAGGAAGCTCAAGACCTTGAGGTGCCAACAATGTATAAAGCACGAACTTTTGCTTTATCTCATGGTTTAGAAATGAAAATTAGCGATGTAGAATATCAAGGAGACAAAACAAAAGCTATTTTCTATTACACTGCCGAAGCTCGAGTTGACTTTAGAGAGCTAATTAAAACTTTAGCCGACCAATTTAAAGTTCGTATTGAGATGAAACAAATTGGTGCTCGTCAAGAAGCTAGTCGCTTAGGAGGTATTGGAGCTTGCGGCCGTGAACTTTGTTGTTCAACTTGGTTAACTGATTTTAGAACTGTTAGTACTTCAGCAGCAAGATATCAGCAACTTTCGTTAAACCCTTTAAAATTAGCTGGCCAATGCGGGAAACTAAAATGCTGTTTAAACTTCGAATTAGATAGTTATTTAGATGCTGTAAAAGATTTTCCTAACGTTGATAACATCAAATTGAAAAGTAAAAAAGGTGATGCTTTTCATCAAAAAACAGATATTTTTAAACGTGTTTTCTATTATAGTTACTTTGATACACCTGATGTTTTTATAGGATTGAGTGTAGAAAAAGTAAAAGAGATTATTGACTTAAATAAAAGAGGTGAACAACCTGATGAAATAAGCGATAGAACAGTTGTAAATAAAGAAGAAAAAGCTATTGAGCCTGCATATGAGAATGTTGTAGGACAAGACAGTTTGACTCGTTTTGATAGAAACAAGAAACCAAACAATAAAAATAGAAATAATAAAAATAGAAATAACAGAGGCGGAGAAAACAAAGTTGCTGGCGATAATAGCGAGGCTAAACCTCCTGTGAAACAAAACGTACAACCAAAACCTCAACATCAAAACAAGGATAAGGTTAAACCAAACCCGAATCAAAACAAACCAAATCCGAATCAAAACCCAAATAACAAAAAACCTCAAGGGAATAATAATCCCAACCGTAACAAAAATAATAACAACCGAAATAATCAAAACAATAACAAAACCGATGGCTTTAAAAAAATCGACAACAACAATACTCCTAAGTAGTTTGTTTGCTTTGATATTAGTTTCGTGCGGTAATGGTTCGTTTTATAAAGAATATAAATCCATCCCGGTTGAAACAGGCTGGAAAGCATCAGAAAAACTGAGCTTTGATGTAAATATTGACGATACTGTTAGCTTAAATAATGTATACATTAACGTTAGAAATGATGATTCTTATAGCTACAGGAATTTACAAATGGTGTTGCATACGACCTACCCTGATGGCAAAAAAAAATCAGATACTGTTGAATGCTTATTAGCCGATGAACAAAATCATTGGTTAGGAAACGGAGCTGGTGATTTATGGGATAATCGAATTTTCTTCAAAAAGAACACTCGTTTCCCAATAAAAGGTAAATATCAGTTCAGTTTTGAGCAAATTATGCGTTATGGGACCAAAAACACCATAGATCCTTTGTATTTAATTTTGGATGTAGGGATTGAAATAGAAAAAGCCAAATAATCTTATTTTTTAGCATTTTTAAGTCACAAAAAACGCTTTTCTTTTTGTAAATTTATGGGTTCATTATTAACAGACTAAAACCGGTTGATTAAATAATGTAAATTAGATGAAAAAAAGAATTTTACTAATACTTTTAGCTTCTTTATCTGTAAGCCAGTTCTTAGCCCAAACTCCTGCTGAAGAGCTTACAAAAAGAATTCAATTAAAAGAAGCTCAATCTCAATACGAGAGATATAATCCGATTCCAAATCAAATTTTTGCTGCGGAGCAAGATTGTAATAGCGCTATTCCAGTTTGCCAAAACATTTACACCCAAAATACATCTTATTCGGGTTCAGGTGGAAATGATGAAATTCCTTCCAACTCCTCTTGTTTAGGCTCAAATGAGAAAAACTCTGTTTGGTACATCTTCACTGTTACAGCATCTGGAAATCTTGCTTTTCAAATTACACCGAATGTTAACTCGGAAGATTATGATTTTGCACTTTACAATTTAACGGGTACTACTTGTTCAGCAATATCTGCAGGTTCTTTAACACCTATTCGTTGTAATTTTTCTGCTACAGGCGGAAATACAGGTTTAAGTGCTTCTGGCTCAAATGCAAGTGAACCAGCAAGTGGCCCAAATCAAAGTACGGTTTTACCCGTAACTGTTGGTCAAACATACGTATTGGTTCTTTCGAATTATAGCTCATCACAAAATGGTTATACTTTAAACTTTTCAACTTCTACTGCAAGTATATTTGATACCACGCCTCCTACCGTTGCCTCTGCAACAGCTGTATGTGGAACAAACACTGTTACCGCCGTTTTAAGCGAAAATGTTTTATGTAGTTCTATTTCTGCTAACGGTTCTGAATTTACAATTACCGGAACTGGTGGGCCATACACTGTAACTGCTGCAACTGGTATAAACTGCGGTACTTCAACCAATTCAGTTCAACTTACACTAAATACTGCATTAAGTGGCGGCGGTCCTTGGACAGTATCGGTTGGCATGGGTACCGACGGAAACTCACTTATTGATAATTGTGGAAACAGCTTAGTTCCAACACAATCACAAACATTCAACTTATCTCCAGCCACTGCAACAATAACTGGTAGCACTAGTATTTGTAAAGGACAAACTATGGCCTTAACAGCAAGTAACGGAACAGCTTATACGTGGACTGGTTCGGGCATAACAGCTACACCACAAGCAAGTAATCAAACCATTAGTTTAGTTCAAAATACAGCAGGCTTATTCACATACAATGTTACTGTTCAAAATGGAACTTGTGGTTCGGCAAATGCTAGTATTACTGTAACAGTTAAAACTGGACCCGAATCACATTTTACAGTTGCACCAACAACAATATGTGCCGGGCAAACAGTAACTTTCACTAACACCTCTGTTATTCCTTGTACAACTGGTGGTTCAGGACTTGCAGCTTGTAATTGTGGTGCCTTTTTATGTAATCCTACCCCATTAACAAATGCCAATTTATTTCACACTTGGTCGTTTGGTGATCCACTTTCTGGAACTTCTAATTTTTCAACTTCGGTTAACCCGACCCATGTTTACAATACACCAGGAACTTATACGGCTAACTTAAATGTAAACTTTTTATTAGGAGGTGGTTGTTCTACCAACGAATCACACACAATTACTGTTTTACCAGGGGCTGGACCACTTGTGGCTAGTGCAGATGGTTCGGTTTGTCCAGGAGCGCCTTTTACACTTACAGTTAGCGGAGGAAGTTCTTATAGCTGGACTTCTGTGCCTGCTGGATTTACCTCAACTGCAGCGACTGTTACTGTTAACCCAACCGTTAACACAACATATAATGTAACTTCTCCGGGTTGTGGAGGTACAATTTCCGAACAAGTTATTGTAACTATGGCTACAGGTGTTGCAACAAGTGCAATTACAGGTCCAACGTCACTTTGTCCTAATTCACTTAATCAAACTTTTAGTGTAACTAATCACGCGGGTTCTACTTATGCTTGGACAGTTCCTGCTGGAGCTACTATTGTTTCAGGACAAGGAACTAATAGCATTGTAGTTAACTTTGGAGCTACAGTTACTCCGGTAAGTGTAATTGAAACAACAACATGTAATACAAATCCAGCAGTGTCAACTACTATTGCAACTGCAGTTGTAGCACCTGTTACTTCAGCAATTACAGGCGTATCACCAATTTGTATAAATGCTACAAATCAAACTTTTAGTGTAACAAACACAGCTGGCTCAACTTACGCTTGGACAGTTCCAGCTGGCGCTACCATCGTTTCAGGACAAGGAACAAATAGCATTACCGTTAATTTTGGGTCTACCCCAGGAAATGTTTCAGTTATTGAAACATCACCTTGTGGAACTGGTGCTCAGGTTGATTTTGCAGTAACCTTCTCTAGCTTACCAGTTACATCGGCCATCACAGGGCCTACAAGTTTATGCCCAAATTCCGCTGGTATTATTTTTTCAGTCACTAATAATGCGGGCTCAACTTATGCTTGGACAGTTCCTTCTGGTGCTACAATAGTTTCGGGACAAGGAACTAATAGTATTACTGTTGATTTTGGAGCTACTTTAACTCCTATTAGTGTTACGGAAACTTCAGCTTGTGGAGCTTCAGCACCTGTTAGTACTACAATTAACACGTCTGTTATCCCACCTGTAACATCAGCTATTACGGGTCCTTCGCCTGTTTGCCCTACTGCAACGGCACAAGTTTATTCAGTAACAAACACAGCTGGTTCAACTTATGCTTGGACTGTTCCTGCTGGAGCTACAATCGTTTCAGGACAAGGAACAAACAGTATTACAGTTGATTTCGGCGCCACTGCCGGAACAATTTCTGTTACAGAAACTTCTAATTGTGGAGTTGGCACACCGGTTACACAAAATGTATTAACTAATACTATCCCAACAACGCCAGCTATTACAGGGCCTTCTAGCGTTTGTCCTAATGCAACATCACAAACCTATTCAGTTGCTAATAATTCTGGTTCAACTTATACGTGGACAGTTCCTGTAGGAGCAACAATCGTTTCTGGACAAGGAACAAATACAATAACTGTTGATTTTGGCGCTACCGCTGGAACTATATCTGTTATTCAAAACTCAACTTGTGGTGCAAGCCCTTCAGTAAGCACAAACGTAACAACAAGTACAACCCCTGTAACATCTGCAATTACGGGCCCTTCACCAGTTTGCCCTAATGCAACAGCGCAAGTTTATTCGGTAACAAATAATGTTGGCTCTACTTATACTTGGGCTGTACCTGCTGGTGCTACAATCGTTTCAGGGCAAGGAACTAACAGTATAACCGTTGATTTTGGTGCTACCGCAGGAACAATTTCTGTTACAGAAACTTCGCCTTGTGCAACTGGAACTCCAGTAAACATAACTATTACAAACTCTCCACTACCTACAACATCTGCAATAACTGGCTTACCAACAGCTTGTGCCAATGCAACAGGTCAAACTTTTTCTGTTACTAATACTGCAGGTTCTACTTACGCTTGGACTGTGCCTGCTGGAGCTACAATAACAGCAGGTCAAGGAACCAATAGTATTACCGTTGATTTAGGAACTACTTCAGGAAATGTTTCTGTGGTAGAAACTAATGGTTGTGGTAATGGTACAGCAGTTACTTTTGCTGTAAGCATCAATCCTATACTATCTAATCCTGTTATTAGCGGCAGCACTGCGCTTTGTGCACCTGCAACTAATCAAACTTATTCAGTTCCTGTAATTGCAGGTGTAACTAATACATGGACAATAACTGGTGCTACAATTGTTTCAGGTCAGGGCACTAACTCAATAGTAATTGATTTAACAGGTTCTAGTAATGCAACAGTTAGTTTAAATCAAACTGACGCTTGTAATAACGTTAACGCAGGTATAAACGTAACAGTTACAACAGTAGTAGTAAATGCTACGCCTGTAACACCTAATATTTGTAGTGGAGCTAACACTTCAATTACCGCAACAGGAGCAACAAGCTATGCTTGGACTCCAAGCACAGGATTAAATTCTACAACTA
Organism: uncultured Flavobacteriaceae bacterium; assembly: GCA_964603125.1. Classification (GTDB taxonomy): domain Bacteria; phylum Bacteroidota; class Bacteroidia; order B-17B0; family Aurantibacillaceae; genus CAZRUA01. The sequence continues at coordinate 215,833 of CAZRUA010000001.1, read as the reverse complement.
CAGCAACCGTTGTGGCCAATCCAACAACTACTACAACCTACACAATTACTGGTACTGTTGGAACTTGCACAGCTACAACAACCACAACAATAAACGTTACACCAACACCAAGTTTGGTTGCACCGCCTGCAGTTAGTATTTGCCAAGGAGCCAGTACAACTTTAACAACTAGCGGAGCAACAAATTATACTTGGGCGCCAAGCGCAGGTTTAAGTTCAACTAGTGGAGCATCAGTAACAGCGAATCCAACGGCAACAACAGTTTATACAATTGTTGGTATTAATGGAACTTGTACTGATGTGAGAACCGTAACTGTAACGGTTGTTCCAAATCCTATAGCCAATGCTGGACCCGATAAAGTTGTCTGTATTGGTGAAAGCATAGGTTTAGAAGGAGCTGGCGGTGGAACGTATAGTTGGTCTCCATCTTCTGGTTTAAGCTCAACAACAAGTGCAACTCCTAACGCAAGTCCTAGCGTTACAACACAATATATATTAACTGTAAGTGCTGGCGGTTTGTGCACAGATAAGGACACGGTTAGAGTTACTGTAAATCCTCTGCCAAATGTTTTTGCAGGAAATGATACTACTATAAATATTGATCAAGTAATGAATTTAAATGGCAGCGGCAACGGAACTTTAACTTGGACTTATGACCCATCTTTATCGTGTTTAAACTGCGCAAATCCATTGTTAACTCCTATCGAAACTCAAACATATATTTTAACAGCAGAAGATGCTAATGGATGTGTAAATACAGATACGGTTACAATTACCATTACGAAAGATTATGCTTTGTATGTTCCTAATTCATTTACACCAAACGGAAATGGTGTTGCAGAAAATGAAATTTTTAAAGCTGAAGGATATGGAATTACGAAATTAAAAATGTACATTTTTGATAGATGGGGTAATAAAATTGCAACTATTGAAGGTTTAGAAAACGGATGGGATGGAACCAACAAAGGAAAAAAAGTTATGGCTGATGTTTATGTGTATAAGATTGAATACACTGTAATTGCTGGTCCGGATTATCAAAAGACAGGACAAATCAGACTAATACGTTAAACTGATTTTTCAAGTAATAGATTAATTGCCTTTGGCAAATATTCAAATTCAAGCGCTCGAATTTTTTTTGATAAAGATTCGAGCGTTTCGTTTTCATCAATATCACATTTAGCCTGAAGAATATGTTCACCTTTATCATATTCTTCATTTACATAATGAATTGTAATTCCTGATTGACTTTCCTTTGCTTCTAAAACCGCCTCATGCACATGATGTCCGTACATTCCTGCGCCACCAAACTTAGGTAACAAAGAAGGATGAATATTAATAATTTTATTTGGGAAAGCACTTATTAAATCTTTCGGGATTTTTAATAGAAACCCTGCCAATACAATGAAATCAACTTGTTCAGTTTGTAAAAAATCTATCACCTGATCGGTATTGTTTTCTAAAACATACTTCGGTAAAATAGATATATTCTTCTTGTACTTCTCAGCTCTAGCAATAACACCTGCGTCGGACTTATTAGTAACCACTATTTTAATTTTAACCGTTTTACTATTGGCAAAATATTGAAATAAATTTTCGGCATTTGTTCCCTCGCCCGATGCAAAAACAGCTAAATTAATCATGCGGCAAAATTACTTCAAAATCTTTCAACAGATGAAACAATTCGGATAAAAAAACACACAATTTGACTATATTTGCCTATGCAAAACAAAATCGACGAAATACTTAGCGAAGTTGAAGTTCTTGTTGCCGAAAAAAAAGAGCAAGTAGAAGAACTACGCATAAAATTCTTAAGTAAAAAAGGTAAAATCACTGAGTTATTTGAAGAATTTAAAACCGTTGCGCCTGAATTAAAAAAAGAATTTGGTCAAAAGCTAAATGAACTGCGTAATAAAACACAAGATAAAATAAATGAGTTAAAAGAAAAATTTGATAACGAAACAAGTTCTTCTGCCTCAACCACTGATTACACTTTACCTCCTGAGCCTTATACAGCCATTGGAGCTAAACATCCTTTAAGTATTGTAAAAAATCAAATCATTGAAATTTTCTCTCGTATTGGTTTTACAATTAGCGAAGGAAGAGAAGTGGAAGATGATTGGCATAATTTTACTGCATTAAATACTCCTGAAAATCACCCAGCACGTGATATGCAGGATACATTTTATATTGAATCAAATCCTGATATAGTTCTTCGTACACAAACATCTTCGGTGCAAGTTCATATTATGGAAAATTCAAAACCACCTATTAGAACTATTTCACCAGGTCGTGTTTATCGTAACGAAGCTATTAGCGCTCGCGCTCACTGCCAGTTTCACCAAGTAGAAGGCTTATACATTGATACGAATGTTTCGTTTGCCGATTTAAAGCAAACACTTTTATATTTTGCTAAAGAAATGTTTGGTGCTGAAACAAAAATACGTTTACGCCCGAGTTTCTTCCCTTTTACTGAGCCAAGCGCTGAAATGGACATTTCATGTACAATTTGTAGCGGTAAAGGTTGTAACATTTGTAAGCAAACAGGCTGGGTTGAAATTTTAGGTTGTGGCATGGTTGATCCACAAGTTTTAGAAAATTGTAAAATAGACTCACAAAAATATTCGGGCTTTGCATTTGGAATGGGCATTGAACGCGTTACAATGTTAAAATATCAAATTAAAGATTTACGTTTATTCTTTGAGAACGATGTTCGTTTCTTAAAACAATTTAGCAACACGATTTAAAAATGGAAACTCCTCAACGAATTAGCTTGATTAATGAAATGCTTAAGAAAGATCCTACGGATGCTTTTTTAAATTATGCAGTTGCTTTAGAGCTTGCTAAACAAGGAGAAATTAATGAGGCTATTGATACGCTGAAACAGCTTATAAAACGTAAACCAGATTATTTACCATCGTATTATCAATTAGGAAAATACTACGAGGAAACTAATAAAACTGAAAAGGCAATTGATATTTATCGCAAAGGAGTTGAATTAGCCCAAAAACAAAACAACAACAAAGCACAAGGCGAATTAAGTGAAGCACTTTGGTTGCTTGAAGACTAATATTATTTCCTTGCCTAGTTTTACACAATCGCAAAACTCTCAAAACTACTTATGGAATTTATTTCAGAAGAATTAGATAATTATTGCAAAACACACACCAGTAATGAAAGTGATGCGTTAAAAAATCTAAATCGAGAAACCCATTTAAAAGTTATGTCGCCACGCATGCTTAGTGGACACTTACAAGGACAGTTTCTTTCATTTATATCAAATATTAGTAAACCTAAAAACATCCTTGAAATAGGAACGTACACGGGCTATTCGGCTATTTGCTTGGCTCAAGGTTTAGCTGAAAATGGCAAACTTACTACCATTGATGTAAACATAGAAACAGAGAGTATAGCTAGAAAGTACTTTAAAGAATCGGGGTTAGAAAATAAAATTGATTTTATAATTGGCAATGCACTTGAAATTATTCCAACCATAAAGCAAAAATTTGATATTGTTTTTATTGATGCCGATAAAAAGAATTATGCTAATTACTACGATTTAATTTTTGATAAAGTAAACCTAGGTGGGATAATTATTGCTGACAATGTTTTATGGAGTGGAAAAATTCTAATGCCTGAAAATGCCATGGATAAAGACACTTTGGCTATCCATCAATTTAATAAAAAACTTCACGAAGACACCCGCACAGAAAACATTTTGCTTCCTGTGCGCGATGGCTTAATGATGGTTAGGAAAATTAAGGAGTAACTTTTCTGTAAGTTCAAATGATAACTACAAAAAACCAAATAAGTGCGAATCCTTACTCAACAGCAGCCAAACTACTTATAACATTTTCCTTATTTATATTAGGTGGAGCTTTTATGAGTAGACAAATAGATGGTAAAAATAGTGTTTATAAAAATTGGCTTCCAACTGAGGGTATTATTACCAATATTGAAACTGGAAGCACCTCAACTAGTAACACAATAGGTAGCAAAGGATCAAGTAGTGCATCTTACACTATAATTACATACACATATAAAGTTGGCAATGATAGTTATGAAGGTCGCACTAAAAGCTATGCTGAATTTGTAAACAGTAAGGGAAATGCTATTTCAATAGGCTGTGATGTAAATGTTCTATATGATCCAAAACAAACATACAGTTCGGTGGTTATGCCTTTAGATGCAATACCTTTTACAACTCGAAAAATGTTCATTGCTGCGGCTAGCGTTTTTGCTCTTGGACTGGCATGTTTGATTCTGCAAGTAATTAGCAAAAAACGCAATAGCGCAAAAATACAAAAGTTCTAATCCTTCATGTTAAGGATTAGAACTTTTGTATTTTCTTACTGCATCCGAAATCCATTTCGAATAAACCTTTGGATCTCTTTCTACTGGCATAGTTCCATTAGAGATTGTCTCCTCCTTTTCATTCAATACAACATAAAGTGGAAGTGCTACTGACTTATATTTTTCAGTTCTAATATAACCCCATCTATCACCAATTGTTTCAAGTGTGGTTTTTTCGCCATTCCAAATAACCTCTTTTTGTTGTTCTTTAGCCAATTCTTTAGGACTATCTGTATATAAAGAAACAATCACAACTGAATCCCTAAGATAACTCAAAACTTCTGGTTTAGGCCATACAGAGCTTTCCATTTCTCTGCAATTTTGACAATTAGTTCCTGTAAAATCAACAAACAATGGTTTCTTAACTAACTTAGAATACTCTAATGCTTCTTCATACAAATCTTTAAATATTCGTAGTCCATCCGGGCCACTAATACGCATGTCTGCTAGTTGCTTCTCTCTTGGACTGCCATTACTTGTTCCTTCGCTTACCTTTGCATCAACCGAAACTACTTGCTGATGAAAGCCATCAGGTGATTCGGAATAATAGTGCGGTGGTGGGAATGAAGAAATTAATTTTAGCGGAGCTCCCCACAAGCCAGGAATTAAATACATAGTGAAACCAACAAAAATTGTCGCTGTCAAAATCCTTCCAACTGATAATCCATTATTAGGCTGTTCTTTTGTCGTTCTGAAAACACCTAATAAGTATAACGATAACATACCAAAAATTGCAATCCACAAACTAATAAAAACTTCACGAGTCAAGAATCCCCACTCATTCTTGTTATCAGCATTTGCCAAAAACTTAACTGCTAGAGCCAATTCGATGAATGCAATTGTTACTTTAAATGTATCCATCCATCCGCCCGATTTAGGTAATGATTTAAGCATATTAGGGAAGAATGCGAAAATCATAAACGGTAATGCAATACCTAAACCAAAACCAGTAAACCCAAATAAAGGACACATATAACTGCTGCCTTCAGCCAGTGCAGTTAACAAAGGCCCTAAAAATCCAGCTGTACAGCTAAATGAAACAACCACCAATGTTAAGGCCATAAAAAATATTCCGATTACGCCTCCTTTATCTGCTTTAGCATCTAATTTATTTCCCCACGAACTTGGTAATGTAATTTCGAACATTCCAAAAAACGAAAGAGCAAACACAACAAACAAAATGAAGAAAAATAAATTTAAATAGGTGTTAGAAGAAATGTTTCCAAGCACCTCTGGACCAAATGCAACAACTAATAACATAGTTGGAATCACAAAACTTATTACAATAAAAAAACCATATAATAACGAGTCACGGATACCTTGCGATCTACTTTTACTACGCTTAAGAAAAAAAGAAACCGTTAAAGGAATTAGTGAATATATGCAAGGCATTAACATTGCTCCTAAACCAGCTATTAAACCCAAAATAAGTTTTTCCCAAGGATTACAATCGCCACTAGCAGCAGCGGTTGTTGCAGTTGAAGCATTTAATTCAGTTTTAGATGAATCCTTTTTAACAGCAACTTCGGCATTAGGTTTAACCGTTGTATTTACTACAGCTCCAACTTTATCTTCCTTTATTTCAGCCGTTATCGACGCCAACTTATTTCCTTCAACATCAAAACTAAACTTAAACGGTGGTTTAAAATCTATACAACCTTGGTCGTTACAAACTTGTCCGTCAATTTTACCTTTAACTGCAAAATTATTTTTATCTAATACTTTCACTTGTTGTATAAACTCCACTTGCGATGTTGTGAACTCTTTTTGAATAGCCATAAATAAACTATCAAAATAAGTATGAGGCTTAGGCTCCTTTGTTTTATCAATTAGCTTGTATGAAGTAGATGGCTCAAAAGTGAATTTGGTGGGTAAAGATGCTTCGGTGTATTGCGAATACAAATGGAACCCTTTGTCCATTTTAGCTGTAAAATGCAGCTCACTTATTGAGTCGTTAATTTTTTTGGTTGTGTACTTCCATTCAATATGCCTATCAAAAGTTTGCGCAAACAAACTATTTGCAATAAAAATAAGCACAAAGCTCATTGTAGAAATCAATTTCTTCATAATGTAATGTTTTAAAAGATTGCAAAAGGCTAACAAATTAACTTGTAATTTTTGGAATAAAAAAGCAAAAAAAGTATAATTATTTGTTTTAAGAATGTTATAATGAGCCGACTTGCCTAAAATTTTAACATTTCAAAAAATTAAAATTTAGACAAATAAAAAGCGCAAAAACCAAAATAATATTACATTTACGCCGTTATTAAATTTTACACATTATTTTTTTATGGCAGGAGTAAACAAAGTTATCTTAATTGGCAACTTAGGGAAAGATCCCGAAATGAGACACCTTGATGGTAACGTTTCGAGAGTAAATTTTAGTTTAGCTACAACTGAAATTTTTAAAGATAAATCAGGAAACAGAATTGAACAAACCGAGTGGCACAACATTGTTTTATGGAGAAGTATGGCAGATAGTGCAGAAAGGCTGCTAAAAAAAGGAACACAAATTTATTTAGAAGGTAAGCTACAAACACGCAATTGGCAAGATAAAGAAGGAAATAAACGCCAAACAACCGAAGTGATTGGAGAAAGTTTCTTGATTTTGAATAAACGCGATGGAAACAATAAAGATGCGAACACAGATACTTCGGGCAACGATTTTCCGAACACAGATATTACACCGTTTTAGTTAACAACAATAATAAAAATTCCGGGTTAAAAGCTCGGAATTTTTTATTTTTACTTATGCAAAAAAACAAATTTATTTTATCGGGCTTTGTTGTTGGCTTAACCTTAGTTGGCTTTTTATTTAGCGCATGTGGTAATGAAGATGATCCAATTATTACTCCTAAACCAAAGGCATTTAGAAAAATAAATTTTCCCGAAAAGAAATACAAACGTTTTGAAAGTGTATGCCCTTATACCTTCGAAACTCCTGTTTACTCAGTTGTTTCGCCCGATATGGATAAAGGAACTGAACCATGTTGGTTAAACATTTCTTATCCGCAATTTAATGCGCAGGTTCATATTAGTTATAAAAACATACACGACAATTTAAAAAACTACACCATACAATCATACGAGCTTGCTCAAAAACACATGGTTAAATCATCAGGTATTAATGAACAACCCATTGCTCGCGATTCAGCCAAAGTATATGGCTCGATTTACGATATAGATGGAAATGCAGCCTCTTCTGTGCAGTTTCACTTAACGGATAGCACCTCTCGATTTTTACGTGGCTCCTTATACTTTAATTGCGAACCCAATATTGATTCGTTAAAAATTGTAATTGATTTTTTACGAGAAGATATTATTCATTTAATTGAAACTTTTAAATGGAATGACAATAAAGTTCCTGACAGCTTTGATCAAATAAAGAAAAAGTAACGAAACAAAAAAAGTCTCACCAAATGGTGAGACTTTTTCTTTAACAATTATTTCTTTTTTGTACCCGTGGTGGACTTCGGCTTAGTTGTTGTTTTCTTCTTAGCCGGCTTAGGTTTTACTTCCCCGCGGGACTCTTGAAAAAAGCATCCGCCTCCTTGTTTGTTGGGTCAAGCTCTTTTACAATTGTGTACATTTCTTTTGCTTTAGCAGAATCTTTCATTTTATTGTAATAAACGCCTAAATAAGAATAAGCTTCTACTAAGTTAGCTTTGTTTTTAGCTCTGTCCTCAACTTTAATCATTCCTACATATTGCTCATAAATAGGTTTAGCTAACCATTTTGGATTTTTTTGATCTGGTTCAAAAGTGTTACAACGTGCCTTCCAAAAATAAGTTGCTGCGGTTGTTGGGCTCTTACGAATTACTCTTGAAAAACAAGTATCCGCATTAACGAAATCCTTTTTCTTATAGTAAGTAGTTCCCATTTCAAACAATTCCGAAGTACTTAAACCTGCTTGTGACGCTGCCTTTTTCTCATAACATGAAATCGCTTTATCATAATTTTTACGGCTATTGTAAACCTTTGCCATATCAGTATATAAACTTGAGCAAGTTTCTAGTTCTTTTGGATTAGTTGATTTACCGCAAAATTCAACCGCTTTCTCCAACTCAATTAAACCTAATGAATCGCTACCGTTTTTTGACAATAACATACCTTTTGTGCGGTAGTCATTAAAAATATATTGGAAATTCTTTTCTTTAGCAGCTGCATCAAAAAACTTATTAATTGCTGTTAAACCTTTTTTGTAAGCATCCACATCTTCCTTGTTTCCCATTTCATAGTAGCTGTATGCAGCCACACGATTTGAGTAAATACTTGAATAACCTGAAGCAACTAATTTTTCGTATTCGCTGCAAGCCTCCTTGTGTAAGTTAGATAAGAATAAAAACTGAATGAACTTATCTTTTGCCCACGAAGATGGGTTTAAATCAATGTATTTACGATAGTTTTCAAGAGCTTTTGCATTTTGACCAGCCAAATTCCATAAAGTAGCTTGCTCACGGTAAATTGGTGCGTATGTTTTATCAATTGCTTCAGCTTTTGCATAGTACTCTAAAGCTTTAATTGGATTACGAGCAGCAACATAAATTTTACCTTGACGTGCTTGTGCTTTAGCACTTTTAGGATCTAATGTTAAAGCTTTTTCATATTGCTTCACTGCCGGACCACCGTCCATTGCATTATTTAATAAAATAGCATCACCCATTAAAATACACGCTTCAGCACTTTTCGCATCTAACTTTTGTGCCTCGGTTAACAATTTAATTGCTTCAGTAGCATTTTTAGCAACTGGTGCATTTGTATACGCCTCAGCAATTTTCATTAACACAACTGCATTTTTATTTTTTGATAATTCCTTCGCTTTAAAAAATTGCGTAGCAGCCGTTTTATCATCTCCTTTGTATAAGGCAACTTTACCTAAACCAATATAGTTTAATGGGTTTGTTGCATTTACCTCAACACCTTTTGTGTAAATTACATTAGCCGAATCAAAATTAGCTTCATCAATATTTAAAGCCTCTCTTCTAAAGAAATTTTCTCCGTAGTAAAAATATAAGTCACCATTGGTTGGTGTTGCTAATATTAATTTTTTAAAATCTGCAGATGCTAAATCAAAACGTTCATTTTCCGTTTTACCCATTGCTTCTGCTAAAGTTTGTGCTTTTGCATTTACACTTGCTATTACAATTGATGCACAAATAAAAAATTTATTAATTTTCATTTTTGTTGTTTTTATTTTGTTTTTAAGTCCTTCTTTTCCGTCAGACAGGATACGAATATACCAAATTCGTGCCGAAATAAAGGTTAATTTTTGGTAAAATATTGCTTGGAAATCATTGAGTTACAGACCTTAAAAATATAAAACAATTTATTCAGCATTAAACTGAATCACTCGATGCGGGGTTTCGGCAGGAACCATACCTTGTTTTAAAATAATTAATTGTCCTTGCTGACTCCAAACAAAGCTCATAAAACCATGATTTAAATAGCCTCCTTTTTGACGGCTAATTAAATACACGTCTCTACAAATTGGATATTCCTTTGTTTTAATATAAGACTGGTATGGTCCGAAAACTGCACCCGTATCGCCTTTACTCATGCTTACAATACGAATAGAGTTGATTACGTTAACCACAGCCGAATCATCGTTATCACTAATATTTGATGCGCTAATCAATCCCAATGCGCTTTTATTTTTCTTAACGTACTCTATAACCTCTTCATAATTTTTTAGTGAGTAGCAATACGGTGGAAACTTAGCTCCCTTAGTAATAGAATCGTTTAAATGCCTTGCGTTTACGGCGTCCTTTCCATCAAATACAATTTTAACAGCTTTATCACCCTCTGCCCAATTCCATAAAGAATCTTTACCCATTAACATCTGAGTAAATCTATTTAAACGAATTACAGTATCTGTGTTTTCTTTATTCTCAATCAACACCATAGCATCTTCAGCAATTTTTTGTGAAAAAGGCATGTGCTTGGTTTTAGATAATACAGCCTTTTCACTCTCTTTTAAATCACGGTTAATCATAATAACCTGAACGCTGTCATTTAAAAGTAATTCCATTGCTTTGGCCTCCGAGCAATATATAACTTCTATTTTTGATTTAGGGTAAACCGCTTCAAAAGTGTATTTCTGAGCTTCGAACATCCGCTTGAAATTCTCATCCACAGCGACTTTTAAAACACCTGATGTTGTAGTTTCATCTGCCTCAATTGAACCACATGAAGACAAAACAATGCTTATTGTAGTTAAACCTAAGGCAAATAATTTTTTATACCAATTCATATTCCTTATTCTTCTCGTTGGTATTTTTTATACATTACATAAACACGATACCCGCGGTAAATCGTGTAAACTAAAAAAAACAAAGCCATATATGTTCTATATGGCCTTGGATATTTTTCGTAAGCGAAATCTGTAAATAAAAACGTAATGGTTGCTGCTAAAAACAAACACACCATAAACGACCCCAAAACAATATTAATGTTTTGAAAAGGATTTTTAGGCATACTATTGAATAACGAAGTTAATTGGTACAGTGTATTTTACACGAGCCGCATGACCATTGTTTTCACCTGGTTTCCACTTAGGTAAACTTTTAATTACACGCGCTGCTTCAGCATCCAACCCTGGACCGCCTTTTACACCTTTTTTAACCACAACATTATCAACTCTACCATCTTCCATAACCACAAACTCAACCCAAACTTTACCTTGAATAGAAGCTTCTTTCTCTATTTGTGGGTAGTTAATGTGCTTACCAATCCAACCATTTAAGTCTCCACCTGGAAACTCAGGCATGTTAGTTACAACCAATAAAGTTGGTGGCTCTTCTACCTTAACAGGACCTGTTTTTTCAGGTTCCTTAAAATCAGGTGGATCATCAGTACCAGCCTTTGTTGTATCCGCAATTTTAGTATCATCCTTCGTTAAATCTGGTGGAGTTTCCTCTTCCTTAGCATCATCCTTAATTTCAGGTGGAACAAACTTTACCGTTTCCTCTGGTGGTGGAGGTGGAGGTAAATCCTCTGGTGGAGGTGGTTCTTCCTTCTTTTTCTCTTCAGGCTCATTCAAATCAGCCAATTCAATAGTAGTTACAACTTCAACTGGCGCTACTTCCTTAGGAGTTAATAACTCAATTATTTTAGGAAGAAACGAAGCAAAAGTCATTGAAGCTACTGCTATCAAAAAAGCCACTAAAATTACCCTATTATAATCTTTCCTGATTACAAAGGCTCCGTAGGATTTATTCCTGTCAGCAAAAACTAAATCGTTTCTGCCATCGGAGGTTACATTATTCCATGAACTCATTTTCTTAAATTATTTAGCTGTTGCTACTGTTAAAACATCTAACTCTGGCTTTGTTATATTTAAAGTCGCGTACTTCATTACATAACAAGAACCCAACTCATCAATAATATCAATTACGTTTTTAAACACCGCTTTATCATCAGTTTTAATAACTACTGTCAATGCTGTTGGTTTACGTTGAGCTAAACTATATAAAGAGTCGAATGCTAATTTATCAATCTTAGAAGATTCAAATTGCTTTTTTAAGTCTTCACATTCCTTCTTAGCAGCGATATTATTACTTAGAATAACTTTCTTAATTCCATCAGCAGAATAATTTGTAGGTGTAAGTGTTGTTGCCGGCTTTCCCTTCTTATTATCAGGTGTATAAAACTCGCCAACATAATAGAAAACCTTATCATCAGCACTGCAAACGAATGTTATACCATTTTTAACATCATTAACAACAGGAGGGTCTGTTGGTTTAGGTTGCTTAGGATAAGGAACACTCATTACCTTTTGCTTGTTAAAGGTAGCTGTAAGGATAAAGAAGGTTAACAATAGAAAAGCTAAGTCAACCATTGGTGTCATATCTATTCGCGTCGAACTTTTCTTGGCGCGTTTCTTACCGTCTTTGCCTCCGCCGGAGTCTGTATTTACTTCTGCCATTTCTTAATTTTTTTCGAGGTTAGTAACAAAATCAAATCGGTTAATATCTAACTCTAAAAACACATCAATTACTGCTTTTACTGAAACATATGGAGTTTTAGCATCGGCTTTAATAGCAACACTTGGCTTTTTCAACTTAAAGTCTTTTCCTTCAGCTGCTGCTGCATCCTTTTCGTTTTTCCATTTTGCCATAACAGCGTTACCACCAAATTTTATCCAGTCTTTTAATTGATTATCTGTAGAGTCTAAAGGAATCCCTTTTCCGGCTATTTGAGCACGTTTGGTATCGCTTTTTTCATTGATATAAGCACCTAAATTTTTAATATCGCAACCAAAACTAGTCATTAAACTAAACTGTTTTTTCTGCTCTTCGTTTAAAGATAACTTATATTTTGCCATCATTCCTTCTAACATTTCTACACGTACTTCTTTACCAGTAACGTTAAAAAATGCTCTTCCTGCTTTATCAACCGAAACCATTAAATAGTTTTCGGGAATAATAACTTCAGAAACAGAAGCTGGACTATCTACAACCACTGCTTCCGTAGCACGGAAAGAAGCGGTTAACATGAAAAAGGTAACCAATAAAAAGGCCAAATCCACCATAGGCGTCATGTCTAACGACGGGCTATTTTTAGGAACTTTTAATTTTGACATTTTATTGTTTTTAAATTATGATGTAATACTTTTATTTTTTCCATAACGCCAAAGCGTTATTATTTTCCTGATGACTTAAATTCAGAAACGATAGTGTAGCTAGCTTCGTCCATTGCGTAAGTTAAGCTATCAATACGAGTAGAATATAAGTTATAGATAATGATTGCGATTGCAGAACCAGAGATACCTAAGAAAGTATTAATCAAGGCTTCAGAGATACCTAAAGATAACTGAGCTGTATCAGGCGCTCCACCAGTTGCCATAGCTTGGAACGAACGAATCATACCAATTACAGTACCGATTAGACCGATTAAGGTTGCAATAGAAGCACAAGTAGAAATAATAACTAAGTTTTTAGATAACATTGGTAATTCTAATGCTGTAGCTTCTTCTAGTTCTTTAGTGATAGCTTCAACTTTCGAATCTTTATCTAAAGATGAATCGTGTTGAACCATTTTGTAACGCTCTAAACCAGCTTTAACTACGTTTCCTAAAGAACCTTTTTGTTTGTCGCACTCCATGATAGCTGCATCGATATCACCAGAAGCTAATAAACCTTTAATTTTACGAACAAATGGCTCAATAGCGCCTTTACCTTTTGACTTAGCAATTGTTAAACCACGCTCAATAGAGAAAGTAATGATAATTAACAAAACAGATAATAAGATTGGTACGATTACCCCTCCTTTTGCAACTGTACCGATAACATCAATTGGATGTCCTTTTTCTGGATCTCCACCTTCGAAGTGACTTCCATCTTTAAATACAGTATAATACAATGTAAAACCAATAGCTACACAGATAAAGATTGCTAGTGTTGCGAAAATCGATTTAAGTCCTCCGCCTGAATTTGAATTGCTCATAATTGTTTTTTTTATTAGTTAATTGATTTGTTTTAAAATTTAAAAATTTAGCTGTCAAACATAACAAAATACTTTGAATGTACAAAATGATGTTATTGTTAAACTTTTGCCTATTTTTTAAGTATTACGCTAATTTTAAGACGAAATTATATCGAAAATCCATAAACTAGTGTTAAAATTTGTAAGTGGGTGCCAAATGAAGATAAGTGGTTGAAAAATATAGCTAAACTATAACCACCCGCCCATATCGGTTTTAGCTTTTTTCTTCCTTCCTCGGCAATCGCGGGCCTTGCAAGAAAACAAACTCAAACAAACGCTCAATAATAGCACAGAGCATAATCCACGGATAATATATTTATTTTTCATAGCCAATTTTTGTGATTACTAAGTTACTACATTTGTGCCAATAATTATGAGCTTATTTAAGAAAGATTTAGATCCTGAAGATTTTTACAAAAGCGAAGAAGGTTATATTGTTTTTACAGAGAAATATCACCTAAAACGCGGTTATTGCTGCAAAAGTGGTTGCAAGCACTGCCCCTATGGCTACGATAAAAAAACAGGAAAAGTGAAAGGAAAATAAATTAAAGATTCACAATCAATAAAGAACAAACATTATTTAACCGAAATATGGAAACAAAAACATTTAAAGAACTAGTATTACAAGGTATTCCGGAAACATTACCAAATGCTAAAGAATACGAAGCAGCTATAAACCACGCGCCAAAACGCAAAGCAATTTTAAATAATGAAGAAAAAAAATTATCTTTAAAAAACGCTCTTCGCTATTTCGATGCTAAACACCACGCAGTTCTTGCACCTGAGTTCCTAAATGAATTAAATACCTATGGGCGAATTTACATGTACCGTTTCCGTCCTGATTACAAGATTTATGCACGTCCAATTAACGATTACCCTCATAAATCTAAGCAAGCGGCTGCAATTATGCACATGCTTAGTAATAATTTAGATTATGCCGTAGCTCAGCACCCACACGAATTAATTACTTATGGTGGTAATGGGGCAGTATTTCAAAATTGGGCTCAATACTTACTAACTATGCAATATTTGGCTACCATGACGGATGAGCAAACGCTTGTTTTATACAGTGGTCATCCAATGGGAATTTATCCTTCACACAAAAATGCTCCGCGAGTTGTAGTTACCAATGGAATGATGATTCCGAATTACAGCAAACCTGATGATTGGGAAAAATTTAACGCTTTAGGTGTAACTCAATATGGGCAAATGACAGCTGGAAGCTTTATGTATATTGGCCCGCAAGGAATTGTGCATGGAACCACAATTACTGTAATGAATGCAGCGCGTAAAATTTCGAAAAACGAAGAAGATAGAAAAGGGAAGCTATTTGTAACTTGTGGTTTAGGTGGTATGAGTGGTGCTCAGCCCAAGGCAGCAAAAATTGCGGGTTTAGTTTCGATTACATCCGAAATAAATCCAAAGGCTGTAAAAACACGCCATAGCCAAGCTTGGGTGGATGAAGTTTATGAAGATTTGGATAAATTAATTGAAAGAGCATTAACTGCACAAAAAAACAAAGAAGCTGTATCTCTTGCCTACCAAGGAAACATTGTTGATTTATGGGAAAAACTAGTTGAGAAAAACATTAAAGTAGATATTGGGTCAGATCAATCATCATTGCACAATCCTTGGGCTGGAGGTTATTATCCAGTAGGTTTTTCGTTAGAAGAATCCAATAAAATGATGGCTGAAAATCCTGTTCAGTTTAAACAAGAAGTTCAAAAAACATTGGTGCGCCATGCAAATGCTGTAAACACTTTGGCGGCAAAAGGAATGTACTTTTTTGATTACGGTAATGCTTTTTTACTTGAAGCTAGCAGAGCTGGAGCCGATATTTTAAATGCAGATAAAACATTTAAATACAAAAGCTATGTTCAAGATATATTAGGCCCAATGTGTTTTGACTATGGCTTTGGACCATTTAGATGGGTATGCACAAGTGCTGATGAAAAAGATTTACGCACCACTGACGAGATTGCTTTGCGGGTGTTACAAGACATATACAAAACAGCTCCTGAAGAGATTAAACAACAGTTGCAGGATAATATTACTTGGATTAAAGATGCCATGCAAAACAATCTGGTTGTTGGTTCACAAGCACGAATTTTATACGCCGACAGCGAAGCACGAATTAAAATCGCCGAACAAATTAATATTGCCATTAAAGAAGGAAAGATATCGGCTCCCGTAGTTTTAGGAAGAGATCATCATGATGTAAGTGGTACAGATAGCCCGTATCGTGAGACTTCTAATATATATGATGGTAGTAGTTTTACTGCTGACATGGCCGTTCAAAATTTTGTTGGCGATGCCTTTAGAGGGGCAACCTGGATTAGCTTACACAATGGCGGCGGGGTTGGCTGGGGCGAAGTAATTAATGGTGGTTTTGGACTAGTACTAGATGGTGGAGAAGATGCCGATAGAAACTTAAAACAAATGTTGTTTTGGGATGTAAACAATGGTATCTCTCGCCGCTCATGGGCTAGAAACAAAGAAGCAATGTTTGCTATTAAACGAGAAATGGAAAGAACTCCAAACCTAAAAGTTACTTTCCCAAATCTTGTGGAAGACAACATAATAAACGGTTTGGGACTATAAACATAGATTTTATTAAAAACAGTTTGATAGTTATAAATTATCAAATTTCTTACATTCACTAATAACCGCTTGTTCGGGTGGAATATCTATTTCTTAATCTTGAGCATTAGCGTTAAGTCGTTTTATCATTAAAACAAAGCGCTTGCGTCAAAGATGTGCTCTTTTATTAATTTAAGGCTGAAATGAGCCAAAATCTCAATATATTTACGTAAATTTTTAAATCATGTCAAAACGCATATTCATCGCTATTATTTCAGCAATCGTCCTACTTTTTGGTTCAGTTTTTATTGCTTCAAAATCATTTGCAAAATCAAAATCGGGCAAAATAGATCCTGCTTTTAAAGAATTCATTAGTGCTTTTACATCTGGTTATGTAAACTCTGAAACAAAAATACAAGTGGTTTTAAAATCACCAGTAAACTTTAAACCCGAAATTGGTAAAGAAGTTGAAAACGATTGGTTTGATTTTTCGCCAAGCATCAAAGGAAAAGCAGTTTGGATAAACGATAAAACAATTGAGTTTAAGCCGGATGAAAGATTGGTGAACGGAAAAACATATGCTGTGAGTTTTGCACTAGGCGATGTGATGGAAGTTGAAAGTAAATTCAAAAGTTTTGATTTTGATTTTCAAGTTATACCCCAAGCTTTGGACATTGAAATTGTAGGCTTTGACATTACAGACAAACAAAATTATACTACATTAAACGTAATAGGTGTTTTAAATACTGCAGATTTCGCCTCAAATGAAATGGTTGAGAAATGCTTGCAAGCCAATCACGGGCCAAAAGATTTAAAAATCACATGGAATCATCAATCATCAACGCAACATCGATTTATTGTTAACGGAGTTAAAAAACAAAATGCCAACACTGATTTAACTTTAAGTTATAATGGCGCGGCAATTGGCTCAGATGTTTCAGGTGCATTAACTCAAAATATTCCTGCACTAAATTCATTAGTGGTTATGAATACCACACAAACTCATGACCCTGACCAAGTGGTTACATTGCAGTGCTCTGAAATTTTAAAACCAAATCAAACTTTAGAAGGCCTAATTACAATAAGCGGAAGTAACAATACTTTTACAAGTATGATTTCGGATAATGAAATTAAAATTTATCCAACTAACCGAATCATTGGCGACAAAACACTAACAGTTTCAAACTCCATCGAAAACAAAAATGGTAGAAGTTTTCAAAAAGACACTATCATTTCAATCAACTTTGAAGCAATCAGTCCTTCGGTTCGAATAAACTCAAAAGGAAATATTTTACCAAGTTCTGATGGTCTTCTTTTCCCATTTGAAGCTGTAAACATAAATGCAGTTAATGTAAAAATTACTAAAATTTATGAAAGCAATGTTTTACAGTTTTTACAAGTAAACGAATTAAATGGTAGCAGTGAATTACGACGTGTTGGAAAAACAATTGTCAACAAAAAAGTGTCGCTTGCTAGTTTAGGCTCATTACCTCAAAATAAATGGACCAAATATGCGCTCGATTTATCCACATTAATAAAAGCTGAACCTGGTGCCATTTATAATGTACAATTAAGTTTCAAGAAAAAATATTCTATTTACGATTGTAACGGAGTAGAGCTAGCACAAAATAGCACTGCAGAAGAAGTAGTTGAAGATGATAATGAAGATAAAATTGAAGATGAAAAAGATTGGGATTATTATGGAAGTTATTATTCTTACGATTACGAATACGACGATTATTATGATTACAATTATCAAGAAAGAGATAACCCTTGTTCGTCATCATACTATCGCCCTAACAACACATCAGTAAACAAAAATATTTTAGCTAGTAATATTGGATTAATTGCAAAACGTGCTTCAACAGGTGATATTATAGTTGTTGCAACTGATTTAATTACCACCAATTCATTAAGCGGAATAATAATTGAAGCTTATGATTACCAACAAAAACTAATTACATCAAAAACAACTGATGGCGATGGAATTGCTAAATTAGACTTGAACAAAAAGCCTTTTGTACTAGTTGCAAAAAGAGGTGATGAAAGAAACTACTTAAAACTTGATGACGGTTTAACAAATTCGTTAAGCAGTTTTGATGTTAGTGGCGAGCAAGTTCAAAAAGGATTAAAAGGATTTATTTACGGCGAACGCGGTGTTTGGCGTCCTGGTGATAGTTTGTTCTTGAATTTTATTTTGGAAGATAAAACCAATCAAATTCCTGACTTGCACCCAGCGTCATTAGAATTAGTTAATCCGCAAGGACAAGTAGTGCAGAAAATTACCAAAACACAAAACATAGATGGTTTTTACAATTTTGCCACTAAAACCGATAATTATGCTCCAACAGGAACATACATGGCTCGCGTTAAAATAGGCGGTGCGGTATTTACAAAAAACATACGTATTGAAACCATAATGCCAAACCGATTGAAACTGAATTTAGATTTCAACTCAGATATGCTATACTTTGGTAATGGCACATTAAATGGAAATTTAAAAGTGAATTGGTTGCATGGAGCTCCAGGAAGAAATTTAGATGCTAAAGTTGATGTTAACTTAACTACTACAACAACTGAGTTTAAAAACTTTAAAGGATATACTTTTGATAGTCCATCTAACTCATACTATTCAGAAATGCAAACCATTTTTAATGGTAAAACAGATGAGGGAGGTTTAGCAACAGTTAATGCTTCCTTAAACGCTTCTGGCGGAGCACCTGGTTTTTTAAATGCCAATTTCACAGTTCGTGTGTTTGAAGAAGGTGGGGCATTTAGTACAGATAGATTTTCTATTCCATACTCTCCTTATACACATTATGTAGGTATTAAAACTCCTGAGCCTAATAAAGAAACTGGTTATTTTGTAACTGACCAAGACCACCTAGTGAAGTTTGCAACCGTTGATGAAAAAGGAAATAAAGTTTCAAGAGATTTAACTGTGAAAGTTTATAAAATCCAATGGCGTTGGTGGTGGGATAATTACAATGAGGATTTATCTTCCTACATCGGAAGCTCTTATCATCAGCCTATTTCAAGCGAAGATATTACTTCTAGTAACGGTGAAGCTAGTTTTAAACTAAGAATTAATCAACCTGAATGGGGTAGATATTTAGTTTTGGTTACTGATAAAGAAAGCGGACATAGTGCTGGAAAGGTTATGTTTATTGATTGGCCAGCTTGGGCAGGAAAATCTCCTAAGGGTAACGAAGGTGTTACCATGTTAAATTTCACAAGTGATAAAACCGAATATAAAGTTGGTGAATCTGTTAAACTAAGCATACCATCGGCTAAAGCAGGTAAAGCTTTTATTAGCATTGAAAGCGGTTCTCGTGTAATAAAAACAGATTGGGTTGAAACCAAAGAAGGCACAACTGATTACAACTTTAAAGTAACCGAAGAAATGACACCGAACATTTATGTTTACACAACATTGATTCAGCCTCATGCTCAAAGTGCTAATGATTTACCAATAAGATTGTATGGTGTATTACCACTTTTAGTGAAAGATGAAAACACCATTTTAACTCCGCAAATTGCTTGCGCAGATGTTTGGAAACCAGAAACAACAGTTGATGTTAGTGTAAAAGAATCGCAAGGAAAAGAAATGACCTATACCCTTGCTGTTGTTGATGAAGGTTTACTTGACATTACACGCTTTAAAACTCCTGACCCTTGGTCGGCTTTCTACACAAAAGAAGCATTAGGTGTAAAAACTTGGGATTGTTATGATAATGTTATCGGTGCTTTTGGTAAGAGTTTACAACGCATTCTTTCAATTGGTGGTGACGGCGAAGGAGATGGCAAACAAGGAAGTAAAGCACAACGCTTTAAACCTATGGTTAGATTTATAGGGCCATTTACAGTTAAAAAAGGCGCCACAAATAAACACCAAATTTCAATTCCACAATATGTTGGAAGTGTGAGAGTAATGGTTGTTGCAGGTAAAGAAGGGGCTTACGGCAAAGCAGAAAAAACAGTTGCGGTTCGCAAACCTTTAATGATATTAAGTACTCTACCTAGATTATTAAGTCCAGGCGAAGAAGTTGATTTGCCTGTTACTGTTTTTGCCATGGAGAAAAAAGTGAAAGCTGCAACCATTTCAATTGCTCCCGATAAAAATTTCGAAGTATTAAGCGATGCTTCGCAAACCATTGCTTTTAATGATATTGGCGATCAAGTAGTAAACTTTAAATTAAAGGTTAGAGATAATATTGGAGTTGCTAAAGTAAAAATTAGCGCTACTGGTGCAGGCGAAGTTGCTAAGGAAGAAATTGAAATTGAGATCCGCTCAGCAAACCCAATGATGACCGATGCATCAGAGAACACTGTTGGAGCTGGTAAATCAATTAAACTAAACTATAGCCCATTAGGTATAAACGGAACTAACAATGCTGTAGTTGAAATTAGCAGCATGCCTCCAATTAATTTACAACACCGTTTAAATTATTTGATGGCTTACCCACATGGATGTGTGGAGCAAACTACTTCAAGCGTTTTCCCTCAATTGTATTTAACAAATGTTGCTGATTTGAATGATAAGCAAATGAAATCTCGCGATGCAAACATTAAAGCTGGTATTACTCGACTTAAATCATTTCAAACACCATCAGGAGGTTTGAGCTATTGGCCAGGAAGTAACTATGCCGATGATTGGGGGACTAATTATGCAGGTCATTTCCTCATTGAAGCTCAAAAAGCAGGATTTACTTTGCCTTATAGCTTACTTGATAATTGGAAAAAGTATCAAAAGGAAAAAGCACAATCGTGGACAGCCACTAAAAATGCTGTTTATTATCAAGAAGATTTAACTCAAGCATATCGCCTATACACTATGGCATTAGCTGGAATACCTGACTTAAGCAGTATGAATCGTTTGAAAGAAGTTAAGAATTTATCAATAACTGCTAAATGGCGTTTGGCTGCAACTTACGCAAAAGTGGGTCAGCTAGATGTTGCTAAAAACTTAATTAAATCGCTTCCTAAAAAAGTGAGTGCTTATAACGAGATGGCTTACACTTATGGTTCTTCTTATCGCGATGAAGCAATGATTTTAGAAACATTGATTGCTTTAGACAAGAAAACAGAAGCAATGGAAAGCATGAAAATTGTTTCGACTGAATTGAGCAATAATACATGGTATAGCACTCAAACCACTTCATATATGCTAATTGCTGCTAGTAACTTTATTAGTAAGTATGCTACTGACAAAGGAATAAGTGCCGAATGTAAAATTGGAGGAATAACACAAAAAATTGAAAGTAAAAAAGCAATTCAACAAGTTGTTATTGCTAACGCTAACTCGAGCTCTTCAATCACAGTAACTAATAAAAATAAAGGTCTGTTATATGTTAGAGTAATTCGCTCGGGTATGCCAACTGCGGGTAACGAAACTGTGGCAGAAAATAATATGTTTATGACAATTAACTACAAATCGTTAAAAGGCGAAACAATAGATGTATCAAACTTATTACAAGGAACGGATTTTGTGGCTGAAATTACCATTACACATCCTGGCATCAAACCATCTTACAAAAATTTAGCTTTAACGCAAATATTCCCAAGTGGTTGGGAAATTCATAATGCCCGCATGAATGACGATGCGGCGAGTTTAAAGAGTGATTACTTTACTTACCAAGACATTCGAGATGATAGAATTTTCACCTATTTTGACTTAAATCAGACATCAACAAAAACATTCAGAGTTTTATTGAATGCTGCTTATAAAGGGAATTTCTACTTACCATCTGTTTATTGCGAAACAATGTATGATAACACTATAAACGCTAACTCAAAAGGCCAATGGGTGAAGGTTTATGATGAAACTGTAATTAATTAATTTTATTAATATTGCCTAATATATGGCTAAGCTTAAAATAAAAAAACGAAAACAAGAAAATATTGGCGCCCCTCCAGGTGAATTGTATTACACTGGAGAAGAAACCAATAGTGCTATTCGTTTAACATTAATGCAATACAATGAATCTGAATTTCACGAAACTGAACATTTTAATATTACAGAGTGTTGCAACCATATTAAACCAGGCTTTATTAAGTGGATTAATGTTGATGGTATTCATAACTTAGAACTAATAGAAGCTATTGGGAAAAAATTCAGTATACACCCATTAACACTTGAGGATATTGTTCATTTAGAATCAAGACCCAAATTTGAAGAATACTCGCGTTATGTAGTTTCTATTTTAAAAATGCTTTATTACGACAATGGAGTTAGATCGGAACATTTAAGTGTATTGCTATTTGAAGATTTAGTTATTTCATTTCAAGAACCTCATGGTGGAGATGCCTTTGATTTAATCAGAATAAGGCTTAGAGAAGGTAATGGACGTATTCGTAAAATGGGTCCTGACTATTTAGCTTATGCATTAATAGATGCTGTAGTTGATCATTACTTTTATGTTTTAGAAAAACTCAACGAAAAAATTGAAGCCTTAGATGAGGAAGTTTTAAATAACCCTCAAAGAAGTGCAATGTTAAAAATACATGCTCTTAAACGCGAAGTTTCGCAATTAAAAAAAATGATTTGGCCTGCACGTGAGATGATTTTAAACATGCTACGTAGCGAAACAACTTTAATAAGCGAAACAAACGATTTATACATACGCGACGTTCATGACCACATCAATCGTGTTAATGATACCGTTGAGCAGTTCAAAGATTCACTTGCCAGTATTATGGAAGTTTACCTATCCAATAATGCAAACAAAATGAATGAAGTAATGAAAGCCTTAACAACAATTTCGGCTATTTTTATACCCGTTACATTTATTGCTGGTGTGTATGGTATGAACTTTGAATACATGCCTGAATTAAAATCACCTCATGGATATTGGATTACAATATCCATA
Source organism: uncultured Flavobacteriaceae bacterium (assembly GCA_964603125.1). Classification (GTDB taxonomy): domain Bacteria; phylum Bacteroidota; class Bacteroidia; order B-17B0; family Aurantibacillaceae; genus CAZRUA01. Next base: position 192,552 of record CAZRUA010000001.1, on the reverse strand, counting down.
ATGGCAGGGTTGATGATTGGTATGGGTATTTATTTCAAAAGAAAAAAATGGTGGTAGCTACTTAATACTAAATCAGTAAAATTTACTATCTTTCATAAACATTAAGCGCTTTGTCTAATTTGTTAAAATACAAATTCAATTTAATCAAGAAAATATTGTTTCTTGCTTTTACTTTATTTGTTTTACAAGCCAAGGCCCAAGACGATGGGTATTTAGAATTTAGAGGTAAAACCTTCGCCGATCAAAAACCACTTGCAGGTGCCCATATAATAGTTTACAAAAATGGAAACCAAAAATATCGTGAATTAACAACGACCAAAAACGGAAAATTTACTTTTGATTTAGAATTTGGGGTTGATTATAAAGTTTCGTTTACAGCTCCTGGGTTTGTTGATATGCACCTGATGATATACGCATCAAAGGTAGCAGTAGGTAAAATGATTTACCCAGTTTACGAAATTGATGTGCCATTTTTTGAAAACAATAAAACAACAATAAACGTTGCCAAATTTAAAAACCCTTTTACTAAAGTAATTTATGATGGTAAAAAATCATTTACTGATGATGAAAAATATTTAGCTGAGTTTACATCTAACATATTTGTTTACCCCGATGAAGAACTTAAAAAGCAAGAAGAGAAGCTAGCAGCGGAAAAATTAGAGCAAGAAAAACTAAGAAAAGAACAAGAGCTACTTGCAGAAAAAAAGGCCAAGGAAGAGGAAGAAGCTTTAAAAAAGCTAATGGAAGAGAAATATAAAGAAGAACAGAAAAATGCCGCAAAAAACGCAATCACCCAAAAGCAGAATGAAAACAATGAAAACATGCTAAGTGAAGAGGTGAAGCTGACTTTAGAGAAAGAAAAAAAGAAACAAGAGGAAAAGAAAAATCAAGCCATTAAAGCTGATTATGAGAATGATCTAATCAAGCTGGTTGCCGAAAACGATAAACAAACAAAATCTGCAACATACACCAAACAAAAACAAGAAGCTCAGGCAAATGAAGTTATTGAAACATTGAAGCGTGAAGCAGAAACAAAAGCTAAAGCTGATGAAATTAGATATGGTGTTAAAAGCCGAAACAAACAAGCTGTTGTTAACGCGCAAATAAAAAATAACGAAATAACAAGTTTAATAAAAACAGCTGCCATAAACGATAGGAAAATGAAAACAACAGGAACCAAAACTTATCCTGTAGTAGCCGACTTTAAAGCTAAAGCACTCGTTAGTGTTAAAACAAAAGTAGATAATGCTGCATTTAAAACTATTTATGAAGTTACAGTCATTAGCAATAAAATTACTACTATTTACCGCAAAGAAAGATACAATTGGGGCTTAGTTTATTATTATAAAAACGATAAAGAAATTACAAAAGAGGAATATTTAAACGCTTTAACTATTTATAACATTCCACTTTAAAAAACTATATCATGATAAAGTATATAAATAATAAAATAAGCTTGGTATTACTACTGATACTTATTTTGTGCGGAGCAAAATTTACACTTGCCCAAACAACAAGTTTTATTACACTTGGTTCTGATCAAGGTTTAATTCAATCGCAAGTGCAAAGTATTACTCAGGATAACGAAGGTAACTTATGGGTAGGAACAATTGCCGGACTAACAAAATATAACGGAACAAAGTGCTATAACTATACCATGAAAGATGGTTTGGCTGAAGATTGGATTACCACAAGTTATAAAGATGATTTAGGAAATATTTGGTTCGGGCACTGGGCAGGTGGTTTAACCCGTTATAATCATGGTACAAAACAATTGGAGAGTTTAAACTTTGAAGAATATTCGCACTTTAAATCCGTAACCAAAATTGAAGAGGATAGTTTAGGCAGATATTGGATTGCAACAGAGGGTTCGGGAATTTTTGTTTTTGAGCCAGAAGCAAATAAAACTTATTCTATTACAAGCAAAGATGGTTTATCAAGTAATAATATTTTTGACATCCACATTGATAAATTTAATAATGTTTGGATGGCAACCGACTCCGGACTTACTGTGTTTAATACTAAAAACAAAGTAACTGATAAGAAATCCTTTATAAAGCTTAACAAAGAAAAAGGATTGTTTAGCAATAATATTACCTCTATTTTATTTGCGGAAAATACCCAACAAATATGGTTAGGCAGCGCTGATAATGGTATAGCTGAGTATAACTTTTCAGGTGGTGTAATATCATCTAACTTCTTAAATACAACCTATACAGTATTCAATTCTGCTAATGGCTTAAAATCAACTTTTATTAAAACCATACAGCAAGACCATTTAGGACGCATTTGGGTTGGAACAATTGGCGGTGGTGCGGCTCTGTTTGTAAGAACAAATAATCAAAAACATGTTGAAGGATTTTTTAAATCGTATAGCACGCGTCAAGGTTTAAATTACTTTAATGTAAATGCAATTTATGAAGACAGAGAAAACTCGATATGGATTGGAACCGATTTAGGCTTAAACCAATACAGAGGTGAGCGCTTTTTAACATTTGATGAAGCAGATACAATTCCCAATAATATTATTTGGAGTGTTTACAAGGATAAATCCAATGCCATATGGTTAGGAACAAACAATGGTTTATCGAAAATAAACTTTAGCTATAATTTTGATGGAAAATTAGAACAACATAGTGTAACCAATTACACAACAGCTAACGGACTGCCTTCGCAAACGATACTATCTGTTTTTCAAGATTCGAAAGGAAATATGTGGATGGGAACGTCAAATGCTGGTGTAGCAATGCTTAGTGCTGGCTCAAATAAATTTTCCACGCTATCAACTAATAATGGTTTAACTAACAATATCGTTTACTCTATTGCCGAAGATAAAGACGGTGATATTTGGTTTGGAACTAAAGAAGGAGCATCAAGATATAATCCCCTAACAAAAGAATTTAGAAACTATACCGTTGCGGATGGATTAGGAGGAAATCATGTGTACCGTATTTTTAAAGATAGTAAAGGATTATTATGGATTGGAGCACTTGGTGGCAATTTGTGCGTGTTTGATGGCACAACATTTAAAAAGTACGACGAAAAAAATGGGTTTAATCATAAATTCATTTTAAGTATTAATGAAGATAAACTTGGAAATATTTGGTTTGGTTGCTATGGGTCAGGCTTATTTAAATTTGATGGGAAAACATTTACCAACTATCTACAAAAAGATGGAATGTTCAGTGATTCACCTTATTCGATTGTAATTGATGGTTTAAACAATGTTTGGGTAGGTCATAATAAAGGTTTAGATAAACTAGATATTAAAACAAATAAATTTACTCATTACGGAAAGAGCGAAGGTTTTTTTGGGGTAGAATGTAACCCCAATGCTGGCTGCATTGATGATAATGGCAACATATGGTTTGGTACCATTATGGGAGCCGTGAGATTTAATCCAAAAGAAGATATATTTAATTCAGTTAAACCTCTTACAAAAATAAATGGCCTACGCATTTCTTTAAGAGACACAACATTTCCAGGTGAAGCCATTTTTTCTTACAAGGAAAATAATTTAACATTTAAATTTATTGGAGTTAGTTTAGCTAACCCCGAAAAATTAAATTACTTATATACGCTGGAAGGTTTCGATAAAGGATGGATTCCAGCTAAAGCAACACAAGAAGCAACTTATACAAATCTGCCAGCAGGTAAATATACCTTTAGAGTAAAAGCTTGTAATAATGATGGCATATGGAGTGATGAAGCCATTTATACGTTCACCGTTAAACCACCTTTTTGGCAAACAGCTTTATTTTATGGCTTAATGGCAGCATTTATAGCTTTTGGCGTTTTTGTTTTTGATAGAGTAAGAACGCGCAAATTAAAACGTGCCAAATTAGAGTTGGAGAAAAAAGTAGAGGAACGAACTGTACAATTGGCTATTAAAAACGAAGAGTTGGCAGAGAAAAATAAGGATATTACAGATTCTATTCGTTATGCAAAGCGTATTCAAGATGCATCTCTGTGCAAAGAGGAAAATTTAAAAGCAATTATTCCTAACTCTTACTTATACTTCAAGCCAAAAGATATTGTTAGTGGCGACTTTTATTGGGTAAAAAAACAAGGCGATGACATTTTTGTTGCTGTTGTAGATTGCACGGGTCATGGCGTTCCAGGGGCATTCTTAAGTATTGTGGCTAACAATATCATCAACCAAGCTTTTGAACAATGTGCAAATAAACAACCGAATGTTATTTTGAATGAAATAAGCAAGATAGCTTCAACCGCATTACAATCAAGTGTAGATAGTTACCAGCTCAGAGATGGAATGGATATAGCCTTGTGCAAAATTTCAACTACAAATAAAACTGTTGAGTTTGCAGGGGCTCATAATCCTTTGTACTTAGTTCGTCAAAATAAATTAATTGAATACCCTGCCGACCATTTCTCAATAGGAAATACTGAAGGAAAACAATATACCAATCAAACTTTTACATACGAAGAAAATGATTTCTTATTTATGTTTAGTGATGGTTTCGCTGATCAATTTGGAGGAGAAAAAGGTAAAAAATTAAAAGCTTCTAATTTTCAGCAAATCCTAATCAAAAATATTAATCATGATTTGGACACCCAATTAGACAAACTGGATAAATCATTTAAAGAATGGAAAGGGAATCTAGAACAAATAGATGATATCTGTGTTTTAGGAATTCGACTCTAATTTACTTCTTTTTCGTTTCGTGCTTTACCTTAAACTCTTTCATCAATTCTAGGCCGTAATTTCTTATTACTTCGATTATTTTAACTGAGCGCTTTCCTCTAGGTGTGATTGAATACTCCACTTTTGGCGGAACAACAGCATACACTTTGCGTTTAATAAATCCCTCTTCTTCTAACTCTCTTAACTGTGATGTAAGCATCTTGTGCGTTATATGAGGTATATCATTTTTTAATTCTCCATAGCGCATTACTTTATTCCTTAATCGCCAAAGAATTGGCATTTTCCATGTTCCTCCAATTCTATCCATTGCAAATTCAACTGGATTATAGTAAACCTTTTTATTGTAAGAAAAATCTGGCATCTCTAATGTATTGATTTTATTGACACTTTCCTAAAAGTGTGTATTATATTAAAAAGTAAGTATACTAACAAAAGTAACATATTATTTAATTTTACAATAAAAAACATGTTAAGAAAATCAACCGCCATTTGGAATGGCACAGGTAAAGATGGTAAAGGGTCTTTAACATCTACTAGCGGAGTTTTAAATACCACACCCTATGCATTTGCATCACGCTTTTTAAGCGAAGATGGGAAAGCAGGAACCAATCCTGAAGAGTTAATAGCGGCAGCGCACGCTGGATGCTTCTCAATGGCTTTAAGTTTTCAATTAAGCGGTGCTGGATTTATACCAACCGAACTAAAGACAGAAGCTCAACTAAAAATGGAAAACATTGATGGTCACTTTAAAATTATTAGCATTCATTTAGTTTTAGAAGGTGAAGTACCCAACATAAGTGAAGAAAAATTCATTGAAATTGCAAACAACGCAAAAAAGAACTGTCCAGTGAGTCAAGCATTATCAGCAATAGAGATTACATTAACCTCAAACTTAAAACATTAAACATGAACATTGCAATTATAGGAACAGGAAATATTGGCGGAACTTTAGCCAAACGCCTCTCCGAAAAACACAACATTACATTAGGAGTAAGAAACTTGAACGACTTTAAAGGAAAAGAACTTTTAAAATACTCCCAAAAAATAAAGGCGACAACCATTGAAGAAGCCGTTAGCAGTTCGGAAATTATTATCATAGCTGTTCCTGCTCAATTTGCTGGTGAAACAGCAAAATCACTTGGGGATGTGAGTGGAAAAATAATTATCGATACAATGAATGCTGTATTTATGAAACCAGAAGGATTTAGTAATACTGCAGCAGCTATATTAGCAAATTGCAATACAACAGAAGTTGTAAAATGTTTCAATACAACTGGATTTGAAAATATTTTAAATCCAAATTATAACGAAGGAATTGATATGTTTACAGCAGGAAGCAGCGAAAAGGGCGCTGAAGTAGCCAAGCAATTAGCTTTAGAAATTGGCTTTCAAAATGTACACCATTTTGGCGGGAATGATAAATTTGATTTGATAGAACAAATGGCACTTTGTTGGATTAATTTAGCCATAATTCAAAAGCAAGGCAGAAATATGGCATTTAAAATTGTCAAACGATGAAAATTGCATTAGTTACAGGCGCATACAAAGGCCTAGGTTTTGAATGGTGTAAACAACTTTCTAAATTAAATTACACCATTATATTAACAGCTAGAGACATTGAAAAAGCCAATACGGCGGCTGAAATACTTAAAAAGAATGGAGCCACAGTACATACAAAAGCTCTTGAAGTTAGTAATGAAAATGAACTCGCTGAATTAGCCGATTGGCTTGAGATTACATTTGGTAAACTTGATTTATTAATCAATAATGCGGGTATAAATTCTATGACTCGTGCTAAAGGAGATAAAACACTAATCAATAAAAATCTTTCCTTAGAAAATATTGATGCCAATGAAGTCTTAAATATGATTCATATAAATGCAATTGCTCCAATTTTAACCGCCAAACATTTTAAATCACTTCTATCTAAATCGCAACAGGGGAAGATAATCCATATTGGTTCGTGGCTTGGTTCAATTTCAAATAAAAAAACAGGCGGAAATTACAGCTATGCAGTAAGTAAATCCGCACTAAACATGATGAATCGCGCTTTAGCTTTTGATATTGTAAAAGATAATATCATCTCAGTTGTTGTCAATCCAGGTTGGGTTCAAACCGATATGGGAGGAGATAAAGCCCAGTTCACAACCGAACAAGCAGTTGAACAAATGATAGAAAATGTTTTAAATAAGATTACAACCAATGACACAGGAAAATTTTTCAATTTTGATGGGACAGAACATCCTTTTTAAATCATATTTAAAAGCTATCAATAAGTATTTTCCATAACTTTGAGCCTTACAATTAAAGTAAAATGAAAATACAAATCACACATACTAAAGAAAAAGGGTTTATTGCTGAAAACGAATATTTTCAAAGCATAAATGTTAATGGCGATCCTAGTAAAGGAGTTGGCCCTATGGCCTTATTATTAGTGGCTGCCGGAACTTGCAGTGCTATTGATATTTTAAGCATTTTGCAAAAACAAAAACAAGAAATTAAATCATTTACAATTGCCGTTGAATCTGAAAAAATTGATAAGGGCACTTTTGGTGTTTGGGAAAACATACATATTACCTACTCGCTTTCGGGTCGTGTTGAATTATCAAAAGCACGAAACGCTGCAGCTTTAAGCTTAGAAAAATATTGCAGCGTATCTAAAGCACTTGAATACTCTTCCAAAATTACTTTTGATGTAATTGTGAATGAGGAATAAAAATTATAATAATAAAAAAGCCCCATTCATAAGTTTGAATGGGGCTTTTTTATGCATAAATATTCTTAGTCTAATATTAAAGTTGTATTTCCTATAACAACACCATCGGCTGTAACTTCAATTTGATATTTTCCTGGAAGTAATTCACTATTGCCTTCACACATAGTAGTTGCACCAATTTCCACATTATTATAGCTCACAGTTGTTTTACCAGCATAATAACCTGAAGAGCCATTAAAAGTAAAACGATACGTTTCATCATAATTCTTTGCCATCTCCTTACCGTCAGGCGTAATAATACGCACAAAAATTTCTTTATCACCTGATTTAGCAATTTTATTTTCGCCTAAAGAATAGGATACACGTATTTTTTCGGCACGCTTAGCCTTAGTTGTTGGAACTAATTTTTTACCCCCACTTTTTACATTTATACCCGTTGCAGTAACATTAAAGCAAGATAAAACAGAACCTTTCTTAATTACCTTATCTCTATCCTCTATTTCTTTTGTTTTTTGAAGTGTAATATTTTTTTCATCATCTAGTAATTTTTCAACGCCTTTCTTCTCCACAATTAGCTTTTGATTCATGGTATGCAACGAATCAATTGTTTTAACATAGCTCTTCATAATTGCCCTTAAAGTTTCAGTTTCTTTTCTAAGTTGGGCAATTACATAAGCATCTCCCTTATGTTTTTTAGCTTCTTCAATTAACTTGTCAATTTGCGCTTTTTTCTCTTCTATTTCAGCTTGCAATTTAGCATCGTTGGTTTGTAGATTAGAATAATCAGCTTTTAAGGCAGTTAAGTCAGCCTCTACATCGCTTTTAGCTGCTTCCGTTTTAATAATAGTTTCCTTAATGGTTACTATTTCAGTATTCTTCTTGCTCAATAAATAACCTAATATACCGTTACCAGCTGCTGAAATTCCTAGCACTGCAGCCAACATAATTACAATACCTTTTCTATTTTTCTTTTCCTCAGGTTGCTGAATATTGTTTTCCATTGAATTTTTATTTTACTGCAAAAATAGTATTTTTAACTCAATAAATTAGTATGATTAAAGGCCTTTTAACAGATTTTATATCATTGATATACCCCACTGTTTGCTTGGTTTGTGGCAATAGTTTGTTTAAACATGAAAAGCATGTTTGTAACAAATGTCAAGCAAAACTGCCCATTAGCAATTTTCATAAAAATATTGACAATCCTATTAACAAACTATTCATTGGTCGATTGGATGTTGCAATGGCAGCTAGTTACTTAATTTTTACCAAAGCTGGGAGCGTTCAAAAATTACTACATCAATTAAAATACAAAGGTAATTCAGACCTTGGCGTTTTTTTAGGATACAATTATGGATTAAGTATTAAAGATGATGACTACTTTAAAAATGCAGAATACATTGTTCCTGTTCCACTACACAAATCAAAACTAAAGAAACGTGGTTATAATCAAAGTAATTGTTTTGCGCAAGGTTTGGCTAATGCACTTAACATTAGTAGTGATGAAACAAGTTTAGTAAGAACAAAAGCAACCGAAACTCAAACCCGAAAAGGGAAATTTGAGCGCTGGCAAAACGTAGAGGATAAATTTAAAATTACCGATTTTGAAAAATTAAAAAACAAACATGTCATATTGGTTGATGATGTTGTAACAACAGGTGCTACGCTCGAAGCATGCGGACACGTTTTAAAACAAATTGAAGGTGTAAAACTTAGTATATTAGCAATTGCTTACGCTAATAAGTAAACTACAAATACATATTTATTTGTGTGTTAATGATTCTAAAAAGCTCGTTTGGCCTCTGGGTTCCCAATCTATAAACAATTCCATCTGTATCTTTTAGCTCCAAGAAATCATAACCCGTTGTAAAAAACTTTATTTTACCTTTTACATGCAGATTATAAACTGGTCGACGTAATGTATTTTTCTTGTAACGAAGTTTTTTAACAGTATGTATGTTTCGTAAATCAATTTTAACACGTCTCGAGGTCCAAAAACCATCAATGATTATACTGTTGTGGTAAACACGAGTGTGCAAATGTTGTACATTGATTAAAAACGCTGATAGTATTAAAACTAGGATTCCCAAAACAAAGAATATTTTCCCAGAATTGGGAATATTATAGGCTGGATACCAGCCAATGTTAATTGCACCAATACTAATAGGCTTAGGGTTTTCGCTCCAATAATAAGCAACAAAACAAAAGGTAGCAATTGTTAAACGAATAATAGTTGAGGTTTTATTATGCCCCAAGTACTGCTTCTCTTCAAATAATATGCGCTCACTTAAACTTGCCATTCAACCTTTATAACTGTTTTGGTACTTTCTGTTACTTTAAACCTATCATCTAGTCTTCTTCCAACAATCCAAACAATATCATCACCAGATTTTAATATATATTGATTTTGCTTATCAATCAAACTCATTTTTTCATTAATAAAAAAATCACTTACTAGTTTAAAACCAATCATTCCAAGCGGTTTAAACTTTTCACCTTTCCTCCATTTCTCAAGTTTAAGTGGTCTTTTTACTTTAGCAGAATCAATCAAAGCTACATTTTTGTTGGATTCTACCTTCCATTTTTTAAGTTCTTGCGTAAATATAGCTAAGGGGTAATCGTATTTCTTATTCAACTCTATCTCAAAACTTTCATTTGTTTTTGGGTGCTTTGTTGTTATTAGCAAAAACTCTCTGTCAATTACCAAAGTATGGGTTGATGAAAGAAATTGTTTTCCAGCTTGAGCAGATAAAGCCTTTTCAACACTACTAATATCGCTTGCAGAGAAGTTATACTTTGTTAGAACATTAAAAAGAAAAAAGTGACTTGATTGTAATTTCTTTACCTTTTCTTTATCCATCTTTATAATACCATTTTCTTCCTTCACGAAATCCTTAACTTGCCTTTCAATAGATTCATCAACAAAAACCTTTGTTTCAAATAAAGCATGCATATTAGTATTCATTGTTTGCTCAAAAGATTCATTTAGCTTTTTAAACTCTGGTACAATATGATGACGGATATAATTTCTTAAATATTTATCGCTTGCATTACTTGAATCCTCTCTATACTTAATTTTATTATTTTGAGCGTATTCAATAATTTCATCCCTCTTAGCAAACAAAAGTGGTCTTACAATGTATCCATCCTTTTCGCTTATACCAACTAAACCTTGAATGCCAGTACCTCGTATCAAATTAATAAAAAAAGTTTCAATAGAATCATTTAGATGATGTGCTGTAAGTAAAAAATCGAAACTACTCATTAACTTTCCAAACCATTCATATCTTAGTTCTCTAGCAGCTATCTGAATAGATAATTTCTTAGTTTTAGCATATTCTTCAGTTTCAAAAGCAATAGAATGAAACTTTATCCTTTTGGATTTACAATAGTCTTTAACAAATTTTTCATCTAAATCAGATTCGTTGCCCCTTAACTTAAAATTACAATGCGCTACTTCAAAATTAAAATTAGCTTTAAAGAGTAAATCACACAAAACCATAGAGTCAATTCCGCCACTAACGGCAACTAATAATTTGCTGTTAGTTTTAAACAAGTCTTTTGTATTTACTTGATGAAGGAATCTGGTTTGCACGACGTAAATTTAAATTAAATTTTGCTCATAAATTTATGGGGCAATAAAATGCTATTTCGTTTTTTTTTATATCTTTAACCATCGTTATGGAAACAGGAGAAGTATCAAAATTAGAAGTAAAAGCGGAGTTTAACCGATCAACTGAAACATTTCATGTTGTAGCATGTTGGGTTGGTATGGCTTTAAATTTGCTTTTTTTTATAAGTGATTACTTTGTTTTACGTGAACATTGGTTTGATTTTTTAATGTTTAGAGTAGGTGTTTGTGTAGTAAGTATTTTTGCTCTACTCTTTCGAAAGCAATTAAAAATAAGCATCTACACTTGCATGTTTATTTTAGTTACTGGAATTTCGATTCAAAACGCTTACATGTGGAGCGTAATGGACGAAGCTCATATGCAAAAACACACATTTGCTTATATGGCTTTATTTATTTGTGTTGGAATGCTCGTGCTATGGGAGTTAAAACTATCTATTATTATACTTGTTTCAACCATTTTAGCTAATATTATTTTCATAAGCATTAATAGTACACTAACAGTAGAACAGTTTTTAATTGATGGTGGATTACTAACTTTTGTTGTTTCATTTACCATGGTATTTCTAATAAATACTAGGTATAAATTAACCTACAATGAAATCAAAAGCCGCCTAGAACTTCAAAAATCAAAATTTATAATTGAAGAAAAAAATCAGGAAATAACCAGCAGTATTCGATACGCTAAGCGTATTCAAGAAGCCTTATTGCCACCAAAGAGTTTACTGAATGATTTATTTGGACAAAACTATTTTGTTTACTACAACCCACGCGATATTGTGAGTGGTGATTTTTATTGGGCTAAACGAATTAATACGACTCCAGTTGATGGAAAATCTAAAACTTACTTATTACTTGTAGCTGCTGATTGCACTGGTCATGGCGTTCCTGGTGCTTTTATGAGTTTAATTGGAGCTAATTTTTTACAACAATCATCTACCGAAAAAAGTGTTAATAGCCCAGCAGAAGCATTAGATTATTTAAATAGAAATATTATAAATACTCTTAATCATGGCGGTGGTGAAAAAATTAGAGATGGTATGGATATGGCTATGATAGCCATTGATATGGACTCTAAAATGTTATCCTTTTCAGGAGCTAACAATCCTATTTATTTTGTTAGAGATGGGCAATTAGAAATAATTAAGCCTAATAAACAAGCTATAGGTAATATAAACGATGATATACAACCATTTACTAATTATTCTACACAGCTCAAAACAGGAGATCAAATCTATTTGTTTACTGACGGTTATGCTGATCAATTTGGAGGTCCAAATGGTAAGAAAATGATGTATAAAAAACTGCAAAACATCATTTTAGAAAACGTGAATTCGCCTATGGATAAACAATGTGAGGCGCTTGAAAATCATTTTAAAGCATGGAAAGGTAAGTATGAGCAAGTTGATGATGTTTTAGTAATTGGCGTTAAAATTTAACTTACCAATAGTTAAAAATCTTTTATAATTTCTACTGTTTAAAACCCCTATTGCAAAGCATTATTTCTAATTTTATGCAATGGACCAAAAAGATTTAAATCTAAAGATTTCTAATACAAAAAAACCGGCCAATCTTTCTGACGAAGAATGGCAAACGGCACTTAGAAAACAATTTGGGAGTTTAAATACTTATACCATCACTAATATTGGAAGTGGTTTGGTTTACAGCGATTACAAAGTAATTAATTCACAAACAAAAGGCAATTATAAAGTTGCTTTAAGAAGTAAAGATAATACCCACAACTTTTGTTCATGTGTTGATTTTAAAATTAACCAATTAGGAACTTGTAAACACATTGAAGCTGTTTTAAAAAACATCAACAACAATAATGAATTAAAACCATTACTTGAGGTTGAATATGAACCAACCTACACCTCTGTTTATGTTGATTACAAAGAAGGTCGTAAAATAAAAATTCGTGTAGGTAATGATTACAAAGAAGAATATACACAGCTCGCGAATGAATACTTTGACGAAGAACTTAAATTAAAAGCCTCGTCAATTGAGCGTTTTGAAATATTTTTACAAAGTGCAAGAAAAATTTCTAATCTCTTTCGTTGTTACGATGATGCCTTAGAATATGTTTTAGATTTAAGAGAAAAACATTATCGTATAGGTTTAATAGATAAATTAAACTTAAGTGAACTTTTTAGTTTAAAACAAAATCTTTACCCTTATCAACAAGAAGGGGTGATTTACGCAGCTAAAAGGGGCCGTTGCATTATTGCCGATGAATTTGGCTTAGGCAAAGGAACTCAAGCAATAGCTTGGACAAACATTTTAAATCAACATTTAAAAGTAAACGATATCATTGTTGTTTGCCCTACTGCACTAAAACTTAATTGGAAATCAGAATTTGAAAAATTCACCAATCTGGAAGTACTCATTGTTGACGGTCCAGCCGAAAAAAGAAAACACCTTTACCAAAACGACAAAAGCGCTGTAAAAATAGTTAGCTATAACGTTGCTACTAGCGATTGGGAGCTTATTAATCAAGCCGACCCTGATGCAATAATCTTAGATGAAGCTCAGCGTATTAAAACCTGGAAATCTAAAGTTTCACAAGCTGTAAAGAAAATAAAAACACCTTATTGTTTAGTTTTATCAAGCACACCTATTCAAAATAATTTAGACGAACTATATAACCTTGTTCAGTTTGTAAACCCTTATTTACTGGGAACTTTAAACGGGTTTCAGAAAAAATACACCAACCGTGATGCCGAAGGGAAAATAATCTCTTACAACAACCTAAGCGAATTAGCAGATAAAGTAAATAAAATTATTCTACGCAGAAACAGAAACGATGTTAGCGTTCAAATCCCAAATAGAATCGAAAAGAATTTGATTTTACCTTTGCAGCCCGAACAAATTCAGCTTCAAAATAAAATCAAAGAAAATATACAGCTTTTAATATCTAAGTATAAAAGAGCCAATTATTTAAGTTCTATTGACAAACAAAGGTTATTTAATCATTATAAAGAACTTAAAAAAGTAGCCAACTCAACTTACTTAATCAATCATCTTAATAATCATCAAAGTAAGGACGATGAATTACAATTTATACTCAGCGAATTAAAAGAAACAAAACTCAATAAAATTGTGTTTGTTTCGTCCAGCAACGAAATGCTGGCTTTAATTGAGAAAACAGTAAATGCAAGTGATTTAAATTATTTTCATATTAAACAAAACTTTAATTCACAAAAAATTCATAAACTCTTAGTTGAATTTAATCAGACCAGAGAACAAAGTGTTTTACTATTAGATGACTCGCATATCGATTCAATTGAATTAAATCATGTAGATGTTTTAGTGAACATTGATTTGCCACAGGTTCATTTAAATGAAGAAAGGAAAAATCACATTTTCAGGCTATCCAAGTCAAATAAACAGTTTGTGTTAAATTTAATTTCTGCGGATAGTATTGAGGAAACACTTTTTCAAAACAATTTGCTAGAACAGTTTGATGACAAGGTGGTTTCAAACGAAAATGCATTTAGTCAATTCATTCAACAACTTATTTCGTTTGGGTTTTCAGATAATAATTTCACAGAGGAATATCCCGAAAAAACTGAAATTGAAAATTTCGAATCGCGTCAACTAACTATTTTTGAGCAAACGTCTAGCAAAGAAGTTGATAAATACATCGTCCAAGAAAGTGGAAATATTTTTTTAAAACTACCTGTAGATAGCAAAGAACAAGCGGAACACGTTTATAATTTTTTACATAACCTATTTAATACCTTTAAAAATCATGATTAATAAAATTGAGCACATAGGAATTGCAGTAAAAAATCTTGAGAATTCAAATCAAATTTTTTCGAAACTATTTGGAAAAAACTTTTATAAAGTTGAAAAAGTTGAAAGTGAAAATGTTTCCACAAGCTTTTTTATGCTTGGCGAAACCAAAATTGAGTTACTTCAAGCAACCAACGAAAACAGTGCTATTGCAAAGTTTATTGAAAAAAAAGGAGAGGGTATACATCATATTGCTTATGATGTAACGGATATATACGAAGAGATGAAACGTTTACAAGACGAAGGTTTTGAGCTAATTAACAAAGAACCAAAACACGGGGCCGACAACAAACTCATTTGTTTTTTACATCCCAAATCTACAAATGGCGTTTTAGTTGAACTTTGTCAGGAAAGAAAATAAATGGATTTTAAACTAAGCCTTGAAATAAAGAAACTAGAGCAGACAATTACACACAAAAGTAAACTACTCCTTATTGGCTCATGTTTTGCCGAAAATATATCAGAGTACTTTATAAATAATAGGTTTGAGACATTGGTAAATCCTGCTGGAATTTCTTTTAATCCAATAAGTTTAGCCAACACCTTGCAAAACGGCTTAGATAATACGGAGATTACTCCAACTGAATTATTCCTATCAGCTGGAGCTTATCATAATTGGCATTACAACTACCTTTTCTCAAACAGTGATAAAAATATTGCTTTAGAAAAAATGAATTCTTCAATAAAGAGCCTCCATCATTTTATCTCTGAAGCGAATTGTATAATCATAACTTTTGGATCGGCTCATGCCTATTTTCACAAACAAAGTGGGCAATATGTGGCTAATTGCCATAAAGTACCACAAGCTGAATTTGAAAAGCACTTGTTAAATACCGAAAAAATAACAAAAGAATGGCAGCAATTAATTCAAAAAATAAACTTAGTTAATCCTTTGGTTAAATTTATTTTTACTGTCAGCCCTGTTAGATATGTGCGAGACGGTTTAGTGGAAAATAATAGAAGCAAAGCCAATTTAATTAGCGCAGTGCATGAACTTTGCTATCAAAACAAAAACTGCTTTTATTTTCCAGCATATGAAATTGTAATGGATGAGCTAAGAGATTATCGTTTTTTTACCGAAGACATGGTACATCCTAATAAACAAGCAATACAATATGTTTGGGAAAGATTTAGTGCTTATGCCTTTGATGAAATTACTTCTAAACTAAATACAAAAATCACTGAGTTAAATAAATTATTAAATCACAAAACATTGGTAGAAACAAACGACTCAAAGGCAATACAAGAAAAGCTTATTATGAGTAAAGAAGAAGAAATTAAGTTGCTACTTAGATAAATTTATTAATTGCGGATTTAATTTCAATCCACTTTTTTCAGCAGCACCTTCATTAACAGTGTAATTTATCTTGTCCGAATTAACGTAAAAGCAAATGTGAGCTCCAGCCTTTTCGTAGATAGAATTTTCAGTTACATACAATATAGTTTTCCCATTTATCTCCTTCTTGATTTTTGAAAAATCGTTTTGCTTACTATTAGCTAAAAAAACAACAGAAGCGCCGTCATTTAAAACGTAATCCTTAATTACAATTGGTTTTCCGTGCAAAGTTTTACCCCCTAAATAATCACGTAAAGCCTGTTCTAAAGGGCTTTTACCAACAATACTGATTATAAAATTTGTAGGGTGATTGCTTTTAGGCCAAAACACATAAGAGCATATATTGTATAAATAAACTGCCTTCTTTTCGTACTCGTCCTTAATACTTATAGTACTTTTCTTGGGTTTAGCTGTTTTTACACCACCCGTTTTTTTCTCTGATAAGGCTAGGTACTTTTCATGTTCATCTGTGAGTAAACTATCCAGTTTAAGGTTTTCCGCCTTTAAACTATCGTTTTCAACTGCTAACTTAATCAATAAATCATCTAATGAGTTCTTTTCGGCAACCAAATTTGTATGTTGAGTATTTAGCTTGCTATACTTAGCCTTACTAACACAAGCACTTAAACAAACAAAACAAATTATATATATAATTAGACTTCTCATTAACGGAAGGTAAATATATAAAAAAAGGAGGGAATACATCCCTCCTTTTAATAAACGTAGTATTAAATTTATTTCTTTGGTGTTTCAATTTTAATTCCCTCAACAGGAGTTACATCCGTACTTGGAGTTTTAGAAGCATCTAAAGCTTTTTGTTTGGCCTCTTCTTCCTTTTTTTTCTCCTCAGCAATTTCAGCCGCTCTTTTATCTTTAGCTTCTTGCGCTGCCTTCATTTTTAACTCCTCCTCTTTTGCCATTTTCTTTTTGCTCTCGTAGTACTTTTTCATTGATAATCCTGTGAAGTAATCCTGAGTTGTGATAATTACTACACCTCCCGTTAAATCACCATATTGTGCTGGAATACCTCCAGTTATGATTGATAGACCAGATATTCCTAAAGATGCAGTAGCTGGATTATCCATAATTTTATCCCCATCAATAACATACTGAGTTGTTCCAAAACGTGCTCCACGGCTTGCAATTTGACCTTGTTCATTTACCTGAATATCTGGTGCGATACTAGTTAACATTTCTCCAATATTACCTTTCCCTTGTGAAGAGTTTTGAATCATTGACGGATCAATAGTGTTAGAAGTAATCATTGATACATCTACAATAGGTTTTTGCCAGTCTTGTGAAGTACTAACAATAATTTCACCCAAAGTATCACCCATTTCAACATCAACATAACTTGTTCTTTCAGAGCTAACTTCAATGTTTTTTATCATACGCATGCGATAATCTGTTGCAGTAACAATAATATCATAATAGCCAGGTTCTAAAGGTTTAACTGAATATTTACCCTCTTCATTAACCGAAGACGCACTAACGTAAATTCCACCTTGATAAACTTTAATTAAAGCATCTAAAATTGGTTCTTGTAGTGTATTAGAAACTACTCCTTTTATTTCTCCTGCTTGTGCGCTAAGCCCAATTACTATCGCAATTAATAAGCTTACTTTTTTGATTATACTTTTCATAATTTTGGTTTTTATCTGTTATTAAATGTTAATTCTGAATCGATTCTTTACTATAAGACGAGGCACTTTATGTTTTCCATAAAAAATTTCATTATTTTTATCATATGACATTAAAAAAATCCATCTTTTTTAACTGTTTACTATTTGTAAGCCTTGTGTTTGCATGCAGTTCGGAAATAAAACCAATTGATTTTTTAGGTCAAATTTCTTCGCGAGAGGACTTTGATTTGTTAAAAGGAGAGCCTTTATCTCAGAATTATGGGGGAATTGAGTGCGTTAAAGTAGTATATGTGCTTAAAAATCAAAAAATTTACTACTTACAGTCTCGCAAGTATAAGTGGCACAACCGATTTACAAGCGAAATATTAGGCGATACAGATGATTTAGAAACGTTTAATGAACTTAACTACGGAGATAATCCCGACAGAAAATACATCCTTGCTACTTTTAACTATAATATTAGTACAAAAAACTACTTTTTACAATTTGCCGCACCTGATAACATAAGCGAAGAACTAATACAAACCCTAGTTAACAAAGTAGAATCAACATTTTACTTGAAAAATAAGTTTAAAATTTTGCTTAATACGACAACCTTACTAAAAAGGAAAGCTAGTTTAGAAAAGAAATTCAACACCATAACGGGTGATGAAATGTTTAAAACCCAACAATTTCAAGCAATTTCAAAGGGAATAGGTAAAGGAAACTTGGTTTTTATTCATGCAGATTCCATTAAATTTACAACTGACTACAGTAATTCTATTTTAGTTATTTCAGGAAATACCAATGAAATACCAGTTTGTAAAGGTATTATTACCGACCAGTTTCAAACACCACTAAGTCATATTAGCTTACTAACCATGAACAGGCGAATTCCCTGTGCTTTTCTTCAAAACTGCTTTTTAAGTGACTCTATTCGTAAACTATCTCAACAATTTGTAGAACTCAATGTAAACGCAAAAGAAATGAAGTTAAGCGTTTCGGTAAAATCAAATGATTTTACAAAAGGCTTTAAGGAAACTGTTTTAAAATACGATAGTACAAAAACACTTTTAGCCGACTTGTCAAGCTTATCTCACAAAAGCAAAACTGCATATGGAGCGAAAGCCGCCAATTTAGCCGAATTAAAAAAGCTAGAAACAGAAAGCAAAGTAATTGCCACACCGGAAAAAGCATTTGCTATTCCATTCTACTATTACTTACAACACATTAAAACAAATGGAATTCAAGCTCTTATTCAACAATGTATATCAAATACAAATTCTACAAAAACGGATATTGACCTTGAAAATCAACTCAAACAAATTCGCAAACAGATCACTGAAACTTCACTAAATCCAGCCTTTTTAAAAGCCTTAACAGACAAGTGTAAATCTAATTATCAAAACAATAAAATTCGATTCCGCTCTTCATCGAATGCCGAAGATAACAGCAATTTTAACGGTGCCGGTTTATATACCTCAACCACTGGGATTGTAGGTGATGAGAAAAAATCAATTGAAAAAGCTGTAAAAAAAGTTTGGGCAAGCCTCTGGACATTAAAAGCCTTTAAAGAAAGAGCTTACTTTAATATTAATCAAAATCATGCGGCTATGGCTATTTTGGTTCATCAAGCTTTTGATGATGAAATAATTAATGGTGTTGCTATCACAAAAAATTTATACCGCAGTTATGAAGCTGGAATTGTGATTAATATTCAAAAAGGAGAAGAAGAAGTTGTTTCGCCAAAAGCCAATGTAATTAGCGAACAAGTAATATCTTACATGAATGTAAATGCATCATTTTATGATAACACTCGCTCAGCTGATTGGATATCCTACTCAAGCCTAAGCCCTAACGAATCATTAATTACTACTGAAGAATTATTTGAACTTACAAAGCAACTTGAGAGAATAAAAAATCATTTCTATAACAAATGTGGCTTTTGGAGTAAATACAACTATAGTGATTTTGCAATGGATGTTGAGTTTAAGCTTATCCTTGATAAAACAGGCAAACGCAAGTTTATAATTAAACAAGCGCGCCCGTTTTTAAATTAGTCACGTTCCCATCTCCTGGATTTACATCCTTTTTGTTTCCTTACAACATATTTGTTTTGCTTGGCTCTATGTTCCAACAATCTGCGTAAACGTCGCGGATAGAAAAACTTGAAATAAGTGCGACTAAAACTTCTTTGTTTTAAAACTCCAATTTTCGCTAATATGTCTGCAGCCGCTGCACCGCATCTCATTCCGAAAAAAGCGTAATCATAAGGAGTTTCATTTCTGTAAACTTTGATTAGGCTATCCAGCTTTTGTTTTTGCGCCTTTGAAATTTTTATTTTAATTGATGTTCGTTGAACTTCTTTAATTGTCTTTCCAAGGATTTGATAAAAGCTTATGGTGTCGTGAAATGAAAAAACAGAATTTGATTTTTTACAATTACTGAACAAATGAACAGAACCAGCAGGCACAAAATCTATTATTTTATTTGGTTCAAACTCAATACCAGCATGCCCACCTAGCAAACCTCCAAACCACTTTGATTCGCTCTTTTTATACTTGTGTTTTGGTTTTGAGCCATGCAAAAAATGAATTGTTATGTACGTTGAATCATTTGACTGCGAGCTGCAATCAATACTTAAGCCAAGGCATATAGCCACAGCCATGATAAATTTTATCATATAAATTATTTTAAGTGAATTACTAATTGAAAATGAAATGAAACATCATTTCTACAACAATAAAACCTTAAAATTTAGGATAAGTTGTGATGGAAAAAATAGTGTTACGAATACAATTGGAGCTGCCAACACTAGAGCGTCCCTTTTTCATTATTGTATCTGAATTGGTGTGCATATTATAAAAGTAGTGAAAAAAATTCATTAAAACAAACCTTTCATTCCAGCACTAGTTAAAGGAATAACAATAAACTTTTGTGTTCCTAAATAAGAAGTAGGGTTAGTAAAACTTTCGTAGTTTTTTTATATTTATTAATTTAAGCAAATTTTAATTTTATTTATGGAATACTTTTTTGTCGGCTATTTGTTGCTTTTAGGAATATTACTCGCTGGTTTTGTCTTTCTTTTCTTTTATGTAATCTACATATATCTAAACAGAAATAAGCGAAAACTGGAAGGTGAAAAAAAAATATCATTTATTCATATTGCTTCACGAGAAAAGATTGAGCCTTTAGAATGTAATAATTGTGGCGGTCTGCTGCAATTAAATCTTAATCAGCAAAATTGTGGACATTGCAATACAAAAGTGGAAATACCAAGTGGTTATGCTGAAACTTTATCGAAGAGAAACGAAATTAATTTGCTCAATAAAAGCGCTTACAAATACCTTAAATCGGTTAATTTTCTGCAATCTTATTCTCTAACTTATATATTTTTAATTGGGCTTTTATTAAGTCTAACATCTTTTATTTACTTGGTATTTTTTGCAGATACCCAATTGGTAAAAAATATTTTCTACACCGTATTACATGTTGAAGGCAAACAAGCAGATGATATGATGGGCTATTTTTTTTATAGTTCAATTGTTTGGATAGCACTGTTTTGGATTTTATATGGAATACATAAAACTTCGGGTAAACGTCTAAAATCCTTTCAACTACCTTTTCATCTATCAAAAAAGAAGAAAACAGAACAATGCAATAACTGTGGTTCTCAATTCGAAATAAAAAATACTTTATTAGAAGTATGCCTGTATTGCGGAACTTCAAACTATAATATTGAGTATATTAAAAACACACATAGTACTCATTATAAGACAAGTATTGAGCTTCATCAAAACAAAATGGAATTCGAATCAGAACTAATTGAACTTTTAAAAATGCCTATTCTTTATGGAATATTTATAGTAATTCTTCCTGTGCTACTCATTTTTCTACCAGCATTTATAAGAACCTATTTTTAGTTTAGCTCAATATAATTTGGTTAAAGCGCTCTTAGAATTTTAGCATAAAAAAAGGAGGTTTGAAAATTCAAACCTCCTTCTCGTAAAGATTGTAATATTACTACTTCTTTGTTGCTTTATCCCAAGCTTCGTAGCTTAAAATACTAACTGGGCTAACTTTGTTTTTTAGTAATACTGCATTTACTTTTGGTAAATCTGTTGTTATAATTGCATCGGCCTTTTTGTTTGCTTCATCTAATTCTAATTGTAAAGCTTTAACTCGTTCAATTTGCATATCAGTTGGACGAGAAGGAGAAGATACTATACCATAATACAAAGTTGTAATTTTCTCGCGCAATTGCTCTTCGCCTGTAATAGCTGTACCTTCAACAGAAACTGCAAAGGTTTTTAACAAAGTTTCTGTTTTTGCAATTAAAGCATTATAGCTTTTCTCTAATCCCTTATCCTTTGCAAACAAAGGCTTAGCTTTCATATAAGCACTATCGTTTAATGCGCGTATCTTCTCACTTAAAAATGCTAAATCTTCTTGTAACTTAAATACCTTATTAAAAGTTTCTGTCTTAATTTTAATTTCATCATTTGTGTAAGGTGATTTTGGATCATTTAAAATATCCACGTCTTGTTCAATTACCTTATCATTTACTTTTAGTTTTAACTTGTATTTACCAGCAATAATTGGAGCTCCAATGAAACCGCTAAAATCAGCTTTAACACCCTTAGCAACACGAGGAGGCTTACCTGACAGATTCCATGTTGCCATATTCAAACCTTTACGTTTTGTGCCTGGTATTGTCGCTACTTTTATATTATTAGCATCGTACACTTCAATATCAACATTACCCTTTGTTACACGCTTATTCAACCAATAAACAATTTTATAACTATCGTCACTATTTTCACCTGAATAACCATCACTAGGAAATGCTCCGCCAAAACCAATACTGTTTAAATAAGTAGGATTGCATGGCATAAACTGCACATCAACATCTAATAAGTCGCGGCTTACTTTACGAATTGGAGTGATATCATCAACAATTAATATTCCGCGCCCGTGTGTAGCTAAAATCAAATCATTCGTTACTGGGTGAATTGCAATATCTCTAACCGGTGTTTTTGGAACGTTTGAAGTATAATTCATCCAACTAGCTCCTGCATCTAAACTCACAAATAATCCAAACTCAGTTCCTACAAATAATAAATTAGGGTTTACAATATCTTGTTTTACTTTGTGAGCAAATCCAACAATATCGTTTGTTTGCAAAGCAGTCCAAGTTTTACCCATATCTGTTGTTTTATATACATAAGGCTTCATATCTCCAGTTGCATGACCTTCAAATGTTGCAAACGCTGTATTTTTATCATAAGTACTTGCATCAATGCTGCTGCACCAAGTATTAAGTGGTAAACCTTTAACATTTAAAGTAACATTCGTCCAAGTTTTACCTCCATCTGTAGTCACTTGAACATTACCATCATCTGTTCCAACCCAAATCAAATTTTCATCCTTAGGTGATTCAGCAATTGTGAAAATAGTACAGTGATTTTCAGCACCACTATTATCCACTGATAAACCACCCGACTTTTCTTGTTCTTGCTTTTTAGGATTGTTCGTTGTTAAATCACCCGAAATCTTTTCCCAGCTTATTCCTTTGTTTTTACTGCGATACAAAAACTGCGAAGCAAAGTATAATGTATTTGGATTTGTTGGAGAAGTTACAATTGGGGTATTCCAGTTACAACGCATTTTTGGTTCGCCTGCTAACTGATAAGGTTTAATATCCTTACTTTCATTAGTTAACTTATTAAAACGTGTGATGTTACCACCTTGACTCTCGCTGTATACAATGTTATTATCTCCTCTATCTGGTTGAACCCAAAATCCATCACCACCACCACAATTTGTCCAATCTTTGTTTTCTATGCCATTAGGGCTTTGCACCGGAGCAAACCAACTACCATTATCTTGTAAACCACCATAAACATTATAAGGAGTTTGCATATCGTAAGAAACATGATAAAACTGAGATACAGGTAAGTTCTTAAACATTGTCCATGAGTTACCCTTATCAAGCGATTGATAAACACCACCATCAGTTCCTAACAATAAGTGGTTGCTATTATTTGGGTTAATCCAAATTGCATGGTGATCACTGTGCACCCAACCACCGTCAGACGTCGCATCCTTCCATGACTCTCCACCATCCGTACTAAATGAGAAACTTAAACCAGGACGATAAATTCTTTTCGAATCTGTTGGGTCAATTTTCATTTCTGCAAAATAAAATGGCCTCCAAGTAACATTTTGTGTTGCACTTTTTCTTGTCCAAGTTGCACCACCATCTTTACTAGCGTATAAACCAGTATTTTTAGATTCGGCAATTGCATACAATTGATTTGGATCTGATGGAGACATAGCTAAACAAATTCTTCCAAAAATATCTCCTTCAAAACCATTTTGAATTTTATTCCAAGTTTTTCCACCATCTGTACTTTTATATAGTCCACTTCCTTTACCACCTGAATTAAAAGACCAAGGAGTTCTTCTGAATTCCCAAGTGCTTGCATAAATAGTTTCAGGATTTTTAGGGTCGATAATTACATCAGCACATCCTGTTTTATTATCAATAAATAGAATTTTATTCCATGTTTTTCCACCATCTGTAGTTTTGTACAAACCACGGTGTTTACTATCACTCCATAGCGGGCCAGGCACCGAAACATAAACTATATTTTCATCAGTAGGATGCAAAGCAATTTTAGAGATATGCTCTGTTGAATCTAAACCAACATAGCGCCAGTTACTTCCACCATCTTTTGATTTATATAATCCAGTACCAACCGAAACGCTATTACGCATATTACTCTCGCCCGTTCCTACCCAAATAGTTTCAGGATTTTTTTGGTCAATAATTAAGCAACCAATACTTTGTGAGTACTTATCGAAAATTGGTTTAAATGAAGTACCAGCGTTAGTAGATTTCCATACGCCGCCGCCGCCAGTTCCAACGTATATAATTCGTGCATTATTATTTACCGCATCAATAGCAGTAATACGGCCACTCATAACCGCTGGACCTATTTGGCGCGCACTATAGCTACCAAACATAGCAGCGGTTAAATTAGGTTTAGTTTGAGCTTGACTAGTTATAGCAGAAGCTCCAAAAACTAAACTAAAAAACAAATATTTAAATTTTGACATAATTTCTTTATAAAGGGGTTATTTTTTTTCTTCTGGCATTTTTAAAATCGACTCATCAACAGTAACATTGAATTCTACTTTCTCAATATTAACTTGTCCTCCTAATTTACCATTATTCATGAACTCAGTTGTTTTGGCTAATATAATTCCATCAACAGTTTCATAGTTGCTGTAATTTGTTTCTGCTTCAAACTCGCGCTCACCATTCTTTATTTTAGCAGTAGTTTTTAAAATTAAATTTGTTTGAGTGTCGATAAAATAATAAACTATGTTACCGCTCTTTTTTGTGTACATAATCTTATACACTTCATCTCCTTCAAAATCTTCTTTACCAAGGTATTCAACAGTTGCCCCACGCTCCTTGTAATCAACAAATTCAGAAATAACATTTCCTTCTTGCATGTCTTTTATATCATCTTCATTCATTTTTTGTGCTTTTTTATCTCCTTGCATAGGATTTACACTCCAACCAATTTTTGTTTTTGCATCATAAGCTTGAAGGATTGATAAGCCCTGAAATTTAGTTTCGTTATGCATTGAGCCATCATTGCACTGCAAAGAAACAGATGGGATTTCGAAAGTACCAAACTTACTTTTTGTTGTGGTACGCATGTTTTTAATTGCAAGTATTTTTTCTTTACCTCCAATTGCAGTAATGTGTTTTGCAATGATTTCTTCAACAGTTTGTGATTTAGCTGACACAGCTATAAAACCGATGAAAAGCAATGTGATTAGTTTTTTCATGTAATTTTTTGTTTTTAAAAACACGTAACTATAGTATAAACCTAGAGTTTCATGAGGGTTATTTGTTAAGCAAATGTACAAAAGAGGATAAGAATAAACGCACCGTTGGTGTTAAATTTAAACCACTTGCACTTATTTAGTATTTTTTAAGAAACTTAGAATTCGAATCGAATTCGGTAAGCTAAACCAACGTTGAAGAAGAAATTTGGATTGGTAGCAGAATAAAGTACTTGGTTAGCCTTAATCTTTGAGTCCTGTACAAATCTTTGTGGCCCTTTGTAAATCATACGACCAGCTTCTCCGAACAAAACAAATTTTTTCGCAATATAATACTCCAAAAACAATTTCAAATTCATCTCATTATTCCTGACATAATCATAATTTTCATTTTTTGATAAACGATAACTTCGGGTATAGGATTTATAGGCAAGACCCCCAAACAGCTTATTCATCACGATTTGATACTCAAACCGATAATTAGTCGGTATTAAACCATACATATAAAAGCGCTTACTTACCTTCCAATCAGCCGAAATTATAGGCGTAAAAAAACTTCCCCAAGGTTCGCCATTATAATATAAACCAAACTTTAATTTAAGATTGTCTTTTACTTTCCAGGTACTTAAGTAATATCCGCCCAATTGAAAATCTTTAGAATTTACTTTTGTTTTAAAATCGCTACTAAGTTTAGGCATAGCTAGTAGCATGTGTTTCCACTTTTTGCTTTTTGTTTCGTATTGCCAACCCAAAGCTAAAAGCCCAGTGTTAAACTTACCCTTTTGCTTTTCAAAAACGCTTGAACTTACTGTCGTACGGATTTCTTCGCCATAAAAACGAGCTATAAAATAATTTTGCGTATCCATTTTTACTGGAATAAAAACATTCAAAAAATTGGAATTGTTCGTTTGCGTCCCAAGGGTATCCTTGTAATTAGACTTTACACTTTGATAGGAAGTATTTAATATATCTATATAAGGTTGAGAAAATCCTTTACAAATGAAAAAATTGACAAATAAAAAGAGAAATATGCTTTTACATTTCAACCTCATCACTCTTAATGGCATCTTTAGTCGCATTAATAATGGTGCGCATATCTTCTAAACTTCTATAACCACTGCTTACCATGTAAACTCCTTTTTCACTCTCACATAGCACTGCTGGAAATCCAGTTATACCAGCTTTTTTTACATACTCAAATTCTTGGAAAGTAAGTTGATGTATTCTATCGTCATTCATGCGTTCAACAAATTCAGTAGCATTAATTCCATACTGTTCGGTAATTTCTAAAATTGCTTCCTTCTCATTTATGTTTTTACCTTGATAAAAATGAGCGTACTGCAAATCATGAGAAAACTCTACACTTTTCAAAGGCAAGTATGATTTAAAGGCATTAAGCGCAATTGCAGGCTTAATAGAATTGGCCATATAAGTTCCTTCATCCAGCAACTTAACGTAATCCTCACCAAATTTAACTCCAGTATATTGCTCAACTCTAGGATAAGCACTTTTGATAAATTCGGCCATTTCAGAAATAGGTCCTATCCTATCACCAACAATCATTCCGCCGCTTATAGCTATAAAATCAAAATCATTTTCAAACTCCGTTTGAATTTCACTCATCACATTTCCGAAGACGTAACACCAACCGCACATAGCATCGGTTACATAAATAATTTTAGGCTTGTTCATTAATTTGCTCTGTTTTTGTTCCAAACTCAGTTGTTCTAATTTCATGGAAAACATTACGTTTTTTGCTCCAAATCATAAATCCAATTCCCACCAAAACAAAAGGAATACTTAACCATTGTCCCATATTCAAAGTCATAGCGTCTTCAAACTTAACTTGATTTTCTTTAACCATTTCATCAAAAAAACGTTCAACAAACAGCAAAACACAAAACAATCCAAAAATAAATCCTTGTGGAAACTTATCGCGTTTATTTTTCCATAACCAAAACATAAAAACAAACAAAAACAAACAAAAAATCGCTTCGTACAATTGGGCTGGATGCCTTGCCGGTATTGGAACTGGGTAATTTAAAATATCATCACTGTTTCTTTGAAAAACAAATCCCCAAGGCACATTAGTAACCTTACCTACTATTTCCGAATTCATTAAATTTCCCAAACGAATAAACATTCCTGAAAGTGCCACAACTATAATTAATCGATCAAAAATCCAAAGCCAATTTTCTTTCGTTTTTCTACAATAAAGTATCATGGCTAATATAATTCCAATAGCTCCTCCGTGACTGGCTAAGCCGCCTTCCCAAACCTTAAAAATATCTAGCAAATTGTTCTTATAAACATCCCACTCGTAAAACAAACAATGTCCTAAACGGGCTCCAATTACTGTTCCTGCGATGATATATAAAGTAAGTAAATCCAAATGAGATTGAGGCCGTAATTCCTTTTTGTAAATTTTACCCATTACAAACTGAGAACATAAAAAAGCAGCGGCAAATAACAATCCGTACCAACGCACAGGCCAATTAGCACCAGGAATCGTAAACATTTCGGGGCTAACATCCCAATTAATAAATAAGGTATAAAGCATAGCCAGTAAAGATACAAATTGAAATTAGATTTACTTACCCAGAATTAAAGATTTCTCAGATTAAATCCCAAGATTATTATTTGTTAAACAGGGCTTTATACCTTATATTTGAGGCTCAAAAACAAGGTCATGGAAAATATTAATTTTGAAGAGAATTTTGAGGCAAAACTTTCGCGCAACGAAATGATTGAGCCTAAGGATTGGATGCCCGAAAATTACCGTAAACACTTATTACGTCAAATTTCGCAGCATGCTCATAGTGAAATTATTGGAATGTTGCCCGAAGGTAATTGGATAACTCGTGCACCAAGTTTACGTGCAAAAATTGTATTGTTAGCAAAAGTGCAGGATGAAGGCGGACACGGTTTATATCTTTACACCGCCGCTGAAACTCTTGGTGCTAGCCGTGATGAGTTATTAGATGCATTACATACAGGAAAAGCAAAATACTCAAGTATATTTAATTATCCTACATTAACTTGGGCAGATATAGGAGCTATTGGTTGGTTGGTAGATGGAGCTGCAATTATGAATCAAGTAATGTTGCAACGTACATCTTACGGGCCATACAGCCGCGCTATGATTCGTATTTGCAAAGAAGAAAGTTTTCACCAACGTCAGGGATACGAAATTATGACGCGTTTAGCTTTTGGAACAGAAGCTCAAAAGCAAATGGCACAAGATGCTTTAAACCGCTGGTGGTGGCCTACTTTAATGATGTTTGGTCCGCCTGATGATAAATCTCCTAACACTGCAAACGCAATTAAATGGAAAATAAAGCGCGAAAGCAATGATCAATTACGTCAACGTTTTGTTAATCAAACTGTGGTGCAGGTTGAATACCTAGGCCTTACTGTTCCTGATGAAAAATTAAAATGGAACGAAGAGAAAAAAGGTTATGATTTTAGTGATGTGAATTGGGATGAATTCTACAATGTAATTAGCGGAAATGGCTTATGCAATAAAGAACGAATTAACGCAAGAGTTAGCGCACACAAAAATGGCGAATGGGTAAGAGCAGCAGCTATGGCCTATGCAAATAAAAAAGAAGCGAAAGCGGCATAAATTAATTTATAAAATAAAAATAAAATGACAGATAATCAAGGTCCGGTTTGGGAAGTTTTTGTTCAGCGTAAATCAGGACAACCTTATGTTCATTGCGGAAGCCTGCATGCATTTGATAAAGAAATGGCTTTGCAAAACGCAAGAGATTTATATACACGAAGAGGAGAAGGTAACGCGTTATGGGTTGTGCCTAGTGCAGCAATTGTAGCAAGTAGTCCTGAAGATATAGGTTCGTTTTTTGAGCCAAGTAATGATAAAGTGTATCGTCATCCAACATTTTATCAAATACCTGATGCTATAGGGCATATGTAAATTAATTACAATTGTAGAATTAAGAATGTAAATCAATTTTTACATTCTGAATTTGAACTCTAAATTATGACAACACAAGAAGCACTTTTTAAATATACACTTCGCCTTGGCGATAGCAGTTTAATCTTATCTCATCGCCTATCAGAGTGGACGAGCAAAGGTCCGTTTTTAGAAGAAGATTTAGCATTAACTAACATTGCTTTAGATATATTAGGGCAAGCAAAATCATTACTTGAGTATGCTGCCAAAGTTGAAGACAAAGGCCGTACAGAAGATTCATTTGCCTATTTTAGAGGTGAGCGCGAGTTTTATAATAACTTAATTTGTGAGCAACCAAATGGCGATTACGCTAAAACTATAGTTCGTCAGTTTTTTGTTGACACGTTTGATATCTATTTTTATGAAGCGTTAAGCAAAAGTAAAGACGAAACTTTAGCAGGAATAGCCGCAAAATCTCTAAAAGAAATTCAATATCACTTAAGACATTCTTCTTCTTGGGTAAAGCGCTTTGGCGATGGCACCGAGGAAAGTCATGATAGAGCTCAAGACGCAATAAACGATTTATGGAGTTTTACAAACGAAATGTTTGACATGGATGAAGTTGATGCAATACTGATAAAAGAAGGAATTGCAGTTGATTTAAATGCTGTAAAAGAAAAGTGGACGAAACACGTTATTGAAGTAATTGACGAAAGCACTTTAAGTTTACCAGAAACTCAATTTAGTATTCGTGGTGGTAAAAATGGTGTTCACAGCGAACATTTAGGAAGACTTTTAGCTGAAATGCAGTATTTAGCTCGCATGCATCCAGATGCTACATGGTAGATGAGTTTTAAAGAAAAATACAAAAAATACTTTCCTTACTTTGTTGATGTGTGGCAATACATTGTTATTGTTTTAATAATGATTATTGCAGCAATTTTTATTTTATAATTCCACAATTGTAAAACAAGCCAAATAAATGAAACAGCGAATTCTCGGTTTTGATTTGGCAAGGTCCTACGCAATTTTTGGAATGTTTATAGTAAACTTTAATTTTTCATTTGGCTCTTTAACAGATTCAAGCCCTTTTGGGAAATTTCTAAATTTGTTTGTTGGAAATTCAACTTCCATATTTATAATTCTTGCGGGTATTGGTCTTGCTTTGATGATAAAGAATCTAGAACCATCCTTAGAAGAAAGAAAAAAACTAAAATCAACTATCTTTAAAAGATCTTGGTTTTTATTTGCATTGGGATTATTACTTTACAATTGGTGGCCTGGGGATATTTTACATTTCTATGGGGGATACATGCATATTGCCACTTTTTTACTTTTTATTCCAAAGAAATATTACTTATGGATAGCAGTCTTAGTTATCGTGGTGTACCATATTTTACTGTTCATTATTCCAGTTGGAACGTCATGGGATTTCACAACTACACAATACTTAGATTTTTGGACAATGAAAGGCTTTATACGAAACACCTTTTACAATGGCTGGAACTCAATATTCCCTTGGTTTGCATACTTTGCTATTGGCATGTGGTTAGGGCATTTAAACTGGGAGAATAGAGAGGTAAAACGTAAGTTGTTTTTAATTAGTTTAAGCGTGTTCCTCATATCACAATGTATACGTTTTTACTTTAAACTTAATCCAACAAATGAGGCAACCATGCAGTACATATTTAGTGAATATATGCCTCCATATCTGCCATATATGTTAATTACATCCTCCTTTGCTATAATTGTGCTTTCAATATGTATGTTTATAAGCACAAGGTTCAACAATAATAAAATCCTGACCTTTTTAGCAAATCCTGGTAAAATGTCTTTGTCTCTTTACATTGGTCATCTCACCATTGGAATGTTTGTTTTATCGCAATTAACAGGTCAACCTTATTCAGGGTATTGGAATACTGTAAAACCAAGTTCACCATTATACTTGTTTGTTTATTCAGTGTGCTTTTTTACACTTAGTCTAATATTGAGCTGGCTTTGGTTGAAAAAATTTGGTATCGGGCCAATTGAATTTTTAATGCGGAAAATTTCTAGGTAAACTAAAACCTGTTTGTGGATTGTTATACGTAACTTTGTAAAACCTAATGAAATCCAAAGAACAAATATTTCAATTATTAAGTTCAATTCCTGACCCTGAAATTCCTGTAATAAATATAGTAGAATTAGGTATTGTGCGTGATGTTTTATTTAGTGATGATACTATGGAAATTGTCATCACACCCAGTTACAGCGGTTGCCCTGCTATGAAGCAGATGGAAGATGATATTAATACTTTATTGAAACAAGAAGGAATTAATAATTACAAAATAAAAACAACATACTCACCCGCTTGGACCACAGATTGGATTACTCCAGAAGCTAAAGATAAATTATTTAAATACGGCATTGCTCCTCCTGAACAGACTAGCGAAGATAAATCATGGCTTACTGGAAAAAGTAAAACTATTATTTGCCCACAATGTAAAAGTAAAAACACCAAACTGATATCGCAATTTGGATCAACAGCTTGCAAAGCTTTATATCAATGTAACGATTGTTTAGAGCCATTTGACTATTTTAAGTGTATTTAAATTAGTAACATTAATTTGCACTTCATACGATTTTTTAATTCCCTTATCTATTCGTACATTTGATTGATATTTCAAATGCGCTATAAAGCTTACCTCATACCATTAATAACTGTTTTAGCCATAGGTTTATTTGTTTGGCTATTTACTAAAGTTGTTATTTATTTAATAATAGCAACTGTATTGTCTTTATTAGCACAACCGGTTGTAAAGTTATTATCCAAAATAAAGTTAGGTAAATTTGAATTACCCGATTCCATCATTGCTTTGCTTACTATGACCGTTATGGGCGGTGCCTTGTTTTGTATGTTCTACGTTTTTGTGCCCGTTTTGGTTGATGAAGTTAGATTTTTATCCACTTTAAACTTTGGAGATACATTTGCACAAATAGTTGATCAGTTTCCCAATTTTAAACAAGTGTTATTGTCATTTGGTTCAGAGAAAGAAGTAAGTGACACCATTACAACAGAATTAACTAACGCCTTAAGTTTCAAAAACGCTGGCACTATTGTTAACGGAGCCTTTTCAGTTTTAGGTTCTTTGTTAGGAGCAACATTAGCTATTTTGTTTATTACTTTCTTTATTTTAAAAGATGACAAACTTGTTTATAGAGGTTTACTTTTAATAACGCCTTCTAACTATGAAGCTGAAATGAAAGATATTTTGAGAACCACTAAAACGCTTCTTTCAAAATATTTTGTAGGCTTAGCAATTGATGTATTAATTGTAAGCCTACTTGTCTCATTAGGTATGTATATTTTCGGAGTTAAGAATGCTCTGTTAATTGGGATTTTTACAGGTTTAATGAATATTATACCTTACGTTGGCCCTTTAATGAGCTTTTTGTTTGCCTCGTTTTTGGGTATAACAGGTTGTATCGAATCGAATCAAATACAGGAAATTGATAATGTTTTGCAAAAAGTATTTTTTATTCTTCTTGCTGTAAATATGCTCGACGGTTTTATTTTGCAACCCTATATTTTTAGTAATAGCGTTAAAGCGCATCCGCTCGAAATATTTTTAGTTATTTTAATGTCAGCCACCTTGGCGGGCGTTTGGGGCATGGTAGTAGCAATTCCAGCTTACACATTATTACGAATTATAGCGAAAGAATTTTTAGTCAATTTTAAATTCTTCAAAAAATTAACCGAAGACATTCCTGAATAAACAATGAAATCAACATTTAAATTTTTGAAAGATTTAGCCAACCATAACGAAAAAGCATGGTTTGATGCTAATAAAAAAACATATGATACTTGTAAAAAAGAGTACACAGACTTAGTTGCAAAAATAATAAATCAAAGCGCTAAGTTTGATCCTGAGATTGAAGGCTTAGAAGCATCTAAAACTTTGTTTCGTATAAACCGCGATGTAAGATTTAGCAAAGATAAATCGCCTTACAAAACAAATTTTGGAGCAAGTATTAACCCTGGTGGGAAAAAATCTATAACACCCGGTTATTACCTTCATATTGAACCTGGTAAATCATTTTTAGCTGGTGGTTGCTGGGGGCCTGAACCCAACGTTTTGGCAGCAATAAGACAAGAGATTGACTATAATTGGGAAGAATTTACAAAAATCATTAATCATAAAGATTTTAAAGCTAATTTCAAAAAAATATCAGAAGATGATAAGCTAAAAAACCCACCTAAAGGTTATGATGCCGAAAATCCAATGATTGAAATTATTAAAAACAGGCATTTTGTGGTGGTACACAACTTAACGGATGCTCAAGTATGTGATGAAAAATTTAGTACATACGCTGCTAAGGTATTTAAAGCTATGCATCCTTTTAATATGTTTTTACGAGAAGCCATTAAACATTAATTATAGATGAAAAAACTATTTGTAATACTTGCAATACTTAGTACATTATTGGTTAATGCTCAGTTAGGCTCGTTGCCTCCGTTTACCGTACAAGTCGAAAAAGTAATTACAAATAACCCTCTGCCTGGTGTTCATTCGTTTGCTTTTGCCCAACAAGGTTCAAAATGGCTAATTATCGGCGGCAGAATAAACGGAATGCATGGTACAAATAGCAACAGTTCTTTTCCAGCCGAGTTTTCAAATAATACAGTTATAGTTATTGATACTGCAAATTGGATGACATATTCTACCTCATTAAGCAACTTGCCTAAACCCATTGC
This sequence comes from uncultured Flavobacteriaceae bacterium, assembly GCA_964603125.1. Lineage (GTDB taxonomy): Bacteria > Bacteroidota > Bacteroidia > B-17B0 > Aurantibacillaceae > CAZRUA01. Next base: position 158,272 of record CAZRUA010000001.1, on the reverse strand, counting down.
TGATCCATTAAGAAGTACCAATATGCAATACTATCAAGATGGAAATTACTTATACATGATAGGAGGCTATGGAAGGGATAGTGTGCAAAACAAATTCGTTACATTTCCTGTTCTTACTTCAATAAAAGTGGATAGCACTATACTAGCTGTTGTTAATGGTACGCCCATAAATACATTTATACAACAATTAGTTGATACTAATTTAAAAGTATGCGGTGGTGAGTTGCAAAAACTAAATGGAAAATTTCATTTAATGTATGGGCACAATTTTAATGGTAGATATACAGATCCTGGAACACCCTTATTTACTCAAAAATATACTGAAGAAATTCGTTCCTTTACTATTAATCAAACACAAAACTCTTTAAGCATTTCAAATTACACAGTCTTAAACGACACGAATAACTTTCATCGAAGAGATTTAAATGTTATTCCTTTTATTAACCCTGATAATGGTTCACAAGCTCTTATGTCGTATTCGGGAGTATTTAGAAAAGATAAGAACTTACCATTTTTAGAACCTATTTCCTTTGATGGAACTCAAAAAAACATGTATTCGTATCAACAAATTATGAATCAATATACTTGTGCAAATCTTCCGATATATGATTCAATCAGTCATACCATGCACACATTATTTTTTGGTGGTATGAGTATGAATGATTATAACCAAAATACAAGTACTTTAACTTTAGATACACTAGTACCCTTTGTTGACGATATTAGTTGCTTTACAATTGAACCCAATTTTGTAATGCACGAAAGCATAATGACAACAAGTCTTCCTAGCTTACTTGGAAGTAACGCTAAACTAATAATCAACAATAATATTGCCGCATATAGCAATGGAGTATTAAAATTAAACAGTATTCAAAACAAAACTTTAGTAGGATACCTATTTGGCGGAATAAAAAGTGATGCTCCTAACAATCCGCCTAATAGCATAGCAAATGATACACTTTACCGCATTTACATAACACCACTTACTAATCAAAATGTAGCTGAAATAAAATCTATCAAGACTTATTCCGTTTCACCAAACCCAGTAAGTGAAACATCTGTTATTTCATTTCAATTAAAATCAGCACAGGCATTTACATTAAAACTTTTTGACTCCAACGGAAAAGATTTAGGTGTATTAGAAAAAGGTTACTCCCAAGGAGAAAAAATAAATTTGAAGCGATTACCCTTAGGAAAAGGGATTTATTTTCTACAATTAGAAGTAAAAGATCAAAGCGAACGAATAAAACTAATTATTGATAAATAAACTATTTTGACATTTAACGATTTTAATTTAAAGCCCGAACTTATTGAAGGCTTACAATACATGGGGTTTAAAACAGCAACTCCAATTCAAGAAAAAGCAATTCCTGTTATTTTAAACAATCAAGATTTAATTGCTTGTGCACAAACAGGAACCGGTAAAACTGCTGCATTTTTACTGCCAATAATAAATAAACTAATTGAAAACCCTAGTGATACAACAAATACACTGGTTGTTGTGCCAACGCGCGAACTTGCCATTCAGATAGATGAGGCCATGCAAGGATTTGCCTACTTTACTGGAGTAAGTTCATTGGCAATTTACGGAGGGGGAACTGGCGCTGCATTTGATCAAGAAAGACATGCATTAACCGAAGGAGCTAATATTATAATTGCAACACCAGGGAGATTGATTTCACATTTAAATCTTGGTTATGTAAAATTTGATAACGTAAAACATTTAGTTTTAGATGAAGCCGATAGAATGCTTGATATGGGATTTAATGATGATATCAATAAAATAATTTCCTTTTTACCCCAGAATTTTCAAGCAATCATGTTTTCGGCAACCATGCCATTAAAAATGCGAGCTTTAGCAAAAAAAATACTTAAAAATCCGTTTGAACTTAACATTGCTATCTCAAAACCTGCAGCTGGTGTAACGCAGGGCGCTTATGTAGTTTTTAATGAACAGAAATTACCTTTATTAAAGAATTTATTGCAAGGAAGTACATTAGCTAGTATAATTGTTTTCTCATCGCGCAAAGAAACCGTTAAGGAACTTGAACGCGAATTAGCAAGAATGAAAATGAATGTGGCTTCTATTCACTCCGACTTAGATCAAGATGTAAGAATAGAAGTTTTACGTAGATATAAAAACAAAACCTTACAAATTTTAATTGCCACAGATGTAATGTCGCGCGGAATTGACATTGATTCGATAGGACTTGTAATTAACTATGATGTGCCCAATGATGCAGAAGACTACATACACAGAATTGGAAGAACTGCAAGAGCTGAAACTACCGGTACTGGTTTATCCTTTATCAATCCAGCTGATCAAAAAAAATTCAGAAAAATAGAAGATTTAATAGGGGAAGAAATAAATAAACTACCAGTTCCAGAAAGCTTAGGGCCATGTCCTGCTTATGAACCCGAAAAACAAATGGATAAACCGAAGAAAAAGTTTTTTAAGAAGAAACCATTTAAAAAGCCGTAAACAAATCCTTTTTTAATTTGTAAAAACCGTTCCAACTGCACGAGTAATCGTTATAGGAATAGTATTTTTTATTCAACATAATTGTGTATGAGCTTATTGTTGTGCACGCTGCTTTAGGTAATACAATATTCTTACTTGAGTTTTCCCAATCCGCCAAAAATTTCATTTTCACATCTGTCCAGTTCATCTCATCTTCAAGCTTTTGCTCCTTCCCTGTGTACAAATAACATTTTATTCCTTTATCTATTTTAACAATCATTATTCTTTCAGGAAAGAAAAGAGGATTTCCACTAACAGAATATAAAACATGAAGAGTGTCGCCCAACTTCATTAATGAAACTAATTTATAAGGTGCTGTTGACTTGGAATAAAATTTAGGTACACTTTTTATCTTGATTTCCTCCACCCTTTTTGCTCCTAACTTTTTACTATACCTCACTATATTTCCAAAACGAGAAGTAATGGTTATTGTATAATCGCCAGGCTTTAAACTACAAAAATTTGTTTTTGCAGAAGATACTGTTGCGCTAATATTGGTGTCGTTTGAAGCTATGTTTATTTGATTCCAATAATAGAAACCATGGATAGCTATTTTCTCACCTGTATAAACATTTAAATCGAACACAGGTAGAGCCTTTGAAAAAAGTGGGAATAAAAAAAAGAGAAATGTAATAGAATTCTTCATTATAGTTTTGAATTCGTTTTACAAAAAGTAAACCAAACTAATTGGCATTAACTGCAATTACTTGCTTAATTTCAGGAACAGCACGTTTAATTGTTTCTTCAATACCTGCGCGCATTGTCATGTGGCTCATACTGCATGTTTTACAAGCCCCAGTCATTTCAACCTTCAAAATATTATCGTCAGTAATTTCAACAACTTCTACGTTACCACCATCAGCCTCAAGATATGGGCGGATTGATGATAATGCCTCTTCTACTTTATTTAAAATTTCCTTCTTCATAATTGCTCCTATAAAAGTACTAAAAATTAAACGGTTTCAACCACTTGTGCATTTTTAATAGCAACTTGTTGTGCAACATTTTGAGCTAACTCATAAAAAGCCAAAGCCTGAGGTGTTGTTTCTTGCAATACACATGGGCGGCCCGCATCAGCTGCTTCACGCACACTTTGTACCAAAGGTAATTGTCCTAATAAAGGAATGTTCAATTCCTCGGCCAAATCTTTAGCGCCATCTTTACCAAAAATATAATATTTATTATCAGGTAACTCAGCTGGCGTGAAATACGACATATTTTCAACTATACCTAAAACAGGCACGTTAATAGTTGGAATCCTAAACATCCCCACACCCTTACGCACATCTGCTAAAGCAATGGTTTGAGGTGTACTAACTATAATTGCACCAGTTAATGGAACAGCTGAAACAAGAGTTAAATGAATATCTCCAGTACCAGGAGGTAAATCAATTAGCATATAATCTAACTCGCCCCAATCCGAATCAGTAATTAATTGAGTTAGTGCGCGAGTTGCCATTGGGCCTCTCCATGCTACCGCCTGATTTGTTTCTGCAAAAAAACCAATGGACAACAATTTAACCCCATAACTTTCTACAGGAACCATTTTGTTAACCCCATCTACATTTCTTAAAGCTGGTTTCTCATGCTCAACATCAAACATAATATGCTGTGATGGACCATAAATATCTGCATCAATTAAACCAACCTTAGCTCCTCTTTGCGCCAAAGCAATTGCTAAATTACTTGCAACGGTGCTCTTACCTACTCCACCTTTACCAGATGCAATGGCTATTATGTTTTTAACCTTAGGAAGAGCTTGCTTACTATCTTCGCGCTTTGTTGTTACGCGAGAAGACATGTTTACATTAACATTAGCTTCCTTATCTACAAAATGTAAAATTGCATTTACACAAGCCTTATGAATCATCTCTTTCATAGGGCAAGCAGGTGTTGTTAGCACAACCGTAAAAGAAACGTTCTTTCCTTCAATTACAACATCCTCAATCATTCCAAGAGTTACTAAATCCTTTTTTAAATCCGGATCATCAACGTAACTCAATGCTTCTAGTACTTTCTCTTTTGTTATCATTTTAATAAAAGCTAATATGTAAATCTAAAACTTCGTTCTTAAAACTCAGCGTTTTTAGGTGTTCTTGGGAAAGGAATAACATCACGAATGTTGGTCATACCTGTTACAAATAACACCAAACGTTCGAAACCTAAGCCAAATCCAGCATGCGGACAAGCGCCAAATCTTCTTGTATCCAAATACCAATACAATTCCTCGGTAGGAATATGCATTTCATTCATTCTGTTTTCCAACAACTCTAAACGCTCTTCACGTTGCGAGCCACCGATAATTTCGCCAATACCTGGGAATAAAATATCCATTGCACGAACAGTTTTGCCATCATCGTTTTGACGCATATAAAAAGCTTTTATCTCCTTAGGGTAATCTGTTAAAATAACCGGCTTTTTAAAATGTTTCTCCACTAAATAGCGCTCGTGTTCGCTCTGTAAATCAGCTCCCCACTTATCAATTAAATAAGTGAATTTTTTCTTTTTGTTATGATTTGATTCACGTAAAATTTCGATTGCTTGAGTATACGTTACTCTTTCAAAATCATTCTCCAAACAGAATTTTAACTTCTCTAACAATGTCATTTCACTGCGCTCAGCTTGTGGCTTTTGCTTTTCCTCTTCGGCTAAGCGCTGTGATAAAAACTCAACATCTTCTAAATTATGATCTAAAGCATATTTAATTAAATACTTCAACATTTCTTCAGCTAAATCCATGTTGTCGTTTAAATCATAAAACGCCATTTCTGGCTCAATCATCCAAAACTCAGCCAAGTGACGAGTTGTGTTCGAATTCTCAGCTCTAAAAGTTGGACCAAAAGTGTAAATATCACCAAAAGCCATAGCTCCTAGCTCACCCTCTAATTGGCCCGAAACTGTAAGGTTTGTAGCCTTGCCAAAGAAATCTTGTTTGTAATCAATATTTCCAGCTTCATCTAAAGGTGGATTTTTAATATCAAAATTAGTAACATGGAACATTTCTCCCGCACCTTCAGCATCACTTGCAGTAATAATTGGCGTATGTAAATAAACGAACCCTTTATCATTGAAAAACTTGTGTACTGCATAAGCTAAAGAATGACGTATGCGGAATACAGCTCCGAATGTATTAGTGCGGAAACGTAAATGTGCAATTTCTCGCAAAAATTCTAACGAATGTTTTTTGGGTTGTAAAGGAAATTTTTCTGGATCAGAATCACCAATAATTTCAATTGTTTTAGCAACAACTTCTACTTTTTGTCCTTTACCTTGTGAAGGGACTAAAGTACCTGTTACACCAACAGCTGCACCAGTTGTTATACGTTTTAAAACTGACTCAACTGTATTTTCAAAATCAACAACTATTTGAATATTATTATTTGTACTACCATCATTTAATGCAATAAACTGATTGTTACGAAAAGTACGCACCCAACCTTTAACTGTAATTTCGTGTCCTGTTTGTTCGGACTGTAATAATTCTTTTACTTTAATTCTCTTGCTCATAAATTTTCATTAAGGGTAACAAAAATAAGGTTTTTTAGCAAGAAATAAGGCTAAAAGCGGGATTTTATTTAATTGGCTGTCCTTTGTAATTAACCCAAAAAAAGCCATTTCCATTACTTACATAAAAAGACTTTGTTTCAGATTTATACTCCTGTATCACATTAAATTCGATTTTAAGAATCGGCTTGCCATTAAAATCAAAAATCCCTTCTTTTCCTCCATTTCTTACCAACACCAACTTATCTTTAAAAAATTTATTACTTATTGACGCATACTCACATTTTAAAATTTCTTTTTTACCATCTAAACTTAATAAGCCATGGAATCCCGCATTTGTAATAGGTTTAGGCCAATCCGAATAATTTACAATTTCATCGTACCATTTACTCACAATTTTACCAGTTGTATCAATCAATGCATCTTTAGCATTCAAACGCATTGTTCCAAGATTAGAGTAATTATCTAAACTAATGTATTCGTATTCGGCACCCAAAAGTTGCTTGCCGCGTATATCGTATAATCCGTATTTATCATTTAATTCAACAATTATATTCTTAAAAGTTACTGTTCCAATTTGACTATACTCAATTGGAACCAAAAGCTTTCCTTCCTTATTCATCAAGCCGCGCTTATTATTTCGTTCAACCTCATAAAAACCATCCCAATTATTTCGTACCCTATTATAATCAAACGGAATAATAACCTCACCCTTTTTATTAATTGCTCCCATCATTTCCCCTCTTACAACTGGCCATAAAACACTAAGTGAATCGTAAGCTTCAAACGTATTTAAAATAACAGGCTTTTTCACAAATTCGAACTTACCATCCAAAGTTTCAAAAATCAAATCATCATTCCACATACCTGAATATGACTTGTATTTAAATGGAATTTTAACATCTCCTGCCAAATCCACCATGCCTGTTTTTCCATCCTTAGTTCCCATAAAATAATAGTCGTAAGCATTTGCTGGAAATACAATAAAATCGTACTCAAAAGGCACTATTTGCTTGCCCATAGCATTTACAATTCCATATTTATCGTTTTTGGTTAATACTAATAAAGATGCTGAATCTAAATAACTAAACCCACCATCAATATTAAAAACCCATACTTCATCCCAATGTCTAGTTGGTTTTATTTCATACTCAATTTCCAGAAGATTTTTCTCTTTGCCAATTATTCCCCATTTACCTTTTTGCTTAGCCACAGCGTAACCATCAAAATTATTGCACAGGTATATATCCTCGTATTTAGGTTCAAATATTATTTGCTGAGTTGTCTCATCCATAATACCAAATAAACCATCCGCTTCAAACCTTATTGCTTGAGAATAACCTAAATAACCACTTATTAGGAAAAAAAGGGAAAAGAGTTTTTTCACTCGACTTGAAAATTAAATATACTATGCGATTTTACTACAAAATTACGGATTATACCAACGCGATACTAAAACCAGTTATCAAAAAAACACTTTAGTGTAACAAAACTATTTTGTACCTTTAATTAAAATATTTTGTCATGCGAAAATTTATTACCCTAACATTGCTTTTGATGCTCATGGGAAATGCATTTGCACAAACCAAACAGCTTAAAAAACCAGTCAAAAAACAACCAGAACCAACAAAAGGTTTTTATTTAGGAACAGGCTGTGGATTATCAAGTGTAAATATTTTTAGAAATTACAGACAAAGTCCGTATCGCTTGGGTTATTTTGGAAGGTTATTCTATGAAAAGAATGATTACCTAAGATTTGATTTAGAATACAATTTTACTCCAAAATTTGACCTTGATAAATCATGGAAAAACATGAAATCATATACAACAGATGCTAATTTGCAACTTATGGCCCAGATGAAAGATGAAAGCATGATGTTTTATACCATAAGTGGGATGTATTTTCAGCGCTTGCAAGGTTTTTTTACAGGCGAATACGACTTTAATAACAGTGCCAATTTATATACTGCCAATACTACCGTAACTCATCAATATCTTGGTTTAAATCTTGGTTTAGGATTTGAGAAAAATTTTTCAGAAGGTTTTCAAGTTTTTGGAGAATTTAGATACAGATTTGCTAAAACAGAACTAGGATTTGGAATTATGGATGCAGCATACCACATTGGAATAAAAAAACGCTTACCTTTAGAGAAAATTTTTAGACTCGTTGGAAAATACACTTGGTTTTAAATTAAAAGATTTTGGTAAGCTAACAATATTAGCTATTGCCTTCTTTCTAATATCCTCAACCAGCGTTAAAAAATATAACGTTACATTATCTGTAACACAAACAAGTTCTTATTGCGGAGGGGCTCAACCTCCGAAAGATTTAATTAATCAATTAAACACTCCAAATCCATTAGCAAACAAAAAGTTATTTGTAAGGCGAGGAAAAACCAATAATTTAAAATCAAAAATCATTTTAAGTTTAACTTCAGATTCATTAGGGAACTGTAATTTTAAATTACCAGCAGGAACTTATTGTATAATAGATGAAACTAAAAAAGATTACACTTATTACAATAAAATGATAAAGCAATACGCTTTGCCAACCAAAACAACTAGTGCAATTGATAAACAATGTTTAAAAACGTGGTTAAATACACCTGATGCAATTTTAACTATTAAAGATTCCGTAAACGCATTTACCGTTAATTTTCATAAAATATGTTCGTTTAAAATTAATTGTGTTCAATATTCAGGGCCTTTACCACCATAATATATGACCTTTTTAGCAAAAGTATTTTCAATACTATTTCTTCCTTTGTTTATGCCGTTTTTTGGCTTTGCAATTTTACTTTACTCAAGTAACCCATTTTCTCTTGTTTTAAATCCAAGTTCAAAACTCATTTTATTAGGCGTTTGCTTTACAATATGCTGTTTATTCCCAGTGTTAAACATTTTATTTATGAAGCGTTTAAAGCTCATCAACTCCATACAGCTAGAAAACAAGGAAGAAAGGACACTTCCTTATATTTCAACAATTTTGTTTTACATTGGTTTTGCCTATCTATTATATGGAAATGAAAGGTTACCGTTTATTTTTGTTTCGTTCATTTTATCAGGAGCCTTTACAATTGCAATAACAATGGTCGTCAATAAATACTGGAAAATTAGTGCGCATATGACAGGAATTGGGGGGTTGTTAGGTTCAATCATTGCTTTATCAATTGCAATGCATTTTAACTTTATTTGGTGGATTTGCCTTATCATATTTATCGCAGGCTTAACAGGTTTTGCTCGATTAAAATTACAAGCACATACCAACTCACAAGTTTATATTGGATTTTTATTAGGCACACTAAGCACGTTAATATTTTTGAGTGTTTGCTGGAAACTGAAAGGAGGATATTACTAATGATTTTTGTAACAGGAGGAACGGGTTTACTTGGCGCACATTTGCTCTATGACTTATGTACTAACGGCAAAAAAGTAGTTGCACTAAAACGTGAGACAAGTAATTTAAAAAATGTTGAGGAAATTTTCTCTTTTTACTCAGCTAATTACAAAGAACTTTTATCAAACATAATATGGAGAAATGGTGATGTGGAAGATGTATTTTCGCTGCAAGATGCAATGACCGACTGCACCGAAGTATACCACTGTGCAGGACTCGTTTCGTTTGATAAAAAAGATATTGATAAATTATTAGCGATTAATAGTAATGGCACAGCCAATATGATTAACGTGGCTCTTGACTTGGGGATTAAAAAGTTTTGTCATGTAAGCAGTGTAGCAGCATTAAGTAATCATGATCATAAAGGTGAATTTACAGAAAAAGTTTTTTGGAAATCGTCTCCTAACAATAGTTACTATGCCATTAGCAAGTATAATGGAGAGCGCGAAGCATGGAGAGGAAGTGAAGAAGGATTAAATGTTGTTATAGTTAATCCAACGGTAATTTTAGGGCCAGGTTGCTGGGGACAAAGCAGTTCGCAATTACTAACAGAATGTGCAAAAGGAATTAAAGTGTATACCGAAGGGATTGTTGGTTACGTTGATGTTAGAGATGTTTCAAAAAGTATGATATCATTGATGGAAGGGAATTATTTTGCCGAAAAATTTATCATCAACTCGGAAAATAAAAATTACAAAGAAGTCTTTGACTTGTTTCATAAAGAGTTTGGGAAAGCTCCAGCAAAATATAAAGTTGGAAAAACTATTTTAAAAATTGGGCGCTTCGGTGATTTTATCATAAGTAAACTTACAGGCTCAAAACGAAGAATTACAAAAGACACAGCTATATCCGCCTTGGAAAAAAACTATTTTAGCAATAAAAAAATAATTGAAGCAATTGGTATTCAATTTAAATCCATTCCCGACTCAATTCAATTCGCTTGTTCTTTGTATAAAAAAACAATTAATAGCTAATTACTTTATGAAAGTAAATTATACCAAATCAAAACTTATTATTTTACTTTTTTTCTCTTTAAGTAATTATTACTTAGCTCAAGAAAAACAAATCTTTCCTTACTTTAATGGGGCTAAATGGGGCTATGTAGCAGAGGATTATACCGAAGTGCAAAAGCCACAGTTTGCCAGCATGGTATATTTAACCCAAGCATTTAATATTGTTATAGCCGACAATAAATTTGGGGCATTAAACAAACAAGGTGAACTAATACTAAAACCAGAATACGATCTTGTTGAAGAATATAGTTCATCCTATAGTATTGCTAAGCGGAAAGATTCTATTTTCCTTTATAATTTAAAACAAAGCAAAATAAATTACACCATCAAGGCAAAAGATTACTTAAACGCAAATGATAATAGCTTGTACGACTCTTACTTTATTTACAATAACAATAATCTATCCTCTATTCTCAATCTTCAATCACAAAAAATTATAAGTAGTAACACCTACACTACCATAAAACCAATTCGAAATTACTTAAGAGAAAAAAATTACGATTCCTACGTTCCATATTACTATTATAATGACTATTCCAAAGGTCAATCTCTTGAAAACAAAAAGGACAAACTTTTTTCTAACTATATTATTGTGGGCACAAAAAACAAGTTGGGTATTTTGGACTTAAAAACAGGTCAATTAAAAACCCAATGTATTTATATCGATTTTAAACTTGATTTTTTTGGAAATGAACTTATACTTATCGCTACAATTAACGAGAAAACAAGCCATCAGTACAATGAAAATTTAATAAAACAAAAAAACAAAAACCTTGGTAAAATTTTGGCTGACGAAGCAACAGAGGGTTCACAAGACATGGTTGTAGCAGAAGGAGACGGAGATTATCCAATTTCTCCAAATGAAATCTCAAACAAGGAAACTAATTCCTATTTTATACAGAAACAAAATGAAACAAGTTTTGTCATTCAACAAATTAAAATAGAAAATAAATCCTTAGAGATATTGAAAACAAAACTTATTACAAATGTTAAGAGAGTGGAATTTTTTCCTTACAATAACAAAACATCTTCTTTGTTCTTAATTACAAATACAAAATATAAATCAGGCATTATTAATTTTGATGGTGATACTATATTGAATGTTGAATATGATATCATTGAAAGATTATATACGGCTCAAAAATATAATTGTTATCGCATAGGCAAAAATAACCGTTATGGCCTAATTAATGGGGCAGCTAAAATAGTTATACAACCTGAATGTAATGTAGTTATGGATGCTGAAGGTAGTGATGATAATAAATTTTGTTTATTTAAAAAGAACGACGCTTTTGGAATTTTTAAATTCGATTCTTCTAAAATAATAGACCCAATATTTAAAACAACCAGTTATACCCCCTATTCATCAAAGTATAAAATGGTTGAATTACTCAATGGAAAAAAGGGTGTGCTTGAGGTAACCGAAGAAAAATTACTTATTCCAGAATACATAAACGTCCCTTTAAATGAAATTAAATAAGATACTCATCGTTTTTATTGCGTGTTTTAACCTATTTCAACTTGTTGCACAAACCAATAGAGTTTCTAAACTAAATGGTGTTTGGTTTAAACAAGATGGCTCCTTAGAAATTGGAGTTGCAATTGAGCCTAATAGCTTAATTTATAATAATAACCTTTATACAATTACCAAGAAAACTGAGCTTAATGACTCCACTGCTATATTTGTAATTAAAAAGCAAAACGACTTGGTTACTGTTGAACTAAATGCTACAAAAAATATATTATTTGTAAAAGAAGGTAAAGCAGTTCAAAAATTCTCTTCAAAACCAATATTTAATAATTCTTATTCCCACGCAAACAAAGTTTTTCCTGTAAAATTTGAAAACGGCAATGTAAAAATATCTGGGCTAATGCCTTACACGTATAAATCAGAAAAGGAATTTAAATCGACACATGCGTTTTTTGAAATCCATGATTTTTTAAAAAACGTAAACAATCTTTTAAATGCCGGAGTTGACAGTAACGGCATTTTTACGATTAACTTTACACTTGATCACCCTTGCGATGTGACCATTTACTGCGAGAATAAGCAGCAAACATTTCTACTTATTCCAAACTCCGAATATTTTGTTGCCACAGATTACCGAACTCATAATTTAGTGCTATTTGGCCAAAATTCCATTTTTGATTCTCAATTTAAAAGGATAAATCAATTTGTAAATGTATTTTCAACTAAACTAGCCTTTGAAACAGACGACTACTCAAGCAGCAAGCTAGATATGAACTTCAATGAAATAGGCTTATCCAACCTGCTAAAATTAATTGATCAAACTTTTACAGAAAAAGAATGTGGTAAAAATTTTACTACTTATGTCAAAAGAAACTTACACTTCAATTATTTATATAAAGTTATGTCGGAGTTATCTGGTCATGGTATAAGTTCAGAAAAGCAAAGAGAAGTTATTAAGAATGAAATGGAAAAAATAACAGACTATGATTTATTTTGTCCTAAACTATATAATTTACTTCAGCAATTTCAATATAATTTTGGATTACCCGTTGAACCCATCAACGATAATTTCTTTAATTCCTTAGCTTCTGATTCAGCTTTTTTAGTTTACAGTGGTATGAAAAGTCAGATTGATGATATAAAACAATCGAGTAAAAATGATTTTGGGTATTACTTTAAAGCGGATAATTTCTCCAATAAAAATGAATATGATTTTTGGGTATCAGCAACAAAAAAATACAGAAACTCGGCTGAACTCTTACACAGAACTCTTTTATTCAAAAATAGTGTTTCTAATAAGTATCTAAAAGCGGCAACAAACATTACTTTTGTAAATAACAGTTGGGATAAATCACTTTCCCCATTAATTAAAGTGCATTTAGACACCTTATTACTAAATACAGATACTAGCATTTATGCGTCGAAAGTTTACGCCAAAAATTTAATTCAACAGTATGAAAAATGTGTTAAAATTTGTAGAGCAATAAACCAAGAAAGTAATAATTGCGCCATACTATCTAACGAAGAGAGTTTCCAAAATTATAAAGAGAGAAATAAAGGGAAAATTTTAATTTTTTGGTTTTTTAAAAATCAAAAATCCGACCCAGATTTCTACAGTAACTATTTTACTTTTTTTAACCTTCAAAATAAATACAAAGATTCTAGTCAATATCTTTTTATCAAATCATTCCGCAATCCATTTGAAAATAATAAAGTGGAACATTTTATAACGCAACAAAGTGTTTTGTTATCAAACAATGATTTAGAAAATGTAATAGCGTCTAATAGCAATGGTTCACTTAGAGAGACCAGAAAAGAAAACAACATTTTTAAAGGAGTAATATCAATTTATGATGCAAATGGTAACTTATTTCTTCCGCAATCTAGACTAAACATAAATAACAATAGAGATTTATTGAATGCCTTAAGCTCAATCTTGCCTCAGGTAAATAGTACTGGTTGGAAATTTGATGCGGACAGTAATTTTTTAGTTAAACCTTATTTCTACAGCAGTGAAGATGGAAAACATCTCACTAAGGAAAGTGGTGCTTACACTATTTACAATAAAGATGAGAACTATTTATCCTTAGCATATGGCATTCCTAAAAAACCGCATCCATATGTTACAGATACATTATTTACTTACTTGAAGTTTAAAACAGATAACACGGTTGAATACTATACTATACATTTCAAAAAAACCGAAAAGTTTGAAAGCGATGAGTTTGGTTACAATACGAGGAAATTCGAAAAAATTGTTACTCCAGTTTACTCAGAAAAATTATATTATTCATACGATAAAACCAATAAAATTATCAGTGTTAAGGACCTTAAAGGCAAAATAAAATTTAGCTATGAAATTCTAAAATTTACTGGAACTACTGCAAACTTAAAAATACAGGAGTAAATTTTTTATTCTCTCTTGTTATTTGAAGCATAAATTTATCTGTGCTGTTGTAACTATCAAGTGTGTAAATTTTATGAAAGCCATCTAGTAAATCTGATATCTTATTATCAAATTCTTCAGATACTCCAGTAAAAACATTATATATAAAACGATCACTATACTTGCTTTTTTCTAAACTACAAACAAATTTTAATTCTCCTTTAATATCCATTTTATTCTTCTTCAGATTTAAATTCTCACTTAAATATTCTAACAATTTAGCTTGATAATCTAAACTCTTTAGCGATTGCTTATTTGTAGAAACTTCCTTCTGTGGACTAAGTGTTTCATACTTGAGCTGCTTTTCAATAGGGTTGTAAACATTCATTTGGTCGTTAAAAGTCAAAGTTTCATTTATTATACATGGCACAGTTGACCAATTAATCTTGGCAGGTCTCCATTTGGGCATTTTTAATAACAATGCTTCAATGGGCTCTTTTAATTGGTATTTGTCTTCTTCCAGTAAAACAACATTTTCAATAGTTCCTGATTTGTTCACAGTGAATTTAACATTAACTACCCCATTAAATTTTTTCTTCTTTGCTAGTTTAGATATTCGTATATTTTGTTGTATGTATAGCAAAAAATCGCCATAACCGCCTTTAAATTGAGCTGTTTCAACAGATTGTGAACTCTGTGCAAAAGAATAATTAATATATCCGAATATTAAAAATAAATGGAAAAAATGCTTCATAAAATAATTAATGAGTAAAAGTACAATTAAAATATAATTTACCGACAATCAAAAATCAAACATATATATTTAGTATTTTTATAGTCCTTTAAATTATTTAACCTTGAACAATTTATACTGCAATAGTTTAACCAGCTACTCTCGTTTTTTAACGCGCGAAGTAAGTATTGGTGATTTAAAATTAGGAGGTAATAATCCTATTCGTATTCAAAGTATGACCACAACTGATACAATGGATACCATTAAAACAGTTGAGCAAAGTATACGCATGATTGAAGCGGGCTGCGAATTGGTTAGGATAACCGCTCCAAGCATTAATGAAGCGAAAAATTTAGAACTAATTAAAAAAGAATTAGTTGCTCGAGGATACAATACGCCAATTTGTGCAGATATTCACTTTACTCCAAATGCTGCCGAATTTGCTGCACGAGTTATTGAAAAAGTACGTGTAAATCCTGGAAACTACGCCGATAAAAAGAAATTTGAAGTAATTGATTATACCGACACTAGCTACCAAGAAGAACTTGAAAGAATCAGAAAACGCTTTACTCCTTTAGTAAATATTTGTAAGGAATATGGAACTGCTATGCGTATTGGGACAAACCACGGTAGCTTAAGTGATAGAATTTTAAGTAGATATGGCGATACACCGCTTGGAATGGTGGAAAGTGCCATGGAATTTATTCGCATATGTGAAGACAACAACTATCACAACCTTGTAATTAGCATGAAAGCTAGTAACACTCAAGTAATGGTTGAGGCATATCGATTATTAGTTGCCAAAATGATTGAAAACAATCAAAATTATCCTTTGCATCTTGGTGTAACAGAGGCGGGAGATGGAGAAGATGGAAGAATTAAATCAGCAGTTGGTATTGGTACTTTACTAGAAGATGGTCTTGGCGACACTATTCGTGTTTCGTTAACAGAAGAACCCGAGTTTGAAATGCCAGTAGCGAAACAATTAGCTGAGCGTTACAACAAAAGAAAAGAACACAAAGAAATTAAACCAATAGAAAAGTCTCAGTTACCATATAATCCATTTGAACACTCGCGTAATGAGACTTTTGAAGTTGTAAACATTGGTAAAACTAATGTTCCAAGGGTTATTGCTGATTTAAGTCATTTAGAAAATATAACTGAAGCCAATTTATTTGGTGTGGGTTACAACTATTCGGTTCCTTTAGATAAATGGAATTTAAATGACTTAGCGGTTGATTATATTTACGCTGGAGATGCTACAATAAACTTTGAAATCCCAGGAACATTAGGGATAATAAACAATTCGGAGCTTTGGAAGAAAAATAAAAACAAAGAACGTCATTATCCTCTTTTTTGTGGGAATGAATTTCTTCACAGCTATGAAAAGCATCCAGTTCTTAATTTTGTTGCTGTAGATATTGGGACATTATCTGAGACATTTATTGCTGAAATAAATAAATTTAACAACGTTACTTTAATATTAAATACTTTTAACGAGCATGCAATGCCTGAATTAAGACGAATGGCAATAGATTTAGCTGATGCAAAATGTAAAGTTCCATATATTATTAAACGTAACTATATTGATTTAAGCGAAGAACAATTTCAATTGTACTCTTCTACAGACATTGGCGCATTATTGCTAGATGGTTTTGGTGACGGTGTTTGGATTAAATCTAAGAATTGTGCAAGCTTGCAAGTAATCAACTCTACAACCTTTGGAATTTTACAAGCTTCGCGCACGCGTATATCAAAAACCGAATATATTTCATGTCCTTCCTGCGGTAGAACCTTGTTTGATTTACAGGAGACTACTCAAATGATTCGTAAAAGAACCGATCATTTAAAAGGTGTGAAAATTGGCATTATGGGTTGTATTGTAAATGGTCCAGGCGAAATGGCTGATGCCGATTATGGATATGTTGGAACAGGTGTGGGTAAAATTTCTCTTTATAAAGGAAAAGAAGTTGTAAAGAAAAACGTGAATAGCGAAAATGCAGTTGACGACCTAATTGAACTAATTAAAGAGCACGGAGACTGGATTGAAAAAGAATCCTAATTTATTGTGCATTCCAGCCACCATCAACCGGTAAGGCCGTTCCAGTCATAGTACTAGCACCTTCTGATGCTAAAAACACTGCTAATTGACCTAAAGTTTCAACTGGCACAAATTCTTTTACGGCTTGTTTTACAAGCATTACTTTACTCACCACTTCCGATTCGCTTAAATTATGTGCCTTAGCCTGATCGGCAATTTGTTTCTCAACCAAAGGAGTTTTTACGTAACCCGGGCAAATAGCATTAGCTGTAATATTAAAAGGTGCGCCCTCCAATGCAATTGTTTTAGTAAAACCAACTATACCATGTTTACTGGCAACGTAAGCACTTTTAAATTCGCTAGCCACCAAACCATGTGCGGAAGCAATATTAATGATACGTCCAAATTTTTGCTCCTTCATTTTCTTCCAAACAGCCTTGGTTAAATGAAAAGCTGAAGTAAGATTTATTCCTATGATTGCATCCCATTTTTCAGCAGGAAAATCCTCAACAGGAGACACAAACTGAATTCCAGCATTGTTTACTAAAACATCAATAGTTCCAAATTCATCATAAGCAGCTTCTACCATTGCCTTTAACTCTTCAGGCTTTAGCATATTTGCACCATTAAATAAGGTTTTAATCCCGAATTCCTTCCCAACAGCCGCAGCTATTTCTGCACCATTTGGTTCCAATCCATTAAACACAATATTGTATTTAGCCTTTGCAAATTCACGTGCAATACCAAGTCCTATCCCGCTCGTCGAGCCTGTTATCAATGCTGTTTTCATAAAATAATAATTATAAGCTTGAATTAAGCTTTCTTAATTTGTGTTACATTCATCACAGTAGCTTCGCCACTTGTGCACACAAAACTAGTTGATTTTTCTTTTAATAGTGTTTCAACCACTGCACGATTTTTATCATAATTCACATCACGAACCGTAAATTCTGCGATATAATCAGTTTCAACATACATAGGTTTTAAGAAATTTAAGCTTTGTTTTAAGTAAATTGTGCCTTCACCTGGAAATAAAGTGCCAAAAACTTTCGAAAACAAAGCAGCACCAAGCATTCCGTGCATGATAGGTTTTTTAAACATAGTTTTAGCTGCATATTCAGCATCCAAATGAACCGGGTTTTTATCCCCCGTAACTTCAGCAAAACGCGCTACTTCTTCTTGCGTAAATTTAAACTCGTGTGTATAGGTTTGGCCAACTTCTATCATAAACTATTGTTTTTTAACGATGAGATTGCGAATATAAACGATAAAATTGAAAAAAAGACGATTTTTTAACAATTATTTAGCGATTTGCTTGCTTTGTATTACAAAAATGTACGACCTTTGCAAAAAATTTAAAAAAGCTATAATTACTAAGAACAATGAAAACTCAAAATCCAATGATCGATAACCTTATCGATGTTCAAACTCAAACAGTTAATAACTGGATGGATTCAGCAAAAAAATTCCAAAATGCAATGATGGGCGGAAGTATTGCTACTGAAGGTCAAACTATTTACAAAGACTGGATGGAAAAGCAACAAACATTATTTAATGGAATGCAAGAAAAAGCTGGAATTAATGCGGATTTTAGCAAACCAGAAGAGTTCTTCAAAAATTGGTATAACAACCAATTAGAAAATACAAAAAAAATGACAGATTTTAATCAAAGCATTTACAATAGCTTTTCAAGCTTTGGTAAATCAAGCCAAGATTATGCAAATAACTTCAACAACATCAATTCAGCTTGGACTGGGGTTTATAACAATTGGATGAACACATTAAACAATTCTTATGACACTTTTTCAAAAAACATTCCTAACCTAACAAATAAGGAAGCTTTTAAAAACTTTTTTGATGCAAACACAACTTATTTAAAATTACAAGAGTTTTGGGCTCCAGCATTTAACGCTTTCCAAAAAGGCGATTTCTCTGCTGAAACTTTCAAAACTTATTTCAATCCAGAAGCTTACAAAAAAGTAACTGAGCAAGTATATGGTTCTTTCTTCAATGCAGAAAACACTAAAGCTGCAATGGACAAAGCTATGGCTAACATTACTGAATATTTCACTAACAACAGTGCAACTTCAAAAGAGTTTTTAGCACAAATGGAAAATTTTAAAACTCAGTTCCCTCAATTTATGGGTGGTGATTTTGCTAAATTAACTGAAATGTATAAAAACGTTAATGATGTTTTTGCTAAAACATTTGAGCCAGTAATGAAGTTAGTTGCTCCAGGAAAAGAAAAATCTGATTTAGAAGCAAACATTGCATTATTGGATAGAGTTGCTGAATTTTCAGTGAAACAATCACAATTACAATATCAATTTTACACTACATCTCAAAAAGCAATGGAAAATGCTGCTAAGGCAACATTTGAAAAATTGCAAAACGTAAAACCAAACGAAATTCAAGGTTACAATGAGTTTTACAATGAGTGGGTAAAAATTAACGAAACATTATTTACTGAATTATTTTCATCTGATGAGTTTTCTAAAATCAAAGGTGAAGTAACTAACGTAGGTATGGACGTTAAAAAAACTTTCGAAAAACAATTCGAATCAATGTACAATGTTTATCCTGTTGTTTTTAAAAGCGAAGTAGAAGAGTTACACAAAACTATTTACGAATTAAAAAAGCAAGTTAAAGCATTAGAAACTAAAATTGCAATTAACAATGCTGCAACTGTTGAGTTAGAGGAAGAAGAAAAAACAGCAAAACGTAAAAAATAATTCAAACTAAAACAAACCAAAAAGGCTGTCTGAACTATTTTGGGCAGCCTTTTTAATTCATACAAATTCTTCATTCTATTCCTCCAAAATAAAATGAAATAAAGTTTACACATCATGGAAAACAAATTATTACAAGAGATAGCTGACGTAAATCAAAAAATGCTAAAAAGCTATGATACACTTTCAAAAATAGATGAAGTTGAAATTGGTCAAAGCCCTAAAACAGAAATTTACGCTGAAGATAAATTAAAACTATATCGCTACGATAGACAAGGTGAGGCAAGCATTAAAACTCCTGTTTTAATTGTTTACGCCTTAGTAAATACCTACAAAATGTTGGATTTACAACCTGATAGAAGCTATATCCAAAACTTACTTAGTTTAGGTATGGATGTTTACGTTATTGATTGGGGCTATCCAAGTAAAGGCGATCGTTACTTAAGCATAGACGATTATGTGAATGGTTATATCAATAACTGTGTAGATGTTATTCGTAAAAAACACCGTATTGAAAAAATTAATATTATCTCAATATGCCAAGGTGGTACTTTAAGTACTATTTACGCTTCATTATATCCAAACAAAGTAAAAAATTTAGTTACCCAAGTTACACCTATCGATTTTGCTACTAATGATGGCTTACTTTTTAAGTGGAGTAAAGACATGGACTTTGATAAATTGGTTGAGGGTTATAACGGTATTGTACCAGGAAACTTCCTTAACGAAGGATTCGCCATGTTAAAACCAATGATGAAGTTTCAAAAACAACAATCAATGGTTGCTAGCTTAGATGATAAAGATAAATTGATGATGTTTTTACGCATGGAAAAATGGATTGCTGATAGCCCTGACCAAGCGGGTGAATGTTTCCGTCAATTTATGAAAGATTTATACCAACAAAACAAATTAGTAAAAGGTGAATTAGTTGTGGGTGATAAAAAAGTTGATTTAAAAAATCTAACTAGTCCTTTATTAAACATTTACGCTACCGAAGACCATTTGGTTCCGCCTGCAGCAACAACTCCTTTAAACGATTTAGTTGGCTCAAAAGACAAAGAATTATATAGCTTTAAAGGTGGCCATATAGGTGTGTTTGTTGGAAGCAAATCTCAAAAAGAACTTGCACCAAGCATTGCAGAATGGTTGAAGAAAAGAGACAAATAATTTAGACTACTAAAACCTAAATTATTAAAAGTTGTTTGGCAAAGGCTGAACAACTTTTTTGTTTAATAAGTAATTTCCTTTCTTCGTTCATACACTCTATTTGTTTTAGTATCAATTATAATCTGATAGAAATATGGATTACAATTGTCTTCGAAAAATTCAAACCAATTTCCAATTAAATTTTTATACATAATTTTCTGTACTTGTGAATGATTCTCTTGTACGTCATAATAATTTGAATAGAAAAAACTGCTAGAAATTCTTTCGAAATTTCTAGGCTTCAACTTTAAAGGTTTATTCTGCAACACATCATATACCAAATAATCATAAATATTATCTGGCCCAACTATTACTCTTTTATACGATATAACATTGATTATTGGGCCAAAAACAGGTTGAGCTTTGCTTACATCTAACTCAATAACTTCAACCTCCGACTGATTGTAAATTCTTGTCGTACTTAATTTAAGAGTATCTCTAGCAAAGCCAGCATCTTCTTCAACATTTCCTTTGTTTTTGCATGAAAATGGCACAATAAATACTAATAATGTTGAAATAATATGTTTCATCATTATAAAATTAAATTATTATTCATAAAATAAAATATAAAATGTGTTAAACTGACCAATTAAATAAAAACTAGTACCACTTAAATGTTTTGTTCTTACATATTTTCCGAGTTAGATAACTTTGATTTCAGAAAAATATTTATGGAAAAAATGAATTTCCGCTTCTTAATATAGAAATCAAAAATTAAAGCCATGCAACTAATTGTAAGAATACCTGAACCCTGTCATGAAGATTGGAACAAAATGCAACCTGATGAAAAAGGAAGATTTTGTAATGTTTGTACTAAATCTGTTTATGATTTCTCAAATAAAACAGATTCGGAAATTATTTCAATAATTAAAGAAAACAGTGGGCAACAACTTTGTGGCCATTTCAAAAAATCGCAACTCGACAGGCCTTTACAATATAACATCCCCTTTACTTCAATTCCAATCAACATGCCGCTAATAAATAGATTTGCAGCTGCGTTAGTGTTTGTTTTTGGAAGCTTTCTTTTTAGTTGCACAAACAATGATGGGAAAGAGATAAAACTATCAGGCCAAATACCACCTACTACAAGTCAGGAGGTTCCTATAACTGGGGCACCAATAGAAACATATGTTAGTCCAAGTATAGAAGAAACCACGGAAATTATACAGCCGCAAACAATGGTTGAGGGCGGAATGGCTTATGAAGTCACAGAAACAATAGAAGCCTTTCCAGAGTTAATACAAGAACCAACAATTGAAAATTACAGAACCCTAGGTGGAGCAATTGCATATGAAATTTATCCTGAAAAATCTCCTATTTCAGTTCCAACAGAAGTAAACGAAGACTCAACACAAGAAAAAAACACTGCTCTTAATTTAAATATAGATGAAACTAAAATTTTTCCTAACCCATCTAATGGAGAGTTTAATATTAACTATGAAATCAAACAGGCTAGCTTAGTTCAAATTGATATTTATGATTTACAAGGTAAACTAATCAAAAACATTGTTTCTTCTCAAAGGCAAAATACAGGTAAATACGTACTTCCAACTAATTTAAGCGAATTACCCAATGGAATTTATATTTGTAAAATTACTATTGACGGTAAGGTACAGAGTAAAAAGATTGTTATTGAAAAATAAGCATCACTTCAACAAAAGCATTGGCAGCAATAAAAATTAATTATTCTCTTATCTTTGTAACATTACCAAAAAGATAAAGAATGATTGCAATTAAAAATACCCTTATTTCGGAAGATGTGTTGGAGAAGAAATTTGTATGCGATTTAACCGCTTGCAAAGGAGCTTGCTGTGTTGAAGGAGAAAGTGGCGCCCCACTTGATGAAGAAGAACTTGGTTTGTTAGAAGATGTTTTAGAAGAAGTAAAACCCTACATGAACGAAAAAGGTTTGAAAGTTTTAAATAAAAAAGGACCTTATATTATTGATGGTGATGGCGATTATACCACTACACTGGTTGCTCCCAACAAAGAATGTATTTTTGTGTTTTTTGATGAAAACAAAATTGCAAAATGTGCTATTGAACAAGCTTACCGCGAGGGTAAAACAAAATGGCATAAACCCATTTCATGTCATTTATACCCAATACGAATTACGAAGTATAAAGATTATGATGCTGTAAACTATCACAGCTGGAATGTTTGTAAACCCGCTTGCGAATGCGGCGCTAAACTAGATGTACCTGTATATAAATTCTTGAAAGAACCTCTAATTCGCAAATATGGAAAAGCATGGTTTAAGCAATTAGATTTAGTTTACGAAAAAAGCAATAAGCCTAAAAAATAATGCGTGGACTAGTTACCAAATCAACAGGAAGTAATTATGTAGTTAGAACTGAACAAGGTGAATATATAAACTGCCGTGTTGCAGGTAAAATACGCTTAGATGATAGAAAAACTACAAATCCTGTGGTGGTTGGCGATTGGGTTGAATATACATTTGAGGAAGATATTGCCAGCATTGTCAAAATTGAAGAACGAAAAAATTATATCATTCGTAAGTCCATTAACTTATCCAAGCAAACTCAAATAATAGCTGCCAATATCGACCAAGCTTTCTTAATTGTAACTTTAGTTTTACCACGCACATCAACTGGCTTTATCGATAGATTTCTGATTACAGCCGAAGCATATCGAATACCTGTAACACTTGTATTTAATAAACAAGATATGTACGAAGCTGATGTACTAGATTATCAAGAGGAACTAATTAATATTTACTCATCAATAGGTTACAAGTGTATTAAAACAAGTGGAATTAAAAATACAGGTATAGATAATTTAAAAGATTTACTGCACAATAAAGTATCTTTAATATCTGGTCATAGCGGTGTTGGAAAATCATCACTCATAAACGCTATTCAACCTCAATTATCTTTAAAAACAGGGGCTTTATCAATTGCTCATTTAAAGGGAACACATACCACAACATTTTCCGAAATATTTGAACTTGATTTTGGTGGATTTATAATAGACACTCCTGGAATAAAAGAGCTGGGACTAGTAGAAATGAAGAAAGAAGAAGTTGGCCACTACTTTCCTGAAATACGTGATAGAATGCAAAATTGCAAGTTCAACAATTGCATACATGTTAACGAACCAAAATGTGCCATATTAAAAGCTGTTGAAGAGGGTGAAATTAATGAAGAGCGTTATCGTAACTATTTAGGCATATTAAATGGTGAAGAAATGGACTGGAAAGAATGGGAGTAAATTCATCTATTATTTAGCAATAATCTTTGGGGGCTAGCCCCCTTGTTTTTTAAAAATCATTGAAAATAAAGGGCTTAAAGCTTGCTAACTAGGAATCTTTTTCTATCTTAGTTGCAGAAACCTTATATTTTCATGTTATGAAGAATAAACTATTACACTTATTTATTTTCTTATTTTCTATTAGCGCACTCAAGGCGCAAAATTCCAACAAATCAGGTTGGAAAGCAGATGTTAGTAATCCTAAATCTTTTATAGAGAATAAAGGTCAGTTTTCAAACACTGAAGCTGGTACAGATGTTAAGTTTGCAATGGACCATGGTAAAACACTTATTTATTTTAAACCTAGTGGTATTGTTTTCCATTTCAAAAAAAACAGCAAAGGCAAACGCGCTGAAGAAGAAAGAGAGCGTTTAATGGAAGGTGCTGCTGCAACTCTTAACCATGAAGAATTAGAAGATAGAAGCATGGATTTGGAGCAAGATTTTGTTTCAATGACATTTGAAAACGCAAATCCCAATGCGCAAATCGTTGCAAGTGCTCCAACACAGGATTATTTTAACTATCCATTTGCATCTTCCAATCAAAATTATGAGCAGCTTAGTTTCATTCAAGCATACAAGGTTCTAACCTACAAAAACATTTATCCGAATATTGATGTTGAATACGTTTTTCATGAAACAGATGGTATTAAATACAATATCATTGTTCGTCCAGGCGGAGACGCAAGTTTAATTCGTATGAAATATGAAGACACTAAATCAATTTCTTTGAGCAAAGGAAATGTTGAGATTGATACTAAATTTGGTGATATTATCGACCATGCTCCAGTAACCTATTACCAAGGAAATACAACCAACACAATTGTCTCAAAATTCGTTCGTGACGGTAAAACAATAAGTTTTGATTTAAATAATTATGATCATTCGAAAACTATTGTAATTGACCCTTGGGTTCAAACTCCAGCTGGTTTAAGCAATGCTAACTGTGTATGGGAATGTGAACGAGACGGCGCAGGTAATGTTTATATTATTGGTGGTGATATGCCATTAAAGCTTATCAAATACAATGCTACGGGAACTCTTCAGTGGACATTGTCAACTCCTTATGATTCGACAAGTTGGTTAGGTGTAATGGCAACGGATTTAGCGGGAAACACTTATGTTACTCAAGGTTCGGCTGCTAAAATTGCTAAAGTTAATACTGCAGGTGTTTTACAATACAATGTTACCGGAGGCGGTTTAGACGAGTATTGGTCAATCTCATTTAACTGTGACCAAACAAAATTAATAGTAGGCGGTACCAAAGGAACTTTTGGTTTTCCAACACCTTCTTTAGAAGCTGCAATTTTTGATATTAACCCCGCAAACGGCTCTGTAACAGCTACTCAAGTTGTTGCAACAGGGAATGCTACTGCTTTCCCTCCAACTGTTCAAGAGGTTCGTGCCATTTCTTCAAGTAAAAATGCTAAATATTATTTCTTAACCTTAGATACAATTGGTTATTTAAACCAAAACATTACAGGTTGTAACGGAACGGGTTCATTATACAAAACAACAAATAGTTATAGCCTTTCTTACAAGTGCGAGAACTGGCGTTTTGATAATACCGGTATTTGTGCCATTAAAGCAAATAAGAACTTTGTTTATACACAAAACGGGACTAATGTTCATAAACGTTCGCTATCAAACTTCGCTATTCTTGCAACTGCAGCAATACCAGGTGGTGCATCAACAACAAGCTTAGGTCAAAAAGTAGTTGGTAACAGCGGTATTGATTTAGATAGTTGCGGAAATGTTTATGTTGGTTCATCAAATGGCGTGTATAAATTTGATGCGAACTTAAATCCAATTACATCTGCAGCTACAACATTTAAAGTTTATGATGTTGCTGTAAGCACTGGTGGTAATGTTATTGTTGCAGGCTCTACAGGTACTTCTGCAAATACAAGCGGTCGTGTTGGCTCAGTGCAATCATTTTCCTTAAGTGCATGCGACCCAATTGTGTTAACCTGCTGCGATGCTTCTATTTGTCAAGTTCCTAATAAATGTACAACAGATGCCGCCTTTAATTTAAGCGTTAATCAAAGTGGAGGAACATTTAGTGGAACAGGTATTACCAATGCAAGCACAGGAACATTTAATCCATCCGTTTCAGGCGCAGGAACATTTTGGGTTTATTATACTTTACCATGTGGAAAAGATTCAACTCAGATAACAGTAAATACTTGTGCAACCTTGACAGTTTGTCAAAACACAAACGGAACAGTTACTGTATCGAACGGAACTCCAACTTATACATGGCAAAATCAAACAACAACACAAGATTGTAGTGGTTGCGTGGTTGGTTGTAATTTCCCTCCAGGTTGCGCTGTAAATGTAACTTCATGGGTAACCTTCGGAACAGGAACAACAGTAACTCCTCCATCCTTCCCAATTAGAGTTACTGATGGCTCTTCTAATACAATAACAATTGCTTCATTAGCTTCTTTGCCAGCTTGTAGCTCTTGCCCAACAATTACTGTAACACCTGCTGCCAACACCCCTACTTCATGCCCTGGAGTATCTGATGGTAGTTTTTCAGCATCTTCATCTGGCGGAGCTTCACCTTACGATTACATTTTATTAAACAGCAGCGGAACAACTGTTGCAACATTTAGCAATGTAGCAGGTTCCCAATCCTTTACAGGCTTAGCGGCTGGAACCTACACAATAAACGTAACAGATAACAGTAATTGTACAGGGACAACAACAGTTACCATAACTAGTCCAGCTGCAATTGTTCCAAGTATTTCATCGCAAACCAATGCGAGCTGTGGTTTAAGCAACGGCTCTGCAACAGCCTCTGCAACAGGTGGTTCGGGTGCTTATACATATAGTTGGGCTCCAACAGGAGGAACAGGTGGTAACACTGCCACATACTCTGGTTTAGCTGCAGGTGTTTATACAGTAACAGTTACTTCGGGTGTTTGTACATCAACAACCACAGTTACAATTACATCTGGTTCAAGCTTTACAGCAACTACTTCAAGTACTCAAGCTACTTGTGGAACAAATAACGGTACTGTAACCGCAACACCATCTGGTGGTTCAGCTCCATACACTTATTCTTGGAACTCAACGCCAGTGCAAACAACTCAAACCGCAACTGGTTTGGCTGCCGGAACCTACACTTGTATAATAACCGACAATGCAACTTGCACAACAACTGTTACAGCAACTATTACTTCTTCATCTGGTTTAACAGGAACAACTAGTGTAACAGCTGCTACTTGCGGCGGAACAAACGGAACGGCAACAGCCAATCCAACTGGTGGAACATCACCATATACTTATTCATGGAGTACCACACCTATACAAACAACCCAAACTGCAACTGGTTTGGCTGCTGGTACTTATACTGTTACAATTACAGATAACGCTACTTGCACAACTACTGCCACTGCAACAATTACCTCTTCCTCTTCTTTATCAGGAACAACTAGTGTAACAGCTGCTACTTGCGGTGCCAACAATGGAACAGCGACAGCCAATCCAACTGGTGGAACATCGCCCTACACCTATTCTTGGAGCACCACACCTGCACAAACAACTCAAACAGCAACTGGTTTGGCTGCAGGTACATATACTGTAACCATTACAGATAATGCAACATGTACTACTACTGCTATCGCTACAATAACAGCTACTTCTGGTTTCACTGCTACAGCTTCATCTACTCAGGCTTCATGTGGAAGCAACAACGGAACAGCTACAGCCACACCTACTGGAGGAACAGCTCCATATACTTATTCTTGGAATACTGTTCCAGTTCAAACCACTCAAACAGGAACAGGTTTGGCAGCTGGTACATATTCTGTTTCTATTTTGGATGCTTCAAGTTGTTTAGTAACTGCCACAGTAACTGTCACTTCTAGTTCCGGTTTATCAGGTACAACAAGTGTAACTGCATCAACTTGTGGTTCAAACAACGGAACTGCAACTGCTACTCCAACTGGTGGTACTGGACCTTACACCTATTCATGGAACACAACGCCTATTCAAACTACACAAACAGCAACTGGTTTAGGAGCTGGTACATATACAGTAACAATTACTGATGCTAGTTCTTGCTCAGCAACAGCAACAGCAACAATAACTTCCTCTTCTTCATTATCTGGAAACACATCAGTTGTAGGCTCAACTTGTGGAAGCGCTAACGGAAGTGCCACAGCTACTCCAACAGGCGGTACTGGGCCTTACACCTATTCATGGAACACAACTCCTGTTCAAACTACTCAAACAGCCACAAACTTAGCTGCAGGAACCTATACTGTTACAATAACCGATGCAGGCTCTTGCACAACAACAGCAACAGCAACAATTACAACTACAAGTTCACTAACGGTTACAACATCTGGAACAACAATTGTTTGTTCAGGAGGTTCAACAACTTTAACCGCTAATGCGGCAGGTGCTACTTCTTATTCTTGGTCTACTACTCCGGTTCAAACAGGAGCAACAATAACAGTTAGTCCAACTACTTCAACAACTTATACTGTAGTTGCCCTTAACGGTGGTTGCACAGGAACATCTACTGTTACAGTAACTGTTGGAAGTGCTCCTTCAACAATTATTACTGGAGATACAACAATTTGCTTAGGGCAAACAACAACATTAACTGCTGGTGCAGGCGGAACTTATTTATGGAGTCCAGGGGGACAAACTACTCAATCTATAAATGTAAATCCAACAACAAACAACACTGTATATAGTGTAACTTTAACAAACTCTAACCCTGCAGGTTGTAATACTGCAACAGCAAGTGTAAGTGTTGATGTTGGTGGCTTATCAAGTGTTAACGCTGGTGCAAACCAAACAATAAACATAGGTCAAACAGCTACATTAACTGCAACAAATGCAAGCAATTTTACTTGGAACACAGGTGCTACATCAGCAACTATAAACGTTACACCAACTCAAACAACAACCTACACGGTCACATCAACAGATGCTTCAGGTTGTGTTACAAGTGATGTTGTTTTAGTTACTGTTGATATTAAATGCGGCGAAGTATTTATGCCAACCGCCTTCTCACCAAATGGCGATGGAAATAATGATGTAGAATGCGTGTATGGCAATTGTATCTCTTCTGTTTACTTAGCTATTTATGATAGATGGGGAGAGAAAGTTTTTGAAACAGAAGACAAAACAATTTGTTGGGATGGCACTTATAAAGGTAAGCCACTAAATACTGGTGTTTACGTTTATAAACTCGAAGCAACTCTTTTCACAAATGAAGTAATTCAGAAAAAGGGTAACATTACATTAACTAGATAGTACTTTATATATGAAAAAAATTAATTTATTTCTATCGGCACTAATTATTGGCATTTCGGCAAATGCTCAAGATATTCACTTTTCACAAATGATATATTCTCCACATACATTAAATCCAGCCTTGGTTGGTGCTAATTATGATATGGAAGCGATAATCAATTACAAAAGTCAGTGGCAAAGTGTGGCAAGCCCATACAAAACAATGGCTGCTTCGTTTGATGCACGTTTTACAAAGAATCATCACAAAAAAACTATTTTAGCTGGTGGTCTTAACTTTTTTAATGATGTTGCTGGTGATGCAAAAGTAGCTAGTACCAATGCTAATTTTACAATTGCTTGTCATACACACATTAATGATAAAAGCACTTTTGGTGGTGCATTGCAGATTGGTTATGGTCAACGTGCAATAAATAATCCAGCCGGATTGCAATGGTCATCTCAATTTGATGGAGTTAACTATAATGCCGCGTTACCCTCTAACGAAACATTTAACAATCAAAAGTTTGGTTACTTTGACACAGGCTTAGGATTGGTTTACAAGTATCAAAAAAGTGAACGCTATATGACGGGTAATGATCAAAGAAGCGTTATTGCTGGTTTTTCTGTGTATCATTTAAATCAACCCAAATATTCTTTCTTAAGTTCATCAAATGATAAACTACAAATTAGAATGAGTGGTTTTGTTACAGCCTTGATTGGAATGGGTAATACGCGTTTAAGTTTAGTTCCTGGCATTTACTATAATCGCCAAGGGCCAACACAGGAGTTTTTAGTAGGAACTTACTTTAAAACCTTGTTAAAAGAACAATCAAAATATACCCGATTAATGCAAGCAACGGCATTATCATTTGGTACGTTTTTACGAGCTAAAGATGCTATGATATTAAAATTAATGTTAGAGCGTGGAAGTTATTCTGCTGGTTTTTCATATGATGTAAATGTTTCTTCACTAGCAGCAGCTTCAAAAAGAAAAGGTGGTTTTGAAATTTTTATTCGTTTCACAACTCCTTCTCCTTTCTCACAATCAAAATCTAGAATCTAAGTTTAATTACATTATGTTACATAAACTAT
This sequence comes from uncultured Flavobacteriaceae bacterium, assembly GCA_964603125.1. Taxonomy (GTDB): domain Bacteria; phylum Bacteroidota; class Bacteroidia; order B-17B0; family Aurantibacillaceae; genus CAZRUA01. Next base: position 127,654 of record CAZRUA010000001.1, on the reverse strand, counting down.
TTTCTGTTGCTTCAATTTTTTTAAGTTTTGTTTTATCTGCACAAAAACCAGGTGTTAATGATTCGGTTAAAATAGAAATAATCAAATTAGATAATACTATAAATAGCGAATACGATGACTACGCACCTGTTATTACAGCTGATAGGCATCAAATGTTTTTTACTTCGAGAAAGCCTTTTACCGAAAAAGAAAAAAGAAAAAACTCTGAATCAATGGAACATATTTTTAGTTCCAATGCTGACGAAAAAGGGAGCTGGCTAGCTTCAACTGCGCTAAGTAAAAACATAAATGTAGATGGATTAAATAATTCAAATATTGCTATTTCAAACGATGGTCATATTCTATTTATTTATCAGGATGATAAATCGGGTAACGGTGATATTTATCAATGCGAGTTAAATGGAGATAAATGGTCTGATCCTGTTTCTTTGGGAAACCCGATTAATAGCAAACATCATGAATCATCAGCTACGTTAGCACCTGACGGTAAAACTTTATATTTTGTGAGTAATAGACCCGGTGGTGCTGGAGGGCGAGATATTTGGATGTGTGTAAAAGACGCAAAGGGAAAGTGGGGAGCAGCAACTAATTTAGGAAGAACAATAAATTCTAATTTAGATGAGGAAGCTGTTTTTATTCACCCTGATGGAAAAACACTTTATTATAGTTCTAAGGGATTTAAATCAATAGGTGGATATGATATTTATAAAACCACTCTTGAAAAAGGTAAATGGAGCAAGCCGGTTAATTTAGGAGCGCCTATTAACAGTGATGCAGATGATTTGTTTTTTGTTTTAGATGCTAGCGGAAAAAAAGGTTATTACACATCAGCCGCAGGCGGAAATAAAGATATTTATGAAATAAACTTTATTCCACTTAAAAAATTAGTTAATAATGAACCAAAGCTTACGGTTTTAAAAGGAACTGTTAAAGACGCTGTTTCAAAAGAGGCTATTGAAGCCACAATTGAAATAATTGACAATGAAAAAAATGAGATAATCTCTACTTTCAAATCAAATAGTTCAACAGGACGATTTTTAGTTTCATTACCTGCTGGAAAAAATTATGGAATACACGTTTCGGCAAACGGCTATTTATTTCATTCAGAAAATTTTGAACTTAGTGATACGGCTTCATATAATGAAGTGACAAAAAATATTTTACTTAATAAATTAGAAAAAGGAACCAAAGTAGTTTTAAGAAATATTTTCTTTGATACAGGGAAATCAACTTTGCGACCTCAGTCGGTTGCTGAGTTACAAAGGCTTTTAGATATACTTAGTAAAAACCCTAGTATACATATTGAAATATCAGGGCACACAGACAATGTTGGTACTGATGAATTTAACAATAAACTCTCTGAAGCACGCGCCAAAACTGTGGTTGATTACTTAATAACAAACGGAGTTAACAAAGACAGATTAACATTTAAAGGCTATGGCAAAAACCAACCTATTTCGAGTAATGAAACAGAAGAAGGTAAACAACAAAATAGAAGAACAGAGTTTAAAATTACCGACTTATAACTAATGCTTTATAATTTTTGAAAGAGTTAAAAAAATAATTTTAAAATATTCTTTAGCCGAATAATTCTGAATGTATTTCATGTTTAAAATTATTTTTGCTGGCATAATTTCATTGATATAGGTTTCCTCTGGCTTACTCGATTTAGCTAGCAATTCGTTTTCTAATGAATACTCAATTGATGCATAATCTGTAATTCCTGGTTTTACATCCAATACCGCTTTTTGTTCTAACGAATATAAATCAACATATTTTCTAACTTCTGGTCGTGGGCCCACCAAACTCATTTGACCTAGCAATACATTTAGTAATTGCGGTAATTCATCTATTTTATACTTACGAATAAATAAACCAACCTTCGTTATTCTGCTATCATTTCCGCCAACAGTAAGCAATCCTTGCTTATCTGAGTTGGTTCTCATACTTCTAAATTTTAGTAATTTAAAATCCTTATTGCCTTTACCAACTCGTGTTTGCTTATAAAAAACACCTCCTGGAGAAGATAAAAGAATAATAATAGAAATAATAAATAGAAATGGAAATAGAACAATTATTCCTAAAAGAGAAAATAATATATCGAAGAATCGAATCACTTACAGAACCTTTTTTACAGCTGATGTAATTGCATTTACTACACTTTTTAAATTCTCATCTGTTAGATTGTAGTATACCGGAAGACTAATTTCTCTTGAATAATTATCTTTAGTGATAGGATAATCATTAATACTATATCCTAGATTTTTATAAAAACTCATTGCAGGAACAGGAATGAAATGAACGTTAACAGAAATCTCTTGTTCAAATATTTCCCTTATAATTTCATCGCGTTGAGCTTCTGTGGCGCCCTTTATACGAATTGGATACAAATGATAACTAGAAGTTTTTTCGGCTGTGTGGTAAGGAACAATTTCTATAAAAGGATGTGAACCTAATAATTTTGAATAGGTGTCGAAAATATGTTTACGTTTAATCAGTGTATCATTATCATAACGTTCTAATTCAATCAAACCAATAGCTGCACATAAATCAGTCATGTTGCATTTATAACCCGCTTCAACTATATCATATTTCCAGTTTCCTTTTTGCGTTTTAGCTAGTGCATCTTTGTTTTGACCGTGCAAAGTTGTTATACACAATTGAGTATATATTTCAGCATTATCAAACGGACTAGGTAAATTAAGTGCAATAGCGCCGCCTTCGGCAGTAGTTAAATTTTTCACCGCATGAAAAGAAAATACGCTAACATCTGTTAAACTTCCTGCTCGTTTACTTTTATACCAAGCGCCAAAGGAATGCGCCGAATCACTTAAAACTAGAATTCTTCCAAGCCTTTTTTGATTCTCTGTACTTGCATTAAATTTATGTGCGTTTCGTTTAGCAATTAAATTTATTGTATCATAATCACATGGATAACCAGCAAAATCAACAGGCATAATCACTTTTGTCTTTTCAGTAATATGCTTTTCTATTTCAATTGTGTTAATATTAAAATCATGTTTGTTTACATCAACAAATACAGGTTTTGCTCCACAATGTATAATTACATTAGCTGTGGCAGAATAAGTATAAGCTGGCAAAATAACCTCATCACCCTCTTTTACACCAAACCAACGTAACATTACTTCTAAACCAGCAGTTGCTGAATTAAGGCATAACGTATTTTTATTACCACAATAAGCTGTAATTTTTTTTTCGAAATCCTTTGTGCGAGGGCCCGTTGTAATCCAACCAGACGTTAAAGCTTTGGTAACTTCATCAATTATTTTTTGGTCGATTCGAGGTGGAGAAAATGGAAGCATGATACAAAGGTAAAAAGAAAAAGTCCACTACTGCGGACTTTTAAACAATTAATATTTTACTTGATTATTTTACAACAATAAACTCTTGTAATAATTGCAAACTCTCATTAAACGAAGCAATATCTTTATTGTAAAAATCAACCATGATAAGTTCTTCTAAGGTATAACGTTTGCCATCAATAAAACCTACAATCCAAGCATCTTTTTGTCCTTTAGCTATTATTTTTTGACGTAATTCCTCTGCTTTATTAATTCCATCAAAAGAACCTTGAGTGAAGCGTGTCAATCCATCTGGGTAATCCTTAACCTCTGGCTCGCCAAATTGCTTTAAGCGGTCATATTTAAAATTCTTAGGGAACTTATAAGCAGCTATTTGTACTTTAAATTCCATTTTACCTGCACATATTTTGTTTCCAATAGCTAATAATTTAGCATACACAACTGGGTCGTTTAAACTTTTACTTTTCAATGCACTAAAATCAAGCATTTTAAATTCAGCACATGGATTAGCATTATTTACAACAAGCGGAGTATCAACCCTTGGTGTATCCACTCTAGGAGTGTCAACTTTTGGTGTATCAACAACTGGAGTATTAACTTTTACTACAACCTTGTTTGTATCCTTTAATAAATCAGGGATATGTTTCGCCGTGTCTATTCGTGGATTATGATAAGGAGGTCTTTCTAAGTAAAAATCAATTTTCAACTCAACATATTTTCCTAAATGCGCAATATCTAAAGTATCTTGTTTTGCTGGGAAATCTGGATGACTAACATTGAAATAATAAACTTCTCCTGGACTCAAAGCAACTAAATACTTACCTGTTTTGGAATTACTTTTAAATGGACCTATCTTTTCGTTTGTACTTTTCTTAATTATTTCAATACTTGCTTCTATAGGTAAATCATTCCCATAAATATTTCCATCCAACATAGCTAATATTGGCTTCTCTCCAATAACACCTGGTGTTACAGTAAAAATATCTTCACTACCATTACCACCTTTACTTTCACGGTTTGAAGAGAAATAACCTCTCTCGCCATTTGCTGTAATTACATAAAAACGATCGTCATCAGTTGTATTTAAAGGGAATCCCATGTTCTTAGGTTCAAGCCATTGATTATCTTTTTTATGCGAATACATAATATCATATCCACCAATACTAGTATGACCTTCTGAACTAAAGAAAAGAGTTACACCATCAGGATGAATAAAAGGTGCATCATCGTTATACTTTGTGTTAATTGCTGGCCCAAGGTTTTGAATATTACCCCATGTTCCATCAGGCTTTTTGGTTGCTACATACAAATCACGACCACCTAAGCCGCCTGGACGTTCACTGGCAAAATATAAGTAATTACCATCGGCTGTAATTGAACAGCTGCCTTCCCAATATTTTGTATTTACTTCACCTTGTAATCTAACAGGAGCCGACCATTTGTCACCTTCGAGTTTACATTCATAAATATCCCCCCTATCTTTAACATCACTAGAATACGTAAACAAAGTTTGACCATCTGGTGATAATGCAATAGAAGCATCATGATGATTGGTATTAATATTAGAACCTATGCTTTTACCAGCATCCCATGTAGAATCCTTCTTATAAGAAATATAAATATCTTCGAAATAAGTACCATCTGGATCTGGTCTAAATTTTCTATCTTGTTTACCACCTATACTTTTTGCGCCCTTGTATGTGAAAATTAAAACCGACTCATCTGCCGATATTACTGGTACATATTCTTCGGCCTTTGTGTTTAATGGTGAGCCTAAGTTCTTTATATCCGCATCAACCATTGTGCGCATTACATTCATACCAAACTCACTATTTCTAATGTATTGGTTTGCCTCATCAATTAATTTACTTTTAGGATCTTCGGCAATGAACTTTTTGAAATTAATGATAGCATCATCAAACTTATAATTTGCATGATAAGCTCTTCCTAAGTAGTATAAAGTTTCAAAATGTTTTGGATCGGCTTTATAAACTTCTAAAAATAAATCAATTGCTTCAGCCTTATGGGTAGGTAAATGCAAAGCACTCATTCCCTTTTGATATTTAAAACCAATATCGTTTTTATCAAGCTTAGTTAGTTTATCATAACAATGATAAGCTTGTTCGTAATCTTCTTCTTCCGTAAAATACTCGCCATCCTCAATTAAAATTTGGATTTTCTCAGCTGTAGACTGTGCCACTGAGCTTAGAGAAAGCAGTAAAGAAAAAAATATGAGAATTAGTTTTTGCATACGGTGTTTTACTTTGCTAAATTGAGCAATTATTAAAAGCGTTTTTATTAACAACTTATTAACTTATTTACAAGCAAATGTTAATAAGCTTGATTTTTAAATATATAAATCTTCCGTTTTTAAACGAAGGTATTTTCGAACCGCCAACATTGAGCTTAACACCGATATTAACATTCCGATTAAAAGTATAATACCGCATAAAATCAATAGCCAATTAGGGTTTTGCAGGGCTAATAAATCGGGGACAACAAAATTAGATATACTCCAAATACTTAATGCGAGCATAGAAACCGCTATAATACCCGCTATAATCCCATGTTGGAGCGCTTTTAGAATAAAGGGCTTACGAATAAAAGCAGGAGTAGCTCCTACTAAATACATTGTACGCAACAAGAAGCGTTTAGAGTAAATGGATAAACGTATGGTGTTATTAATAAGTGTAATAGCAATGATTAACATTAGACTCACAAGAATTGTAGTAGCTAAACCGAAAATGATTTCGTTTCTGCCCAATTCTTCCATCAAAGGCTTTTGATAAACAACCTCGTTTACAATTCGGTTAGATGTTATTTCTTTTTCTATCCACTTTATGCTATCCACATTAGCATAATCAACTTTTAAATTTAAATTGATTGTATTTGGTAATGGATTGATTCCTGCAAAAGCCACAAAATCCTCTCCTGTTTCCTTTACCATCTCTGCCAGCGCTTCTTCTTTGGGTTTAAATGTTACTAGGCGTGCAAAAGGATCAGCATTAAGCTGCGAGCGCATTTTTTCAATATCAGCCACGCTAGCGTTATCTTTAAAATAAATGTGCATTTCAAACTTCTCCTTAAATGTTTTACCCAACACTTTAAAGTTCATTAAAATCCAACCTCCAAACGCCAGCATAAATAGCACAAGCGAAAGACTTACGATTAATGTAATAGGCGATGATTTAATTACGTTTTTTTGCACACTAATTTTTTTATAAAAATAGATTGTATTAGCTGTGCTATTTGATGATAATAAAAATGAAATGAACAAAGCCTTGTTAAATTGTTTGTGAGTTATTTTAGTACTTTTATCTCATCAAAAATTCAATAAATACTATTGCATCACGTTATGGGTTTGCCTTTATAGCCCTAATAAGCCTATTATTTATATGCATTGAGGCGAAAGGGGTTGGCGATTTCTTTATTTTTAAATCGGCTTCACATGATTTATTTAGCGCAGAAGACATTTATGCTAAAACATATGTAGATGGGTATCATTATTATTATTCGCTTTTTTTTGCAATTGTAATTTATCCCTTAAGTTGTTTGCCAAATTATTTAAGCAATTTTATTTGGTTACTCATTAGTATGCTTGCTCTTTTCAAGAGTGCTAAAATAATTTTTGATTGGTTAGAAATTAAAAATTTAGAAAAACATAGAATTTGGTTTTATTTTCTAGCTCTATTACTAGCTGTAAGATTCATTAGAGACAATATTCATTTTTTACAAATAACTATTGTTATCCTATATCTTGCTTTAGAAGGAATGTGGCAAATAAAAAATGGGAATATAAAGACCGGTGCAGCTTTAATTGCTTTGGGTATAAACATTAAAATACTTCCCATTATTTTAATTCCGTATTTAATTTTCAGGAAAGAATTTAAGGCCTTTGTTTGGCTTATACTTTTTTATATCTTATTTATGGCTATACCCATATTATTTATTGGTTGGGAAAGAAATATGGTTTTATTACAATCATGGTGGAACTTAATTAACCCAAGTAATAGTCAACACTTAATAGATGTAGAGGAAAGAAGTTTTCATAGTTTAACCACACTTATTCCGACTTTATTTATGCAAAATGTTCCTGATGTATATGCTTTGCCTATAAAAAGAAACATCGCAGATTTAAGTCTTTCTTCAGTGACTTTAATTATACATGCGTCTAGGTTATTTATGATTGCATTGAGTTTGTATTTCTTTAAATCCATGCCTCTTAAAAAAGAGAGTAATAGTAATAAACAGTTATTAGAACTTAGCTACTTGTTTTTGGTTATACCTTTGATTTTTCCGCACCAACAATTTTATGCTTTTTTATTTGCTGTACCTGCTGCCTTGTTTGTGCTGCATTTTTTATTTACTCAGTATCAAAACTTATCAAAACTAAAACGGAATATACTTATCACTTTATTTTGCCTATCATTTTTACTCATGAATGCCGAAATGTTTTTTGGATTTGCCAAAGATTACATTGTACACTTTAAATTGCTTACTTACGGGGCTTTACTATTAGTAGCTTGTTTAGCAATTTGTAGTAATAAAAAAGAAGGTACAATTACCTCAAGCTAAAAAGAGAGAACTATCCCTCTCCAAATAAAGTACCTTTATTGCCCCAAATGCTTTTGCCTAAATGTTTATAAGCTAGCTCTGTTGCTTCGCGGCCGCGAGGTGTGCGCATTATATAACCTTCTTGTATTAAAAATGGTTCATAAACTTCTTCTATTGTCCCTGCTTCCTCTCCAACTGCCGTGCTAATAGTAGTGATACCAACCGGACCACCTTTAAACTTATCTATAATTGCAACCAATATGCGATGATCCATTTCATCTAAACCATTTTTATCAACATTTAAAGCACTTAAACCATAAAGTGCAATTTCCATATTAATGGTTCCGTTCCCTTTAATTTGAGCAAAATCACGCACACGACGCAACAATGCATTGGCTATACGCGGGGTTCCTCTACTACGACGAGCTATTTCAAACGCAGCATCTTCAGTTATATCTACATTTAAAATAGAAGCACTTCGTTGTACAATTAAAGTTAGTGTTTTTGAATTATAATAATTTAAACGAGAGTTTATTCCAAAACGGGCTCTTAAAGGCGCTGTAAGCAAGCCACTGCGAGTTGTTGCGCCAACCAAAGTAAAAGGATTTAGCTTAATCTGAACCGTGCGTGCATTAGGCCCGCTATCAATCATAATATCAATTTTATAGTCCTCCATAGCACTATATAGATATTCCTCAACAATTGGGTTTAAGCGGTGTATTTCATCAATAAACAAAACATCGTTAGTTTCTAAATTGGTTAAAAGTCCAGCCAAATCGCCTGGTTTGTCTAATACAGGTCCCGATGTCATTTTAATGCTTGAACCTAAATCGTTTGCAATAATATGAGCCAAAGTTGTTTTTCCTAATCCTGGAGGGCCATGCAACAAAACATGGTCTAAGGCTTCCTCGCGCTGTTTAGCGGCTAAAACAAATATCCTTAAATTATCTACAATTGCCTCTTGCCCACTAAAATCGTCAAACTGAATGGGGCGCAACGCCTTCTCTAGCTCTCTGTCAGATGAGCCAAGGTTTTCGCTATCAGCATTCAAATTTGCGTTCATTCTCTTTATTTTAATCTATTTAGCTTATATTTCAAAATGAAATACCATTCTTAAACATTAGCATTTACGCTCTATAATGAGCTTTACAAATGTAGCAAAATTTTTATAGTCATTTGCTTATTGGTTCTGTTAAGGCTAAAAGTTAAGAATACTTAAATGCGTAAATTCTATGCATTTATGGTTTAAGTTTGCCTAAAAATATTAATTTTGTCAACCATGTCGGAGCAAAAACCTGAGAAAAAAAACTCATCAACAAACCCTAAATTAAAAAAGTATATTCGTATCACTTTAATTTTAGCTATTTCACCTTTTTTACTTTTAGTACTATTACTTGCTCTAATTTCAATGGGCGTTTTTGGCGCACTTCCTAATATTGCCGAACTTCAAAATCCTAAGAATAATTTAGCTACTGTAGTTTATAGTGCTGATATGAAAGAGTTGGGTAAATATTATACCGAAAACCGTGTAAACGTTAAATACAAAGATTTAAGTCCCTATGTTGTTAATGCGCTAATTGCCACAGAAGATGCTCGTTTTCATGATCATAGTGGTGTTGATTTAAAAGCATTATTTCGTTCCGTTTCTGGCGCAATTACATTTAACTCTTCATCAGGTGGAGGAAGTACAATTACCCAGCAGTTGGCTAAAATGCAATTCCCTCGCGATACTTTGAATAAAGTAGAAATGGTTATTCGTAAGATGAAGGAGTGGATTATTGCTTCGCGTTTAGAAAAGCTTTATACCAAAGAAGAGATTCTAACCATGTACCTCAACAAGTTTGACTTTTTGCATTTAGCGGTTGGTATTAAATCATCTTCACAAATTTATTTTAGTACAACGCCTGATAAGCTGCAATTGCACGAAGCCGCTATGTTGGTAGGAATGGCAAAAAACCCAGCACTCTTTAACCCTATTCGTCATCCTGAAAGAACAAAAAAACGAAGAGAGGTTGTGCTAAAACAAATGCTAAAATATGGCTACATCACTCAAGCTGTTTATGATAGTGTGCGTGTTTTACCCTTAGGTTTACATTTTAAAGCCGAAGATCATAATGAAGGACCTGCACCATATTTTAGAGAATATTTGCGCGAACATTTTTTAAAAGAATGGTGTGCTAAACACATTAACCCTGAAACAAAAGAGCCTTATAATGTTTACAAAGATGGTTTAAAAATTTACACCACCATTGATACACGAATGCAGCAGTATGCCGAAGAGGCTGTGCTTGAGCACATGGCAAGTTTGCAAGCCTTGTTTTTTAAAGATTGTAAACAAAAGAAAAATGCACCCTTTGCTTGGAACGTAACTAAAGAGCAAATTGAAAAAATAATGACCAAAGCAATGAAACAAAGTGAACGTTATAAAAAATTAACACTCGCAAATGTTTCAGAATCTGATATTAAAAAGAATTTTAACACTCCAACAAAAATGCGTGTGTTTAGTTGGAAAGGAGAGATTGATACCACAATGACTCCAATGGATTCGATACGCTACTACAAAACATTTTTACAAACGGGCTTTACTGCTATTGAACCTCAAACAGGCTTTGTGAAAGCTTGGGTAGGTGGAATTAATCATGAACATTTTAAATACGATCACGTAAGAGTTGGAGCTCGACAAGTGGGTTCAACCTTTAAACCGTTTGTTTATGCATTAGCAATACAAGAAGGTAAAAGTCCTTGTTATCAAGTTGCCAATGTAAAAACCTGTATCACAACAGCTGACGGAAAAGAATGGTGTCCTGATAATTCGGACAATGGTGATAATGGCAAAATGATTAATTTAAAGCAAGCATTAGCGGGTTCGGTAAATTATGTTTCTGCATTTTTAATGAAACAATACGGACCAAAAGCTGTTATTGATTTAACTCGCAGAATGGGCATAACAGCTGATATTCCTGAAAGCCCTTCTATTTGCTTAGGAACTTGTGATATTTCTGTTTTTGAAATGGTAGCAGCCAATTGTACGTTTGCTAACCAAGGTACTTATGTTCAACCAACTTTTGTTACACGTATTGAAGATAGAAACGGAAAAGTATTGGAAGAGTTTGTTCCTAATACCGAAGAAGTATTTAGTCAGGAAAAAGCTTATGTGGTAACACAGCTAATGCGAGGTGTTGTAGAACACGGTACAGGAGCAAGTTTAAGAGGTTCTAAATACAAATTAACCAATCCTATTGCTGGTAAAACCGGAACTACTCAAAACAATAGTGATGGTTGGTTTATGGGATTAACACCTGATTTAGTTGCAGGTGCATGGGTAGGCGGCGAAGATAGAAGTGTTCACTTTAATAGCACAGCACAAGGACAAGGAGCTAGAATGGCTTTACCGATTTGGGGCTTATTCTTTAAAAAAGTTTATGCCGATAAAACAATAAAAATTTCGAAAGGTGATTTTATTCGTCCCGCAAAAATGAGTGAAGTAGAAGTTGATTGTAGTAATTACGCCGAAGACCCAGAGTTAATAAAACAATTGTTTGGTGAAGATGAAACAGATGAAATTGACATTACAACACCACCTAAAAAAACAGTAGTAGTTGACGATGGTAGCGATGATGATGACGATGGAACAAAATAAGTTTAAACAAAGATTAAAATAAATGATATGATAAAGAGAACAGTAGCAAATGCCGAAGAAGCGATAAAAGACATTAAAGACGGAATGACTTTAATGGTTGGAGGCTTTGGTTTATGCGGTATTCCAGAAAATTGCATTAGTGCTTTGGTAAAATCAGGAGTTAAAAATTTAACCTGTATTAGTAATAATGCTGGGGTTGATGATTTTGGTTTAGGTTTATTGTTACAAACAAAACAAATTAAAAAAATGATTTCCTCTTATGTTGGCGAAAACGATGAGTTTGAACGCCAAATGCTAAGTGGTGAATTAGAAGTAGAACTAGTGCCGCAAGGAACTTTAGCTACACGTTGTTTAATGGCGGGTTATGGAATTCCATTTTTTCCAACTCCAGCTGGGGTAGGAACAGAAGTGGCAATTGGCAAAGAAGTTGTAACGGCAACTTTTAAAGGTCAAACAAAAGAATATTTAATTGAAAAAGCCTTTGAAGCAGATTTTGCAGTGGTAAAAGCTTGGAAAGGTGATGAAGCTGGAAACTTAATTTTCCGTTCAACGGCACGTAATTTTAACCAAGCAATGGCCATGGGAGGTAACATTACTATTGCGGAAGTAGAAGAGCTTGTTCCGGTAGGAGAATTGCAAGCCGATCAAATTCATGTTCCTGGAATATATGTGCACCGTATTTTCCAAGGAAACAATTATGAAAAACGCATTGAACAAAGAACAGTAAGAAAAAAATAATTTTAGATTTTAGAAATTACAAGTAAAATTTAAAACATTACTTCTGAAATCTAAAATCATAAATCTAAAATCAAGAACATGTTAGATAAAAACGGTATAGCAAAGCGCATTGCAAAAGAAGTACAAGATGGAATGTATGTTAATTTAGGTATTGGTATTCCAACACTTGTGGCTAATTATATTCCCGAAGGAATTAATGTAGTTTTACAATCGGAGAATGGTATTTTAGGTATGGGGCCATTTCCTTACGAAGGAGAAGAAGATGCTGATTTAATTAATGCAGGTAAACAAACGGTTACTTTGCTTAAAGGCTCATCTATTTTTGATAGCTCTATGAGCTTTGGAATGATACGTGCACAAAAAGTAAACCTTACCATTTTAGGTGCAATGGAAGTTAGTGAAACGGGTGATATTGCCAACTGGAAAATACCAGGCAAAATGGTAAAAGGCATGGGTGGTGCAATGGATTTGGTAGCTTCAGCAAACAACATTATTGTAGCTATGCAACACGTAAACAAAGCTGGCGAATCTAAATTATTACCTACTTGTACCCTACCCTTAACAGGTATTAAATGTGTTAAAAAAATAGTAACTGAGCTAGGTGTTTTAGATGTAACCCCCGAAGGTTTTAGATTACTAGAAACCGCACCAGGTGTTAGTGTTGAGCAAGTTAAAAATGCTACAAAAGGTAAGCTTGTTATTAGCGATACAGTGAAGGAAATGATTATTTAAATCTATGCAGAGTAGAATTTATGGACAAAGAGTACGAGCGTAAATACCATATAAACGAAGAAAAAAATTGGTGGTTTGTTGCGCGTCGTGCGGCTTTAGTTCAAATTTTAAGTAAGCACGATAAAAATGCTAAAATATTGGATATTGGATGCGCAGGCGGACCTCTCTTGCTCGACCTACAAAAAGCTGGATTTACCAATGTTCATGGATTAGATTTTAGCAAAGATGCGATTACCATGTGTAAACAGAGAGGTTTAAAAAATGTTTATGTAATGGATGGTCATAACCCCAATTTCGAAGAAAATTCATTTGATGTAATTGTTTCATCCGATTCATTAGAACACCTAGAACGTGATACTGTTGCTTTAAGTAATTGGAAAAAAATCTTAAAACAAAACGGAAAATTTCTTGTATTTGTTCCCGCATATTTATTTTTATGGAGCGAACACGATGTTGCAAATCATCATTATCGAAGATACTCCAAAAAGCTTTTAAAATCAGTAGTTTCTGGAGCAGGTTTCCAAATAAAAAGATCTAGTTTTTGGAACTGTGCACTGTTTTTTCCGATATCTATTTTCCGTTTAAATCAAACTTTATTTAAGTCGAAAAACAAACAACATAAACCCAAAGATCAATTACAAAACTTTAACCCCATTTTAAATAATTTTTTAGTATTTTGGTTAAAAATTGAAAACGCTATCTTCACAAAAGTTGGATTGCCAATAGGAGTGAGTGTTTTTGTTGAAGCAACAAAACAATGAGTGTAGCATTAACCATAATAATTCCCATTTACAATGAGGAGAAAAACATTCCTGTTTTGTATGAAAGATTAATGCCTGTGCTTAACAAATTGAATGTTTCCTATGAAATTATTTTTGTTAACGATGGAAGTAAGGATAGCTCAATACTCCTTATCAACCAATTAGCACAATTAAACCCAAATGTTAAATACATTGATTTCAGCAGAAACTTTGGCCATCAAATTGCGGTTACTGCCGGCATTGATGCTTGTTGCGGAAAAGCTGTAGCCATTATAGACGCAGATTTGCAAGACCCCCCCGAACTAATTGAATCATTGTACGGTAAATTTAATGAAGGTTTTGAGGTTGTTTACGCACAGCGTAAAAGCAGAGCTGATAAAAGTATCTTAAAAAAAATTGCTTACAAATTCTTTTATCGTTTACTAGCTAAAATTTCTAAAATAGATATTCCGCTTGACACAGGTGATTTTAGAATAATGGATCGCAAGGTAGTAGATGTTTTGAAGAAAATGCCCGAGCAACATAAGTTTTTGCGCGGACAAATAGCTTGGATTGGTTTTAAACAATGCGCTATTGAATACGATAGAGATGCTCGTTATGCTGGAGTTCCAGGCTACTCTTACCGAAAACTATTCCGCCTGGCACTTGATGGAATAACCTCCTTTTCAAATGCTCCTTTGCGCTTAGCTTCAATATCGGGTTTTGTATGCTTTTTTATCTCCTTACTGGTAATTATTTATACCCTAATCTCATACTTCTTTTTTGATACCCCTCCTCCAAAAGGCTGGACAAGTATTATGATTTCTATTTTATTTATCGGCGGAATTCAACTTCTTTGTATTGGTATTATTGGTGAATACATCAGCCGCCTGCAAAGTGATATCAGGCAAAGACCTTTGTATGTGGTTAGGGACAGTAATATTGTATAAGAAACACCTCAACAAAGCGCCTTAATTCCACAAAAACCCAATAATAATTAATAAAATTTCGTATTTTCACCTCTCAATTTTTTATAATTCAAAACAATGAAAAAACAAATTGCAATTATTTTAACAGGATTAAGTTTAGTTGGTTTAGTTTCTTGTGGAAGCGAACCAATTTTAGCATCAAGATCATTTGATTTAGGTGGTGAGAATAAAGACATCAATTCGAACACTTTGCAAAAAGATACAACAAGTTTAAATAATTATTTTTCACGTATTGATAGCATAATTCAATATGGATATGGCTGGGCAGGAGAATTGTCGCAAGATTATAAAAATAAAAAAGTTAAAGTGATTATCTCAGGAGCTTTTAGATCTTCGGAAAGCTATGACGGAGGTATTGTTTTTGCTGTTAACAATATTAACGGCGAGAGTAAATTTTGGATAAATATAGCAGCAAAAAAATTCCTTACTGCAACAAACACTTGGGTTAGTTTTAAAGACTCGGTTTATTTAGAACCTGCTGTTACGAATATGTCTCCAATAATGATTTCAACTTATCCATATAAACCATCAGGAAAAGGTTTTTTAGATGTAGATGATTTAAAAATTGAAATTAAAGAAACTGAATAAGTTATATCTTGTTTAAATATACGAGTTAAAATGAAAGTATGCGTTATCGGTGCTGGACCAGCAGGAATGACAGCTGCCTATGAGATTTCAAAAACCTCAGCGCATATTGATATCTATGAAGCGAGCGAAAGTGTTGGTGGTTTAGCTAAAACTTTGGATTTATGGAATCAAAAAATTGACATTGGTCCTCATCGTTTTTTTAGTAACGATACGCGTGTAAACGAATTGTGGTTAGAAGTGGTTGGCGATGATTACGAAATGGTAGATAGACTGACTCGAATCTATTATAATAATAAATTTTTCAATTATCCCATTAAGGCAATGAACGCGCTAAGTAACCTAGGTATATTTAGGGCGGCTGGTTGTTTAATATCTTATGGTTTCGAGAAAATTTCTCCAACCAAAGATACTAGTACTTTTGAAGGCTGGGTAACCAATCGTTTTGGAAAAAAGTTGTACCAAATATTTTTTAAGACCTATACCGAAAAACTATGGGGAATATCCTGCAATGTTTTAGATGCTGATTTTGCAGCCCAACGCATTAAAAAATTCAGTTTAGGTGAGGCTGTTAAGAGTGCTTTGTTTGGCAATAGCGGCAAACACAAAACGCTGGTTGATCAGTTTGCTTATCCACATGAAGGCACCGGTATTGTTTACGAACGCATGGCTAATGCTGTAAAAACAAAAGGTGGAAATGTATTCTTAAATTCGCCGATTAAACGTGTTTTAACCAAAAGTAACAAAGCTTATGCGGTTGAATTAAATGATGGGACAATAAAAGAATATGACCATATTATTTCTTCTATGCCATTATCTTTAATGGTAAGTCGTTTACCCGAAGTGCCTGAAAAAATTAAGGAGGCCGCATTAAAATTAAAATTTAGAAATACTATCATTGTTTATTTAAAAGTGGAGGCGCAAAATTTATTTCCCGATAATTGGTTATACGTACATAGTACAGATTTACAAATGGGGCGAATTACCAATTTTAGAAACTGGGTTCCGCAAATTAATGGCTCTGAAACAAGCACCATATGTGCTTTGGAATACTGGTGCTATGATGAAGATGAGTTTTGGAATTGGGACGAAGAAAAATTAATTGCCTTAGGAAAAGAAGAATTGCGTAAAACAGGCTTAATTGGCAACGCAGAAATTAGTGCCGGTAAAATTTATAAAATCCCTCGTTGTTATCCTGTATACTCCACTGGATATAAAGAAGTTTTAAAACCTATTGAACAATACCTTAGCAGTATAAAAAACTTACATGTTATAGGACGCTACGGTGCTTTTAAATACAATAATCAAGACCATAGCATATTAATGGGTAAACTAGCTGCCGAAAATATTAGTAAGGGAACTAAGCATAACATTTGGGATATTAATACAGATTACGAAGATTACCAGGAATCTAGTATAATTACAAAAACTGGGTTACAAAAAAAATAGATATCATTTTGAATACGAATAAAGAAAATTATTTTCACCAACTTGACAGTATGCGATTTTTCGCCGTTGCTTCAGTAATGATTGGTCATTGGATTGCTTGGGATGTACAAAATAAATTCGTAAAATCTGTTCCTTGGGCACATGGTGTTTTCTTTTTTTTTGTTTTAAGTGGTTTTCTCATAACTCGCATACTTTTAAAAGACAAAGAAAAAGTTGCTAAAGAGTTAAATACAACAAAAAAAACAATTTTCAATTTCTATATGAGAAGGGCTTTAAGAATTTTCCCATTGTACTTTGGGATTATTTTTTTGTTACGAAATAACAGATTTGAAGGAATTCATGAAACCCTACCTTGGTTAAGTACATTTACAACAAACTTTTTGATGTACAAAAAAAATGCTTTAATAGGCCCGTATACGCATTTTTGGTCTTTAGCCGTTGAGGAACAATTTTATTTGTTTTGGCCTCTTATTCTCATTTTTATTAATATGAAAAACTTTCTTAAGGCAAGTTTAGTTATATTAAGCTTATCATTATTATCTAGGCTCTATTTTTCCAGTTTTGTAACAAACAATTGGACAGGCGAACTTTATTTGACAAGTAATGTAATGTTTGCTTTAATAATTGGTGCCATTTTATCTTATATATTCATGTATAAAAAAACAATATTTCAAAAAATTTCTTCTAATTTATTTTTGCTTTATGGGGCTATTATTCTTTATATTTTAATTTATTATCTGATAATTAACGGCAAAGAACACAGATTCTATTCTTTTTTACTAGATGAAGTACCTTTTTGCCTAATTAGTGCTCTTATTATTGGCCGAGGGGTTGCAGGGAATTATAAATTTATAGCTAAGGTTATTTTGGAGAATAAAGTTTTAAAACATTTTGGAGAAATATCGTACGGTTTGTATGTTTTTCATCTTTTTGCTCCGCCTATTTTTTGGGGTTATATTAGTAAATGGATGAGTCTTCATACAGACAGTAAATATACAGCTTGGGTCCTTTACTTTACTTTTACAGTTTTAGCAGCAGAAATAAGCTATTATTTTTATGAAAAGCCAATTAATAGTCTAAAACGCTTTTTTAATTTTTTCCTTATAAATAATGAAGATATTCATCTCACATATTATCAAATTAAAAAATTAATTCTAAAATGAAACAAAACATTTTAAATAATAAGCTCCATGTTTTTCTAATTTTAATGTTGATAATCTTAATTTTAATTCCATTTATTGTTATTTCATTTTACAATTATTACTCAGCAGATGATTATTTTTACGCCCTTAACCGATTACAAAGAGGTTTTTTAAATGCTCAAACAGCTTGTTATGAAGGGATAAATGGAAGATATACGACAACTTTTTACTTAAGTTGCTTACCCCTTTCATTTAAAATAGAAGGGGGGGCATGGGTTTCACCAATAATAACTATATCTTTAATAGCATTATCTATATATTATTTCTCAAGCGTAATTCTTAAAAATCAAATTGTCTTTTACAAATTACTACTTTCATTTGTTTTAATTGTACCCTTCATGTCCTTGTTGAACAATCCAGCAGAGTCAATCTATTGGGCTTCTGGCACAGCATCTTATGGTACAAGTATCTTTTTCTTTTTCTTTTTTTTAGGGAATATTACAAAGTTTCTATTCTACGGTGCAAGCAATCGCGCTTTCATTTTTTCAATTATTACCCTTGTGCTACTTATTGGCAGTAACGAAACAATGACTATTGTTGCAGATTTTATTTTAATGCTACTTTTCTTTTATGATCTATTTACTAGAAAAAAAATAAATTTTAAATTAATCCTCATAGCTCTAATAGGTATTGGATTTACAATAATTGTTATAAAATCACCTGGCAATGTAATAAGATTAAAACAAGGTCAAGAAATGTTTAATTACACTATTAAAGAAAATTTAAAATATAACTCACAACAAATACTTGATTATATGTGTAAATTGTCAACCAACTGGCAAAACAATCATATTCTTACTTTTTGTGATATACTACTTCTATTTATTTTATTAAAGTTAAGAATTAATGAAAACAAACACTACAAGCATTTTTTATGGCTATTTATTCCTGTTCTTTTCTTTACTTTTTTCATAAGCTTGTTTCCTATTTTCTATACACTGGGAGTTGAACCTCCTGATAGGGTGCTAGGAATTCAACTTATTTTATACATTTTATGTAATTTTTATATTACATTTTTATTGTATCACTTGCTTAATAAATTGCTTCAAAAAATTAAACCCAATATTGCTAATTTGCTTTTAATTTTATCCTTACTTGCAATCATATTTCAGGTTTCAACAACAACAAACAATATTCGTAAAGGTTATTATTATGCTTTTTTTAACCCTGAGGTTAAATTACTTTACGAAGAAATGCAGGCTCGACTTTCAACCATAAAACAAAGCTCAGATAAAATATGCCAAGTAAACAACCTATTTAATCGAACAAATTTATTGTATAGGTATGATTTAAGTATTGATGATTCTTCCTATTTCGCCAATAAGTTGTTGGCAGAGTATTATGGCAAAAATACCATTAAAGTAAAACCATTTAAAGGAAATACATTAGATTTTCGCTTTTATAATCTTGAATCAAACACTTCCGATATCATTTCATATACTATTATTGATACCTCTTATTCTTTTTCTTCGAAAAAATCAGCTGTAATGAAAAATAATGATAGTTATGGTTTAACTTTAAATATTTCGATTAATGAAATTAAGAACTTCAAGAAAATAAATGGAATAGAAATTAGCTTCAAAACTCTTTCAACGGATACTGCATATAAGTTTCTCACCTATCTTTTTATAAATACAAAAGAAAACTATTCTTTATTCAATTATCAAAAAGTAATTAGTTCTGCTAAAAATTATACAGAAAAAAACTGGGTAGACCACAAATTTATTATCCCAATTGACAAACGAGAATTCTTTCACCCAAACAATAAAGTTGTTTTTTTCTTTCAAAACAACTCCAGTCATACCGTCTATACCGATGATTTAAAAATAGCATTTATTGAATAATAACTCATTAGATTCTTTTCATAACAATTACTACCTTTACATCTGTGAAAATAAGTTTTATCATACCGTCCTATAAATCATCTGAAGCTTTAGATAACAACCTAAATTATTTAATTAATTACACGAAAAATAAAGATTTTGATTCAGAAATAATTATAATTGATGATGGGTCAAAAGATAATGAACAAACAAAACTGATAGCTCAAAAGTACAATTGTATCTATGATGGTTATACCACAAATAAAGGTAAAGGTGGGGCTGTAAGATTTGGTATGCAAAAAACAAGTGGAGATATTAAAATATACACTGACTCTGATATTCCATTTGACTCGAGTGCAATTGATAGAATTATAGAAGGTATAACAAAACAAGATTACGATTTAGTTATTGGGGATAGAACACTAGAAGGCTCAAGTTATTTTACTGAAATATCTGCTCAACGTAAATTCGGAAGTAACTTTTATACCTTTTTTGTTGGGAGAATAATAACAACAGGGATTTTTGACACACAGTGTGGGTTAAAAGGTTTTAAAAAAAGTGTTGCTGATGACATTTTTAGCATTGGCCGAATTAATAGTTTTGCCTTTGACGTTGAAGTTATTTACATCGCCTTAAAAAGAAATTATACCATCAGAAAAATACCAGTTCAATTAAGAAGTCAAGAAGGTAGTTCGGTGAGTTTGCTAAAACACGCTCCAGGAATGATACTAGATCTATTTAAAATAAAATTAAACCATATAAAAGGGTACTACAAAAAACGTTAAAATGAATCGAAAACTAACAAATATAATTAGATATTGCATGGACGAGCTTGTCCCACCCTTTATACGAGATAGTAAATTTTTCATGTACCCTTTTTACTACTTTGCTTACAGGGGAAGAAACCTAAAAGAGGTTATGCAATTTAAAAGTAAAGTATATTCCTATACTGAGCAAGATTATGATGATTTTTACAACAACTTAAATACAATATCGCGAAATAGAGCTACAGACTTAAACCAAGCTTGTATTGATTTTATATTAAATAATATTGATAAATCTGCTACCAATTTAATTGATATTGGTTCTGGACGAGGTTATTTGCTAAAAACCATTAAAGAAAAACATCCCAATTTAGACTTGTATGGTTTTGATATTAAAAATCCAGACGGCACTGAGCCATACAAATGCATAAAAGGTAATATAGAGAATTTACCCTTTAAAGATAAGGAATTTGATGTGGTTACTTGTTGCCACACCGTAGAACATTTGATTGATTTAGAGCAATGTATTAAAGAATTAAAGCGCATTACAAAAAAGCAACTATTTATTGTTACGCCCAAACAACGGTTTTTTTATTACACGTTGGATGAGCATGTAAACTTTTTCCCTTACGAAGAAAAGCTAACTTCTGTTATAAAAATGGAAAATTATATATGCAAAAATTTAGATGGGGATTGGGCGTTTTTGGGAACTGTAAATGATTTAAATTAAGATGGTAAGGAAAGTAATAGTGTTTTTAATGCTGTTTTCGCAAACCCAAGTGTTTTCGCAACAATATCATCCTTTTCCAACACATGATGCAACTTGGAAACAAAGTGCACAAGGAATTGTTGGCCCAGGTAATGTTATGTATTTTAACGATACTTTCTTTCTGAATAATGAGGATACAATACTTTTAGGCGATATTTATCATAAAATTTATCGAGTTACTGGTAACACTACAGCTTATTATGGGGCTGTGAGAGAAGATAGTAGCAAAAAAGTTTTTCTTGCATACGCTTCGGGATTGATACAAACCATGTATGATTTCGGGCTGCACGTTGGCGACACAACGGGTTATTACGGTGCTCAAGATTTTTCTTACCCAAGCGGAATCCCATATGTTGTTACTTCTATAGATTCAGTTTTTGTTTCGGGTGATTTCCACAAAAGATTTAATTTTTTTAATTGGAGCCTCTCTTTTTCAGTGATAGAGGGGGTTGGAAACACTAAAGGACTTTTTTTTAACACAATCGGTGGAGGTTATTATAGTAGTTTGGATTGTTTTGTTCAAGATAGCTTTGCTGCATACCCTAATGGAGCTAATTGTAATGTTACAAATATTAGCTTAAACGAGTTTAATTCGCATGTTGCCGATTTATTTCCAAACCCGAATAATGGTAATTTCTTTTTGGAATTGACTTATAATGCCCATGTTTCAGTAACAAATGCTCTTGGAGAATTAGTATATGCTAAAGAACTAAAGAAAGGGACAGAAAAAATCGATTTACAAAACCAGACTAACGGTATTTATTTCATACAAATAATTACTAATAATGGGATAAAAACACTAAAGATAATTAAGGAGTAAAATCATCTGTGCATCGCAAAAACCGCCCCTTCGTTCATCTCAAACGGGCGGTAAATTTCAAATATCCTTATTAAATTAACTCTTTATCAGCTTAAGCGTTTTAACTCCCTTGTCTGTTTTTACAACGAACAAATAAATACCAGCGTTTAAATTATTGCCATTTGTATCTATGCCATTCCACCTAAACTCAAGTGTTTCGCCTTTGTTAACATCTGAGTAATTGAATTGATATACTTTTTCGCCTAACACATTGAATATTGAATACTCAGCGTTCTCATAATCCGTACTTGCGTTTTTCGTTAAAGTTATCTTTACAAAATCATTAAATGGATTGGGCGCAGCTATCATGTCCATTTGTAAGGAATCTTGCTCTTCTACGCCAACCAAAACGCTTTCATCTTGACAAACATCACAATAATATGTTGAATCCTCTAAACATAAAAAAGCTGTATATCTAGATAAAACACGTGTTGATAGGCTTTTAGAGATAATATTGTTAATGATTGTGTTTGTTTGATTAGTTTGATTTTCCAAATCCTTTACATAATTCCCTCCCCACATTGCCTTAATTGCACTATCACCTAATGCAAAACTAGTACTCGCATAATTAATATTAGTGTTAAAAATATTTCCGTTATAATCTCCCGCAATAGAAATATTGAATGGTAATGAGCCAATATATTTTCCAACTTGTAAAATAGGGCGATTAATATAAACAGTGCTTGAATTAGCATCTAAATTATATCGTCCGTAACAATATCCTCCCGATACAGATGTGTATAAATTAAATGAATTTATTATACCTGAAATTTCATCGAAATTAAACTGCAAAATCTCATCTAGAGTATAAGATGGCGTATAATAATAGTAAGAATTAGTTTTATAATAAGCTCCGCCTGTAATATTTACGAGCGTGGTATAAAAATATTGATTACCATAATAATATGTACTGTTAATATAATTATAAGTAACATTTTGATTTTGAATATCACAAATATAAAAAGGTATATCAGGATTCATAATTGGTAAAATATCATTGATTAAATTATTTGCTGCTGCACTTGAGCCATAGCCGTCAGAACTTGAAACTAATAAAATCCTTCCATCATTACCATGAAGATTAATGAAATCAATAGCATTAGCAATAAGTGGAGCTAAAGTACTGTAATTAGACATTGGGTTTAGTAATGATGAAAAGGTGTTTTCAATAGTTGTTGAATCTGCTGGAAGCCAAACATTACTTATCCTATTAATAATAAAACCCGAAAAAATTAAATTAAAAGAATCTTGCGGGTTTAGTTGACTATGCAATGATTGCTTTAATGAGTTTAATATGGCTGATTGCGTGTAAGTTGTTTTCGAGATATCATAATCAACTAGAAAAGCTATTTTTTTAGGTGGTAATGGCGGTAAAAAACTTGAAGGCAAAATAGCCATTTGATAGTAATTTTCGCCTGGTTCATTGTACTTACTAATGTAAACACCATTTACCATTGGACTATTAAACCTAAGTGTCGGGTTTGAATTGTAATTAGAATAAGGAACTTGTGCAACCCAATGATTACCAAACTCAACACTAGTAAATTGATTAAACTGAGTACCTGCAACATTAATGATAGCTGGATTTTGCCAATCACTATTTGTCCAAGTTATAATATTAGCAAAAGGTAATTGATTATAAGAAGCCGTAAGTATGTTGAGTGGTAATTTAGTAGTAACATTTGTTGTTGCCCATTGTGTTGGAATTAAATAAGTTATTTTAACCTTACGATTCGCAAGGCCATTCATTGGAAAAACTCTTAATTGATACTGTGTGCTAGATTGTTTGGTTAGGATTGATGGGTCTTGTCTTCGTTGAACTATACCTTCATAAACAGATGTTGCAGTCCATCTATCCATTATTTTTGCTCGTGCAATAGTGTCTCCAATCCATAACCATGAATCTGTAACAATTGCATTATCTGGCAAATCAAAATAATACACAATTTCTAACGAATCACTTGTAGTAAAACTAGTGTTACGAGCCGAAAAAGTTAAATACATACCTACTTCTGTGTAAATTCCTTTAGGCTTAACTGAAAAAGTAGCTTCTTCAATAGTTCCTGTTTGTGTCCACCATGATGTTCTTGGATCACCAACTGTTAAATAATTGTAAGCGCTAATATTTGTGAATATAATTAAAGCTAATAAAGAAAAGATTTTTTTCATGTTTTTTTAACAAATATAATTCATTTTACATTTAGAACCAACCTAATAATACATGTTAAAAATCATCTTATTACAGAAAAACTAGTTTATACCAAAACAAAACCGCCCCTTTATTCATCACAAAGGGGCGGTTTACATTTTTAATAATATGATTGGATACCTACCCCACCTTCAACTTCTGCCCTATCGCAATTTTACCAGCTTTGCCAAGCTTATTCATTTGCTTTAGTTCTTCTTGAGACACACCAAATTGCTTGGATATTTTAAATAAGGTATCGCCTTTTTTAACTTTGTAGTACTTAATTGTTGCTTTGTTTTCAGCAACTGATTTAGTAGCTTCTGTTTTTTTATTGGCTAAGTTTGTTTCTGGTGCGGCACTGCTAACATCTGGCGCAGCTTCTTTTGTTGTTTTTTCCTTTTTATGAATAACCAATTGACGTCCTGCTTTTAAGCCTTTTTTACCAACATAATTCCATGTTTTAAGCTGAGAAACGGTTACACCGTACTTACGAGCAATCGTTGTTATCTTCTCTCCCTTTTTAACCGTGTGATAAATTTCAGTGTCTTTAACATCTGTTGCAGCCGCTACCTTACTTTGTTCCTCTTGCTTATGAATCATTGCATAGATTTCATTTTCATTGGTAACAAACTGCCCTATTTTTGTTTTTGGCAAGGTTAATACATAACCTCCACTTGGTATTACATTCTTTTTGTAAATGGGGTTAAAATATTGAATTTCTTCCACGCTAATATCCAAAACACTTGATAGTTGAGCAAAGGTAATAGGCTCGCGCATTACCAAAGTGTCCAATTCAAAATAAGTTTTTTTAGGTATTGCTGCATAAATATTATGTTCAGCGTGGTAATTCATTACATAGTTTGCTGCAATAAATGCGGGCACATATCCTTGTGTTTCAGTTGGTAAAAACGGGCGAATTTCCCAATATGTTTTTTTACCTCCACTGCGGCGTATAGCATGGTTAATGGTTCCTGGTCCGCCGTTATAAGCCGCTAAAACCATTTGCCAATCGCCAAACATTTTATATAAAAACTGTAAATACTCAGCTGCAGCTACCGTTTCTTTGTATGGATCGCAGCGCTCATCAACGTATGAAGTAACATTTAATCCATACATTTTTCCTGTCGGATACATAAATTGCCACAAACCTGTTGCCCCTGCACGGCTTTTTGCCAAAGGATTCAAAGCTGATTCAATAACTGCTAAATGTTTTAACTCCAAAGGCAAATTGTATTTATCCAAAACTTCTTCAAACATTGGGTAATACAACTGTGATTGACCTAACATACGTGAAACCATTTCGCGTTTACGTTTGCAATATAAATCAATGTAACCTCGCACAACACTATTGTATTGTAAATCAAAAGGAGAATTCACATCTAACTTTGATAAACGAGCTTCATAGGCAAAGTCATCATAAACCGGGATTGAATCTGGAGCAAAATGGTATTTACTATTTTTTGGTGTAATTGGTTTAGAGTAATATTTCTCCAACACTTTTTTAGTAGCTAAACTATCTAATGCTGCCGCAATTGGATCGTCTTGAGCAATTACTGTTTGCGCATTTGCCATTGGAATTTGTGTTGCTATCATCAAGCAAACCAACAATCCGTATATATAGAGTTTCTTTAACATCGCTTTATTGTGTAACGTGTGATTAATAAAAAGGTTACAGCTAAAATTGACAACGAATTGCAATCCTAACGCTACAATGATATAAAAATATGCTTAGAAAAAAAAGTTAAATAATGTTGGGTCAAAAATAGTTATTAAGGCTTGGTTTTTAATAAGTTAGACTTTAAAATTCCCCCTTTGAAGGGGGTTAGGGGGATGTAACTCGCGTATTCGTTTTCAATTCTGCATTTTTACAATAGATCTTATTTTGATTCTATCTAAAAAAGTTGTTAAATACCACCTTTATGATTCCCCCTTTAAAGGGGGAATTTTATAGCAAAATTTATTAAACCAATCCTTCCAATTCTTTGGAAAATGCTAATAAACCTGCTTCGCTAAACGGCTTACTCATCAACTGAATACCATAAGGTAAACCATTTGAATGCTTGGCTAGAGGAATTGAAATAGCTGGAACACCAACTAAATTAGCTTGCACAGTAAATATATCTTCTAAATACATTTTTATTGGATCTGTGCTGTTCTTGCCGAATTCAAACGCAGTACCTGGAGTTGACGGTGTTATAATAATATCGTATTGTGATAAAATCTCTAAGGTTTTATCACGTAAAATTCTTCTTACCTTTTGAGCTCTAGCATAATAAGCATCGTAAAAACCAGCACTTAAAACAAAAGTACCTAACATAATACGGCGTTTCACTTCCTTGCCAAATCCTTCGCTACGACTCTTTTTATAAGTACTCTCTAAATCAGTTGCATTAGGGCTTCTATATCCATAATGTACGCCATCAAAACGACTTAAGTTAGATGAAGCCTCAGCAGTTGTTAAAACGTAATAAGACGGAACTAAATAATCTAAATAAGGAAAATCAACAGCCTCAACGGTATGTCCTTGAGACTTAAGTTTATCAAATGTTTCAAGAGTTTTAGCTTTTATTTCTGCATCCAAACCTTCACTCTCAATACAATCTTTTAAATATGCTATTTTTAATTTTTTATTTGAACTTAACAAGGTCGAGTAGGCATCAACAGGCTTTGTAGAAGCTGTATTATCAAACTCATCATTGCCCGCAATCACTTCCATTACCAAAGCTGTATCGGCAACTGTTTTTGTGAGAGGACCAATTTGATCAAAAGAAGAACCATAAGCGATTAATCCCCAACGTGAAACACGACCATAAGTTGGCTTTAAGCCCACAACTCCACAAAATGAAGCAGGTTGACGGATAGAACCACCTGTATCACTTCCTAATGAAACATGGCATAGATTCGCCGCAACTGCTGCCGCTGCTCCACCCGAAGAACCTCCTGGAACAGTACTTTCGTTTAAAGGATTTAAAACCCTTCCAAATGCCGAATTTTCGTTGCTACTTCCCATTGCAAACTCATCGCAATTGGTTCGGCCAATAATAATGGCATCTTCAGCTAATAGTTTTTCAACTACAGTTGAAGAATAAATGGAAGTAAAATTCTCAAGTATTTTTGATGAAGCGGATACCTTATGGTTTTTGTAACAGATATTATCTTTAATTGCAACAACAACACCAGCTAGTTTACCCGCTTTGTTTTGCTTTATTTTCTCATCTACCAACTTTGCTTGTTGCAAAGCTTCATCCGAAAAAACCTCTAAATAAACGTTTAAATGTTTTTTAGCTTCGATAGTTGCTAAAACGTCAGTAACAGCTTGAAAGCAGCTAATAGAGCCACTTTTCAAATCATTATGATAAGAGGAAATATCCTTAAAGGAATACACAAAAAATTAAAATTTAAAATTATTTTTTCTCAGGAGTGTTGTTAGAATTATCAACGCCATCTTTAGCGTCTTTAAATTCTTTCATTCCTTTTCCTAAGCCTTTCATTAATTCTGGAATTTTTCTACCTCCAAATAATAATAAAACAACCGCTAGGATTAAAATAATTTCTGTAGTACCCATTTTCATGATAACACGTTTTTAAAATGAGCTGCAAATATACAAAAAAGCATTGAATTAACACGTTTTTAACAATAAATCATGTTTTGATTTTATAGTGTTAGCCAATAAAATAGCGTTATAAGAAAACCGCTAATTAAAACATATTAACTCCATTAACGGTTGTATACTTCATGGTATACTTAACACCCGGATTCATGTATTTATAAGCGCTATGGCTCATTAATGCTGCCTCATGAAAGCCACATAAAATAAGTTTAAGTTTATTGGTATAGGTATTTATATCGCCAATAGCATAAACTCCAGGTATGTTTGTTGAGTAATCGTCTGTGTTTACTTCTATGGCGTTCTTATCTAAATTCAAACCAAAATTTTCAATCGGCCCTAACTTAGGACTTAATCCAAACAATGGTATCAAATAATCTGTTTCAATTGTCTCAGTTGCTTTAGTTTTTGCATTTTCAATTGAAATACTTCGTAAAACCTCATCACCTGCAATGCTGCTAATATTGGTATTCAAATGCAATTTTATCTTCCCTTCTTCGGCCAACTTCATAACTTTGTTTACCGAATCAGGCGCACCTCTAAATGATTCGCTTCTATGAATCAATGTTACCTCTTTCGCTACATTAGCTAAAAATATTGTCCAGTCTAGTGCACTATCACCACCACCCGCAATTACAAGTTTTGTATCGCGGTATTTTTCTGGATCTAAAACCATGTAAGCAATTCCTTTCCCATTTTCAAATTGCTCTAAACCTTTCACTTCTGGCTTGCGCGGCTCAAAACAGCCTAAACCACCTGCAATACAAACTACCTTTGCTTGTATTTGCGTACCCATGTTGGTAGTTAATAAAAAATCTGCTTCCTCTCTTTTCTCAAGCTTTTCAACACGCTCTCCCAAAGTAAATGTTGGGTTAAATGGTTTAGCTTGCTCCATTAAATTATCAACTAATTCTTGGGCCAAAACCGTTGGAAAACCTGGTATATCGTAAATTGGCTTTTTTGGATAAATCTCTGATAATTGCCCACCTACCTGCGGCAAATAATCAATCAAATGACAGCGCATTTTTAGCAAACCCGCTTCAAATATAGCAAACAAGCCAACTGGCCCTGCTCCAACTATTGCAATATCAGTAGTAATCATCTCAAAAAAATTTTGGCAAAAGTACGAAATTATTGTGTTGTAGGTTTGTTAAAACATACTAATTGTGGTATTACCAATTAACACAACAAGGTTAAAAACCTTCTGTAACCTATTTTGCATTTGTTCGTTATAAAGTATACATTTATCAAAAACATTTACTTTGATTTTATTCGCAAAAATAGCAATGCTTGGATTGGCTCTTTGTAAGCCTGATTCGGAAGAAGTTGTTGGAAACTTCTGTAGAGATGTTGTACCTGTTTATGATGTACAAAATAAAACCTCGCATAACTATATTTACGATAAACAGGTATACGAAAACAATTGCCACGAATTAGCACAAGTTGTTTTTTGGCGCCGAATCATGCATTTATCAAAAGATTCGGCTTTGGTAAATTTTTCGAGCGACAGAAAAATTGTAAGTGTTGTTTGTACTAAAAAATTCAACTCTCTTTCTGATTCTTCAAAAACTGCTTTTAGAGATAGTTTACGCAAAGAATACGGTCGTGCTGATACTGCGCGTGTTTTAGTAACCGAAGGAAAAAGTTTCTTCTATGATTTTGAACACGCTTATCCTACATTGCATCAGGGTATAGATGCCTTTATTGAAAACAACACCGACCCTTGGTATGCACAGGCCATTCTTTTAATTGAAAGCCCCAATCGCTTACAAAAATCAAATGTTGGTGCTTATGGCCCTTTTCAATTAATGAAACCAGTTGCACGATTAATGGGTTTAAAAGTGAATAAAAAAATTGATGAACGTGCCGATTTTAATCGTTCAGCTTATGCTTCATCAAAACTAATACGTACCATTTGCATTCCTCAAGCTAAAAGCATGTTAAACGATTTAAACATTAGTTATAAAGAAGATGATTTGTGGTTTAGACTTTTGGTAATGCATGTTTATCATGCTGGTGGAGGAAACGTGCGTGCTGTACTTAACAAAATAAATCCTTGCGACGGTGGTATAGATTTAATTAATACGATGTGGCATACCAGCGCTGGAGGTTTTAAATCGGCTTCACAAAATTATTCTCAATTGGTTTTAGCAGCCTTGTTAGAAATGGACCAAAAAGTGCTTAACAATCCGAATAGAATTATAAAGCTTTAATTTGCTCCTACACTTTTTACTATAAGCTTTTCGTAAGTTAGTTGTGCAGCAAGCTGCTCTGCTCTTCGCTTTGAAACATGCTCCATTTGCTCATGAGCTTCGCCATCAATTTTAATTTGAACTAGATAGGTTTTCTTTTCTTGTTTTCCTTTTTCTTCTAATAAAACAAACTCTACTTTCTTTTTATTTTGTTGGCAATAATTTATTAATTGACTTTTAAAATCACTATCGTTTTGTTCAACATCATTTAAATCAAAATGAACCTTAACCAAGCGTTTTAATATTATACTCTTAGCTTTTGTCAAACCCAAATCTTTGTAAACTGCACCTAGCAATGCTTCCATGGCATCACCGTAAATTCCGTTGCTTTTGTTTGGCCCAGTTAAGTTGCTTTGAACTAATTTATCTAAACCAATTTTAATAGCAAGGTTATTCATTTGTGAGCCGTTAACTAAGCGCGAACGCATTTTGGTTAAAAAACCTTCATCCTTAAACGGATATAATTCAAATAAATATTCGGCAATAACTAATCCTAAAACGGCATCGCCTAAAAACTCTAAACGCTCATTACTATCTTTAAAACCTTCTTTGTTTATGGCTTTTGAAATAGAGCTATGACGAAGTGCTTGTTTATACAAAGCAATATTCTTAGGATAAATTCCTAAAATTAAATAAATAGATTCGGCAAGTTTTTTATCAGAAGAATTTTTAAATCGTAGCTTTTGAATTGACTTTAACAAGCAATTACGATTTAAACTTTTTTACAATAACAGCTGCATTGTGACCACCAAAACCAAATGTGTTACTTAAAGCCGCATTAACTGTACGTTTTTGAGCTGTGTTAAAAGTAAAATTAAGTTTGTTATCAATTTCCGGATCATCCGTAAAGTGATTAATTGTTGGAGGAATAATGTCGTTTTTCACAGTTAAAATACATGCCATAGCTTCAATAGCGCCCGCAGCACCTAACAAGTGACCTGTCATTGATTTTGTTGAAGAAATATTTAAGTTATAAGCATGTTCTCCAAATACTTTTTGAATAGCTTTAACCTCAGCTACATCACCTAATGGAGTAGAAGTTCCGTGAGTATTGATGTAATCAATTTCTGTTGCCTTCATTTCAGCATCTTCTAAAGCATTAAGCATAACATTCATTGCGCCTAAACCTTCAGGGTGCGGAGCAGTCAAATGGTGAGCATCAGCACTCATTCCACCGCCTACAATTTCAGCATAAATATTAGCTCCACGCGCTAATGCATGCTCTAACTCTTCAAGCATAATAGCACAACCGCCTTCACCTAAAATAAATCCATCGCGGTCTTTATCGTAAGGACGACTAGCTGTTGTTGGAGAATCGTTACGCGTACTCATGGCATGCATAGCATTAAAACCACCAACACCTGCTTGATTAATAACTGCTTCAGAACCTCCTGTTAAAATTGCATTTGCTTTTCCTAAACGAATGTAGTTAAATGCATCTATCATACCATTAGTAGAAGAAGCGCAAGCAGAAACAACACAGAAGTTTGGACCACGGAAATTGTAGCGCATAGAAATATGACCAGCTGCAATGTCCGAAATCATTTTAGGAATAAAGAAAGGATTGAAACGTGGTGTACCATCTCCTTTAGCAAAATTTGAACACTCTTCTAAAAAAGTATCCAAACCACCAATACCCGATGACCAAATCACACCTACTCTATCATAATTTAATGTTTCATATTTTAAAATACCCGAATCCTCAACTGCTTGAGTTGCAGCAGCGATACCCAGTTGAGAAAAGCGATCCATTTTACGAGCCTCTTTTCTATCTAAATAATCTTCAGGATTAAAGCCTTTTACTTCACATGCAAAATGCGATTTAAATTTGGATGCATCGAAATGTGTAATAGGTGCTGCACCACTAACACCATTAATTAGGTTAGTCCAATAATCTTGAACATTATTTCCAATTGGCGTAACTGCCCCCAAACCTGTAACAACAACTCGTTTTAATTGCATGTGATTTTTTTTAAAATTTAAAACGCTTTTAATTTATGCTCATGCACATAAGAAATTTCTTAAGGCAGCAAGCACAGACTAAAAGCGTTCTCGAATAATTACTTAGCGTTTCCTTCGATGTAAGCGATAGCATCTCCTACAGTAGAGATTTTCTCAGCTTGCTCATCAGGAATAGCAATATTGAATTCTTTTTCAAACTCCATAATTAATTCTACGGTGTCCAATGAATCGGCACCTAAATCGTTAGTAAAGCTGGCAGTAGGCACTACTTCCTTCTCATCAACGCCTAATTTATCAACGATGATAGATTTTACTTTTGCTGCGATGTCTGACATTTCTTTTTTGTTTTAAGTTATTAGGCTGCAAATATAAAGTTATCGGTTCAATATCAAAAAAAAAATATGCTTTTTAAGTCTCTGTTTTTTAACAAATTAACCTTAAAACTGATTATTTGGACGATTATTGAGCCAAAAGCTGCTCAAACTGAGCAAAATTTAGGGCATCTTCTACCTTAAATTCGCCTATTTTAGTTCTTCGTAAAGCTGTTAAATGAGCTCCACTATCTAAAGCAATTCCAAAATCTCGAGCTATACTTCTTATATATGTGCCTTTACTACAGGTTATTTTAAAATCAACCTCTGGTAATTCTACCCTAGTAAGCTCAAACGACTTAATTTCGATGGTTTTGGCCTTAATTTCCACTTCTTTGCCTGCTCTTGCATATTTATATGCTCTACGTCCATTAATCTTTATTGCCGAAAATATGGGCGGGACTTGTTCTATTTTACCTAAAAATTGTTTGGTTGCTTCATAAACCATTTCATTGGTAATATGTTCGGTTGGAAAACGTTCATCCACCTCTTGTTCCAAATCAAAACAAGGAGTGGTTGCGCCAATAAAAAAAGTGCCTGTGTACTCCTTTTCTTGTGCTTGATAATTTTCAATCTCCTTTGTTTTTTTCCCTGTACACAATATTAGTAATCCGGTTGCCAAAGGATCTAGAGTTCCGGCATGACCAATTTTGACCTTGGTAGGTTCACCCTCCTTTGTAATTAAAGGAGGGGTTTTCTTGTAATAGTTTTTAAGAATATGCTTTACCTTGTTTACCGCCTGAAACGATGACCAAGTAAGAGGTTTATCAATTAAAATAACTGCACCTGCAAGATAGTTTTGCATTGTTTATTTAACTGAATTATAGATATCGCTTAACTTAGTTTTAGTATCGTTAGCTTTATCTAATTGTTGTTGTGTTGCTGTTGTATCTCCGTTACCTGCCTTAGCTTCATCTAACTTAGTTTGATACATTTCAGCCTTTTCTGTGTATTGACGCAATAAATCGCTAATAGATTTTTTAGCATAGTATTGTACGTATTTGTTAGCACCATTCCCTGCTAAATCTTTTAAAGTTGTTGCACCTTCTATAACAGTTGCATCGTTGCATTTTTTTAAATATGCACCATACATGCTTATAAAGCCAATTTTCTCGAAACCAGTGAAATTGTCCTTTTGTTTCTTAAAGAAGTCGTGATTTGCCTCGCTACCATGCTTTGCATATAAATCCATTAAGGTGTAACGAATATCATTGCTGTTTTCATTTTCT
Source organism: uncultured Flavobacteriaceae bacterium (assembly GCA_964603125.1). Classification (GTDB taxonomy): domain Bacteria; phylum Bacteroidota; class Bacteroidia; order B-17B0; family Aurantibacillaceae; genus CAZRUA01. The sequence continues at coordinate 93,877 of CAZRUA010000001.1, read as the reverse complement.
AAAGTTTTTGCTTTCACCATAGCTGTTTCTGGTTCAACCTCAGCAAGCGCTGATAAACCAGAACTTAACACTGCATATGATTTTTCATTTAAGGCATCCGTATAAATTTTAGTTAATTCGGCACCTTTGTAATTTTTCACTAAAAAATCGATTGCCTCAGCTCTGACAACTGTTTTAGCATCACTTTTACTCATTTCAATAACAATTGGTTTAAGCTCCGCTTCCTTTTCAGTAGCAACATCTTGCAACAATTTTAAAGCTAATTCGCGGTGACCATACCATTTGTCTTTCAATGCTAACTCAACAGTAGCCAGCACTTCGGGGTTACTTAATTTTCCTTTAAAAGCATTTAATGCCTCTAATCTATCGCCAAATTTTGGAGCATTTTTATATTGATAAATATATTCTTCTATTGATTTGTTTTCTTCTTGCTTAACACATAATAATTGCTTTTCAGCATCAAAATTAACCAACAAAGGTTTTGATGGAGCATCAAATACAAATGTTTGCTCAGCATCAGTTATAGTAATTTTTTGAGATTTTTTACCGTCAGCAAAATATAAGTCAACTATAACAGGCAATTTATAAAGTGGTGTTTTTGTGAAATCTTGTTGTTGTTTCACAATTAGTTTCACTTTACCGTTTGCTTCATCGTAAACATTTGCGATTTTTAAATTAGGATGTCCGCTACTTAAAAACCATTGATTAAAGAACCAGTTTAAATCCTCACCAGTAACTTCTTCAAAAGCCAAACGTAATTGATGAATCTCAACTGAAGTATATTTGTTTTTCTCTAAGTATAATTTTAAAGAAGCAAAAAACGCTTCATCGCCAACATATTTACGCAACATGTGTAATATTTGACCACCTTTGTTGTAGCTGTGACCATCAAACATATCTTCTCTGTTCACAACATCAAAACGAATCATATCCACTTGTTTTTGAGAACTTTCAGCTATATAACCCAATTTACTTTTGTAGCTATGAGCATCTGCTGCATCTAAACCATACTTATATTCTTCCCATAAATACTCGCCATAAGTAGCAAACGATTCATTTAAAGGTAAATTACTCCAGCTTTCGCAAGTAACTAAATCTCCAAACCATTGGTGAAATAACTCGTGTGAAATAACATCTTCACCTGCACTTCCATCCAATAATTCTCTATCTGTTTGATAAACAAAATCACCATGTAAAGTTGCTGAAGTGTTTTCCATAGCACCACTCACATAATCACGAGCAACAATTTGCGCGTATTTTGGCCAAGCGTAAGGCACTCCTAATTTATTAGAAAAGAACTCTATCATCTCCTTTGTGTTACCAAAAATTGCCTTAGCATGAGGTTCAAATTCTTTCTCAACATAATAACTTACTTCTTTTCCATTCCAAGCGGCATCGTTAACTTTAACAAACTCACCAATACCCATCATCACTAAATATGGTGCATGAGGCAATTCCATTTTCCAATGATCTGTTCTTGTTCCGTCAGGATTTTTGGTTTGTGCAGCTAAAACACCGTTTGATAATGTTGTGTATTTATTATCAACCGTAATAAATATTTCATCTGTCATTCTTTCATTTGGGCTATCAATAGTTGGAAACCAAGATGAGTTACTTTGAGTTTCTCCTTGTGTCCAGATTTGAGGCATTTTGTTTTTATCTTCTCCATCCGGGTTAATAAAGTATAAACCTTTATCGTCTGAAATTGCTTGACTACCGCCCTTTTTCAACTCATTTGGCTTTGATTTATATTCAATATAAACAGTATACTTATCATTACGAGTATATTCTTTATCTAAGCTAATGCGAATTGAATCATTTGAATAGTTATACTTTAAATCTGAAAAGATTTTATCCTTTAAAAGTTGAACTTTAAATATCTCCATCCCTCTCGCGTTCAGAATCAAGCTTTTTGTTGGATGAAAATATGGCTTAACATCAATTGTAGCTTTACCTAGTAACCAGGTATTGTGCCAATCAAAACTAACTTCAAGTTTCGTGTGCAAAATATCAGAAACACGTGTATTTGATGTGCGGTATATTTTCTTAACCGGTGATTTAGGGGTAACAACGATTGAATCAAGCGCTAAAACTGGCTCTTCAACAACAACAGGCGTGTCCGTTTTTTTTGTTTTACTGGATGTTCCACAACCTAAAACCAACAAAGCAAGTGTAGCACTTGCATAAAATAACTTTTTGTTCATATTCATCTTTTTAAGCGCCTTTCTTTAGAAAAGCAAGGAGCAAATATGGCAAATATAATTGTGTTTTCAAAGGTTTTAGGATAGGCGGTGAATTTTGAATATGACAAATATTTTTGCAATTTAAGCGCTAATATCAAATGGTATTTTACTATCTTTATAATCTTTTTATTTTTGATTGAAACAATCTAAGTTACATATACTTTTCATTCTTGCTCTAGCATTTCAATTTGCTTTTGGTCAGAAATATAATTTCAAAAATTACTCCACCAAAGAAGGCTTAGCAAATTCAAATGTTAATGCAATCGTTCAAACCCGCGAAGGTTATTTATGGATGTGTACCCAAGGCGGAGGTTTAAGCAGATTTAATGGTAAGGAATTTAAAAATTTCACAAAAGCCGATGGTTTAATAAACAATGATGTTTTAAGTCTTTGCCAAGACAGAGATAACAACCTTTGGATTGGAACAACATCCGGTATTTGCAGGTACGACGGAAGCACATTCAAAAGTTTTTCGGAAAAAGACGGAAGTGTTTTAAAAGAATGTTACAGTATTATGTGCGATAGCAGAGGCAATTTGTGGTTTGCAACTTTTGATGGTTTATTGGTTTACTCTTCAGGTAAATTTAAAAAGTTTACTACCCAAACCGGATTACCTACCAATGAAATTATTTGTGTTTTTGAAGATTCGCAACAAAAAATATGGGTAGGCTATCGTCAAAGCGGTTTAAGTAATATTGATATTAATGGTAAAGTAAGCAATCATATTCCGAGCTTTAGTTACGATGATAAAAAACACACGGCATTTACATTTACACAAGATAAAACAGGCCGCATTTGGGTGGGAGAAGCAGGTTCGGGTATATATAAAATGAACTTAGGTAAAATAGTTCGTGTTGATATTCCTGAAGTAAACAATGATTTTATTGGAACAATCATTTGTGATAAAAACGGTTTATTATGGGCCGCAACTGACCACGGTTTGCTTAAAATAAATGGTTTACAACATACTCTGTTTAGTGAAAAGCAAGGATTAGCATCTGATAGGGTACAAGCTGTAATGCAAGATTATGAAGGGAAAATTTGGATTGGTACTTTAGGTGGTGGAGTTAGTATGTTTACCAACGAAGCTGTTGTAACTTATAATTCAAACACGGGCTTAACAAACGACAAAATATATTCGATATTAGAAACCAGTAAGGGCCTTGTTTTAGTTGGATATTTTAACGGTTTAGATATTGGAATTAATGGGGTTTTCACCAAACTAAAAGGAGTTCCAGGATTAGATGAGGAAACAATCACGTCGATATTTGAAGATTCTCATCATAATGTATGGGTAGGAACCGAAGCTAAAGGGATTTTTGTTTTTTCGCAAACACCTGTAGGTTTGAGCTTGATAACCAAAATTGGGAACGCCTCCCCATTGCTGATCGAAAACCCTTTAAAATTCGTTGAATCAAACGGTATTATTTATGGGGTTTGCTATGGTCAAGGTGTTTATGCTTTTGAAAACTATAAACCACGATTACTTGAAATAGACCCAAAACTGCCGGCTGATAAACCTATAAGCATTTGTAAAAATATAGATGGAAATATTTGGGTGGCTTTTAATGGTAGTGGAATAGGACAAATTAATAATGATAAAGTTATTCCTGTTACGGATAAGTATCCCGAAAGTTTAAACAATGTTTGGTGTTTACTTAATGATGAAAAAGGCCATTTGTTTTTTGGAACTCAAGATGGAGGTTTAGTAGTACACGACAAAACAAACTATAAAAGCTACACCACAAAAGATGGTTTATGCTCTAATTATATTATTTCACTTGCCTATGACAGAGGTGCTTTATGGATAGGAACCGAAAAAGGAGTGGATAAAATAATTTTTGATGATAATGGAAATATTAAAAAAGTTACTTATTTCGGTACTGACGATGGATTTAAAAGTATTGAGTTAAATCAAAATACAATATTCGCAAACAGCAATTCTAAAGTATGGTTTGGTACTTTAAATGGCCTTACTAGATATGATTCGAAATATGATGTTGAATCGAAAATAGAACCTAAACTAATTTTACAGAACATCAAACTTTTTTATCAAGATGTTAATTGGGCTAACTTTTCTAAAAAAATTAATTCTCGAACTAATCTTCCCGAAGAACTTTCTCTCTCTTACAAAAACAATCACTTAACGTTTAATTTTCAAGCTGCAACAACTGACCATGTGGTTTATCAATTCATGATGGTTGGCTTAGATGATAACTGGTCGCCTGCAGATGATAAAAATGAAGCAGTTTATACAAACATACCTCCTGGAAATTACACCTTTAAAGTAAAAGCTATTAATCCAAAAGGAATTTCAAGTGAGGAAATTTCGTTTTCGTTTGATATTACTCCACCTTTTTGGAGAACATGGTGGTTTTACACTTTAGTTATATTAACCTTAACTATTGGAATTGTAAGCTATTTTAGATACAGAACCGCTGCCCTTGAAAAAGAGAAACGCATATTAGAAGAAAAAGTAGAGGAAAGAACAATTGCGTTACAAGAGTCTAATCACAAACTATCCGATGCATTACATGATATTAAAGACAGTATAAACTATGCTGAGCGTATTCAACGTGCGATGCTACCAGCACTTGAAAACATGCAAAATCATTTACCACAATCATTTATTTATTTCCAACCACGCGATGTTGTTAGTGGAGATTTTTATTGGTACAGCCATAAAGATGGTGTTGATTATTTTGCTACTTGTGATTGCACAGGACACGGCGTTCCTGGAGCATTTATGAGCATGGTGGGAAATAGTTTGTTGAACGAAATTATTTTAACTAAAAACATAACTAGTCCATCTGTTATTTTAAGTGAATTAAACAAAGGTGTTCAGTCGGCTTTAAAACAACGCGAAAATCAAACGCGTGATGGAATGGATGTGGCTTTTGTGGCTATAGATTATCCTAATAAAAAGGTTACATATGCCGGGGCGAATCGTGCTTTATGGATTGTAAAAAATTCAGAAATGGCTAATGATGTTTTTGAAATTAAAGCTACAAAATCGGCTATAGGAGGTTTTACCGATGAATCGCAAGTATATGAACAACATGTTCTTGAATTAAAAACCGACGATGTGTTATATATGCATACTGATGGTTACGCCGATCAGTTTGGTGGACCAAATGGAAAAAAATTAATGACTAAAAAATTCAAAGAAATTGTTTTATCAATGCAACAAAAAAATATGCGTATGCAAGGTGTTGTATTAGAAAATGAAATTGTTGATTGGATGAAAAAAACCTACGAACAAGTTGATGACATACTAGTAGTTGGTATTAAGTTTTAAATAAATAATTATGGAAAGAATTGAAGTATTAAAAACGTACAAAATTTATATTGGCGGTCAGTTTCCAAGAACTGAAAGCGGAAGATATTATCCACTTATGAATAAAAAAGGAGAAAACATTGCAAACGTAAGTTTAGGCTCACGTAAAGATTATCGTAATGCAGTTGTTGCTGCAAGAGGCGCTCAAACTGCTTGGGCGGGAAGAGCAGGCTTTAATCGTGGACAAATACTTTACCGTATTGCCGAAATGCTTGAAGGCAGAAAAGAACAATTTGTAAACGAATTGATACAACAAGGTGTTACAGCTAAAGCTGCAGAAGCTGAAGTGAAACAAAGTATTGATAGATTAGTATATTACGCGGGCTGGTGCGATAAATACCAACAAATTTATAGTGCTGTTAATCCAGTAGCTTCTTCGCATTTCAATTTTTCAGTTCCTGAACCAATGGGCGTAATTGCTATTATTGCGGATGAAAACACTTCTTTATTAGGATTAGTTTCGGTTGTTGCTCCAGTTATTGCAGGGGGAAATACATGCGTTGTTTTAGCAAGCGAAAGCAAACCATTGTGTTCAATTACATTTGCGGAAGTAATTGCTACAAGTGATGTTCCTGGTGGTGTTGTAAATATTATCACAGGTAACAGCAAAGAATTACACTCACATTTTTCATCCCACATGGATGTGAACGCAATTATTTACTGCCGTGACAACAAGGATGAGGTTAAGTTAATTGCCGAAAATTCTTCCTTAAATGTTAAACGTTCGTTGATGTGGAACAAAGATTGGAGTAAAGATGAAAATCAAAACCCATATTTAATTTTAGATACTCAGGAAATTAAAACCACTTGGCATCCTATAGAAAACATTGGTATTGGTGGAGCAAAATATTAATTCGGATTTAAATCTTCACAAATTACTCGAGCTTGCTATTCATGCTTCTTTTGAAGCGGGCAAAGAAATTTTATCTGTTTACGAAACTAGTTTTACTGTTATAACAAAAAGTGATGACACACCTGTAACCGAAGCGGATAAGAGAGCTAATGCTATCATCTTAAAATTATTAGAAGAAACTAATATTCCTTGTATTTCCGAAGAAGGAGAAAATTCTAAATATTCCATTCGCAAATCTTATCATCATGCTTGGATTATTGACCCATTAGATGGTACCAAAGAATTTGTTAAACGCAATGGTGAGTTTACAGTTAATATTGGTTTAGTAGAAAACGGAATGCCTTTGATTGGAGTTATATACTCACCAGTTTTTAAAGATTTATATTTTGCAGCAAAAGGCATTGGCTCATTTAAAACTGATAAACATGTTGTTCTAGAAATGCTAAATTCCGAAATGAATTTAAATTTACATGATTTAATAAAAGTTTCACAACAACTACCACTTCAAAACAAACCCAATAAATACACTGTAGTTGCAAGCCGTTCACACCTTAGTTCTGAAACTTATCAATTTATTGAAAATAAAAAACGTGAGTATAAAGAAGTTGATATTGTTTATACAGGAAGCAGTATTAAAATGTGTTGGATTGCTGAAGGCAAAGCTAATGCTTATCCCCGTTACGGTCGAACCATGGAATGGGATACCTGCGCAGGACAATGCATAGTTGAGCAAGCGGGAGGTAAAATTGTTCAACTCGAAACAAATACTCCGTTAATTTACAACAAAGAGAATTTAGAAAACCCAAATTTTCTCGCCTACGCTTAATATTTTAGAATTTTATATTTCTGATTATCAATGTTTTAATCTATCTAAGTGTAAAATTAACACTTTGTTTGATTCGTATTTACTTTTTCTTTTTATCTTTGTGTAAATATTACACTTAGATATGGGCAAAGATAAAAAACATAAATACGAGTATCCAAGACCTGCACTAGCAAGTGACTGTGTTTTGTTTGGTTTTGATGGAGGTGAACTAAAGGTGTTACTTTTAGAAAGAGAAAAAGAACCTTTCAAAAACAAATGGGCGCTACCTGGAGGTTTTGTGTTTATGGATGAGACAACAGAAGATTGTGCAAAAAGGATTTTAAATGAAAAAGCCGGACTAAAAAATATATTTATTGAACAGCTTTATACATTTAGTGACTTAGATCGTGACCCACGTGAGAGAATCGTTACAGTAAGTTATTTTGCTTTAATACATAAAAGTCAATATGAATTAGTGGCTGGCCGTGACACTATTAAAGCAGAATGGTTTGAATTATCCAAGCTTCCAAAACTTGCTTTTGATCATTCAAAAATTGTTAAAATGGCTGTACAACGTTTAAAAGGTAAAGTTAGCTATCAACCAATTGGTTTTGAATTGCTGGATGAAAAATTTACACTTTCGCAACTACAAACTTTATATGAATCCATTCTAGAAACAACTATTGATAAGCGAAACTTTAGAAAAAAAATACTAGGAATGGGATTACTAAAAGAACTTGATGAGAAAGAGAAAAATGTTGCACGAAAAGCTGCTCGCTATTATAGCTTTGATAGTAAGGCTTACAAACAATTAACACAAAAAGGATTTCACTTTGAACTATAAATTAATAATATTTACAATATCAGTTTCAACAGAATCAAGGACCAAACTATTAATTAAAATAAATACAAACTATGAAAACATTAAACCTATTTGAATCGAACGAAATCGTTGAGCTTAAAAAATTTGCTGGTGGCGAGTGTCACGTTAAATTACATGGCGATTTTAATGAAAACGATAGAATCAGAATAAACACGCGCTTAAATAATTCTGATGATGTTATGAATCTATGCTTAACAGTTGATGCATTAAGAAATATGTATGTAAATTACATTGAAGTATTTATTCCTTACATTCCTTATGCACGACAAGATAGAGTTATGGTACCGGGAGAACCTCTTTCTATAAAAGTATTTGCAAACATCATTAATGCTTTAAAGCTGAATAAGGTTATAGTATTTGACGCACACAGTGAAGTTTCAGTAGCTCTTTTAGATAACTGTCAAAACATTGTTAATCATGAAATGGTAAAATACTTTTTGAAAGAACTTAATTTAAAAGATTACGTTTTAGTATCCCCTGATTTAGGGGCTTATAAAAAAGTGGATAAGCTAGCTCAAAAACTCGAGTATAAGAAAAACATAGCAACAGGCATTAAAATTAGAGATTTAGCAACAGGGCAAATTATAAAAAGCGATGTAAACACAGATGATTTAAAAGGGCAATCCTGCATAATTATCGATGACATTTGCGATGGAGGTAGAACATTTATAGAGTTAGCAAAAGCCTTAAAAGAAAAAAATGCAGGTGATTTATATTTTGTTGCTTCTCACGGAATATTTAGTCATAATGCTATAGATAGATTAAAAGAAGCTGGATTTAAAAATGTTTGTAGTTCAAACTCAATCTCAACAAGAGAACAAAATGAATTTTTTAAACAGTATAATTTATTTTAGCGCACTATTGAAACACATAAAGCACATAAGTACACAAAAGCTCAAAGTAATGTTCGAATTAACGAAACTTTACACTAAAGAGTAATCGACGTAATATTAAAACAAATAGTAATAAGGAATGAAACACAAGAGAAACATAAAAGGATTTAATCGAAAGATAATCCGCAAATAGATTTTGCGGAAAGTCTCTGTGTTTTTATGTGCCTTATGTGTTTCCAAAAAAACAAAAAAAATGAAAGATTTAAAAAACATAAGTAAATTTTTGAGCTTAGTGCTACGCCACAAGCCAGAAGAAATAGGAATAGCCATGGATGAACATGGTTGGGTAAATGTAGAAGAATTAATCACCAAGTGCAAAAAACGTGGAAAAACAATCAACTTAGATATTCTAAAGGAAGTTGTTGATACCAATGATAAAAAGAGATTTACATTTAATGATGATTTAACTTTAATACGTGCAAATCAAGGCCACACAATAGAAGTAGATGTTGAGTTTGACGAACTTGAACCACCAGAATATTTATTTCATGGAACAGTGGAGAAATTTTTAGACAGCATTAAAGCAACCGGATTGCAAAAAATGCAACGCTTACATGTACACTTAAGTAAAGATTTAGAAACGGCTGTTAAAGTTGGAAGCCGTCGCGGAAAAGCGATAATACTAAAAGTACAAGCAAATAAAATGTTTAAGGAAGGTTATAAATTCTATTTCTCAAAAAACGGAGTTTGGCTGTGTGATGAAGTACCAACAAAATACATTGAATTTTAAATCATGAAAAGCAGAAAACTTATAATAGGAGATATACATGGTGCTTATTTAGCTTTGCAACAAGTGTTGGAACGCGCTGAAGTAACAAGCAACGATACACTGATATTTTTAGGAGATTATGTAGATGGCTGGAGTCAATCCAAACAAGTAATTGATTATTTAATAGAATTAGAAAAGACCAACACTTGCGTTTTCATTAAAGGTAATCATGATATTTGGTGCGAGGAATGGTTGATGAATGGAAAATCTGAAAATGTTTGGTTGTTTAATGGTGGTAAAGAAACGATTGATAGTTATGTTGGCTCAAGCAAAGAAGAGCAAGAAGACCATTTAAACTTCTTTCAAAGAATGAAAAACTACCATCATGATGAGGATAACAATCTTTTTATTCATGCGGGTTTTACATCCATGCAAGGTCCACAATCTGAGAAATACGAGTCTAACTATAATTGGGATAGAACATTGTGGGAAATGGTTGTATGCATGGATAAAACCATTAGCCGTGACTCTGTTTATTTTCCAAAAAGGTTAAATAAATTTAATGAGATTTTTATTGGTCATACACCCACTATACATTACGGCGTAGATACACCATGGAATTTAATTAACCTTTGGAATATAGATACGGGAGCCGCCTTTACAGGAAAATTAAGTGTTTTAGATGCAAGCACAAAACAATTCTGGCAAAGCGATAGTGTACAATTGCTCTATCCTGATGAAAAAGGAAGAAATAAAGATTAAAAAATTAAAATTAGAATGAAATTAGAAAAATATACAGAACAAATAAAACGCTTACCGAAAACTGGCAAACAAATCATTGGGCAAATAGATGGAAACAATTTCATAGTATACCAAGCCTTCAATCCTAATATTGCCTCTTATGCCATTTTGAATCAGAAATTTGGAGGAGATCATTACAGCTTTACACGAATGTCTTGGATTAAACCAGGCTTCCTGTGGATGATGTATCGAGCAGGATGGGCAAGCAAAGAACATCAACAAAAAATATTGGCAATAACCATTTCGTTGGAAAACTTCCAAACCATATTGAGTCAAGCCACTATTTCTTCCTATGATTCTGAATTGTATACAACGCATGAAGATTGGAAATATGAACTAGAAAGAACTGAAGTAAGACTGCAGTGGGATCCAGATCATGACCCCTTTGGAAAAAAGCAAGAAAGGAAAGCTATTCAATTAGGCCTAAAAGGTTCTATTCTAAAAAAGTTTTGTACAGAATGGATAATAAAAATTGATGATGTTACTGATTTTGTAAAAACTGAATATGCTAAAGTTCAATCAGGCAATACAGACGACTTAAATATTCCTTTCGAAGAAATAGTCAGTATAAAAAATGAAACTGTAAATAAACGTATAGGAATATGCAGATAATAAAACCACCACATAGTCTGTCTGATATACAAAGTAAGTTTTCTATATTTCTTGCAGGTTCTATAGAAATGGGTATGGCCGAAAATTGGCAAGAAAAAATAGAACTAGCTCTTTCTACTCATGAAAATATTTGTATTTTAAATCCTCGAAGGGATGATTGGGATTCAAACTGGAAACAAGAAAAGGAAAATAAACCATTTCATGAGCAGGTTAGCTGGGAACTTGATGGTTTAGAAAAAGCAAACTTAATCGTCTTTTACTTTTCACCACAGACCAAATCCCCTGTTAGTATGTTAGAATTAGGTTTGTTTGCAAACAGCGGAAAACTGATAGTCTGCTGCCCAGATGGATTTTGGAGAAAAGGAAATGTGGATATTGTTTGTGAGAGATATAGAATTAAACAGATGAGTGGCTTGCCTGATTTAGTACAAAGTATTGTTGAAGAAGTAAAAAATGTTTAGAAAAAATAGTTAAACCACCCAAGGCACCCGAGGGCACCCAAGAATTATGCAAAGTAAATTATGATAAAAGAGTAGATTATAAAATGATAACAACAAAGCAAGCTTTAAAAGAACTAATCTATATAGTTACAGGTGCTGCAATAGAAGTTCATAAAAATTTGGGACCTGGGCTACTAGAAAGCGTTTACCATAAATGTTTAGAACATGAGTTGAAAGAAAGAGAATTAAATTTTAAATCGGAGCTCAAAATTCCGATAGATTATAAAGGTTTACAAATTGATGCCGAATTACGTTGTGATTTATTCATTGAAAACATACTCGTTGTGGAATTGAAAGCGATTGAATCAATTATACCAATTCATGAAGCACAACTATTAACTTATATGAAACTTTTAAATGCACCTAAAGGTTTAATACTTAACTTTAATTGCACTAACATTTCCAAAGAAGGACAAAAAGCTTATGTTAATGATTTATACAAACTATTACCTGATGAATAATTCTATATTCACCTGGGTGCCCTTAGGTGCCTCGGGTGGTAAAAATACAAATGCCAATTAAAAAATAAAATAATATGAAAATTAACCCTTTAATGTTGATTGACTTTTACAAAGCCGATCACCGCCGTCAGTATCCTGAAGGAACTGAATTAGTTTACTCAAATTTTACACCGCGTAAATCCCGCTTAGCTGAGAATGATAAGCTAGTGTTTTTTGGATTACAATATTTTGTAAAAGAATATTTAATCAAACAATGGAATGAAGGTTTCTTTCAAGTGCCGAAAGAAAAAGTAATTGCTGATTACAAAAGAAGAATGGACAACGCTTTAGGAAAAGATAGTATTCCTATTGAGCACATTGCTGAGTTACACGATTTAGGTTATTTACCTTTAGTGGTAAAAGGTTTGCCTGAAGGAACGATTGTATCGCCTAAAATACCTGTTGTAACTATTTACAATACACAGCCTAAATTCTTTTGGTTAACTAATTACCTTGAATCTTTAATGTCAGCTATATTATGGAAACCATCTACAAGTGCAACTACAGCTTTTCAATACCTTAGAACATTTAACGAATTTGCTAAGCAAACTGTTGGAGAAACAAATATTGATTTTGTGTATTGGCAAGGACACGATTTTAGTTTTCGTGGAATGAGTGGAATGGAAGACGCTTGCATGAGTGCTGCTGGTCACTTACTTTCATTTTACGGAACAGATACTGTTCCTGCAATTGATTTTCATGAATTGTATTATAATGCTAACTCGAACAATGAATTAATTGGGGGTAGTGTTCCTGCAACTGAACACTCGGTAATGTGCATGGGAACTAAAGACAATGAAATAGCAACTTTTGAACGCTTAATAGAAAAAATATATCCTAATGGAATAGTATCTATTGTATCCGACACTTGGGATTTTTGGAAAGTAATTACAGAGTTTTTACCTCAGCTTAAAACAAAAATTTTAGCTCGTAATGGTAAATTAGTCATCCGCCCTGATAGTGGTGACCCTGTGAAAATAATTATTGGTGATAAAGATGCGGCACCCGGAAGTCCTGAATTTAAAGGTGCCATTGAGTGTATGTGGGAAACATTTGGAGGCACTATTACTGACAAAGGCTTTAAACTATTAGACTCGCACATTGGATTAATCTACGGAGATAGTATAACCTTGCAAAGACAAAAGGCAATTTTAGAAGGATTAAAAGAAAAAGGATTTGCCTCATTTAATGTTGTGTTAGGTATTGGTTCATACACCTATGAATATGTAACCCGCGATACTTATGGCTTTGCAATGAAAGCAACTTATGGTGAGGTTAATGGTGAGGCTCGTAATATTTTTAAAGATCCAAAAACAGACGATGGTACAAAAAAATCGGCTAAAGGCTTAATGCAAGTTACCGAAGTAAATGGTGCATTAGTAATGAAAGACCAATGTACTTGGGAAGAAGAAAAACAAGGTTTGCTACAAACTGTTTTCGAAAACGGAAAAATTGTAAAGGAACAAAGCTTGGCAGAGATTAGAGAGAGGATTAATAAGCAGTTATAAAAAATAAAAAAGACCTAGTTAAAACTAGGTCTTTTTATTAATAATCAATATTGTTTATGGAACCGGTGTCTCCGAAGGCTGGAAGTTATTACCTGCTTGGCCAATATATTTTGCATCACCAAATGCAAGAATTGGGAAAAACACAAAGCCCAATAAAATAAGACCAACTGTATAGCCCTCATCTTTACCAAAACTTTTCGATAATAAATTTAATGTCCAAATTGCCCATACAATTCCTGCAAAAGGAATCATCATCATAAAAATCCACCACCATGGTTTGCCAACAATTTTTAGCAAAATAAGGTGGTTGTAAATTGGAATTAAACAAGCCCAACCCTCTTGGCCAGCTTTAACATAAATTTTCCACATAGACGTTATCATTAACGCTATTAAACCTAAGTAGATAACTACTAAAAGAAGTATTCCTATTATCATAATTATAATTTTTTAGTTAAGATAGAAATAATTTTTTAAAACGCAAAATGCATTACTCCATCTTACAATACCTATCCGATTCTTCAACTGGATATTTTTTATCCAAGTCAATATCATTAAAGCCTCTGCCTGTTCCCCATTTGAAGAGTTTTTCGAAAAAAGGAAGAGCTTTGTTGTTCTTAATTTTACTTAAAAAATACACCTCATGCTCTTTTTCCTTCATTCCCATGTCGTATAATATCTTATCATGTTCTTTAATTCCAATCGAATTAAAATATTGCTTCATTCTAAAATATTCACACACGTTTCCACTTTCTAATCTGCCTGCAAAATAATAGGGCATAAACCAACCAATAATATAACAGCTTCCCGAGATTATTTTTCCAATTACATGAAATCGAAACTCAAACCATTTTGAAACTGGAACATTGTATTGTTGCATTAATTTTAAAACTTCTCTTCTGTGCTCCCACTCATCATCCTCAATTTGTTTAATCTCCTTTTTTTGGATTGCATCTTTTACCGAACCTGCATGCCCAATATAAGCAAACGCTGCAGCCTTTTCAGCTGAATACGCCATTTGCATCAGGCGCTCTAATTTAGGATGGTTTAGTTTTTTCAAATCGTATATTTAATCATCATTGCGAGGTACGAAGCAATCTCAAAAAAGAAAATTACTTACTTCATCGCACTGACATTTCATTTTACATTATAAAATTCACTAAGTGGTTTTGCTTTACTAAAACATGCTCTTGCAAAACGCTTCAAATGTTTCACGCTTTTAGTTTCACTTTCTAAAAAACCCATGTGACCAACATTTTCATACTTTACAATATATTTCCTTTCAATCAATTCACTTTGTTCCATTAAACTATCAGCGGGCAATACATTGTCGTGCATTCCAATACACATCATAATTGGGTACTCTGCAAAATTTAAAATTACATCTCTGTTTGGTCTATCTTTCATTCCTTCCAAAGCCGCAACAATTCCCCTTCTAGATGTGTTTTGCGCTATTTTAGTTGCAAAAGCAATTTCACTCTGATGCTTATCTAAATACTTTGTTGCAAATAAATTTTCAATTGTTGTTTTCGTATAAATTCTCGCATCTGCTTTTACAAGGGCTATTGCTCGGGTTCTATCTTTCTTCTTTTCGGCACTATCGGCATAACTTGTAGAATGAAACAAACATAATCCTTTTAAATTATCTGCAAACAATTCTCCAAAAGCAAGAGCCGCATATCCTCCCATGCTATGGCCAACAATAACATACTTTTTTAATTTTAAATAATCCATCACTGCTTTCACAGCCTTGGCCATTAAATCCATTTGATGCACATAACCAAAACAATCGCTGTCACCATGTCCCGGCAAATCAATACAAATAACCCTAAAATGTTTTGCTAGTTTACTCTCAACCTTATTCCAAACTTCTTTACTACCTAAAAAACCATGTAATAAAACAATTACACGTCCTTTACCATTATCACTGAAACTGATGTTTCCTTTTTTGTATGTGGTTACCTTATGTTGCATTTTTATTTGTCAATTCTCGCCTTCGCTCGAACTGACACTTAAACTACTTCCCCATTAAACTTTCAATTTCTTCAGCTTCCAAAGGAATGTTCTTCATTAAATCATCATTACCTTTTTCCGTAATCAAAATATTATTCTCTAAACGAATTCCTAAATTCTCTGCTGGAATATAAATTCCTGGTTCAACAGTAAATACATTGCCTACCGCCATTGGTTCATAAAAATAACCAACATCATGTACATCCAATCCTAAGAAATGAGAAGTGCCATGCATGAAATACTTTTTATACGCAGGCCAGTTTGGATTTTGATTTTTCACTTCCTCACTGGTAATTAAACCCAATTGCAACAACTCCTCAGTCATCATATCTCCAATAGCTTTGTTATACTTATCAAAAGTATTTCCCGCAACTAGTTGGCTAGTGGCAAATTTCATTACACGCAAAACAGCATTATAAACATCTTTTTGTCTCTTTGTAAACTTACCGTTCACTGGCACAACACGTGTCATATCGCTGGCATAGTTTCCATATTCTGCAGCCACGTCTAATAAAATAATATCTCCGTCTTTACATTCTTTGTTATTCTCAACATAATGTAATACGCATGAACCAGCACCCGCAGCTATAATAGGGCCGTAAGCAAAACCACGACTTTGATTGCGAACAAACTCGTGAATTAATTCTGCTTCAATTTCATATTCTGTAACACCAGGCTTAACAAAATTTAATAAACGACGGAAGCCCTTTTCAGTAATGTTACATGCATGTTGAATCATCTCCACTTCTTCTGCAGTCTTTACAGCCCTTATTTTATGCATAATTGGAGCTGATCTTTCTATTTTATGTAGAGGATATTTAGCTCTTAACTGCGCATTAAAACGTGTTTGATACGTTTCTGTCTCGTAAGAATTACGTGTATGCTCATTACTATTTAAATATAAAAACTCAGCTTGATAAACCAATGTTTTAAAAATTTTATCAAACTCGTGAAACCAGTAAATATGTTCAATACCACTAATTTCCTTTGCTTCTGCTTTGGTGAATTTAGCACCTTCCCAAACAGCAATTAAATCACTTGTTTCTTTAATAAAAAGAACTTCTTTATGCTTACCATCCTTTACATCTGGAAATATTAATAGAATAATCTCTTCCTGATCTAAACCTGTTAAATGAAACAAATCGCTACTTTGACGAAAACCCATTGCTCCATCAGCATTAGTAGGCATAATATCGTTACTAATAAATACAGCTGCTGAACCAGGTTTTAAATGTTTAGCAAATTGATAACGATTTTGAATAAATAATTTTTGAGAAGGTAATTTATAACGCATAATTGAGATGTTTTTTACGCATCAAATATAGCCTTTTGAAGTAATAATTCAGAATTTGAGGTTTAATTCTTTACCTCAAATTACACACCACCTAAAAAGGCTGCCCTTTTGAGGCAGCCTTCCATTATTAAAATTACAAGAGAAATCTAATTAGCTATCACAAAACGTTTTACAGTTTGAGCATTTTCGGGAATTGCTTTTATAAAGTAAACACCATTTGGCTGTGCTTCAAGATTAACAGATGTAGAACTTGCTGTTGGGTTAAAAGACATAAGCTCCTTACCTAATATATCTATTATGATAATTTTTTTAACATCTCTTGTAGTTGTAATAACAAAAGAACCATTATTTGGGTTAGGATTAACTTGAATCAAGTTACTTTCTGTCAACTCATTAATTCCAATAGTTGAAATGGTAACGCATGCGCTTGTATCTGAACAAGTGTTTTTAGTTACTACAACTGCATAATCACCGTTTGCAGTAGCTGTGTAAGATTGCGCTATTTCACCACTAATTGCTGCATTTGTTGAGCAATTAATCCACTGATAAGTTGCTCCTGTTTCGTTAGAAGTAATTACAAATCCTGTAACATTTGTTGTATTATCCGGTAAAGCATTTACAGTTACTGTAATTGAAGCTGTGTTTTCACAACCGTTTACATCTGTTCCTATTACATTATAAGTATTACTTGAACTCGGTGTAAAAGCTACACCATCCGTAACTGAATTATCCCATACATAAGAACTTGCTCCACCTCCTGTTAATGTTGTATTATCACCCGCACAAAGGCTTGCTGATGTTGCACTAGCTGTCACTGTTGGTAAAGTGTTTAAGGTGATTGCAACTGAAGCTGTGTTTTCACATCCATTTGCATCAGTTCCTGTTACATTATAAGTAGTACTTGCGCTAGGCGCAAAAGCTACACCATCTGTAACTGAATTATCCCAAACGTAAGACGTTGCGCCACTTCCTGTTAATGTTGTATTACTTCCAGCACAAACACTAGTTGATGTTGCGTTAGCAACAACAGTTGGTAATGAATTTACTGTAATTGCAACTGAAGCTGTGTTTTGACAACCATTTGCATCTGTTCCCGTTACATTATAAGTGGTACTTGAACTTGGCACAAAAACTACACCATCTGTAACTGAATTATCCCATACATAAGAACTTGCTCCACCACCTGTTAATGTTGTGTTGCTTCCTGCACACACACTTGTTGATGTTGCATTAGCCGTTACTGTTGGTAATGCATTAACAGTAATTGCAACTGAAGCTGTATCTGAACAACCATTTCCATCCGTTCCAATAACATTATAAGTTGCGCTTGCGTTTGGTGAAAACGATACTCCGTCAGTAACTGAATTATTCCATACGTAAGAACTTGCTCCTGCACCCGTTAACGTTGTATTACCTCCTGCGCAAAAACTAGTTGAAGTTGCATTAGCAGTTACAGTAGGCAAAGCATTAACAGTTACTTTAACTGAACTTGAGTCATAACAAGCATTTGGCGCTGAAGTATATAAAACCGCGTAATTTCCTGCTGTATTTACAGTTAACAAAGTATCCGATTCTCCCGCCAAAATGTTACCGTTTTGATACCATTGATAGTTTACTCCTGTTGATTGCAAAGTGTATAAACTTGAGCTATCTCCTGCGCAAAAAGTAATACCATTTGTTGATGTAATATTAACTCCTGCCTTTTCTTTACATGTGTTAATTTGATAAACCGTAATAGTGCTAGAAATTTCGTTAGCCAAAAGCATGATTGAATTGCCATTTGGAGAATTAGCTGCGTCGATATAAATCATTCCTTCAGCTCCACGATCTGGTCCGTTTGAAGCAAAAGATCTATTGTTATGATAACCTACATAAACAGGATTAGTTGGGTCTGTAATATTATAAATCATTACACCACCAATTCTTTCTAAAGAAGCAAAAGCAAAATACTCTCCATTAATTTCAGCAACTGTTACCCCTTCACATTCTGGTCCTTTATCATCACTTCTATTTTTAGCCACTGCTGCCCCAGAAGTGTTAGATGCGTTAAACAAATTAGCATAGGTTGGATGAGTAGATAATATTCTTTCGAAATCATCACCACTATCAAAAACTAATGCACCTGTTGTACCATTAAAAATAGAAAATGAACGACCTCCTAGGGAATACAATTCATCTAAGTCACCGTCATTATCAATATCTCCTAATTTAGTTGTAATGTTTAAACGTCCTGCTACTGCATTCGATTTTAATTGAGCTGCATACGGGAAAGCTGTTGGGTCAAGCGTTGCTGCGCTGATACGAGACTCTTCATTAAATCCTGCATAAGCCCTTGAATCACCTTCATTTGCGGTTACTACATACGTTGTTCCAGCTTTTGTTACATGAGCAAGTGCATCAGGTAATGTCATTGATTTAATTGGAAAATTTGCAATGTTTATTCCTGCGGTTTGATCTGATCCATCAAATCCATTGCCTACAACACTTAAATCTTTATATCCTAGAGGTAATAGTTGTGTAATGGTATTTGTGCTTAAATTAACAACTGCTAAAGCATTATTCTCTTGCAAAGCAACCCATGCTGTTTGATCATCATCAGAAATAGTAACATACTCTGGTTCAAAATCCATAGCAGCAGTTGCTCCTGGTCCGTATATTCTAATGCCTGAAGCTCTTAGTGTTGCTTCTTGACCATTGTAAGCTGTAAAATTAATAAATGAAACATTTGCTTGTGTTAAACTTGCCGCTCCACCTGTAACATCAATAACACAAACTCTTCCTTCTGGATCACTTGTGTATGCAGCATTTGGTTCTCCTTCACAAGCAACCACAACTTTATTTCCTGCATGATTAAAAGTTAACATATCTGGCATTGCCCCAACTTTCAAACTATTGATAAAGTTTCCACTTGCATCGAAAAAAACTATTTTACCAGAATCCTGCGGGTTTGAACTATTTTCAATAGCACATGCAACTAAACCATTATACACCGCAACACTATTAATGTTTCCATAAGTTGGTGTAACTGGAATTGATGAAATTAAAACGGGTGCTGCTGGATTTGAAAAATTAACAATATCCAATTTAGCACCTATACTGTTTGCAATGTACAAACGTTGTGTGCTCGGGTCGTGGGCAACTATTTCAGCTGAATTTGAACCCTCTGTTCCATTTGAATAACTTCCTAGTAATTGAAAAACCAATTCGTTTGATGCAGCAGGTGCAACATTATCATCATCTGTAATATATAAAGCGTGTAAATTTGCCCCTGTTGTAGAAGCATTAGTTAAAGGTGATAAAGTAAAAATACCATACTCTGATTTTTGCTCTAGCAATGCATCATTTAAAATGTTTACTGTAACTGTTTGAGCCGTTGTACTAGCCGCTGCCGCAACAACAATGGGGTTTGAAACCGTATAATCAACCCCTTCGGTAGCTGTTGATAAACCAGATGGTACAACTCTTACAATAGCTTGCGCATTATTAGCATTAGTAATAGTTACATTGAAAGTTGCGCTCGCTGTTGTTTCATTAATAGTTTGATTTGTTGGTGCAGTAGGCATTGCAAAGGTAACATTGCCGGCTACTGTAGAAAATGTTATAGCTGTAGCACCATCGGTTGCGGTTCCAATAGCAAATGTTCTTGTTGTTGTAAAACTTTGTGTTGTTGGATTAAATATACCTGCTGTTGCTACCATAACTTGAGTAGAAGCTGCATCTGGTGCTAAGAAACTGGTTGCTTGTAATTTTCCTCCTGCATACAAATCATTGTAAGGTAATTGATACCCAGCTGTGCCTCCCGAAACAACGGCAGTACCAGTACCTGTCCCAAAAAAGATAGCATCAACAGGAACTGTACTAGAAGTTAAACTAGTTGTAGCTAGAGCAAAAACAGCGATTCCATCGCAGTTTGCACCACCATTTCCAAAAACACCACCTGTGTTCAAATTACCAAAACCATCTCCGTTTGTAGTTCCTGTATTTATCACTCTTAATTTTGTACCTGTTGGTGCCATGGTAGAACCCCCAACATAAACTACGTCTCCTTGGTTTACAATACCAGTGCTTATATCAAATCCGTAAGTTAATCCTCCTCCAGCAATCCAACCAGCAGAAGTTCCGGCTCCGTTGTTACAAACAACTACCGAGTATGGAGTAAGACTAAAATCGATTGTGCGTGTTGCAACTAACTCAACATATTCAAAAGGTGAATCTGTTCCAGCAGGATTAGCCAAAAATTCTGAAATTACTAGGCCTGGGCCTTGAGCTTTTGAAATAGAAATTAAACTAAAAAATAAAGATAAAGTGAAAACTAATTTTTTCATTGGTTTTAATTAAGGGGTTTTAAATCGCCTCGAAATTAGTTTAACCAAATGTATGTTTATTTTAAGTTTGTGTTAAGGAATCTACCTAACCAAAGTAACATTACCTTTTTTAAAACTTTCTTGTCCGTTAGTACATTTATATTTTAAATAGTAACCGTAAACCGAAGGGTCAGCAGGCATAGAATTATAATAACCATCCCAGCCAATATTTTTATCGGTTGTTTCAAAAACCATTTGTCCCCAACGATTATAAACCGCAAAATAAATCTCACTAATAAAATTACTTCGAGCAAATAACTTATCATTCTTGCCATCACCATTAGGTGTAAATGTATTTGGAACAAACACATCACTTTCATCACATGTCTTCGATAATACATATATCGTTACCGAATCGAGTAAATAACCACAACCAAATTGATCTTCGGCAACAGCATAATATGTTGTAGTGTGAATAGGGCTTGCAGTAGTATTAAAATTAGATGCATTAGAAATATTATATGGAGGTAGCCAATTAATTGTAAACGGTGTATTTAAATTACTGGTAAGCGAACTTGATTCACCGACATAAATTGTATCAGGGTTTGCATTTGTTTGCAATTGCGCTCCCGATAAAGTTGATACGTTAACCGTGGTACTGAGATTTGAAACGCAAGAGTCGCCATTACTATTAACAGTAGTTATAGCAACATTATAAATAGTGGTAGTAATTGGACTTGCAAGCGGATTAGAAATAGTTGAATTACTTAATGTATTACTTGGAGACCACGAATATAACACGCCTCCACTAGCTTGTAATTGCGCTTGTTGTCCATAACAAATAGTTTGTGGATTGTTAATTGAAATAGGAACAACCGCAGCTAGGTTTACTGGTTTAACAATTGTATCCTTGCAACCAAAGCTGTTTTGCGTAATTAAGCTAACATTGTAAGTTCCAGCGGTTGTGTAGCTGTGAGTAGGGTTTTGAATAGTAGAAGAACTTGCATCTCCAAAATTCCATTGCCATGAAATAGGATTAGGGTTTGAATTATCTGTAAACTGAAAAGTGTTTCCGCAAGCATTAGCAATTGATGTGAAATTAGCTGTAATACTTGGATAAACAGTTATTAAAACATTATGTTGAGCAGTACAAGTGTTTCCATCACCATCAAACATGGTTATAGTAACTGTGTAATTAGTTGTTGTTAAAACATTTGCAATAGGATTAGCAATTGTTGAGCTACTAAGTCCTGTTGTTGGGTACCAAGTATAGTTTACTCCACCATAGGCATTCAACTGAAAAGCTTGTTGATTTTCTGGACAATACGAAGTTCCCGGACCCACACTATCCATTTGTATACTAGCAATCGTGGGAATAACAACTGTATCTTTACAACCATTGTTTGATATAGCAATTAAACTAACATTGTAATTTCCTATAGCATAGGTATGTGTAGGATTTGTTGCTGTTGAAGTTTGTGTATCACCAAAATTCCATTGATATGTCATTGTGCCTGACGAAATACTGGAATTATTTGTAAAATTAAATGTGTTTGTGCAAGGTTGAATTCCTGCAAAAGCCTGCGCATTAGGAACAGGATAAACTGTTATTGTAGTAAAAGCTGTATCCCAAACATTGAAACAAGCATTATTCTTAGCCAATAACATTACTGTATAGGTTCCAGGATTAGTGAAAACATGCGTTGGATTGGGAACAGTTGATGTTGTGTCGTTTCCGCCAAAATTCCATAAAAACTGTTGAGCTGAAATACTGGTATTAGTAAAATTTACTGTTAATGGTGCACAACCGTTTACAATATTAGATGATAACTGTGCTGTTGGAATAGCATATTCAAAATTAAACTTAAATGTACCATTATTACAATTACTCGATTGATTCCAATTACTGCCATACAATGATGTTGGCCAAGAGCCGGCTGTAACCGGGAAATCATCATTACCTCCACAGCCCGCACAAACACTCTGGTAAATAATTCCCTTCTTATCAAATCTACTTGTTCCTCCATCAACATGTTCTCTACTACTTGGTCCACCAAAATATGTTGCGTACAATAATGAATTAGCATTTTTGCTTAACACCATCAAATAAAAATTAAATCCATCTGTTGTTGATTGATAAGCATTACTTGTAATTGGCAATCCTCCTGTAGTGTTTCCTAAAATTATATTTCCTCCCCAGCCGCTTAAATAAATATTTTCGGCACAATCCACCAAAAAAGCCGAAGGAGAAAGCGGAATAGTTGTCCCTCCATTTCCAAATTTCGTTTGCATCAATAAAGTTCCTAGTGTGCTATCCAATTTTGAAATAAACATTCTGCCATTATTTACAGAATAGGTTGCATTTACAACTGGCAAAATACCGGCGGTTTGGCCAAACACAAAAACATTTGCGCTATTATCTAATTGTACAAAATACGTTTGGTCATAAACAACAGTTCCTATATATGTTGAGTGTAATAACACTGTTCCATCATATTTAATTTTTGCGATATACCCATCTGTTTTACCACCACCATAGGTTGGTTTAAATGCCCCAGAAGTAATTGTTAAATCTGGACTGCTAGAACCTCCTGTAATAAAAACATTATTTTGATTATCTAAACACAAGGCATAACCTGCATCTCCACTCGTGCCTCCAAAATAAGTTGACCACGATAAAGAGGTTAAACCTTGATTTAATTTAAATACTACGGCATCTTGCACACCATTAAAACTATTATCAAACCCATTTGCAATTGGAAAATCCGATGACCGCGTTGAGCTTACAACAACAACATTACCTGCATTATCCAATTGTATTTCTCCTCGATTTTGATCTCCATAGTTAAAAAATAAAGAATCATAATTAGGTTGGTAAACATTACCATAAGGAAAAATATTTCCTACCAAAGATGAATCTGTAGAATAATTTAAACCATCATTTTGCGAGCCACCAATAAATGTTGAGCCAAGCAAACTCGTTCCTGTTGAATTAATTTTCGAAATATAAATATCTGTTCCGTGCTCAAAAAAAGCTCCATTGTAATAAAAGCGTACTGTTTTACCTCCATTAAAAGTATTGTCATAAGCACCCGCTCCCATAGGGAAATCAGATGATGCTGTTACACCATATAAATACAAATTGTCTTGCGCATCAACAATCAAACTATTAATTACCTCAGCATCCGAAGCGCCACCTAAATAAGTTGAATATCTTAAAAAAGTTCCTGAGCTATCATATTTTGTAATAACAATATCTGTTTGCCCATACTGCACAATACTGTTATAGGTTGAGTCATAAGCATTGGTTGTAGTTGGAAATCCAACATCAAACACCGTTCCGCCCGAATACAAATTACCATCCGAATCGTAAGTTGCCGTCATTCCGAAATTATCAGCTGTAGAGCCTGATGAACATGCAAAAACCAAAACAGGATCAATCACTAACTCATAGTTTTTGTTATAACCTCTTGGAAAATCGTACGTTAAAACCGAGTTTTTCAATTTGAACTTACATGTAACTTCCTTTTTTGCACCATCAATTATTTGATAAGCATAAGGAGCATTTTCAATCATTTCATTTAAAGAAGTTTTAATAACCAATCTACCGTCCTTTATAAAAACACATGTAACTCCTTGGTATTGCAATTGTATTAACGAGGCGTCGGCACCAGGGGCAACATAAAAATTATACTTCAAGCTGTTGTCGCCACCTATCATTTGAAGTTTAATTCCATTCCAAATTGAATTATAATTAACTTCCTTATAATTTTTAACTCCACTAGCCCACTTACTTTTATCCTTTCCTAAGTAATAATTATTGTAATCAGGAGTTGGATTGCTTGAAGTGAAACTTACCTCAGCATTAGAATTTAAAAAATTAACATGAAACCAATGTGTTTTAATTGGTTTTACTTCTGCTTTAGGATTTGCGTGTATCGAACGGTAAGTATCCTTATCGTAAAAATGATACGTGAGCCTGCTCTTTTGCAAAAACATTGCTCCACCATCTAATTGCGCACGATACACAATTTGTTCATCCCATTGATTTTTATTCTCAGTAAACTTAACTAATGATTCTCCTTGATGCGCACGAAGTGTCATTGATGAAAACATCAGAGCATAACAAAACATTAGTATTTGCCACAAGCGCATAACCAAATGTAATAAAATTTTACTTACTCAGCAAGTTTAACTCAGCTAAAGAAGCCGAATCCTTTGGTGCAATTTGAAGCGCAGTATTAAAGCATAATTTGGCGCTATCTAACTGACTCAAGCTTTTATGACAAAGCCCTTTATAAAGCCATATTTTAGCATCTCGTGGGGCTATTTGCAAACTAGTACGTATTTCTTTTAAAGCAACATCAAATTGTTTATTTGTCATTTTTTTCGTTGCATCATTCATTATACTATTAAGCTCAAAGCCCATCATTTTATTATATTCCATTAAATATGGATTGCTTGGAAAAAGCATACGAACAGTATCCCAACTTCCTACTGCTTGCCAATACTTATGCTGTTTAAACTGCGACAAACCTAAATTTAAATATCCATTTACATATTTTCGGTGCATACTTACTGCCTTTCTTCCCGCTGCTTCTGACTTAGCATAATATTCCATTTTCTTAATAGAATCCTTTTCTATTGCTCCTAAATCTGCATAGCGTGCTGACGCATTGCCCAACAACATAATATCATTTGGATTATTAGAAGCATCTTTAATAAATAAAGAAATATCATTTTTCCAATCCTTATTTCTATCTATTGTTTTAAATGAACATAAACCAACAATAACAACTGTTAAACCCCAAACAATAGATTTGTGTGCCACTTCTGACCCAATATACTTTTTAATAGACATTACAATTAACCAAGCTATTGCCATAACAAAACCCCACGAAGCGTGATATATTAAACGCTCGCCAAGCGCAGCACCTAAATAAATAAAAATATTTGCAATAAGTGCTAAAAACCCGAAGTAAACAAATAATGCAAAGCTTATTGGGTGTTTAGACTTAAATAATTTAAACATAACATACACTAAAGCACCATGAACAATTACAGAGGCTATAACCCATAAGGAAGAAAACTCTTGGTATTCGATTGTTTTAAAACCATAGAAAGAAGAAAGAGGATGAGGGAAAAATAACAATCCAATATACCTTAGTAATACATATATTTTTGTTGGAAATACTTGTCCTTCTTCTGCCCATAAATAAGGATCATTTAAAATTTCTCCTGTGTCTTTGTTCTCAGGCGCTAAATCAACAATACTAAAACGAATGATCATGAAAATAACTGTGGTAGCAAATAAAGTTCCTGAGATTTTAAAATCCTTGAACAAGCCAAAATCTTCACGAGTGAAGTACAGTGCTAATGGTAATAAAATCAATAATACTACAGCATATTCTTTGCTTAAAAATGAAAGAAATAAAAACACATTCACTAAAACTAAATCCAAAATCTTTTTTGAATCATAATACTTAAAAGTGAAAATGAATGTGCAAACAACAAACAGGAAGGATAGTATTTCATCTCGGCTCTTAATGTTTGCAACTACTTCGGTATGTATGGGATGAACCAGAAATAATAAGGATGCCAGAAATGCAACATCAATATAATTTTTGAGTACGTAGGTTTTTAATAAATAAAATAAAAGTAAAACACTTAACACAAAGAATAATACGTTGTTTAAATGGCGCATAAATGAACCCTTAATAAAAACATCTTTCTCGTTGGCTATTCCATCACCACTTATATCTTCTGTTTTTAAATCTGGTTTTCCATTTTTATTTAAATCCCAAGCGCGTTCAGCATGCCACGGGTCAGCTGGTTTTCCTATAAACTCTTGCTCTAAAGCAAAGGTAACTATTGAAAGAGGTCGATAATGTCCTTCTACCTGGCTAACATCACCACCCATTTTTTTAAAAAAACTATAATATGAATCTTGTGTTAAAATTGAATCGATACCCGAAACACCCTTTTGAACAAAAGCATTGTTGTGAATAATAATTCCATCGTCCAAAGCAAACTCGTTTTTAGTTGTATTCCAATAAATACCTACACCCAACAACAATAAAACAAAATAAGCTACTATTGAATTTGCAAATGGAAATATTGTATATCCCAAAGGTTGAATTTGTTTTACTTCGGGTTTTGCAACTGTTTTTTGAACTGTTTTTGCCATAGCCTAAAAATACAATTATTTTTAGAAACGAAACTCTTTGTACGATTCCCAAATATTAGCTTTTTGTTTTAACAAATGATATGATTCACAAACAAACGATTGGTTAAAATTCTTATTCTTGTAATAATCATAAGCCAAACTAAAACTTGCTTTTTTCAAATCGCGAAATGCTATTGTTACATGCGGATGGAAACCACGCATATCCTCAGCTTGGTTAAATAAGTTTAATTTCTCCTTTGCTGTATTCACTATTAGTTTTTGGAAACTAAATAAAGCCTCATTTTGTATTACATCGATAAACACTACTCGTGGTGCAAAACAATTATAATTATTTAATTCTAATTCGAAGGGCTGGTGGTTAACCTTATTTAAAACGGAAACCAATTTTTCTTCCTTTTCCTCTTCCCACTGAAAAGGCATATGAAGCGTAATGTGAGCAGGTGAGCGTAAAGCTCCTTTACTTGCAAAGTTATCGGCAACATAGTGCTTCTCGTGCATTATGAGCGATTGAATTGGCTCAGGTATTACAATTGCTATAAAGTATTTTTGCACCATATGTGCAATAAATATAAATAAAAAAACCATCCGCATTAGCGAATGGTTTCCTCTGTTTACATTTTTATTATTCGGCTGGCACCAAGTGATATTCCGTTTCGTCTCCGTTAACTTTTGTTGTATACCAAAACTCCTTTTCCTTTAGTTTAAGCACCGTTTCATCTTTACTTGATGCACCGCTTACACCATTAACTTTTATAATTGTTTTATCGTCGTTAAACTCCCATTTTCCTTCGCCTGATAAACTACTTAGGGTATAAGAGTAAACACCATCTTTTGTATATGTTTCGGTGTAATTTGCAATAAAAGTTGAATTTTGAGAGGTAACATCAGTACCATTAACAATTATCTTTTCTATTTTCCACTTGTTGGCTATTCGCGCAGCTTTTGACCTTAAGCTTAATCCCGGCCCTTCAGGATATTTTTTACATGAAGTTATTGCCGTTGCTAATACTAATAAAACTACTGCTGTTTTGATGATTGTTTTTTTCATTTTCTATTTTTTAATTGTCTATTGTAAAACAAAGTTTATACCAAAGTCGTAAATAACTTTATACTCGCATTTTCTTTTATGCGCATTACTTCTACATCTTCCTTCTTTTTATCTTTATATCCGCACAAGTGTAAAACGCCGTGAGCCAAAACCCGATTCAATTCAGTTTCAAAATCAACTTCAAATTTCTCGGCATTCTCTTTTACTCTATCTACGCTTATAAAAATATCCGCACTTATTTTTTTTCCTTCACTGTAATCAAACGTAATAATATCAGTGTATGTATTATGATTTAAATACTGAACATTTACTTCCAACAATTCATCATCCGAGCAAAAAATATAATTTATATCCCCTACTTCTCGCTTTTCCTTTGCGCTCAAGGCTTTCAACCAAATTTTCCGCTTTGCCTTATTCTTTAACGTAAATTTTATTGATTTATTTTGAAATAATATAGCCATAAATAAAAAATCTCACACAAATGTATGAGATTATAGATAATACAATGTTTTTAAATTATTAATTCAACCAAAAAGAAAGCGATACTTTTCTTCCGTTTTCTTCAAATGCAATTTTATCACTTAATTTTTTCATTAAAAATACTCCTCTTCCAGTTTCCTTTTCAATGTTTTCTGGTGCTGTTGGATCGGCGATTTGAGTTTCATTAAAACCTTCTCCTTCGTCTTTAACAACAAAAGTTAAATCCTTTGGGCTTGATTTAAAAGAAATATCGATTGATTTGCTTGGGTTACTTTTGTTTCCGTGAATAATTGCATTGTTAACAGCCTCAGTTACAGATATTAAAATGTTTCCGTATTTCTCTTCTCCCACGCTAAAAATATCACATACATCATCTATCATTCTCTCCACTAATATAATGTTTTCGGGTTTAGAGCTAATTCGTAGTTTTTGGTCAGGAGAAAGTATCATATCATATCGTTTAACACCATTATTACGTGTATCTACAAGAAAAGGTTACAAAAAAACCGACTTATTTTCCGAATGAATTAAAATACTCAGATACCTTAGCTTTATAGTAAGGGTTTAAAGCTGGTGGGATAGTTTTGTAAAGTTCTAACTCCTTCTCTTTCAGTTTTTTATATTCTAAAAATTGCTTGTTTTCACTATATTCTTGAGTTTTTGCTTCGTTACTTTTACGTTTTTCGTCAAATTCGCGCTCACGCTCAGCTTTTTCGCTTTCTAACAACTTGGTTAAAATTTGTTGCTGGCGCATCATGGTTTCCTGTGTAATTCGTTTGTTAACTAAATCTGTTTCAGTCTCTTCCATTAATTTTTGCAAATCCCCACCTGGGTTATTACCACCATCTTTTTGCATTTGTTGCATAGCTTTTTGCATTTCTCGTCGAATTGCCTCTTGCTGAGCCGCTAACTTAGCTAATTGCTCACTATTTCCTGGCATTGGCATTCCACTGCTACCCGGCATTCCGCTTTGTCCAGGTTTCTGACCCGGTTTTTCGCCCGGCTTTTGCCCTCCCTTTTCCATTGCTTTCTTTAATTCTTCTATTTGCTTATTTAAAGCTTCCTGCATTTTACGCATATTGCCCATTTGTTGGCTGGCCGATGTTTTTGAGCCTTTGCCTCCAGGTTTCTTACAATTTCCATTACCCGGTTTGGAATTTTTTTGTTGCTTAGCCTCCTGTTGCATTTGGTCTAACGACTCGTTCAACAATAAAGCTAAATTATTAATAGATGTCATTGCATTTTGCTGACGGTACATCGATTCGGTTGTTTGTCTTTCCTCAAGAGCATCCAAAGCCTTGCCCATGTTCATTTCAATGTTGCTAATTTCACGATTAGTAATTGCCGAAATTTTAGGATTACGCTTCGCTAAAGCCAATAAACTATCTTCGATTAACTGAGCATCATCTTGCAATTTTTTTTGTGTTTGACCCAGTTTTGTGTACTGAGGGTCGTTGGTTTTAGTGACTTGTGATTTTTTTATTAAATCTTCCTGAGCAAAAGAAACATTCATTAAGTTTTCCATTATCTGACGAAGCGCCTGCATATCTTCTTCATTTTGATCCTCTTCATTTTTCTCACTTGCCTCCTTCATTCTATCCGCCATATCTTGCATTTGCTTAGCTGCATTTTTTTGCGATTTGCTAGCATTCTTTTTATTGTTCTTTTCTAATTCTTCTTTGGCCTTTTGTTGATCCTGTTGCACCTTCTCACTTTCTTGCTGCATATCGGGCATCTGAACCGGTGCGCTTAACTCTTGATTAAGCTTTTTCATTTCTTCCAAATCCTTCTTCACCTCATCAAATTGCTTATTTAAGTCTTCTTGCTGCTTTTGTAAATCCTTATTATCAGCATTCTTATTCTCTTCGGCTTGTTTGCTTAATTCTTCCTGCTTTTTAGCCAACTCATCTAATTTTGAAGCTGCTTCTTCCATCTTTTGCTCCACTTCCATTTGCTTAAACTGCTCCAAGGTTCTATCCAATTCCTTTTCAATATCCTTATCGGTCATCTTCATTTTTTCCAAGGTTTCTTGAACCTTGTTTTTATCCATTTTCTCCATTAAACGCTGGAGTTCATCGTACAACTTTTTCATTTCAGGAGACATAATGTTTTCAAAAAGCTTTTCTAATTCTTTCTGTTTTTCCAATATATTTTCATTCGGTTGTTGGTACTCTTGTTGCTTCTCAATATTTTGCTGATTATCTTGTTTTAATTGTTCAATCTTTTTTTCAAGCGCCTTTTGATTTTTATTTAGCTCTTCCAATTTTTTCTTTTCTTCCCAGCCCATTTCTTTCTTCTCCATCAGCTTTTTGTGCAAGTCATTCGATTCCTTTTGCAATTGTTTCGCTTCTTTCATTGCTTTTTCCAAATCGGCCTTTAACTCCTTATTGTTTTCATCTGTTTGTTTTTCCAATTCCTCAATACTTGGAGCTTTAAAAACCATTACATTTGAACGAGCTGATTTTGCTCCGTTTACACCATCATTGTCCAACACCTCAAAATAGTATTCTATTTTATCTCCCGGAGATAGTTCCAATTTTTTAATATCAATGTAATGCACAAAAGACTGTGCGTTTTGATTTTTCGTAATTCCTAAAACAGTTTCTTTGTCCGTCTCCGACATTTTTCCTAAAGTATCTGTATGGATGTGTTTGTATTTAAAGCTTAGTCGTGAAAATCCATAATCATCTTTAGCCACACCATTAAAATAAATTAAGTTGGGTTGAGTAGAATCCTTTTCCTCTTTTACTTCAATAGTTGGATAAGCATCGGCTACAACGTTAATATTGTAATATACAGAATCAAAAGCCTTGATTTGCGCATTACCCGTATTTATACTATACGAACTACTTTGTAAAAATCTTCTTGAATAACTAAACTTATCCTCGGCGCTTTGATTTAATTTTAGCAACGTATCCACAAAGCGTATATTCAAATAATCTGTGTTTTTAGTGGCAAAATTCCACATAACCTTCGTTCCTTGAGGAATAATTAAATCACCTGCATTACTAACAACCTCATCTTTTCTATTTAAATAGCTTGGGTATTTTAATTGTACTTCAAAGTTTAATAAGCTTGGTTTAGGTATTACAACCAGCTCGTACATGGTTGATTGAAAGCCACCACCTGACAACTGGAATTTGGTGTTTTGTTGTATGTTTTTGAAGGTATAATTAAAGTTGGTGATATTATCTTTATCTAACCTAAACTCATTTCCGTTTATTAAAACAAATATTTCGTTAGGGATTTCGTTACCACTTAACTTTACATTTAAGGTAAAATCTTGTTGCTGCACTCCTTGTAAACTCTTGTTTACAATTTCAAATTTAAAAGGGGCTGCACTTTCATAGTAGGTGTTGTAATGTATTAGCCTATCTGTTGAAGTGCTTAGCATTCGAGGCTTTACGATTAAAATACTAACTAAAACAAAAACTGGAATAATAGCGTACTTCAGGTATTTTCTATTTTCGCTTATATCAATTGCGGAAGTAAATGGTACAGGTTTTAACTCTGCAATTTTTTGATTGATACCAGCTTGTAATAAAGTAGCTGAAGCAAAATCAGTTTTGTTTTGCTGTAAGTGAATTACATTTAAAAGCTTGTCTTGTACGTTAGAAAAGTGCTTGCCAACTATATTTGCAGCCTCTTCATGAGAAATTACTTTACCTAACTTATTAAGTTTTAAAACAGGAATAACAATGTACTTTGTAAGCACAAAGCCACATGTAGCTACAAAGCTATAAAACAAAAACGCTCTTATAGTTGGGTTAAATTCGGCAAAGTACTCAATTGTGCTTATTCCCAAATAAAATAATAATAATAAGCCTACCGTATAAATTAATCCTCTGATAAGCTGATTTTTATAATACTTTCGTATAAACTCATCAAGCTTTTGAATTAAATTTATGTAATTGTTCTCTCCCATATTATTGTGATGTAAATATAGCTAATTCTTCACAAAAAGATTGTGAAAAAGAGTTAAAATACTGATTAAATTAGGTCATTGGTTTAGGTCATTATGCTTATATTCGTGAATTAAATTTTTAAACCTTTTACTTGGATTTTCGTCTTAGAGGAAGATTTAAAACTAAAATACATTTTAGAAACAAACTTATTGTACACCTATAAAAATTAATTTATGAAGATTATTATTCCCATGGCAGGAATGGGCAAAAGAATGCGCCCACATACATTAACAGTTCCAAAACCACTTATTCCAGTTGCAGGTAAACCAATTGTTCAACGCTTGGTTGAGGATATAACCAAAGTTTGTGGCGAAAAAGTAAGTGAAATAGCATTTATCATTGGGCCAACATTTGGGAAAGAAGTTGAAGCTGATTTAATAAAGATTGCCGAAGGACAAGGTGCAAAAGGCGCTGTATACTATCAAGAAGAAGCTTTAGGAACTGCACATGCTATTATGTGCGCTAAAAACTCAATTACCGGAAAAACTGTTGTTGCTTTTGCCGATACTTTATTTAAAGCCGACTTTGTAATGGATACTAATTCGGAAGGTGTGATTTGGGTTCAAAAGATAGAAGATCCTCGTCAGTTTGGCGTGGTTAAGTTAGACGCTAACAATGTAATAACTGACTTTGTAGAAAAACCTGCAGAATTTGTTAGTGATTTAGCCATTATAGGTATTTACTATTTTAAAGATGGTGACTATTTAAAAAACGAATTACAATACTTATTAGATAACAATATCAAGGAAAAAGGTGAATTTCAACTTACAAATGCCTTAGAAAACATGAAGCAAAAAGGAACAAAATTTGTTCCTGGTAAGGTAACTGAGTGGTTAGATTGTGGTAATAAAGATGCTACTGTTTACACCAACCAACGTGTTTTAGAGTTTGATAAAGGGAAAGCACATTTAAAATCTGCTAATTCAAAAATAGAAAACTCCGTAATTATTGAGCCGTGCTTTATTGGAGATGATGTAAAAATTACAAATGCTGTAGTTGGACCTCATGTTTCATTAGGTAAAGGAACTGTGGTAGAAAATAGCATTGTAAAAAATACGATTGTTCAAAATGGAGCTAAAATAGTTAACGCAAACATTGCCAACTCAATGTTAGGTAATTTTTCGGAATGGCATGGTAAATGCGATGACTTAAGCGTTGGCGACTATAACGTTCAAAAATAAATGAAACTTCACACTAAAAAATATTTTTTATTTACTCTTGGCTTAGCCTGCTTTTTTGTTTCTTGTAAAACAAACAAAGGAACAGGTTCCAGCACGGCTGTTGTTGCTAACGGCAAAGGAATTAGTCCGGAACAAGAAGAAAAGTTTAAAAATATTTTTTACGAAGGTTGTAAAGAAAAATTAAAAGGGAATCTTGAAATTGCTCAACAATATTTTTTAGATTGTTATAAAATCAATCCACAAAACGCTGCTGTTAACTACGAGTTAGGTGCTATTTATAAATTTAGTGGTTTGTATGATGATGCTTTAAAACATAGTAAAATAGCTTCGTTAAACGATAGTAAAAATGAGTGGTTTCAATTGCAATTTATTGAGTGTTTACACAACAAACGCTTTTATTCCGAAGCCTGTGAACAATATGAAAAGTTGGTTAAACAACATCCCGAAAAAGATGATTATTACTTTGATTTAGCTCAAGAATATAGTTATGCTGGCAAACCCGACAAAGCTTTAGCCATTTATGATGCTTATGAAAAAAACTTTGGTTACGATGAGGAAATAGGTATTGAAAAAATTAAAATTTATCGTAAGCAAAATAATTTCTCCAATACCGAAGCAGAGTTAAAAAAGTTAATTTCAAATTATCCTAACCAAGCTAATTACTACACCTTTTTAGCTGAGCTCTATCAAGAAAATGGAAAGGCTGATAAAGCATATCAAACCTACCAAGAGATTTTACAGCGCGACCCTAATAATCCTTACGTGCATTTAGCGTTGGCCGATTATTATCGTCAACAAAGAAAAGATGACTTGTTTTTTAAAGAACTTAACATTGCTTTTGAAAGCGAAGAGTTGGAAATTGACCAAAAAATAAAAATATTGGTAAGCTATTATTCTGTTACAGAAGAATCAACAGAATTGAAACCGCAAGCATACACCTTATGTAACACATTAATTCGAGTTCATCCTAACAATGCAAAAGCGCATAGTGTTTACGCCGATTTCTTGTATCGTGATAAAAAACTTGCAGAAGCTGAGACAGAGTTTGAAAAAGTTCTTGAGTTAGATAAAAGTAAATTTGCCGTTTGGAATCAACTATTAATTACCGAATCAGAACTTAACAAAACTCAAGAATTGCTTGAACACAGCGCAGAAGCCATTGAGTTATTTCCTAACCAAGCTATACCTTATTTGTTAAACGGGGTAGCTAATATTAAACTTAAAAATTATAAAGAAGCTATTATTTCATTAAAAGACGCTAAAGAATTTGTAATTGAAAATGAACCTTTAATGGCTCAAATCGCTTCAAACCTTGGCGAAGCCTATCATTACAATAAACAATACGAAAACTCTGACAAAGAGTTTGAGGAGGCTCTAAGCTATGATCCTGACAACATTTTGGTAATGAACAATTATGCTTATTACCTATCTGTAAGAAAACAAAAACTAAGCACAGCCGAAAAATATTCATCTAAAGTAATTGCTGCCTATCCTAATAACGCTTCTTATCTAGATACGCATGCTTGGGTTTTATTTCAAGAAGGAAAATACACAGAAGCCAAATCATTTTTAGAAAAAGCACTAAATAATGGAGCTAATAACCGAGCAACCATTCTAGAACATTATGGCGATGTATTATTCAAACTAGGTGATGCTAGTAATGCGCTAGAATATTGGGGGAAAGCGCAAAAGGCAGGGGGAAATTCTGCTCAATTATTAAAAAAGATTAACGATAAAAAATGGTATGAGTAGAATTAAACTGAATAATTTTTCTTTTTTTATAGGTCT
Organism: uncultured Flavobacteriaceae bacterium; assembly: GCA_964603125.1. Lineage (GTDB taxonomy): Bacteria > Bacteroidota > Bacteroidia > B-17B0 > Aurantibacillaceae > CAZRUA01. Next base: position 57,976 of record CAZRUA010000001.1, on the reverse strand, counting down.
TATAACTATTGTTTTTACAGGATTCTCGTGCAAACGACATAAAAATATTCAAAAACAAGAGACTCCGGTTGTAACCCAATTGCCTCCCGACTCGTTAAACGACAAATGTAAACTAGATTACAAAAACGGAAAAGCCCTTACCAACTTACTAAAAACAAACGAACTTGATTTTAGTTATGCCACAGGCAAATTTGCTTGTGAATTAACAGTGGATGGTGAAGAACATTCGTTTACAGTAAGTGTTAAGTGCCGAAAAGATAGCGTAATTTGGTTAAGTATATCTAAATTAGGGATTGAAGCAGCTCGAGTTTTAATTAAACGTGATACGGTTAAAATTAGAATCGACTTGCCCGATAAGCAATATTTTGTAGGTGATTACACCTATATAAACCAATTGCTGCATGCTGATTTGGATTACGATATGTTACAAGGTTTGTTGTTTGGAAACAGTGCTTCGTTTTACAGCGAAGATGAAAAATTAAGTGGTGGAAAAGATAGAGATAGCTGTGTTTACTTTTTAAGCACACTTCGAAAAAAAGAAACCATGCGTATTGTGCACAAACAAGATACTTTAAAGGAAAGCACACAAATTATGTGGTTGCATCCCGAAACATTTAAAATATTACATTTAATATTTGAAGATGTTGTAACAAAAAGGAAATTTAAAGCCAGCTACAGCAATTTTGAAACTGTAGGAAATTTTAAAGCACCTTTTAAATTGGATTATGTAATAACTGCCGAAAAGGTAATTAACGCATCAATAAAATATGCAAAAATTAATATCAATGAAAAAACCGAATTCCCTTTTAAAATTCCAAAAGGCTATGACCCTATTGAAATTAAGAAGAAACCTAATTAGCGTTTTTAGTTTTATTTTAATTTTTTCTTCATTATCTGCACAAAAAAACAAAACCAAAGACTTAGAAAAACAAAGTAAAAAGCTTAAATCGGAAATTAATGCGATTGAAAGCATGGTGAATAAAACCAAAATTGAAAAACGCGGAACCATTACCAATATAGCTCTTTCACAGAAAAAAATTGAAGTTCGCCAACAATTAATAGGCAATATTAGTTCCGAAATTGCGAGTATTAATCACCAAATCAATACCAATCAAAAACAGGTTGAATCGCTTAAAGCTAGTTTAGCAAAACTAAAAAAAGACTACGCTAAAACAGTTTATTATGCTTACCGTAACAGAGACTCTTACAGTAAACTGATGTTTATTTTTGCTTCTACTGATTTTAACCAAGCTTACCAACGCATTAAATACTACGAAACATTTAATACTTACCGCAAACAACAAGCTAGTAGTATAACAAAAACACAAACCGAAATTAATACCAAAATAGTTGAACTTGAAGATTCGAAAAACGAAAAGAAACAATTATTAACCTCAGAAGAACAAGAAAAACTTGTTTTAATCAAGGAAAAATCAGAGCACGAAACTGTTTTGATGAAACTCCAAGACAAAGAAAAACAGCTTAAAGAAGAGCTTGAAAAAAAGAAAAAAGATGCTGAAGCATTACAGGCTAGCATTAAAAAAATCATTGCTGATGAAATGGCAAAAGCTCAAGCAAAGATAGAAGCTGAGAAAAAAGCGAAAGCCGAAAAAGAAAAATTAAAAAAAGAAAAGGAAGCATTAGCTAAAAAAAATCAAGCCAAAGGAATTCCAACCCCAAAAGAACCTGAGCCAAAAAAAGAGCCAAAAAACTTTGTTCCTGATTACACAGATTCGGAAGGAACTTTGGGTGATGACTTTGCCGTAAACAAAGGTAAATTACCTTGGCCTGTTGCAAAAGGTACAATAGTAAAAGGATTTGGAACTCAATTACACGCTCGTATAGCCAACTTTGAAACTTATAACTACGGCGTTGATATTGCAACAGGAAAAGGAAGTGCAGCAAGAGCAGTTTTTGAAGGAGTTGTTACAGGGGTTACTAGTGTGCCTGGTTCGGGTAAAGTTGTCATCATACGTCATGGCGAATTTTTAACAGTTTATAATAACCTATCCGAAGTAAGCGTGAAGACAGGAGATAAAATTACTGTTAAGCAAAGTATTGGAACCATTATGTTTGATGAAGACGAAGACGCTACTGTTCTAGGTTTTCAAGTGTGGAAAGGCACAAATACACTTAATCCAGCTGAATGGCTTAATCACTAATCATTCTTAATTGTGTTTAGTAATTACTACTTTAGTAAAACTAAAACGTCTTAAAATGAAAACACTAGTTACTTTACTTGTTGTTGTAATTGCATTTTCGTGCAATAATAATTCAAAAAATACAACTTCTATTAAGTCATTTGAATTACCTATCAATCATCCTCAAGATACAATAAACATTGTTGATGGTAATGGCAAAAAACAAGGGATATGGTGGCCTTCGCCAACAAATAAATTAAAAGATACTACTCTTTTTAAAAACGATTCTATTATGAAACAATGGTAATTATTAGTATCCTAATAACTTCATTAATTTTTCTTTAAATCTATTTTTCGGTAAAAAGTTTGTTTCTAAATCAGCGTTCATTGGCACCGGCGTGTCAATTGCTCCTTCGCGCATTACAGGTGCATCAAGGTATTCAAAACATTCTTCAGCAATCATAGCAGCAATTTCACCACCTATTCCTCCTGTTAATACATCTTCGTGCATAACAAAAGCCTTACCTGTTTTTTTAACTGAAGCTATTATTGTTTCCTTATCTAAAGGACAAAGCGTACGTAAGTCAATTAAATCGGCGCTTATACTTGGGTTTTCGTTCAATATTTCTAAAGCCCAATGCACCCCTAAACCATAAGTTACAATACTTACAGCATTTCCTTCTTTAATTAAACTTGCTTTTCCAAAAGGAATGGTATAATAATCATCTGGAATATCTTGAGAAGAGCTGCGATAAAGCGCCTTATGCTCAAAGAAAATTACTGGATTTGGATCTTCAAATGCTGTAAGTAACAATCCTTTAGCATCGTAAGGGAAAGCAGGATAAGCAATTTTTAAACCTGGTGTGTGAAAAAACCAAGCCTCGTTACTTTGCGAATGGAAAGGACCGGCAGCTACCTGAGCCCCTGTAGGCATACGCACAACAACATCGGCATTTTGGCCCCAACGATAGTGGGATTTAGCTAGATTGTTTACTATTTGTGTCATTCCTTCCGAAACGAAATCTGCAAACTGCATTTCAACCATTGCCTTGTGTCCGTTAATAGAAAGACCAAAGCCCGCACCTAAAATTGCTGATTCGCACAATGGTGTATTTCGCACACGAGCTTTTCCAAATTCTTCAACAAAACCTTCAGTAATTTTAAAAACACCTCCGTACTCAGCAATATCCTGACCCATCAAAACTAAATTGCTATGTTTCTTCATAGCCAAACGCATACCATCCGAAATGGCATCTATCAAACGCTTATTAGTTGTTGGCCCCGATACGTTTGCTGCACTTGGTACAAAAGGAGCGTACATATCATTTAATTCAACCTGTGTATTTGGTGTTGGAATTGTTTCTGCAAATGCTACTTCCAAACCTTGTTCAATTTCATGCTTAATCTCAGCACGCAATTTCTCAATCATCTCTTCGGTTAAAACCCCTTCGTCGATTAAAAACTTTTCTAAATTATTCACAGGGTCTTTTCTTCCCCAAATATCGAATAATTCCTTTGGAACATATTTAGTGCCCGAAGCTTCTTCATGCCCGCGCATTCTAAAAGTAATACACTCTAATAAAATAGGACGAGGATTATTTCTAATGTCTTCGGCAAGTTTTTTAACTGTTTCATAAACCTTTAAAACGTTATTTCCATCTACTTGAACACCTTCAATTCCATACCCAATAGCCTTATCAATAAATTGCTTACATCTAAACTGTTCGTTACTTGGCGTTGATAAACCATAACCATTATTTTCAACAACAAAAATTACTGGTAAATCCCAAACTGCAGCAGTATTGATACTTTCATGAAAATCACCCTCACTTGCTCCACCATCACCGCTAAAAACAACCGTAACTTTTTTATCTTCTTTTATTTTATTTGCTAATGCTATCCCATCGGCAACACCCATTTGAGGCCCTAAATGAGAAATCATACCGATTATTTTATACTCTTGTGTTCCGAAATGGAAACTTCTATCACGGCCCTTAGTAAAACCGCCTGGCTTACCTTGAAACTGCGAAAACAAGCGATTCAAAGGAATTTGACGTGTTGTAAATACGCCCAAATTTCTATGCATTGGTAAAATATACTCGTCGTTATGCAAAGCCGAAGCAACACCAACCGAAATAGCCTCTTGCCCTATACCACTAAACCATTTTGCAATACGTCCTTGGCGCAATAAAAGCAACATTTTTTCCTCAATCATACGAGGCTTTAAAATGTTTTTATAAAGCATTAATAATGTTTCATCAGTAAGTTTTCTGCGGTCGTATTTAACCGGCATTTCGGCTGTAATCATATCCTATTTTTTATGGAGGCAAAAATACAATAAATCTCGTCGATTTTAACCTAAAACACTAGGTTTTAATTCGCGGAATTTTATATATTAGCTACTTCATTTTTAATTCATTAGCCTTTTATGAAAAAACTATTACTCCTTACTTTTATTATTCTTTCAGCTTTTAAGAGCTTTGCTTCAGAAATCGTTAGCAATCCTTATCAAAATTTGTTTAACCAAGCTTATGCTCAATATCCAACTATTCCGCGTGGTATGCTTGAGGCTGTTTCTTATGGTCAAACTCGTTTTAATCATATTGTTGATGACAACGAACACTCTTGTGTTGGCTTGCCTGATGTTTATGGGGTGATGGGCCTAACCGAAGATGGAAAAAACTATTTCCGAAATAATTTAATCACTGTTTCTCAATTATCTGGCTATAGTGTTGATGAAATAAAATCTTCTCCAGCTAAAAACATTTTAGCTTATGCAAAAGCCTTTTCTATTCTTCAAACACAACTAAACACGGGAACAAAAGCCGATGCGCAAATACCTGTTCTAATTGCATTATGCGAACTACCCGATAATGATTTACAAACAAACTTTGCTTTAAACGCCTACCTATACCAAATTTATTGGTTTATGAATGATGGTCAACATCAAGATTCATATGGATTTCCTGACCATAAATTAAATTTAGAAACTATTTTCGGTGCTGAAAACTTTAAGATTCTTTCTTCACCCAATGTTGTTATAACAAACAACAATGTAAAAAACCTACAAGGCAATTCATTTAAAACAAACTCTTTTAACTCAGTTCAATCAGCTGATTATGCGCCTGCCTTATGGAATCCAGCAGCTTCATGTAATCAAAGTTCACGAGCAGGAACAGCGGTTTCAGCTGTTACAATACATGATGTTGAAGGTTCTTATGCAGGATGTATTTCATGGTTTCAAAATTGTGCTGCAAGTGTATCTGCTCATTACGTAGTGAGAAGTAGTGATGGTCAAATAACACAAATGGTTTTAGAATCGGGTAAAGCTTGGCATGTAGGTTCTGAAAACCCATATTGCATTGGTATTGAGCATGAAGGTTATAACAATGTTGCAACTTGGTATACAACCGCTATGTTAAGTTCGTCGGGAGCTTTGTGTAAAGATATTTGTAACAGTGGTTATGGTATTGACCCATTAAGAACATACAACGGACCATCATGTAATGGCTTGTGTACTTTAGGAAGTTGTGTTAGAATTAAAGGTCATCAGCATTTTCCAAACCAAAGTCATAACGACCCAGGACCATATTGGAACTGGTACAAGTTTTATAATTACATTAACGACGCGCCAACCATAACAACTGTATCAACAGCTAATGGAACCGTTACGGATGCTGGTGGAGCTGGAGCAAACTACGCAGATGACCAAAGAACTGTTATTTTAATTCAGCCTGCTGGAGCAACAACAATTACATTAAACTTTACGCAATTTGATTTAGAGTTAAACTGGGATTACCTATTTATTTATGATGGAGCAACAACCAGCTCAACACAAATTGGAAGATATACAGGAAATACTTTACCAAGCACAATTACTTCAACGGGTGGCAGTTTACTATTAGATTTTAGAAGTGATTGCGCTACTACAGCTCCAGGATTTGTTGCTACTTATACAAGCAACGCTACACCACAACCAATTGGCGACGTTGTAGCGCCAACAACTTTAATAACAAACACAAATGCTTGGGAAACAGCTAATTTTACAGCTAATTTCAATGATGCTGATAATGTTGGTGGAAGTGGATTAGAAAAAAGCTATTACCAAGTAATTGATTTTGATGGCACAGAGTGGAGAGCAAATAATACAAGAGGTTTTTTTGCAGATAATTTTGATAACGCTATTCATAGCGATTGGACTCAAAAAGTTGGAACATGGAGTATTATTTCAAACGGGCTAAACCAAAGCGACGAGGTTTCGAGTAACACCAACATTTATGCTCCTTTAACTCAAAACTTAAGTAATCGATACCTTTATCATTTTGTGGCTAAATTGGGTGGCTCAGGCACTAATCGCCGTGCAGGTTTCCACTTTTTTAGCGATGCTCCTGATAGTACCAATCGTGGTAATGGTTATTTTGTTTGGTTTAGATTAGATAATCAAAAACTCCAAATTTATGAATGTACCAATAACAGCTTTGGTTCGCCTGTTCTAGACGTACCGGTAACAATAGTTGCAAATCAGTACTATGATTTTAAAGTAATTTATGATAGAATCACAGGTAAAATAACTGTTTATAAAGACAATATCATGATAGGTACTTATACCGATCCAACGCCAATAGCAAGTGGTACGCACATTTCATTTAGAACAGGAAATGCAACCATGGATGTAAATGAACTAAAAATTTATCGCTCTCGCACATCTACAAGTGCTGCTATAACTGTTGGGCCTGCATCAACAAATGATATTCGATATCAAAATCCTAACGACCAAACCTTTGCTGCAAAAATAAAATCTATTTGTGCTGACAGTGTTGGGAATTTATCTACCATTGATGCATACGATTTAAATATCGATTGGACTCCTCCAACATCGATAGCTACAATTAATGATGGCGCTGCAGCAGATTTAGATTTAACAGATACTACAACCTCATTAAGCGCAAACTGGAGTCCTTCTAGTGACCCTAACAGTAATGTTACACGATATTGGGTAGCAATTGGAACAACACCTGGCGCAACAAATGTTTTACCATTTACAAGTAACTGGGCAGGAACAGGAACCTACGTAAGCGGTTTAAATTTGCAACATGGCCAAATGTATTACTTTAGTGTAATGGCTGAAAATGGCGCTGGTTTATTTAGTTCTGTAATTACAAGTGATGGTATTTTAGTGGATACAACTTCGTCAACCATAGGAATTAAGGACAACTCATTAAGTGCATTAATTTCAAATGCCTTCCCAAATCCTTTTACAAATACATTAAACATAAGATATAATGTTACTGAGGAAAGTGATGTAACAGTTACCTTAATTGATGTATTAGGTAAAGAACAAGTGTTATTTAACGGCAAACAATTTGCTGGCAAACAAGAACAATTGTTTAACACAAGTAATTTAGCTAACGGAACTTATATTTTACGTTTGCGCTTGAATGACAAAATTCAAAACATTAAAGTTGTGAAACGATAGTTGTAATATTTATAATAAAAAAGCCGCTTGAATTAATTTAAGCGGCTTTTTTATTACACCTTCTCCTTCAACCACAAACCATAATTAATAATTTCTGTTTCTCCTTCGCTTATATCCTTGTGGTTAGCTAAAAACTGTTTTACTTTATTAGCTAATGCCTTGTTTGATTTTAAGTTAGGTTGCTCGCACAAATCATTTGTTATCTCTAAAACACTCTTTTCGTTTGAAAACTGGCTTTGTTTTAGTTCCACTTTAAACTCCTTATTAATTTGTTTTATGCGTTCTTCAATAAAATCTACATCACCTAATTCATAACGAATAATAATTTCAGCTAGCGCAACTTTTAAACGGAAGCCAACATCCAATGTTTTAAAACTATCCAATAAATAAAACTTAACCAAACTTTTTAAGGATTGCTTATAGTCCTTAATACCAAAGTAAGATATTGATAAATTTAAATACACAAAACCTATATACACTGGGTGATTCTTAATTACGGTTTGCTCCTTAGCTTCGTTTAAAACATCAATTGCCTTTTCAACATTGCTTTTAGCATAATTGTTTACTATAATGTTGTAATAAAAAAACAAGTATTTATCGTGTAGAACGCCGTTGAATTCTTCCATTCCTTGTTTTAATCGCTGCACATAATTTAGCGACAAATCGCTCTTACTATTCTTAAATAAAGCGTTTGAAATATAAGTCAACATTTGCAGCTTAGTATCATGATTGTTTTTATTAAACAAATTCTCCTTACTAAACTCAGCAAACGTTTTCAGTAAATAGGTTTCAAGCTCCACATAGTTTTGTTCTTGCAACAAAATTCTACTAACAGCATGATATATTTTAAAACGCAACTGCGGACTTTCCTTCACTGCCTTGCTTTTACTAAACGTTGCAACCGTTTTACTTAATAAATCATTAATTTTTGTGTTTCCCTTCGAGAAATTCTGCGATACCCTAACCCTGTATATTACTGCGGCAAGAACATCATCAATTTCTTGTATAGTTTGTAATTGAGTTCGGTTAGCCTTTCTCTTATTTATGTAATCTTCCGGATTAATCTCTAAAACTTCATGCGAAAGCTTTATAAATTCGCTATATACTAAATCAAGCAATTCATTGTTCTCAATATCTAAGGCCTTTCTCTCTGCCTTAGTAAGCAAATGAAGGGCAATTTGCCACTTGTTTTTAGCGACAAAAATTTTTGCCAATAAATAATGATTTAATACAAAATGTATTTCGTTTTCATAAATATTCAATAGGAGTAAGCTTGCCCCTATATCTTGAGTTAGCCTGTTTTTTAAACGATAATAGGCGTTTTTATCTCCAGTGGTGTAAAGTAATTTAAAAGCATCATCATCATCCAATTCGGGATAATTCTTTTTATAAAAATCAAATAAAGCAATATCCATTCTTTCATCCCCAGCATTGGTTCTATTAGCAAAAAGCTTAAATGCTCTTGCCTCTTCTTTACTTAATGATTTTATGATTTCTGGTAGAATATTCATTTTACTCGATTTTGAACACGTAAGATACAAAATTTTTTATTCGCCTTGCGTTAATAAATTACTTATTTTTACATAACAAATCGTTGTTTTGCAAACAACTAAAAATTGTGACTATGAAAACATTTTTATATAAAACGAAACTGATAAAGCGTTTCTTACCATTGATATGCTTTATTCTCATTTTACCCAATATTTCAAAGGCGCAAACGCCCTTAGTGGGAATTGAAGCGGGCAGCTTTTTTGGCGCATTAAACGATACTGTTTTAATGTCGAGCTCACAACCTGCTAATATTCGACTAGTTATTCAAGATCCTGGCAATACACTAAGCTCACAAATTCCTATTACAACTGGTGTTGATAGTTCACAAACAGGTAATATTTTAATAACAACTGATACAGCTACTGTTTTTGTTTCGCCGGCTTTTGACACAGTTTATACGACTTTTAACATTAATATTGACCCTAGTTTCTTCCGAACTGGTATAAACACGGTTGTTATCTGGCCAGTTGCCAGCACTCCTGGTGAATTTAATACACGTGATAGTTTGTTTGAAAATGTGTTTGTTAATTTTAATGCTAATCTACAATCCATAACCATAAAACCATTGATAATAGGGCCAAATCCATTTTCAAACACTTTACACATTATGAATTTAGGAGGCTCCCTAAATTTTGGGCAAGTAAGAATTTGGAACAATATTGGTGAGTTAGTTTACTCATTACCTGTACAAAACAAACTGGATTTAAATGTTTTAAATAGCGGAATCTATTTTGTTGAATTAATAGATAACGGTGGTTCTAGTACCAAGTTTAAGGTAATTAAACAATAATTTTCGGCAACAGCATTTTTAGTATCTTTACCAAAAGCATAGGTAAATACTCATTTTGCGCTTCAATTATTTCATATTCATCTTTGTTGTAATAGCAAGTTTATTAACTGTTAATTTGGTTTCGTGCGGAGAAAAGCCGAAAACAGAGAAGGTTGAAGATTTTTTTATTTACATGAATCATCATGATTCTGCTAAATACGTTGGTATTGAAACTTGCAAGCAATGTCATCAAGAAATTTACAATTCATTTATTAAAACAGGGATGGGTAAATCCTTTGATTTAGCTAGTAAAACTAAGTCTTCTGGTAATTTTCATACTTCTGCATTTTACGATAAAGACAAAGATTTTTATTATACAGCCTTCTTTAAAAACGATTCACTCTACTTCAAAGAATTTCGATTAGAAGGGAAAGACACTGTTTACAAACGAATTGAAAAGGTTGATTTTATTGTTGGTTCCGGACAACATACTAACTCGCACATGCAAATGATTAATGGGCATATTAATCAAATGCCTATGACTTTTTATACACAAAAACAAAAATGGGATTTACCACCAGGCTTTGAAAACGGTTTCAATTCAAGGTTTTCGCGTAAAATAGATTTAGAGTGCATGAGCTGCCATAATTCTTACCCTGATTTTGTATTGGGAAGTGATAATAAATTTGAAAAAATTCCAGAAGGAATCAATTGCGAGCGTTGCCATGGTCCCGGAAGTATACATGTTGCACAACGTAGTACAGGAGAAAAAATAGATACATCAAAATATATTGATTACAGCATTGTTAACCCGGGTAAATTGCCAATTGATAAACAGTTTGATGTTTGTATGCGTTGTCATTTACAAGGAAACGCAGTTTTAAAAGAGGGTAAATCCTTTTATGATTTTAAACCAGGCATGAAACTAAGCGACTACGTTTCAGTTTTCCTTCCTCGTTATAAAAACGACGATGAAAATTTTATTATGGCCTCTCATGCCGATAGATTAAAACAAAGTCAGTGCTTTATTAAATCATTTAAATCCGAAAACAAAGACAATAAACTTCGCCCTTACAAAGAAGCCTTAACCTGCGTTACATGCCATAACCCTCATGTAAGTGTGAGAGAAACAAATACTGAGGTCTTTAATAATGCATGTAAAAACTGTCATAGCCCCAACGGAAATTCTAAACTAAACTGTACCGATAAAAATTATTTAGCAGCAAAAAACGCAAAACAAGGACATGCACCTGAGCAAAGCTTAAATTGTGTTAGTTGTCACATGCCGTCTTCAGGCTCATCAGATATACCACATGTAACCGTGCACGACCATTACATTCGTAAGCCCTTGAATAAAAAGCAAGTGGAAAAGATTAAGGAATTCGTTGCTTTGAAAAGTGTTAATGAAGAAAAACCTGATGACTATACTCTGGCCAAAGCATATCTTCAACAATACGAAAAATTTGAACGAAATGATAAATTCTTAAATGAAGCTAACAAAATATTAAGCTTAAAATTAAATACGGATTTACATTTTTTAGAATTAAAAGTAAACTATTTCTATTTAAAAGATGATTACGAAAAAATTGGAAAACTTATTCAAGAAAACGGAAATACAGATTTGTTTAAGAAACATTTAAATAAAAAAACCTTTGATAATCAAAACGCTTGGACTTGCTATAGAGTTGGTGAAGCCTTCTCTAAACTTGGTGTTAAAAGCAATGCTATTTTGTTTTTTCAGCAAGCTTGTGCCTTAGCTCCTTATTTCCCCGATTTTTCAGAAAAATTAGCAACAGCTTATGCGGTGAATGGTGATTTGATTAATGCTGAAAAATACTACCAATTAACTTTACAAGAAAACCCTAAACATGTTTTAACTTATAGTCAATACGGATTTTTAAAACTTAGCCAAGGGAAAATGAAAGAGGCTGAAGAGCTATTTAATAAAGGCTTATCTTACGACCCTGATAATGAAAAATTACTACTCAATAAAGTTGGGTTTTACAATGCAACAAATCAGTTAAACCAATCGCAAAACTTACTGAAGAAAATCATTAAAAAGTTCCCTTCTAACGAGCAAGCTAAACAAATACTAGATCAGGTTGAATTGTTTTTAAAAACACAAAATACTAAAAAATAATAGTCTTCATTTTAAACTCTTTTATTGTCGTACTCATTTAATTTGTGATTTCTGCTACCGCTGCATTTAACCTGAATAATTATTATATTTGTAAGATATGGCAGGTAATTCTTTTGGAAAATTATTTACACTAACAAGCTTTGGCGAAAGTCATGGCATTGCGCTAGGTGGCGTTATAGACGGTTGCCCTGCAGGAATTAAACTCGATTTTGAATTTATTCAAGCCGAACTTGATAAAAGAAAACCTGGTCAATCTGCTGTTGCAACACCTCGCAAAGAGGATGATGTGGTAGAGTTTTTATCTGGTGTTTTTGAAGGAACAACAACAGGAACTTCTATTGGTTTTATTATCAGAAATAAAAATCAAGAAAGCAAAGACTATAATCATTTAAAAGATGTTTTCCGTCCAAGTCATGCAGATTACACTTACCAACAAAAGTACGGAATAAGAGATCATAGAGGTGGTGGAAGGTCTTCGGCTCGTGAAACAGCTTGCCGAGTTGTTGCTGGCGCTATTGCAAAACAACTTTTGAAAACAATAGGTGTTGAAATTAAGGCATATGTGAGTGCAATAGGCGATATCAAAACATCAAAAAATTATAAAGAACTTGATTTGACTCGCATCGAAAATACAATTGTTCGTTGCCCTGATGAAAGTGTTGCAAATCAAATGATAGAGAGCATCGAGGAAAACAAAAAAATTGGTGACACTTTAGGTGGTATTATAACTTGCGTTGCAAACAAATGTCCTGTTGGTTTAGGTGAACCTGTCTTTGACAAACTTAATGCTGATTTAGCAAAGGCAATGTTAAGTATTAATGCAGTAAAAGGGTTTGAAATTGGCAGTGGCTTTTCTTCTACAACAAAAAAGGGCTCTGAACTAAATGATAGTTTTTATAACGATTCTGAATCAATACATACAAAGACAAACAATAGCGGAGGAGTGCAAGGTGGAATAAGCAATGGAGAAGATATTTATTTTAATGTTGCTTTTAAACCGGTAGCCACTATTCTTCAAAATCAAAAAACGATTAATTCGAACTTTGAAAATATTGAAATGAAAGCTTCTGGACGACATGATACCTGCGTTGTACCAAGAGCTACAGTAATTGTTGAAGCTATGACCGCATTGGTTTTAGCCGACCATTATCTACGTAACAAAACAAGCAAAATCTAATTTTATGAAAAGTAAACTTCTATTATATATTACTATTTCAATGGTTTTAGCATTGCTTGTTGGTTCAATTGTAAACTATTTTCAAAGTGCTTACTTGGCAAGTTATAAAACCGAACAACTTGAAAAAGTTAAAACAATTAAAAACACCGATTTAAAAGCTTTTGAAAAAACAGTAGATAAAGAAGTTAAAAAATACAAAGAAAAAACAGCTTCATACTTTTCAATTTTAAGTGATATTTTCCTGCGTTTAATAAAAATGATTATTGCACCTTTAGTATTTGCTGTATTAGTTTTAGGGGTGGCAAAAGTGGGTGATTTTAAAACTGTAGGTAGAATTGGAATAAAAACAATGGTGTATTTTACCTCAGCCACCTTAATTGCCCTTGCCTTGGGTTTAGTGTTAGTAAATGTATTTGAACCTGGTAAAAGAATGCCGCTAGAACTGCCAGAGGCTGGCGCAAAAACTGGAGTTGAATCAACTGAACTCACCGTTAAGAGTTTTATATCACACGTAATTCCCGAAAGTGTAATTGGCGCCATGGCTAAAAATGAAATTTTACCAATTGTTGTGTTTAGTTTATTCTTTGGTATTGCTTTAGCTGCTGTTGGCTCTAAAGGCAAACGAATAATTGAGCTAATGGAATCGTTAAGCGAGGTAATGTTTAAAGTAACTGGTTATGTAATGTCATTTGCTCCAGTGGGAGTTTTTGGAGCTCTTGCAGCAGTAATAAGTATGCAAGGCATTGGCATTTTAAAAGGTTATGCTATTCTAATTGCATGTTTTTATTTTGGTTTACTACTTTTTGTTTTTGGAATATTAAATGGAATAAGTCGATTGTTTGGCATAAAGTTTTTTAGTTTATTAGGTTTTATTAAAGAACCCGCTATACTGGCATTCAGCACAGCAAGCTCCGAAGCAGCCATGCCTAAAACTATTATTCAACTCGAAAAATTTGGTGTAAGCAATCGTGTAGTTAGCTTTGTTTTGCCTCTTGGTTATTCTTTTAACCTTGATGGCTCCATCATGTATATGACATTTGCAAGTGTATTTATTGCGCAAGCATATGGGATTGATTTAAGTGCAGGGCAACAAATAACCATGATGTTGATACTACTTTTAACTAGTAAAGGAATTGCTGGAGTTCCGCGGGCATCTTTGGTTGTAATTGCAGGAACATTGGCAACCTTTAAAATTCCAGGTGAAGGTTTAATCTTACTTTTTGCTGTTGATCAATTGTTAGACATGGGTCGTTCAGCAACCAATGTTGTTGGGAATGCCGTTGCATCAGCTGTTGTAGCTAAGTGGGAAGGAGAATTAAAAGAGCCACAACAAGTTTAAATTGATATGAAAGCAATTAAAGATAAAATAGCAACATATAACTTAAATAAATTAGCAAAGCTAAACGCTAAGCGTACCAAGACTTTTGTTAATTTAAAAAGTGCTATAACAATTGGTGTTATTTTCGATGCTACTGATTCGAATGATTTTGAGCTTGTGAAAAAATTTGTTGCTGAACTAAAATCCCAAAATAAAAATGTAAGAGCTATTGGTTTTTTTAATGTTAAAATATTGCCCACACATTTAAATTATCCTAAAACAGAATTCGACTTTTTCACAGCAAAAGAACTAAAAGGTATGAATGAGCCAGCAAGTCCTTATATAAAAACGTTTATAGAAGATAAAAAAGATTTGCTTATTGATTTAAACATAAAATCATTAATTCCTTTAAGACACATTGCTGTGAAATCAGCAGCTATATGCAAATGTGGCTTGGCTTTAAACGAAAATTACGATAGCCACGATATTTTTATTGAAGATGAAACACCAAGTATTTCAAGCCTTATAGAGAATCTAAAGAAATACCTTGAAATGGTGTAACTAGCTTTCTCGCTCCATTAAAGCATTTGCAAAAGCAAGTAAATTTTTCTTTTTAGTTGCATCACAGTTTACTTTATGTAAATGTTGTAAAGCGTTTTCAAAGTGAATATCAATTTGAGTTTGCACAAGTGATTTAATGTTTAACTCATTATATATTTCTATAACCGCTTTTACCTTTTGTTCTGCAATAAAAACACGTGTTTCAAAAAGTACATTTAATTTACTCTTTTGTTCTTCATTGGCATTCTCAAGTGCGGTCAGATATAAAAAGGTTTTTTTGTTTGAGATGATATCTCCACCTAATAGTTTGCCAAATTTTTCAGGATTTCCAAATACATCTAGCAAATCGTCTTTAATTTGAAATGCTAAACCAATCTCTACTCCAAACTCATACAAATGCCCTTGATCTTCTTCGCTTGCTTTAGCTATAATTGAACCTATTTGCAAACTACAACCCAATAAAACGGCTGTTTTTAAGCGAATCATATTTAGATACTCATCAATACTTACATGACTTTGTGTTTCAAAATTCATATCGTATTGCTGACCTTCACAAACCTCAACAGCTGTTCTATTAAACAAAGTTAACAGTTGCTGCAAGTCGTTTTGATAAAAAGCTAATTGCTCATAAGCCTTTACTAGCATCGCATCTCCACTCAATATAGCAATGTTTGTATTCCATTTTTCATGAACAGTTTGCTCGCCACGACGTAATGGAGCCTTATCCATAATATCATCATGGATTAACGAAAAATTATGAAACAGTTCAACCGCAAGGGCTGCGTGCTTTGATTCTTCGGGCTTAACGTTATATAAATCAGAACTAATTAAAGTAAGCAATGGGCGCAATCTTTTACCTCCAAGCGCAAGAATGTAGCTAATCGGTTGATATAACTGAATAGGATATTTTTGATTGGATTGCTGAAATTCTGCAATGCCATCATTTAAAACATTTTGTAAATGTGAATACGGCAAAATTAACTTTGTTTGCGGTGATTTAATTCGTCACGAATTTTAGAGGCAGCTTCGTATTGTTCATCTTCCAAAGCTGTTTGAAGCATCGCTTTTAATTCCTCAGTAGATTTGCTTTTAAACTCCCCTTCTCCTGCTGTGCCTAACTCTAATTCCAAATTTAAATCTTGTGAACTTCCTTCTCCCTCATCATCACTAACAGGTGGTAAGTTCGCAGCATCCTCATCTAACACAATACCTGCTGTTGCAAGAATAAACTCAAATGTAAATATTGGACAATTAAACCGAACGGCTAAGGCTATTGCATCACTTGTTCTTGCATCAATTTCAACTTCGCGAGTTCCATCATTGCAAATCAACTTTGCATAAAAAATTCCTTCTACTAAATTATAAATCAATACTTCTGATACATTAATATCAAAGGTTTCAGAAAAAGTTTTAAACAAATCGTGTGTTAATGGTCGGCTTGGCGTCATTTTCTCTAACTCAATAGCGATTGCCTGAGCCTCGAAACCACCAATAATAATAGGTAATCTACGCTTTCCACCATTTTCACCTAGCACTAAAGCGTAAGCTCCAGTTTGTGTTTGACTGTAGCTTAAACCAACAATATCTAATTTTACTTTTTTCATTTGCCTAGCACTAAATTACAAAATCTAGATTATCCGATTTGATTAATTATTATTTGCTTTGAATTTTTTTACTGCTTCAACCAATTTTGGTAAAACTGTAAACGCATCACCTAAAACACCATAATCAGCTGATTTAAAGAAAGGAGCTTCTTTATCAGTATTAATAACAACTATTGTTTTACTTCCGTTAACACCAGCTAAATGCTGAATTGCACCTGAAATACCAATTGCAATATATAAGTTAGGACGAATTGCAACACCTGTTTGACCAACGTGTTCGTGGTGTGGACGCCAGTGCATATCTGCTACAGGACGAGAACATGCTGTTGTTGCTCCTAATTCTTTTGCTAATTCTTCAACTACCGCCCAATTTTCAGGACCTTTCATTCCACGACCAGCTGATACAACTAATTCCGCTTCTGGCAAAGGAATCATACCACCCGAGTTTGTAGCATTAACTTGTTTAACAACAATTTTAGAATTAACTCCGCTTAAATCAACATTAAAATCAGAAACTGCTGCTGCGTTTGAACCTAAAGTTATAGGGAAACTATTTGGTAATAATGAAATTACTTTAATGGTTGAATCAATTGAATAAACAGCACTTGCTTTTCCAGAGAAAACATTTTTTCTTACTTCTAACGAAGCGCCATTTACGGTTGGATAATCAATTGCTCCTGCTACTAAACCTGCTTTTAATTTAGCAGATAATCTTGGCGCAACAGCTTTACCAGCCACATCAAAAGCAAAAATTACTACGTTTGCCGACTCAGCTTTAACAGCTTGTTCCATTGCTGCAGAAATATAAATACTATCATTTCCGATTTTATCATTTTTAACTGATAATATTTTCTTCGCTCCTGCTTTACCAATTTCTTCTAATTGAGCTGCATCTGCATTAACAACCAAAGCTGCTACGCTAGTTCCCAATAATTCAGCAATTTTTGCTCCGTAGTTAACGCATTCTAATGATGCTTTTTTAACTTTTCCTTTATTTATTTCTGTATAAACTAATACTGACATATCTTTTCAATTCTAAATTTATAATTACGTGCTTAGATTACTTTAGCTTCTTGGTGCAATAATCTTACTAACTCATCCATGTTTTCTGGATCAATCATTTTAACTTCAGTTCTTCCTTTTGATAAAGTATAAGATTTTATTGAAGTTAATTTTTCAGAAGCATTTGCCTCAACAACAGTAATTGGCTTAGTACGAGCCGCCATAATTCCGCGCATGTTTGGAATACGTTGCTCTGCCATACCTTTTGCACAAGAAACAACCATTGGTAATTCACAATCAACTAATTGAGCTCCACCATCAATATCATGTTCTAAACTAGCAACGTTACCATTAATATCTAATTTAGTTGCTAATGAAACATAAGGTAAATCCATTAATCCACCAACCATTCCTCCTACTGAAGAACCGTTGTAATTAATTGTTTCTTTACCAACAAGTATTAAACTATAGTCGTTTGCTTTAGCATAATTAGCTATTTGTTCTGCCACAAAAAATGCATCTGGACCATCAGCATTAACACGAACCGCATCATCTGCGCCTAAAGCCAAACCTTTGCGAATAGTTGCTTCACTATCTGCCAAGCCAACATGAAATAAAGTTACTGTTGTAGCCTTTCCTGCTTCCTTTAACTCAAGGGCACGAACTAAAGCGTACCACTCATCATAAGGATTTATAATAAATTGAACTCCACTTGTGTTGAATTCAGAATCGTTATTTGTAAAAGCAATCTTAGTAGTTGTGTCGGGCACATTGCTTATTGCAACTAATATCTTCATATATAAATTTTTTAGTGGCTGCAAATATAGTAAAAGAAATGAGAAAATAATAGCCTTACACGGTATGTTATTGTTTGATAATCAAACAGATATGTAATTTGTTATTTTGTTATTTAGTTTTGGTTTATTCCTACTAAATTTTGCAGAATGCTTAGCTTATGTGCGGCGTAATTAAAGCCTTTGAAAAACATTCGAGAATAAAATTTTAGTTATATTTGCTGCTCAGCATTTGAACGAGGTATTTCAAGTTCAAGTACGACATTTGATAAATTTTAAACCCAACATAAGTTAAATGAAAACAGTTGAATTTAGAGAGGCCTTACGCGAAGCAATGAGTGAAGAAATGCGTCGTGACCCAAGTATTTTTTTAATGGGTGAGGAAGTTGCAGAATACAATGGGGCTTACAAAGTAAGTAAAGGTATGCTTGCTGAATTTGGTCCAAAAAGAGTAATTGATACTCCAATTGCTGAGCTTGGTTTTGCAGGTATTGGTGTTGGTGCTTCAATGAATGGATTACGTCCTATTGTTGAGTTTATGACATTTAACTTTTCGTTAGTAGCAATTGATCAAATTATAAATTCGGCAGCTAAAATGCTAAGTATGAGTGGTGGACAATATGGTTGTCCGATGGTTTTTCGTGGACCAACCGCAAGTGCTGGTATGTTAGGAGCTCAGCACTCACAAGCTTTTGAAAATTGGTATGCAAACTGCCCGGGTTTAAAAGTTGTTGTTCCTTCTACACCTTATGATGCTAAAGGCCTTTTAAAATCAGCTATTCGTGATAATGACACTGTTATTTTTATGGAAAGTGAGCAAATGTATGGCGATAAAGGAGAAATTCCTGAAGGTGAATACATCATTCCTTTAGGAGTAGCGGATATTAAGCGCTCAGGAACTGATGTTACACTTGCAACATTTGGAAAAATTACTAAAGTTACTTTAAAAGCAGCAGAAGAGTTAGCAAAAGAAGGCATTAATGCTGAAGTTGTTGATTTAAGAACTGTTCGTCCAATTGATTACGATACAATTATTGAATCGGTTAAGAAAACAAATCGTTTAGTTATTGTTGAGGAAGCATGGCCATTAGCAAGTATTTCAACTGAAATTACTTACATGGTTCAGAAAAAAGCATTTGATTATTTAGATGCTCCTATTCAACGCATTACTACTATGGATGTTCCATTACCTTATGCACCAACCTTAATTGACGCTTGGTTACCAAACGTTGAAAGAGTTGTTAAGGCTGTTAAGGAAACAATGTACGTAGGAAAATAATCTTAGTTACTTATTAGTCTTTTTAGTTTTAAGCAATGATTTATCAATTGCCTTGAAACTCTCTTGCAAGAGCCTATCGATTTCTTTTATTTTCAAATCGCTTTCGCAATCTAAGTAATACACTTTGATAAAAGATCTTCCTTCGGCTTGCAAATAAGGGAAACTAGGCATTTTATCTGCTTGTGTAAAGCCAATGTACGTGCCTGATTTATTGTGATTGAAATAACAAACCCATTTTCCTTTATACATAATAAATGGTAGTTTGTATTTAAATGCAGTATTTACCTCCTTGTTTAAGGATAAAATATAATCGCGTAAATAAAGAAAAGTATGTCGTTGTAATTCCGGTAAACGAAGGTAATATTGCTCAACTGGACTTTCCAAGGATCTAAACCATTTTTAGATTGTAACCACTAACTATTAATATAATTAAAACAGTTCCAAGAATTATGCGGTACCATCCAAAAACTTTAAAACCATATTTTGTGATAACACCTATAAAGCTTTTAATAGCAAGCAATGCAACTATAAAAGCTACTATATTTCCTATTGCCAATAAAGATATTTCATTTGTGCTTGGCATTCCATTATCATCTATATAATCCTTTAAATCCTTTAGGGTAGCCGCCGCCATAGTTGGTACAGCCAAGAAAAATGAAAATTCTGCTGCAGCTTTTTTTGTTAATTTTTGTGTTAAACCTCCTATAATAGTTGCTGCCGAACGTGATGTTCCTGGAAACAACATAGCTAAAATTTGAAAACAACCTATAATGACTGATGATTTATTAGAGGGCATTTCATTACTTCCGATCTTATCATTTCTTTCAATCCATTTGTCTAATAAAAGCAGAACAATTCCACCAACCAAAAGAGCAATAGCAACAACCAACACATTATCCATTACAGAGTCGATATGCTTTTTAAGCAGCACTGCAAAAACCGCTGCAGGAATAAATGCTAATATTAATTTGAGATAAAACTTAAAGTCTATTTTTTTTAAGAAAAGTTTCCAATAAACCACAACAACACTCAGTATAGCGCCAAACTGGATGGCTACAGTAAATAGTTTCACAAACTTATTGGATGCAATTCCCATAATGGAACTACCAATAATAATGTGGCCTGTGCTACTAACTGGTAAAAATTCGGTTAATCCTTCAATAACCGCCAAGATAAAGGCTTGTAAGTAACTCATTTGAAGATAATTTTATTGAACTACTTTAGCATCGTAGATAAAATAATCCGTTTCTCCTTGCCAAAAAAAGTTGTGGATTACTTGCTTGTAGGTTAATACTACTTTCTTTCCTTGTAAACT
Organism: uncultured Flavobacteriaceae bacterium; assembly: GCA_964603125.1. Taxonomy (GTDB): domain Bacteria; phylum Bacteroidota; class Bacteroidia; order B-17B0; family Aurantibacillaceae; genus CAZRUA01. The sequence goes on along the minus strand of CAZRUA010000001.1, from coordinate 36,849 downwards.
CTCTAGTTTATTATAGATAGAATCTTGTGTAACAGAGAATTTGAAAATATTATTTGGCATTAAAGTTCCATCGCCTTGTGCTATACCGCCTAGGTTCATATCACCCTCGTATGTTTTAAATATATAGCCTTTTTTAGAAACTTTGGTTAAAACTCCGCTTCGTGTTCCTTCGCTATAAGCCATTCCACAAATAAAGTAATAGATAAACCAAATTACAATTAAAACTATAACTGTAATGACTAAAAACTTTTTGAACTTACTTTTTGGCGGAATTGCAGGTTTTGCTTGCCCAGCTTCTATTTGTGTAGTTGACATTTTACTCGGCCTTATTTTGCTTTGGGCGTTTCATAATAGCGTAAATTATAACTCCAAAACCAATTATACAAACTATTGGAGCCACTGTAATACGACGTGTGCTAAACAATTCGTTTTCGTTAAACTCATTCGGATTTTCACTTCCACCACCTATCATCAATAAATAGCCTAGTAAAACTAACCCAATTCCTATAATAAAATAAAGGTAATTGCCTTTTGGCATTGGTAAGTTATCTTGCGAATTGCTCATGTTTACGTTTTTTGAAGGTCAAATATAAGTATTTTTTAGGTTATGATGTGCTTTGTATTTTTCATTAGCATTATTTAAGAAATTCGGGATTTTTGCGTACCTTTATTCCTCCCGATTTTAATGACTAAAAAGCTTTGGACATATATTTTGTTTGTTGTACTTATTGTAAGTGCAAATAAAACTTTTGCGACACATAATCGTAGTGGTGAAATTACTTATACATGGATATCGGGAAATACCTATAAACTAAGAATAACAACCTATACAAAAGCTAGTAGTACAGCTGCTGATAGATGTTCGCAAACAATTTATATTAGTAATTCGGTTTCAGTTTTAGATAGTTTAGATGCCCCACGTGTTAATGGTCCGTTTGGAACTTGCTCTAGTACAGCCAATGGTGCAAAGGATGGTGTAATTCTGATTAGTGCTTCTGCTAGCAATGGAGGTATTAAAGAAAACATATATGAAGCTGTTTACACTTTTCCGGGTGCTACAACCTATATTGTTTATATGTCGGATCCGAACCGAAATGAAGGAATTAATAATATTACTTCATCTGTTGATGTAGCATTCTCACTATCAACTACCATTACAATTTACAATGGTGGTAATTTAGTCTTAAATAATTCTCCTACACTGTTAAACCCACCTATCGATGAAGCTTGTTTAAATCGTTTATTTATTCATAATCCAGGTGCAAGTGACCCAGATGGTGATTCATTGTCATATTCATTAACTTCTTGTCTAGGAGATGATGCTATTCCTTTATCTCCCGGACAATATTTTATTCCACCCAATGTAAGTATTGACCCCGTTTATGGTGATTTAATTTGGAATGTTCCTACACAATTAGGAGAATTTAACTTTGCTATACTAATTACTGAATGGCGTAAAGATGCTAATGGTGTTTACAAAAAAGTAGGAACTACCTTGCGCGATTTACAAGTAACAGTTAATGGTTGCAACAACAATCCTCCCTCAATAACTCCTATTAACGACACTTGCGTTGTTGCTGGGACAAATTTAAATTTTACAGTTACAGCAAATGATGTTGATGGTGATTTAATAACACTTACGGCAACTGGCATGCCTTTTACTATAACACCAGCCGCAACTTTCCCTGGAACAGTTAATGCTGCACCAATTGCTAGTAGCCCTTTTAGTTGGACTCCAAATTGCTCACAAGTTAAAAACACACCTTACTTAATTACCATAAAAGCAAAAGATAATAATTCAAATATTCCTTTGGTTGATTTTGAATCATTTTTTATTCGAGTAGTTGCTCCAGCGCCACAAAATCTCACAGCCAATCAAAGTGGAGCAAGTATTATTTTAAATTGGAATCCACCTCCAATTTGCTTACAAACTACAGGTAATATTTTGCTTAAATACTTAATTTACAGAGCAGATTCTTGTAAACCATTTATACCATCGCCTTGTGAAACAGGACTTCCGAGTAACTTAGGCTACTCATTAATTGGTTCTACTTTTGGGGTGAACTCAACTACGTTTACGGATAACAACAACGGCATTGGTTTATCGCAAGGAACAACTTATAGTTATATTGTTGTTGCACAATTTGCAGACGGTAGTTTAAGTTTAGCTTCAACTAACGTTTGTAAAGATTTAAAAACAGATATTCCAATTTTATTAAACGCGAGCGTTGATACCACAGATGCTTTAGTGGGTCAAAATTTTGTTCGTTGGATGAAACCTATGATAAGTGCTGGTAACCTAGATACTATTGCTAATCCCGGTCCATATGAATTTAGATTAATGCATCATTCTGGTTTTGCATCAGCACCGTTTACACAAATTGCCAATGTTATTAAAAGTGATTTTTACTTATTAAATCAATTAAGTGATACAACATTTTCGCATACAAACATTAACACCGAAACAACTGCTAATACTTACCGAGTTGATTTTTACGCCAACAGTGTTTTCATGGGTAGTACTCAGGTAGGCTCAACAATATTTTTAACTGCCACACCAAACGCACGTCGTGTAGCTCTTTCATGGCAAGTACAAACCCCTTGGACAAATCAACTTTATTATATCTACCGACAAAATTTTAGTAATACAGGTTATACATTAATTGATAGTACATCATTGCTTAATTATACAGATAGCAATTTAGTTAATGGTGCCACTTATTGTTATAAAATAAGATCAAAAGGTCAGTATAATAATCTTAGCATCTATCACCCACTTTACAACTGGAGTCAAAAAGCTTGTGCAACGCCTGTAGATAAAGAACCTCCTTGTAAATTAACTGTAACCATTGGTGGAGATTGTGAAGATAATTCAGGTACAATTAAATGGAATAATCCTAACCATAGCTGTACGGATGATGTTGTAAAATACTATATATATTACAGCCCCAATAATGATAGCACTCCAATAAGAATTGATTCTATTTTAACAAGCAATGATACTACTTACACTCTAAATTCAATTGCTACAATTGCTGGCTGTTGGTCGGTTACAGCAGTTGATAGTGCAGGTAATGAAAGTGCGTTGAGTGATTTAAATTGTGTTGATTACTGCCCAGAATATGAATTACCAAACATTGTGACATTTAATGCTGATCAAATCAACGACATTTATCATCCTGTTAAAAACCGCCATATTAAGGATGTTAATTTTAGAATTTATGATAGATGGGGTATATTAATTTTTGAGACCAACGATCCAGCAATAATGTGGGATGGCAAATCAAAACAATTGAAGAAGCCTGTTACTGATGGTACTTACTACTACACTTGTGATGTAAACGAAATGCATTACTACGGAACAGTTACAAGAAAATTGAAAGGCTTTATTCAAGTTTTTATTAACTAATTAAGTTCTGTTAACTTTGTTTTAATCCAATTTATATCAGCAACCGCTTTAGTATTTTCTATTTCTTGCTTTATAAAAGTTATATTTCCTTTTTCAAACATTTTATAATTAAACATTTTCTTTACAAAAAGAACAAAATTTAAATACGTGCTTCGTTGATATTCCGAAACTTTTTTGTTGCGTCGCAAATAATTATTCATGTTTGTTAATACTGGCAACAAGGCTTCTACTTCATTTAAATCATAGTAAATTTTAATTAATAAAACCTTTGCATCCAAATGATAATAAATATCGGTAAATTCAACTGTTTGCATCAATTGCATTGCCTTTCGTGTTTCCTTTAATGCGTAATGAAGCCTTGCTGTATTATATATTTCCGCATTTTTGGCATCGCCCTTTGGTAAAAGCTTTATGTAATCCTTAATGAATTGTCTAACCCAATCAAACTCATTTAAACGCAATGCAATTGTAATTATGTTCTTAAAATCAAATTGCGACAATGTATTTTCAGAAATAATAATTCCATGCTCTATTAAATATTTATAGTTTATAAATAACTCGCTTAAATATTTTGTCTCTCCACTATTTAATTTTCTAATGCAGTAGTTTTGAGCAAAAGTAAACATGTCTTTCAATTCTTGCTTAGAAAAAGCATTCGCATTTTGTTGTAATGTGTTTTTTAATTTATCATAATGATCTTCGTTCTCGGGTTCTAGCAATGTATTTAAAATACGATAATATGCTGCAATCGCAGGCGTTTCGATAAGCCTCGAATTTTCTATTTGAAACTTAATTTCATTTATAAAAAGTGGTGTGTGTTTTACTTGCAAAACATTTTGTTGATTAATCATTTCGCAGGAATACTTCAGTTTTTTTGCAAAATAAAAAGTATCTAAACTTTCTGATAAATTTTGTAATCGACTATCAACCGAGCGATTATCGTATTCTGACGCATATTTAAATAGTAATTCTTCAATTTCAAATTTTGTTTTCAAAAAATCACTGTCGTTTTGTTTTGTGCTTTCAATATAATTTAAAAGCTCTCTTTGGTGCGCCAATGCATGCTTTTGGCTCTTGCGTTTATTTAAACTTTCTATTATACTTTTTTTAGAAAAACTATATTCAGAAATTGATGTTTGAACCACAAAATACTTTTCTATCAAAATATTTATTTCGCTTAAAATATATCTAAGCTTTTTTTCATTATAACTTTGATTATGAATACGCTTGTATTTTGTTTGGTCATCTATACTAAAATCTGCTTTTCTGATATAATCAAACCATAATAACAAGGTTTCATTCGTGTTGAAAAATGGTGAACGCAAAAATTCGCGAAAACTACTTGCCTCCTTTTCGCTTAAAGATGTTATTAAGTCGTATGTTTTACTTTCAATAATCATTGATATTTTGTATTAATTGATATTCATAATTTATTGATTTTAAATTATTTAAATAAATATATTCATTAAAATTTTATAATTATTTACCGATAAACATACTAAAATTAATTAGATTTTCGCCTATGCTTAAACTAATTTTGTGTTGAAAACAAGAATTAACATTAACTTTATAATATACAAAATGAAAACAAACTCCCGAAAAAGCTCAATAATCAAGACGTTTAGCCTTATTATTCTCTTTGTGTTTACTAGCAAGGCTAATGCACAATGCGGTCCTGCCCCTACAGGCATTTTAACACCTATAACTTGTTATGGACAAACAGCAAGTATAGACCTTGCTTTAAATATGCTTGGCGGACCATATAATGTTCAGCCTTACTTAGATTACCAAAACCCAGGGATTCCAATCGGAGCTTATGTGCAAATGCATGGGGCCCCTACCTATACCATAACTAATTTAAACGCTGGACAATATACTTTTTATATTGTTGATGCTGGGCATGGTAACTGTTACGACTCTGTTGTGGTTAATATAACTCAGCCAAATATTTTAAACATAGCAACGGGTTTTGGGAATCCTTACGATTGTAATGGAACTGTTACAGCTAATTTTACTTTTGCTGGTGGAACCGCACCGTATCACTTACAATATACCCAAGATGGGACAAGTTTTAACACTTTAACTGTAACATCCAATACAACATACAACAGCAATTTAAATCTTGGTGCATACGGCTTTAAAGTTACGGATGTTAATGGTTGTATTGTTGATCAATCAAGCACGGCATTTGGTTTTGTAGCTGCTAACCAAAGCCATTATTATGTTGGTTTTTGTGGAGTAGAAGATAGTTCTGTCACTTATTTAACTGGAGGTAATCAAACGCTAACACACAATGTAAATACCTTTATGCAAGGATTAGGTGGTTGGTTTGATAATATGCGTCTAAAAGTAGATTATGGAGATGGTACCTCAATAACAAATTACAACCTTTATACAGGAATTACAAATACTCCTATCGCTATTAATCATACTTATTCTACACCAGGAATTTACAAAGCAACTTACACTTCATATAACTATACTAATCTTGATTCGGTTGTAATAGTTGAGTTTATTCACAACAATTATTCGGATGTATGGCCTGGAGATGCTAACAGCGATGGTTTTGCAAATGTTTACGATGTTTTAAATATTGGAATTGGCTTTGGTAACTTAGGAACCCAACGTCCTTCAGCAAATTTATCATGGACTGCTCAATCTTGTCCAAATTGGGGAACAAACCTTCCGCAGGGTATTGATATGCACCATGCCGATTGTGATGGAGATGGTGGTATTAATTTTAGCGATACTACAGCCATTATTCAAAACTATGGTTTATCACATGTCATGAAACTAAGTAACACTGTTCAAAACAACCCTAATGATATTCCGCTAGAAGTTAATTTCCCTGCTGGTAATTATAACACAGGTAGTTTAGTTACCATTCCTATAACTCTAGGTACAACTAGTATTCCGGCAAACAATATTTACGGTATTGCTTTTACTTTAGATTACCCTGAGACTTCTGTTGATGCAAATAACATTGGAGTTGACTATACAAACTCTTGGCTTAATTCGGGAACAGGTGCGGTTTATATTAATAAGAATTTTGCTGCACAGGGAAAAGTAGATATTGGTATTAGTAGAATAAATCACGCAAACGTAAGTGGTTCAGGAACATTGTGTGAACTAAAAGTTATTACTATTGACAATGTATCAGGTAAATTAAACTCATTAATTAATCAATATTATAAAATTGAAAATGTACGTTTAATTGATTTTAGCGGAAATGAAATTCCTGTTAACATTATAAATGACACCGCTTTTATTGCAGGCTCTGTTGGTTTAAACTATAATGATATTGTTAAAACAATCAACGTATATCCAAATCCTGCTCAAGATAAAATTAATTTTAACCTTGATTTAATAGATTCAAAAAATGCAAGTCTAGAAATTTATGATATACTTGGAAATAGAATTGAGCAACGCACTTTAATAAATAACACAAACAACGTTTCAATTGATTTAAACTTGTACACTTCTGGTATATACACTTTTAAAATAATAAACCAAGAAGAACAGATTTACACAAGCAAATTTATCGTTTCAAAATAATATTACTCATTATAACAAAAAAAGCTTCGAGATATTCGAAGCTTTTTTTGTTGATTTAATACCACTTAATTAGCACACTCACTTAAAATATTTAGCCTTTCTGCTAATTTTCTTTATTTTTACTATCCAAAAGATTATTCTATGACAGAAAATAGTTTTAAAATAGGTGAAGGAAAAATTAGCGGTTATGTATCTATTTTTCTTGCTTCACTTTCTTTTTTAGCGGTATTTTGCTTTAAATACCCTCGAATATTAACCTCGCCAGAATTTAGAGAAATATATCGTGGAGAAGATATGGCTCTCTTACTTTCGTTATGCATTATTGCATCGTTATTTTTTGCAGTGCTTAGTTTTATTTTAAGTAAAAAGAAATCCTACTCATTAATTGGTTTACTAATTATTGTTTCAACAATACTAATAGGTGGTTTTAAAGTTGAACCATCTGTTGTTGGCGAAAGCAAGTGGTACCTTGGTTTAGACTGGTTGCTTTTAGATTTGCTTTTAATGGCAATTATTTTTGTTCCCATTGAAATGGTTTGGCCAAAACGATTAGGGCAAGATAGATTTCATGAAGAATGGAAAACAGATTTAGTGTATTTTGTAATTAGCCATTTGTTTATTCAGTTTTTTGGAATAGCAGTGCAAACTCCTGCTAAAGCCGTTTTTGGAGGGTTAGGTTTTTCGAGCTTACAAGTTTGGGTTCAAAATTTACCTTTTGGTATTCAATTGTTTTTTGCATTTTTTGTAACGGACTTCTGCCAATATTGGACGCATAGATTTTTTCATTCGCGTGCTTTTTTATGGAGATTTCATTCTATTCACCATTCCACACAAAACATGGATTGGTTAGCAGGAAGTCGCACCCACTTTATTGATATATGTGTTACACGGTGTGCCGCTTTTACTCCACTTTATGTTTTTGGATTTACTCCACTTGTATTTAATATTTACATTTTATTTATGGCAATACATGCGGTATTAATACACTCTAACACACGCATTAATTTTGGTTTTTTAAAATATATTTTCGCAACGCCACAATATCACCATTGGCATCATTGCGAAGACCCAAAGTATTATGGTAAAAACTTTGCCACCATCTTCCCTTTTATCGATAGAATTTTTGGAACCTACTATTTACCCGATAATGTTTGGCCTGAAGGCACAGGATTGCACGAAAGTAATTACCCTAAAGGCTACATTAAACAAATGGTACACCCTTTTTTACAAAACCCATTGAATGAGGATTTGAACATGGAAGAAAGATCGAAACGTTAAGATGCAATCCAACAAGCATATACCATTGGTAGAAAACAAATGGTTAAAACATTTTGCCTATACTAATTTATTTATTTCGTTTTGTGCTTTTTGTTTGTGTATGCAAACAAACTATGTAATTAATACCAATGTTACAACAAACCAAATTCTTTATGCGCTGTTGCTGTTTTTAGGAACCTTTGTAGTTTATAATTTACAACGCTGTTATATATCTTTTTATTTTTCTAAAAACACTAATGTTAGAAGTTCTTATTATTACAAATATAGATTTGTGTATTTGTGTTTAATTATACTTTGCTTAATTTCCTCATTATTCATTCTGTTTCAAATAGGTTTTAAATCCTTTATACTATTAAGCGTTTTATTCTCCGTTTCGTTATTTTATTTTTTACCCAAAACTAATTTGCGCAAATTCACTTATTTAAAACCCACTGTTGTTGCAGCTGTTTGGACAGCAAGTGCAGTTGTTATTCCATTTTATTTAGCCGATTTAAAAATTAACTCTTCTCACTTACAGTATATCATAGCGCAATTTATTTTGCTCATTGCGCTATGTATACCATTTGATATTAGAGATATGCAATACGATTTAGAAAAAAACACCATTACATTACCTGTAAAATTTGGCTTAGCAAAAACTAAAATTCTAATTTACATTTTAGTTTTAGTTTACGCCCTTTTAATGTGCCTTTACTTAAATAAAACCCTATCCATTTTATTAGTTATAGCTTTTAGCACACTTTGCTTATTAGCTATTTATAAAATTAAACCTAGTACACCGCAAGTTTATTACTACTTTGTAGTAGATGGGTTTATTGTGTTGCAGTTTTTGATATTTTAATATTTCCACGTGGCCGAGTCTACTTTTGCTTCGTTTAAATTAGAACAAGGGAAAATAACAAGTTTGACCTTGTTTGTCAATTCATTTCGCTTAACAATTTCCTTTTGTTTCTTAATATAACTCAAATCAAATGTCTGATAATTGGTTTCTTCTATTAAATCTCTAGCTTGCTCAAAGCTACTAAACTTTCTTACTTTGCTTTCGATTTCCTTTGGACTTGTTTGTTTTAAATTAATCTTATAATTTATAGGTTCTATATGCATATGCTCAGCACCAAAGACCATATCGCCCTTGTATCCAATTACCATCAAATTGTAACTCATGAGTTCATTTAAACTCTCATTGAATTTACCCGATTTATTTGGCATACTCATATAGCTTGATAATTTGTTTGGTAGTAAATAAGCGACAACCCTATCATATTTCGAATAATCGACAACCTCGACTTCTAATTTCAAGTATTTTATATTGGCTGTTTTCCCTGTTTCCTTTTCAACATAATTAAGTGTGGATCTATTTGATGTAGAATTTATCACATATGCATCAACATTTTTCCACCCTAACGATGAAATACTTCCGCTTACAAAATTACTGAGTAAACTCCTTGGTCTCTCCTTACCTAATTGATGGTATGCTTCATTCAAATTTATTTCCAACTCTTGTTCATAGTTCTGATTAGCTTGTTTTAACTTAGCATTTTCATTAACTTGCTTCTTATTCTCTGCCAATTTATTTAATTCCATTTCTTCCTTAAGTAATTTAATCCTTTCGCTCTTTATTATTCTTGAATATTCTTCCATTTTATTGTTTAAATATTCCTTTAAAGCCCTTTGTGAATTATTCTCAATTTTAACTCCTCCATCCTTTCTTTCGTAAAACTCTTTAAACTTTTCGTCCCAACCTTCAACACCAATTTTTGTCACCAAACTATCAATCTCGTATAAATTTTTATCCAAATTATTTACATACAACATTAAAATATCCTCTCGACATGTTTTAAATATAACCTGCAATCTTTCCTCAAATTCTTTAGTTGCCAAAATCGTTTTATTGAATTTCTTATCCCAAATACTTTTAATTACCAATGGATTAATTCCAATAGTGTAATCTGGTTTAAAATTTATTTTTTCATTTTCATATCTTTTCAAAAACTCTATAATATTTGATAATTCGGAATCTGAAAGATCCGCGAAACTAGTCATCATAGTTCCATAATCTGAAATTAACTTATTCCTATATCTATCTTCAGACGATATTTTTCCCCTTATTAGATTTTTAATCCATTCTTCTCCACCAGGGGCTCTGGATACGCAACCACTTAGAGCTGGGCCAGTCGATCTTAGATTTGAAAAATGGCAGACTTTACAATTTTTATCAAACAACTCTGCTCCTTTAAGCAGGGTTGTTATCTTTACATTTGCACTTGTATCTTTATACTCAATTTGTGGCCACTTTGATTGATTTATATCGAATCCGAACGAATAATACAAACTATCAGTAAATTTCTTATCCTTTATATTATAATTCCAATTGCTTAGGTTTTCTAAATAAGTAGGGGGGTAAAAATTTAATTTTGTAATTTCTGTTGTAACTAATTCGCGATTTACCTTTTTAGGATTAATCCAATTTATAGTTCCGTCCTTTTCACGAACGCCATCAAACAATTGCATATTCGTGTTTTTACCACTATAAGGCACACTCACTTCTATTTTTTTGTCCGCTTTTAAACTAAGATTCTCTTCTCCATTGCGAGCATTAATATAAAACATTCCTCCTGTTTCTAACAGCTGCCCATTACTTGTGGTACTTAAACCTGCCTTCATTATTTCAAAAGCACTTAAAGCTTCTTTTACTTCAATTCTCACCTTATCTACAACTTTATTAAAAGCATTAGCGGGAATTAAAAAAACAATTCCACCTGTAGTTTCAATAATAGTATCCTTTGCATTATTTATCTCAAAGAACTGGGATGTTAAATTCTTGTCTGCCTCCGTCCAATTATCCTTACCCTCTTCCGTCTTTTCATACTCAACATGATTAACTTGCTTATCCAACACTTTTGTTTTAATTCCTACTGCCAGAGCCGTAATTAAACCAATAGTTGCAAGGGTAATAATTGCTTTGGTAAGTGTTTTATTGAATTTTACCTTTTTTATGCTTTTATTTACCTCCTTTGATAAGCCTTTACGTTCCGCTCCCGCGTTTATTTTAACTTGAAGTTCATACTCGGATTTTAGATCCGAATTTGTTTTTAATGCTTGCTCAAAAGCCTCTCTTTCCAATTGATTGAGCTCATTATTTAAATATTGGTCGATTATACGTGTGAATTTTTCCATGATGCCTAGTTTTAAATGTTAGTTTTTGCAAATTGCTTTGCTTTTTCAATGCAGCGATACTTTTGATTTTTAGCAACTTTCTCGGATGAGAACTTAAGTTTTTCTGCAATTGCTTTCATACTCCATTTATTAAAATAAAATAGAGTTAAAATTTCCTGACATTTTTCGCCAAGGCTTTCAATTGCTCGTTGTGCTTGCTTTAAAGTAGCATCAGATTTAACATCGTTTTCTAGTGCATCATTTTGATAAAATTCGAATTTAACTTGGTTGGTGTTTTTAATTTCCTTTTGCTTAGCGCGCAATTGCTCAAGCCAAATAAAACGGCAAACCGAAAAAAGATAGGTGTCAATTGCGCTTGTTAACTCAAATCTTTCGTCCTTAACCTTATTAATAAAAATTACCAATGCATCTTGAAAAACATCTTCTGCTCCCTGTTTAGAGCCATTATTAGCAACAATAAATTTCCTTACAACTGGAAAATAATTGTACACTTTTTTAATAGCTGGATGTACTTTTCCATCCCTTAAAAGTTGAAGAATTTCTTGATCACTCATTGTTTGTTTTCTATTAATGTAGAAAAAGGTAAAAGGTCATCAACGAAAGTAAAAATTTATTTTAAAATAGCCCCTCTTAGGCTAAATATCCATGTTTACAACTGAATTTACGGCTTTAATCAACCTTTCCGATTCATAAAAATTGAGGGTTTGTTGGCCATCTGAGATTGCTTCCTCTGGCTTTTCGTGCAGCTCATAAATTACTCCATCGGCACCACTAATGATTGACGAGAGTGCTAATTTAGAAACATACTTCCTAATACCAACCCCATGCGAAGGATCCGCTATCACAGGTAAATGTGTTTTATCTTTAAGTACTTGTATTGCATTTATATCAAATGTATTTCGGTAAGCTGTTTCAAAGGTTCTTATTCCTCTTTCACATAAAAGTAGTTTCTCATTTCCTTTACTAAAAACATATTCAGCTGAATAAAGCAATTCCTCAATTGTTCCACTTATTCCTCGTTTTATCATTACTGGCTTGTCTATTTCACCCAATGAATCAAGTAGATTAAAGTTTTGTGAGTTTCGAGCGCCTACTTGAAAAATATCCACATAATCTATCATTTCTTCAATTTGCGACACCTGCATTACCTCAGTTATAATTTTAATTCCATGTTCATCGCACAATTCTCTCATCATCTTTAAACCCTCAATTCCAGCGCCTCTGAATGCATAAGGTGAACTCCTTGGTTTGAAAACGCCTCCACGCAATATCCTAATATTATTACTAACTAAATGATTAATTATTTTTCGCATTTGCTCTTCACTCTCAACAGAGCATGGGCCAGCCATAATAGTTGGACTACCAGCGCCAATAATAACTCCATCACCTAAATTGATTTGTGTATTATTAACCTTCCATTTTTTACTTACTAATTTATAATTATCCGAAACAATGTGCACGTCGCGTACTCCCTGCAAACTACCAATGTTTCTAATATCAAATTCTGATTTACCAATACAAACCAAATAGTTCTCTGCTTGTGTTTTTACCGTTGTTGTATTGTATTTAATACTTTCTAAATAAGCATAAAGTTTAACTTCATCTTCTTTAGTTATTTCTGCTTCTAATTGTATTATCATTTTCCTTTTATTTGATTAATAAACAAACTAATATCTCTTTTTAAATTATTGCTCTTTTCAATACAGTTGATAAATGCTGTTCCTATAATAGCACCATTGCTAATTTTTATGGCATTCAAATAATCTGCTCTACTTTTAATTCCGAAACCAATGATAATTGGGTTTTTTAGCTTCATGGATTGGATTTTCATTATTCGTTCTTCATTCATCACATTCGTATTCCCTGTAGTTGTATTGCTCGAAACCAAATAAATAAATCCATTACTCAGCTTATCAATTGCTATTATTCTTTCTTTTGAAGTTGTTGGGGTTATTATAAAAACATGTTCAACGTTGTTTTGCTTTGCATACAGAAGGTGCTCCTTTTCATACTCATCTAAAGGCATATCAGGTATAATAATGTGTTTTACATTGCTTGCCTTACACGATTTATAAAACTCTTGAATACCATAAGCTAAAATACTGTTCAAATAACCCATTAATAAAACGGGCTTATGAATTTGGTTTTTAATTTCCTGTAATTGCTTAAATAATAAACTTAATGTCATTCCATTATTTAATGCGATGGTGCTTGAATTCTGTATTACCGGACCATCTGCTAATGGGTCAGAAAAGGGAATACCCACTTCGATAAAATCAACCTCCGTGTTATCTAGGCATTTCAGTATCTCCTGCGTACTGTTGAGTTTCGGATAACCTGCTGTAAAAAAAACAGACAAATTACTTTTTGCTTTTAAATCTTTTTGAAATGTATTCATCTAATTAAATTTTAAATAGGTTTCTAAATCCTTGTCCCCTCTTCCCGACAAATTAATAACTATCACATCGCCCTTTTTGAATTTTATTTTTGGTAAAACCGCAAATGCATGAGCTGATTCTAATGCAGGAATAATTCCATCCATTGCAATTAGCTCCTTTGCTGCATTCATTGCTTCTTCATCGGTAATAGTTATATATTCCGCTCTTTTTGTTTCATGCAAATGTGCGTGCAATGGTCCAACACCTGGATAATCTAAACCAGCTGAAATGCTATAAGGCTCAACTATTTGTCCATCTTTACTCTGCATCATATACGTTTTTGATCCATGAATAATTCCAGGCGAACCTAGATTTAAAGTTGCTGCTGTTTCGTTTGTATGCACCCCCATACCAGCCGCCTCTGCTCCTATCAATTTTGTTTTCTTTGATTCTAAAAAATGGTAAAATGCACCTGCCGCATTACTGCCTCCTCCAACACAAGCAATTACAAAATCTGGTTCTGAAACTCCTTCTTGCTTAAATAATTGTGTTTTTATTTCCTTGCTTATAATGGATTGGAATTTTGTTACCATATCAGGATATGGATGTGGTCCAACTACAGAGCCGATTATATAATGTGTATCGTGAGCGTTATTAATCCAATAACGTATTGCGTCGTTTGTAGCATCCTTCAATGTTTTGGTACCCCTGACAGAAGGAATAATTGTGGCTCCTAACATTTTCATGCGGGCAACATTTGGTGCCTGCCTTTTAATATCCGTTTCACCCATGAAAACAACACAACTCAATTTAAGCAGAGCACAAGCTGTTGCTGTTGCCACACCATGCTGACCAGCTCCTGTTTCTGCCACAATCTTTTGCTTCCCCATCATTTTTGCTAACAAAGCCTGACCAATTGCATTATTTATTTTATGAGCACCTGTGTGATTTAAATCCTCTCGCTTTAAAAAAATTTTTGCTCTGTACTTTTTTGATAATGCTTCAGAATAATAAAGTGGTGTTGGCCTTCCAACATAATCCTTCAATAATTTTGAATAAGCTGTTTTAAATTTAACTGAATTAATTATTGCATTGTATTGCTGTTGTAGCTCATTAACGTTATTGTATAAAAGCTCCGGAATATAAGCTCCACCAAATTTTCCGTAAAAGCCTTTTTTTATTTTAGTTTCCATTTAATTCTTGTATTAATTGTTTTAACTTATTTATGTCCTTTATTCCAACTGATGTTTCAAATTTTGAGTTTACATCCACTCCTGTTAAATTTTCCATTTTACTTTTTTTTATTTTCTTAATCTCATCCAAACCAATTCCACCACTCATATAAAAATTCTTGTTGAGATTATACCTCTCCAAAACCCGCCAATCAAAAGTCTTTCCTGTACCGCCATAGTTTTTACCATAAGTATCAAACAAGAATAAATCACAACTATTCTCATACTCCTTTGCCAACTTTACTGATTCTTCATCTTTAATTGAAATTGCTTTTATAACCTCAACTTTGTTTCTAAATTTTTCGCAATAATCAGGAGTTTCATCTCCATGGAATTGAACTGTGTTTAATACATATTTTTGTATCATAGATTCAACTTCCATAAAATCTTCATTTACAAAAACTCCAACTCTTTTTATTCTCTGCGGTAATTGATTCACGCTATCAGCAGATAAACTGTATTTCATATATCTAGGTGATTTATCATAAAAAATAAAACCCATTCTATCAATTGCAAGGCAAGATAAATCCTTTAAATTATGAGGATTGGTTATACCACATACTTTAATTTGCATGGTGCTTACTTTTCAATTTGTTCAATTCATTGATAAAATCTGCACAAGTTATTTCTGGATTGGGATGCTTCATAAAATAAGAACCTATTAAAAATCCTTGGTATCCAATGCTTTTAAGTTCATGAACAATACCTGGCGAGTCTATTCCACTTTCTGATATTTTCAAAAATTCGTTTGGAATTTTATTTAGCATATTAAAAGAAGTAGTTACATCTATCTTCATGGTCTCAAGGTTTCTATTATTTACACCTATTATATCTATTTCATGGCTTAACTTTTCAAGCTCTTGCTCATTATGAATTTCCAGAATAACTTCCATTTTCAAACACCTGGCCAAAGCTGTAAGCGTCTTAATCTCCTCCTTGCTCAAAACCGCAGCTATTAATAAAATAGCGTCTGCTCCTATTGATTTTGCTTCAATAATTTGATATTCATCAACAATAAAATCTTTACGTAAAATTGGACAATAATTAAACTTTCGAGCCGTGATTAAATCTTTATTTTCACCCGAAAAGAATTTTTTATCCGTCAAAACGGATAGAGCGCTTGCACCAGATTGCATGTAACCTATTGATAATTTTTCGACATCAACATAGGTATTAATGAGTCCTAAAGCTGGTGAGGCTTTCTTAATTTCAGCAATTATTCCGTTTTTATCTTCCCTTAACAAATACCTTCTTAACGAAACACAAGGGCTGTTATAATAAATCGATTGCTCTAACAGTTGTATTGGATATAATTGCTTTTCGCGAGCAACTTGTTTCTTTTTCTCAATAACTATTTCTTCTAATTTATTCATGTTAAATTTTATTTTGAATTATACTTTTAAACAAATCGTATGCTTTAAGTGACAGCAAACTCTCCTCGCAAATAGCCAAACAATCATCAACACTCTTGTTTGCATAGCCCGACATAGCTATAGCACTATTAACTAGTACAACGTTTTTTTGAGCTACTGTCGCTTGGTTTTTAAGAACAGAAATAAATATTTCAGCAGCATCTTTTATTGTATTACCAGCATATATCTCACTTGCTTTTAAAACAGGATAAGGCAATGCATCTTTAGAAATGATGCTTTCACTTCTGTTACTATAAATCAACACATCATCCGTTAAACTAATCTCATCGTATCCATCAACTGAATGAACAATTTGGTATTTACCATCAAGAGATTGCAAAAAATAATTATATAAACGTGCTACCGATTTATTATAAACGCCAATATATTTATGAGTAGGCTGAGCAGGATTAACCAAAGGCCCCATTAAATTAAACAGTGTGCTTGATTGCAAGGCCTTTCTGATACTACCTACACTTTTTAATGAAGGATGAAAATTTGGTGCATGTATAAAACATAGGTTATACTTATCCAACTCTTTATTTAACTTATCTTGATTGCCTTTAAATTCATATCCAAAATATTTTAACACATCTGATGAACCCGAAACAGAACTAGAAGCAAAATTACCATGCTTAGCTACCGAAACTCCGGAGGCAGCCAACACAAATGCTGATAAGGTTGAAATATTAAATGTGTTTTTAGAATCACCTCCTGTACCACAAACATCTATGCAAGGTTTTGATAAACTAACAGGAATACACATGTTCATCAGAGCGTTTCTGAATCCAATCAATTCATCTAAGGTAAGATTACGCATCTTAAATGTTCCTAAAATAAACGCGTTTTGATGTTCATTAAAATTCATATTACAAATTTGAGTCATTAGCTCTTCTGCCTCTGATTGATTTAGCGTATGACCACTGCATAGTTTGATATATATATTTTTCATTTCTTATAATTTTAAATTGTTTATTCTACGATTGCTATATACTCAGCCAGTTATCAATTATTTGTTGACCATATTCAGAAAGAATTGACTCTGGGTGAAACTGAACTGCTCTTATATCATACTGTTTATGCTTTATCGACATAATACAATTTTCATCGTCTACGCTTGTTACAATTAAATCATCTGGCACATTATTATTTTCAATTGCCCAAGAGTGGTATCGACCTACATTAAATTTATTAGGGCAATTAGAAAACAAATCATCTTGATTTATAATTTTTATTTCGGTCGCTAGTCCGTGATAAGATGTTTGTAGATTAATTAATTTCGCTCCGAAAACTTCACCAATGGCTTGAAGCCCCAAACACACTCCAAATATTGATTTACTGGAAGCGTAAGTTCTTAATAAATCATTCATAATTCCCGCCTTGTGCGGTAAGCCAGGTCCTGGCGATAACAAAATTTTATCGTAATGTGCTACCTCAACCAATGATATTTTATCATTTTTAGTTACATCAATTTCTGTTATTGATTGATGTTTTAACATAGCAACGAGGTTATATGTAAAACTGTCGTAATTATCTAAAACCAATACTTTCATAATTTTACATTTTGTTATTTAATTGTGCTGCCTCGTTAATTGCTTTTCTTAATACTCCTATTTTATTAAACACTTCGTTTAACTCATTTTCTTCATCACTATTTATTACCACTCCTGCGCCAGCTTGATATGTAAGCTTATTGTTTTTACTTAGAAATGAGCGAATAATAATTGCTTGGTTTAAACTTTTATTTTGACCCACAAAACCAATTGTGCCGCCATAAAACTCACGTGCTTCATTTTCCAATTCATCAATTAGTTCAATGGCTCTATGTTTTGGTGCACCAGATAAGGTTCCTGCTGGAAAGGTTCCGGTGAGCGCTTCAAAAGAATTAAACTGTGCTTTTAACTCTCCTGTTACATTACTCACCATGTGTATTACATGAGAATAAAATTGAATTTGCTTATACGATTTAACCTTGACATTGATAGCATGCTTGTTTAAATCATTACGCGCCAAATCAACCAGCATAACGTGCTCTGAATTTTCCTTCTCATCGTTCAATAATTTTGATGCGTTTTCTATATCTAAAGCATCATTGCCGGTTCGTTTGTAAGTACCTGCTATTGGATGAATTTCTGCAATTCCATTATTTATTTTTAATTGAGCTTCGGGTGAAGAGCCAAATAATTTAAAATTCTCTACATCGAAATAAAACATGTATGGAGAAGGATTTACTTTTCGTAAAGCACGGTAAACATTAAAATCATCTCCGTTAAATTGTTGTTCAAATCGTCGTGAAACAACTAGTTGAAACACTTCACCTAACTTGCAAAATTCTTTGGCTCGAGTAACTATACCTTTAAACTCATCATCTGTACAATTCGAAATTTCTTCTCCTTGCTTTGCAAAAGGGTAAGTATTATGCTTATGAAGAATTATTTTATCCAAAACCTTTTCAAGAATTAATTCCGCCTTTTCCTTTACAAAATGATTGACATATATTATCATTTCATTGGTAGCGTGATTAAAAATTAATACTATCGAATAAAGGTGATATAA
This sequence comes from uncultured Flavobacteriaceae bacterium, assembly GCA_964603125.1. GTDB lineage: Bacteria > Bacteroidota > Bacteroidia > B-17B0 > Aurantibacillaceae > CAZRUA01. The sequence continues at coordinate 17,852 of CAZRUA010000001.1, read as the reverse complement.
CAAATCAGGGATTTCGGATGCTTTGTTCTTTAATGTTATTTCGTGTGTGAAATCAATAATATTATAAGCACAGTATCCAAACAGCCCTTTTACTGATTCATCCACAGCTTCATCAAAATCAAATGAATTTAAAAAAGTGGTGTAGTGATGATTTATAACACGTAAACTCTTCTCAATTTTTTTAATATCGATTTCATTCTCAATTCTAGTTTTTAATTCATTATCATTAATTTGTATTGAGGCTAAAGGTTCAAAACATAAATACGAATAGTGATTGTTTTTACTTGAATAATCTGAACTCTCAAGCAAAAGTGGAAACCTAAATTCATCGCGTAATGCTAAAAACAAACTTACTGGTGTTTGTGTATCGCATAATAATTGTTGTTTAATTGTATTTACTTTCATTTTAATTTTGTTTGTAGGAAATTTCTTAAGAAAATTTTGGGCATAAAAAAACCCGCTGTTCGTTGAAAACAGCGGGTTGCGTTAATATGGATTAATACAAATAAATTAGCCGTTTACAACATCAGTTATAAACCACCACCAAAATTTATTTGTAAAAGTATTTTTCATTTCGTGCACAAATGTAAATATTTATTTTAAACAAAAAAATTAAATTTTTCTTATAAAGACTTCCATGTCCATTTCTTTTGGAATATCAAGCTTCTTACGTAACCTACTTCTCGCTACATTCAAGGCATTTGGATTAGTTTTTAATAACTCGCTAATTTCCTTGTTTGAAAGATTTAGTTTAATTAACGCACACAACTCTCTCTCTGTTTTTGTTAAATTTGGAAAGCGTGATGTTAATCTATCATGAAATTCGGAATTCACCTCATCCATTTGCTTCTCCAATATGTTCAATTTTTCGTTCAATCCAAATTGTTGTTTTATTTCGGCAATTAACTTTTTTAATAACACCTTAATGTCTTTATCGGATTTCTGAATTTTCTCTAGTTCGAAAATCATTTTCCTAGACATATCATGTTTTAACTGATTATTTATTTTAACCGCTTCAATATCTCTTTGTTTTGATTGAAGCTCGAGTGTATGCGTCTTTTGTTCGTTTTCCAACAATTGCTTGGTTCTCTCGGCAATTAGTTTTTCTAAGTTAACATTCTGTTCTTCTAATGAACTGTTTAATCTCTGCAATTCTTGAGATAACTTGTTGGCCTCTACAAATGTTGCAGCGGCCTGTCTTGATAATAAAATAGTAAGGTAAACGCCGTACATAAAATATCCTAAATGCCCTAAAACCAAACCACCTACATGTTGCTTAAAAAACAAATTATCATAAATAATTAATAAAAGCATAATGGCATTAAATAGAACAAGTGTTTTACTACCCTTCTTCTTAGCTAATATAGCCTGTATAGAACTTATATTAACAATTATAAAAGTGAAAACAATGTAAAAAGGTATATAATCAAGTATTTTTGTTGCTATAAGAATTGGTGCAAATAAAATAATTAAACAGAATAAGATTAATACTAAAAAATTTATAGCTGTTATCACTTTTAGTGTTTTGCTTTCGAAAAACTCTTGGATAGTTTGATTGGATGAAAACAAAGCAAGAACAACCATTAACATTTCTAAACGAATTGTTAGCTCCCATGAAGGAATATAATTATAAGCCATCCTTTCATTTAAACACATCAGGTGGATAGCATAAAAAATACAATTCAAAGCCAAATACACGTGGTATCTCTTAGTCATACGGTAAAAACCAAAACCCATCTGAAAAAAGAAAAATGCTATAAACGACCCAACTACCACCAAGCCAATTATTTTTATAGTCAATGTTTTGTTGTCAATACTTTTATATAAACCAAATTCAGGCGCTGTTAAAATTCCACCTTCAAAGTTCAAATAGTTAGCTACTTGAATTGTTAAAACCAAAGTATCTTGTGTTAAGGGCAATTTTTGTAAAACATGATTATATGCCGCCTTATAGCTTTTCTCTTCTGAAGATATATTTCCAACCGAAATTAATTTCATGGTATCAACATACATTGTATAAGAAGTTGATATGTCTAACATTTTAATTGCAAATTCCCTTTTATGCTTTTGTGGCAAAAGAATTTTTAATTGATAAGTTCCAAATCCTTTTCCATTGGGTAAATTCCAAGCTCCAGGAACATTTAAAAACATCGACTTTTGTGTGTCAAATTTTCTAGAATCCAACCAAGTGTTTTTGCTAAAAAACCATTGCCCCTTTAACGGAATAATTTTTTGCTGGTCAAAATTTACTTCCCTAAGATCCAATATACCGTTTTTAGCTTGTGGAGCTTTATTATAAGTATCAAAAATGCATGATTGAAAAAAAAGAATTACCAGCAAAACTAAACCTAGTCGTACTCCTCTTTTAATATTTATTGCATTCATTTGATTAAGTTTTCCTCAAAATTACATTATTTAAACATGAAAGAGTGTTGTTATAAAATCACCGAATTAATTAATTGATTATCAATATGTAAAGATTTAAATGTAAGAATTTGTAATAAATGTAATGTGTCAAAACGATGACATGTAAGGCTTTGTAATGCCACAAAATTAGGACTAGCTTATATCCTGATTTAAATTTACATCGATTTTAGTTTAAGAAAACCAACACCTCTAAATTTAATCTCTTTTTGTAAAATGGGCTTGGCGGCAACGCTGCAATTAGATAAATTAAATGGAGTAGGTGTTGGCCTTAACATAATGTTTTATAAACCTATTCTTATTATAACAAATTTACAATAATTGCTTAATTTAGTCCATCTTTTAAAATATAACCATGCTCAAGAAAAAACAATCTTCCATCTTAATTTTGATTTTATTATTCTGCTTTTGCCTTAATGCACAAGTAAGTCGTAAAGCACAAAAAAAATCTAATTTTTATAAAGAAAATTATTGTCGTGTTTCGACAGGAGTTTTTGGAAATCACACTTTGGAAATTAAAAATGGAACGCTTTGGGCTTGGGGATCTAATATTTATGGACAATGTGGGGACGGAACTACAAATGCTATTGTAACGCCAACTCAAATGGGAACGGATAATGACTGGGTATCTGTTTCAGCAGGAACATCATTTAGTGTTGGACTAAAAGCAAATGGAACCATCTGGGCATGGGGTATTAACAACAATGGACAAATGGGAAATGGTGTTACAGGAAGTAACATTTTAGTTCCCACTCAAGTAGGTTCAGTAAACACTTGGATTAGTATTTCGGCTGGTGGCGACCATGTTTTAGCATTAAAATCTGATGGAACACTTTGGGCTTGGGGTTTGAATAGTAGCGGTCAATTAGGCGATGGAACAGCAACGGCAAGATATTCTCCTACACAAATTGGAAGTGATGATAAGTGGGTAACTATTTCGGCAGGGAATGCGCACTCTACTGCAATTAAATCAGATGGAACGCTTTGGGCTTGGGGATATAATTTTTATGGATTGTTAGGCGACGGAACAAACACTAATAAAAATACACCTACTCAAATAGCGGTTGGTACATACTGGCTGCTGGTTAGTGCAGGAGGTAATCATACAATGGCTTTAAAAAATGACGGAACATTGTGGACAATGGGTTACAATAACAAAGGGCAACTTGGAGATGGAACAACAACAAACAGAAATATACCTACCCAAGTTGGCGCTCTTAATACATGGTCTACTATAGAAGCTGGAGGAAATAATAGTTATGCTATTAAAGCCGACGGAACTGCTTGGGCTTGGGGTTCTGGAACAAATGGGCAACTTGGAGATGGAGCAACTTTAGATAGAAACACGCCTACACAAATAGGTGTTGACAATAAATGGGTTGGTATTTCTGCTGGCGGAACATTTACAATGGGCTTTAAGTCTGAAGGGACGCTTTGGGCTTGGGGAAGCAATACTGGCGGGCGTTTAGGAAATGGTAATATTACTGACCAACCCACACCTGTTCAAATTACAACGGACGATAAATGGTTAATGATTACGGCTGGGGAATGGAATAATGTAGGTATAAAAACTGATGGTACGATTTGGACATGGGGAGATAATACATATGGTCAATTAGGCGATGGGACATTAATTCAAAAAAATAAACCCATAAAAATTGGATCAAATAATACGTGGGCTGGTGTTGCTAGTGGTAGAGGTTTTAATTTAGCTTTACGCACTGACGGAACACTTTGGGCTTGGGGAAATAATGGCTTCGGGCAACTAGGTGACGGAACAACCATTAACAAAACAAGTCCAATTCAAATAGGTACAGATAACAACTGGGTTAGTGTTTTTGCTGGTTATGCCCACAGTTTTGCCATTAAATCAGATGGAACGCTTTGGGCTTGGGGATGGAATAATAATGGACAATTAGGCGATGGGACAACAGTGAATAAAAGTTCTCCTGTGCAAATTGGAAGTAATAAATGGACCAGTATAAGCGCAGGTGTTGGGCATACAATGGGTATTAGATATGACGGAACGCTTTGGGCTTGGGGAATGAATAGTACAGGACAATTAGGGGATGGAACTACCGTTGCTAAAACCAGCCCTGTTCAAGTTGGAAGCGGTGTAAGATGGACAAATATCACCGCTGGCTATTATCATTCGTTTGGTATTCGTTCAGACGGAACCCTTTGGGCTTGGGGAAACAATGCTGCCTCTCAATTAGGCGATGGAACTTCTGTTGACAAAACATCTCCAACACAACTTGGCTCTGACAATAAATGGATTTTCGGATCTGCTTCCCGATATGACTGTCATTTTATAAAATCTGATGGAACACTTTGGGCATGGGGGTCTAATCCTTACGGACAAGCTGGTAATGGAAGTGTATCAGCACTGAACACTCCTACACAAATTGGAACCAATACGAACTGGGTATATTTTAGTCAAGGAAAAGAGCATGGCGTTGGCTTAAAAGCGGATAGAACTAATTTTTGTGCAGCAGGGTATAACCTTTATGGTCAATTAGGAGATAATACTACCACAGACAAATCTAGTTTTGTGTGCAACACTAACTGCAATCCACCATCTGCTCCTATTGCAACTAATGTATCGACGTGTTTTAATACCACAGCAACTCTTTCAGCTACAGGAACAGGAACTCTTAGTTGGTATAATGCAGCCACGGGTGGCACTTATTTAGGAAGCGGAGCCAACTTTATAACTCCAGTTTTAACAAGCGCTACAACCTATTATGTGCAAGACAGCACATGTGCCGAAAGTGCCAGAACAGCAGTTAATGTAAGCATTAATTCCTTACCAAATGTTACTGCCAATGCAACATCAACAAATGTTTGCGCAGGAACTAGCACAACTTTAACTGGTGGTGGAGCAATTTCTTACACTTGGACAGGAGGTATAATCAACGGAATATCTTTCATTCCTTCTACCACAACTACATATACAGTAACTGGAACTGATGCTAACGGTTGTTCAAATTCAGCAACTCAAACAATAACGGTAAATAGTTTACCAAACGTTACTGCTAATGCAACATCAACAAATGTTTGCGCAGGAACCAGCATAACTTTAACTGGTGGTGGTGCAGTTTCTTACACTTGGATACCTGGTGTTAGCAATGGAGTGCCCTTTGTAATTTCTTCTACATCAAATTATATGGTAACCGGAACCGATGCTAATGGTTGCTCAAATTCAAATATTATTTCGATTAACGTTAACAGCTTACCTAATGTTACTGCAACTGCAACTGCAAATACACTATGTGCTGGAGGAAGCACAACACTTAACGCAAGCGGAGCTGTTTCATATATTTGGACGGGTGGAGTTAATAGCGGAGTTTCGTTCAGCCCTTCTTCAACCACAACATATACAGTTACAGGAACCGATGCTAATGGTTGTTCGAATACAGCAACTCAAACAATAGCAGTAAATAATTTACCAACGATTACTGCAACTGCAAACCCAGATACAGTTTGTACAGGTGGTTCAACTACATTAACAGCAAGCGGTGCTTCAACTTATGTATGGAGTAATGGCGTTGCCAACGGCGTTTCCTTTATTCCTAACGCATCTAACACTTACACTGTTACTGCAACTGATAACAATGGTTGCGTTGCGACTGCAACTGTTACAGTGGTTGTAAATTCATTACCTGTTATTAATAATATAAGCACAGTTAATACTGTTTGTAATGGAACAACGGGTAGCGCAACTGCAAATGTTTCTGGCGGCTTAGCTCCTTATACTTATACTTGGAGCAATGGAGATAATACTCCTATGGCAGATAATTTATCGGCTGGTCAATACCAAGTTCAAGTACTTGATGCAAATGGTTGTTTGGCCTTTACAAATACAAGCATCAGTGCGAATGATGGTCCTTCAATTACTTTGCTAGGCTCAACTAATCCTACTTGTTTTGGTTTAAACAATGGTTCTATAAGCATCTCTGTAACAGGCGGAACAACGCCCTACTCTGCTCTTTGGTCGAATGGTGATACTTTACTAACTATCAACAACCTTGTTGCTGGACCATATGATGTAACTGTAAAAGATTTAAATAATTGTTCTGCTTCTTTTACAATTAGTTTAAGTCAGCCAACGCAAATGATAAACAGTTTCTCTACTACCCCTTCGCAATGTGCTTCAACTACTGGTTCGGCAAGTGCTAATGTCAGCGGTGGAACAGGAGCCTACAACTACTCTTGGGGAGCAAACGCGGCCAATCAAACTACACAAACAGCTACAAATCTTGGTGCTGGTATTTATGCTGTTACCATAACCGATGCAAATGGTTGTTCAATAAGCGAAGTGGCAACAGTAAACAACTCTGCAACTCTTTTAACTGCAACTATAGGTTCTGTAACAGCTGGAGATTGCAGCGTAATGCCAAGTGGTTCGGCTGTTATGAGCGCATCCATGGGTGTTGGTGCATATACTTATTTATGGAGTAATGGAAATACCAATGATAGCATTAGCGGTTTACAACCAGGAACTTATTATTGTACCGTTACCGATGCAAACTTATGCTCGTTTACGCAAAGTGTAGTTATTCCTTCATCTATTGATGGCTTACAACAAAACCTTTGTATGGTAACCGTTGATACAACAACTTTAACCAATAAGGTAATTTGGGAAAAAACAATTACTAATGATATCAAAGAATTTAAAATATACCGAGAGTCAAGTATTCAAAATGTTTACACTGCAATTGCTACAGTTCCTTTTACTAGCATAAGCGAATATACTGACCCTGTGGCTAATCCAGCGGTTCATGCGTGGCGTTATAAAATTACTGCTGTTGATTCGTGCGGAAAAGAAACACCTTACAGTGCGGCGCACAAAACAATTCACTTATCACAAAACTTAGGTTTAGGAGGCGAAATTAATTTAGCGTGGGATCAGTACGAAGGTTTTCCTTACTATACTTATTATATATGGAGACACGACCCATCTACGAACTGGGTGTTACTTGACTCCTTATCTGCAAGTTTTACTACATACATAGATTTCACTCCACCAAGTGTTGATTCTCGTTATATGATTGAAATAATTCCTCCAACACCGTGCAACAGCTCTTTCAGAATAAATGGTATTGATGAACTGCAAACAGCTGTTGTTCGTTCTCGTTCTAATATTAAAACTCAACGACTAATAGGAATAAGTGAAAACAAACAAGAAATTAATTTTAGTGTTTATCCTAATCCTGCTCACGATTTTATAAATGTAAATGTTGAAGGTTTTATAGGTGAAGAAATTACAATATCGCTTCAAAATATTTTAGGTCAAGATTTGTTAACTTTTACCAGTAAACAAGCCTTTAATAAAGTAAGTACTTTTGGTTTAGGCAGTGGTACCTACTTAATAAAAGTTAAAACTAAAAGCGGTATTAAACTCCAAAAAGTGATTTTGAATTAAATTGTTTTTTTCGATAAAGTGTGTACATTTGGTTTATAGTTTATATGTTAAACTTTCTAAAACCAAAAAAATGCCTTTTACTAAAAAACTAACTTTAATTATTTTTTGCATAATTAGCATAAAACTAAATGCACAAATTTGTTTTGGTCCACATTCGGATTACGCAACAAATACAAATCCAAATGCTGTTGTAAGTGGTGATTTTAATAATGATGGTAATAATGATATCGCTTTAACAAACGGCGGAGATAATAATATCATTGTTTATCTAGGTAATGGTACGGGTACATTTGGTGCATCGCAAAATTATACAACAACAATGGTTCCTCAAGGCATGTGTACTGGTTATTTTAATGCCGACGCTTTTCTTGATATAGCTTTCACTAATGCAGGAGGTAGCGGAATAAATGTTTTATTAAATGACGGGCTTGGCGGGTTTTTAAGTGCGGTAAGTTATATTGGCGGTAGTAATCCACAAACCGTTACTTCTGGTGATTTTAATGGAGATGGCTTTATTGATTTAGTAGGAGCAAACTACGGTTCGGCTAATATAACGTTGTTCCTAGGAGATGGTGCTGGAAATTTTGGAACAGGAACTAACTTTGGAGCTGGCACAAATCCGAGTGGAGTTATTTGCGCCGACCTTAACAGCGATTCATTTTTAGATGTTGTAACTTGTAATTATGGCTCAAACAATATTTCTGTTTTAATAGGAAATGGTTTAGGTAGTTTTGCTACAAGAGTAAATTATGCTGTTGGAGGAGTAGCGCCCGGAGGATTAGTTTACGCTGATTTTGATTCAGATGGTGATAAAGATATTGCTGTTGGTAACATGAATTCATCTTTTATCTCCGTATTATTTAATACTGGTTCAGGTATTTTTAGCACTGCATCCACTTTTAATGCACAGGCAAATAGTTTGGGGCCTATTACAACTTCTGACTATAATGGCGATGGAAATCCTGACTTAGCTGTTGCTATCAGTTTTACGAATACTGTAAATATTTTTTTAGGAAACGGGCTTGGTAGTTTTGCTACCTTTATTCAGTTTGATACCGACTTTGGTCCGCGTTCAATTTGCTCAGGAGATTTCAATAACGATACAAAAATTGATTTAGCTACTGGAAACTTTAGCTCTAACACAATGTCTGTTTTGTTAAACACAATACCTCCCGTTGTTCATGCAACTGCTACCGACACTACCATTTGTCAAAATACTGCTATTACACTTAACGGAACAGGAGCAACAACATATACGTGGTCGCCCGCTCCAGCAACTAATGGGGTATCATTTACTCCAATAGGTACAACAACCTACACGGTAACCGGAACAATAAATGGGTGTACCGATACAGACACGCTTACAGTTTATGTTTTGCAACAGCCAACACTATTTGTAAACCCAAGTAATTTTAGTGTGTGTATAGGTAGTCCTGCTACATTAACAGCAACGGGAAATGCAGCTTCATACATTTGGGATAATGGTGTAATAAATGGTGTTCCGTTTTATCCAACGGCAAGCATGCCTTACACAGTTGTAGCAACTGCAGCCAATGGTTGTACAAAAAGTACTATAGCATTAGTATCGATTAATCCTATTCCAAACGCCGTTATCGCATCTGGCTCAGGAACTTCTTGCACAGGAACTCCTTATAATTTAAGTTCATCTGGCTCTAGCGGAGGAACACTATATGCTTGGAGAGGTCCAACTACAGGGGCTCTAGCTGGAACAACACCAAACTCAGCTGCAACAAACGTTTTACTTTCTGGAACCTACACACTTACTGTAACAAATAGTACAACAGGATGTAAGGATACTGCAACTACTACTGTTAATTTTCTGCCTCTTCCAAATGTAACGGCAAGTGCAAGTAACACAATTGTTTGCCCTGGCTCCCAAGTTACTTTAACTGGCGGCGGTGCAAATACTTTTGTGTGGACAAGTGGAGTAAACGATGGTGTTGCTTTTACAGCAAATGCCTCTCAAACCTATACAGTTACTGGAACAGACGCTAATAACTGTTCTAAAACAGCCAGTATTACTATTACTGTTACTAACCCACCAACCCCACAAATATGTATGGTAACCGTTGACTCACTGTCAAATTACAACGAAATTTATTGGGACAAAACGTTATACCCTAGCGCTGATACCTTTTTAATTTATCGCGAAACAACAGTAAACAACTACCAGATTATTGGACGAGTTCCATACGACTCATTAAGCATGTTTATAGATACAACCAGAACTCTTTATTTTCCGAGCACGGGTAATCCAAATTTTGCAAGTCATAAATACAAAATCGCCATTGTCGATACATGTAACACACTTAGTACATTGAGCCCATATCACAAAACAATAAAAGTAAACGATCAATTGAATGGAAATTTTGACTGGAATCATTATGAAATTGAAGGTCAATCAATGCCAATACCTAATTTAATTAGCTATGAATTACGACGTGATAATGACTTGGATGGAATCTTTGAAACAAATGTTGGGTCGTTAACTGGAACAAATGCAACCGACGGACAATATTTTTCGTTTAATACAACTGCCGACTGGCGAGTGTTTACCAACTGGAATATCAGCTGCAATCCTACTTTAAGAGTTAATGGCTCAGATGAAATTAAGTTTGCCGCAGTTCGCTCTCGCTCTAACATTAAAACGCAGCGTGTTATTGGTTTAAACGAAAACAAAAATCTAATTAACTTTAATGTATACCCAAATCCTAGTAATGGTTTTATTAATCTTGATTTACAAAGAAACTTAACCGATGAAGCAACTATCAGTGTCGAAACACTTTTAGGCCAAACACTTTATTCTTTCAAGACAAAAAACATGTCAAATAAAATTGATTTAAGCGCTTATTCTAATGGAACTTATTTAATTAAAGTGAAAACCAGCCTAGGAAGTTCGGTGAAAAAGGTTTTCATTAATTAGGCCATACTTTTCATTTTTATGAAGATGTTTTTTTTATTATCTTCACATCAGTTTGAAAAGCCGCATTTTAATAATCCTCTTTGTTTTTTGTTGTGCTTTTTGTAGCGCACAAGAAGGAAATTATTTTTATCGTAACTACACACCTGCGCAAGCGGGAGGTTCTGCTGAACAAAATTGGGGTATCACTCAAGATAATGAAGGTCGTATTTACGTGGCAAACTTAAATGGAATTTATTTACATGATGGTAAAACATGGGAATGGATACAACTCAGAAATAACGCAAGCTGCACTTCTGTTGCTCGAAATACCGAAGGTGTAATCTACGTTGGTGGTTTAAATGAATTTGGCTTTCTTGAACGCAACACTAAAGGTTCTATTGTTTACCGTTCTATTTCAAAACAATTAAATGATCCTAATTTAGACTTTGGTACTATCTGGAAAATTATTTCTATTGATAACAAAACCTATTTCTGCTCTAACACTCATATTTTTCTTTACGAAAACAATAAATTAAAAACCATACAAGATCTTGAGAATGGTTTTCATTCGTTTAACAAAATTGATAATTTCTTACTTACCCGAATCGTTAATACAGGTCTTTTTTTAATTTCCGGAACAAAACTGTTACCATTAACAGATACGCTTGATTTAAAAAATACTCGTATTTATGGTATGGTTGAAAAAGACAGAAACAACTACTTGCTTTTTACGCGTGAACAAGGTGTTTTTAATTTAGAGTTTAATGATAAAAACCCTCAACTATCTAAATTTGCAAAAATTAAAAGTAATCTAGAAACCTGGTGTTCTGAACAAGAAATTTATTGTGTTCAAAAAATTAACAACAACGAAATAGTAATTGGAACCAAAAAAGATGGATTTAAAGTAATTGATTTTAATTTCAATGTTCATTCGCATATGAACGAAAAATCAGGCTTGCAAGATGATGGTGTTTATTCTATTTTTAAAGATAATGCTAATAATGTTTGGCTAGCTTTAGCCAATGGGCTCTGCTATTTGGAAACAAACACTCCCATAACCCGCTGGACAGGAGTTAACGGCGTAAAAGGAAGTATCGAATCAGTTATAATATTCAAAAATGAATTCTTTATTGCTACTTTAAAACAATTACAAAAATTCAATGTAGAATCTGGAAAATTTGAATCTACAGAAATTGATTTCCCTTGCTACGATTTAGTTGCAAATGACAAAACATTATTTATTGGAACAGATAAAGGTGTTTATGCCTACAACAACGGAAGATTTTCTTTAGCCTACGAGACTGAAGGTGCTGCAGTATATAAAATAACATTAATAAAAAACAGCAACACAATTTTTATTGGTACTGACTATGAATTGATAAAAGGGCATTTGCAATCAGACAAAATAATTGTCGATCACATTTACCCTAACGCACCAAGCGTGCGAACTTCAATCATCAATAAAAAAGGTGAATTGCTTTTTGGCTCAGCCAATGATGGAATGTTTTATCTAAAAAATTTGAATGACACGGCTCTTATTCACATTGATATTAGTAATGGATTACCATCTTTAATAGAAAATAAAGCATTTTTATACAATGACATTTTTATGGCCGCTACTGATAGTGGGTTTTTTAAAATTACTACAGATGGCAGCATCAAGGCCTATGAGGACAAAAATTTTATTCATGATACTAAAATAAAATTTGTTGAGCGTGCCATACAAATTGAAAATGAAATTTGGTTTATGTATAAATTAGATGATGAAAATAAAAAGCCACTTAGTTTTTTAAGCACTTTTATACCAGGAACGAATAAATACAACGACAAACAACTTCACCGTTTACGTGATTTAACAGTAAAAAATTTCTACCAAAAAGATAATTTGGTTTACCTAGCATCTAATGTTGGCCTTTTTGCTTATGATACTAAACTGAAAAATAATATAACTCAGTTTCAAACATTGATTTCTCGAATTTACAATCATAATATTAATGATACAGTTTTTAGGAACTTAGATAGCACGGTAGTTAAGCAAATGCCCGACTTAATTTTTAACTATTCAGATAATGAAATTTATTTTAGCGCTTCTGCTTCTGATTATATAGATAAAGATAAACTAGAATTTTCCTGGTACCTAGAAAATAAAGAATCATCGTTTAACAATTTTAGTAACAAAACTGAAATTCACTATGGTAATTTGCATGAAGGAACATATGTTTTACATCTTAAATCTCGAAACATTTTTGGAATTGAAGGAAATGAACTAAAAGTTAAATTTACAATTCTTCCGCCATGGTATAGAACATTCTGGGCTTATATTATTTACTTCATCGCTTTTGTTTTAGTTGTGTGGTTAATCGTTTACTTAAATACAAAACGCTTACGTGCTAAAAACATTCAACTAGAAGAAATAATACACGAACGTACTAAAACTGTATTTGAACAAAAAGAAGAGATTGAAATAAAAAACAAAGAAATTACCGACTCTATTAATTATGCCAAACGCATTCAATTATCTATCTTACCAGATATTGGAGAAATTTTAAACAATTGGAAAGACACTTTTATTTTCTATCAGCCTAAAGATATTGTTAGTGGGGATTTTTATTGGTACTCACAAATTAATGAAGAGGAGTTTTTAATTGCCTGCGCTGATTGCACTGGACATGGCGTGCCAGGAGGGTTTATGAGTATGATATGTTCTGATAAATTACACGACTCATTAAAAATGACTACAAAGGTTGATGAAATTCTTTTCCATACAAACAACGCGGTTAAAAACACTTTAAAACAAGGAAGTGCCGAAGGTGGTAGTAAAGACGGAATGGAAGTTGGTTTATTAAAAATAAATGTCAAAACAAAAACAGTAGATTTTTCTTCTGCAAGCCGAACACTATACATTATAAAAAAAGACTCTCAACATATTGATGAAATTAAACCTACAAAAGCTAGTATTGCCAGTTTTACTGAATACGATTTTAAATACGAAGCTCATCATTTTGATTTAAAAGAAGGTGATACACTGTACATCACCAGTGACGGATATCCTGATCAGTTTGGGGGTAAAGACGGTAAAAAATTTATGAGTAAAAACTTTAAAAATTTACTTTTACAAATTGTTCATTTACCAATGGATGAACAAAATAAAATATTGAATAGCACAATTAACGAATGGATGAGAGGCTTTGAACAAGTTGATGATTTATTGGTTATTGGTGTTAAATTATAATACTATATTAACTTTAGTTGTAAAGTATTAACAATAAAAAAGGGCCGCATTTTGCAGCCCTTTCTATTGTATTTTAATTTCTAATTAAATGCTAACTAAAGCATCTCTAATTGGCTTTAATTCAGCCATCATTTTAGTTAATTTTTCTTTATTAAAATCTTTTTCTGTTTTAATTCCTTCATATTGCTTTAAGTAAGTTTCTACTTTTGCACTTAAATCGCTCAATTCTTTAAAATCAGCATCTCCTTCATATTCTTTTAACAAAGAAGCTAGATTTCCTAAGTGTATTTTTGCTTCCCATACTTTTGTTTGCAAAGCTGCTTCTTGCTTTCCTTTTTGCTTTAATAAAGTATTCATTAAAATGTATTGATTTTCGATTATTGAACCAACTAACATTTTTGTAGCAACGTTTAAATTATGTTCTGTAGTTAAAAACTCATCAGTTGCAACATATACGTTTTGAATGGTTGCTTCCAATGAATCTGGATTGTTAGTTACTTCTTCAAAGTGGCCCGATTTTGTAATTTGATCGAAAACGCTTAAAGTCCCCACTTTTTCAGCACTTTTACGTGTAGCGCCAAAACACTTTAAAATAACACCTTTGTTTTCCATAAATGAAGAGGCGTATGCTAAATCTGCTGAATACACACCGTAGTTAATAGCACTTTTATAAGATGAAGTATACTTATCTACATTTAAATGATCGTTCATAAACGTTTCATCAAAAGTATATCCCGATTTTACAATAACAACCGCCTCATGAGATGGAGATGGAATTGCCGCTAAAACGGTATGAATTTTAAATTCCTTTTCCTCATCCAACTTTACTGTTGCACTATCTTTTTTACTAATACTATCTACAACTTCTTTATCTGCAATTTGCTCCGAAGAATTTGATGAACAAGAACTTAAAATAAGTACTGCTGAAGAAACGGCTAAAACTGTTTTTATCATATTTTTTAATTTTTAGCAAATTTACTATTATTTTAACTTTAGCAAAATAATACTTTAGCCCTGCCTTTCTTTTATATAAACGCTGACTAAGGTTTAATAAGCGCTCCTAGAATTAGATTTTTTGTATTCATTTTCAAAATTTTTTCTTTAATAGTTACCATTTCTATTATATAAACACCTATTGGTAACTGGGTTATCTTTTGTTTGGCCATGTCCTGAATCTGAAAAGCCTCTGCCCATCTCTAATAACAAAAATTTAATTATTTCTATAATTCAGTAAAATAATGGCTAAAAAATTAATACGTATTTTTCATAGTTACATTATTTTTATATCTTTGATTAACCTATCTATGATTAATTTTAAAATGAAAAAAACTATTTTACTAAGTGCTGTGATGCTTTTAGGAGCTACTATGTCAGCAAAAATATGGAGAGTTAATAATACTGGTATTACAACAGATTTTACAAGCTTACAAACTGCTCATGATAACGCAGGTGTATTATCAGGCGACACTCTTCATTTAGAGCCTTCTTCGGGCAATTACGGAGCTTTATCCTTAACAAAAAAGTTAATTATAATTGGCAATGGATATCTTCTAAATCAAAATCTTAATCTACAGGCTAACCCAATTAACAGTAAAACAGGAGCTATCAATTTTGAAGCAGGGTCTAGTGGTAGTGTAATTATGGGACTTGAGATTGTGGGAAATGTAATTATTCGAACTAGTAATATAACTATTAATCGTAATTATTCGGGTTATACAATTTTCTTTGATAGAACCACAGCATCTTATTCAAACATACTTATATCACAAAACTATGGTTTTGTAATTAATTCATCAGGAACAGGAATTGCTTCGTATAGTAATATCAATATTTTAAACAACGTAGCGATTGCATTCTCTAACACTGGCAATGTATTACAATCTTATTTCTCTGGCACAATTGCTAACAATGTAATAACAACTACAGGAACTCCAGCGGACTTTTTTGTTATAAAAAACAACATTTCAACTTCAACTACTAATACTGCCGTTATATATGGAGCTAGCACCTTTACATATAACACATGCCCAACTGCGAGTGGTTGGCCAACTGGTAACAACAATACATTAAGCGCAACCTTATCTACTATTTTTAATCAAACTGGATCAAATGATGCTTATTATACTCTAAAATCTGGTTCGTCTGCCATTGGAACGGGCGAAAGTGGTGTTGACCGTGGTGCTTTTGGGGGCTCAAACCCTTATGTGCTTTCAGGTATCCCTCCAGTACCAAGTATTTATTCATTAAGTGCACCTACCAATAGCAATGGTAATCAAATAAACATAACCATAAGCACCAAAACAAACAATTAACATGTTCAGACAAACTTTCTGTCTAAATAAATTAATTTGGGTGTTTCTGTTTGTTTCTGTTTTGGCTTTCAAATGTTTTTCACAAAGCATTAACCGTATAGAATATTTCATTGATGCCGACCCCGGATTTGGGAGTGCTAATGCTGTGTCGTTTACACCCAACGATACTATTGCAAACTTAACTTTTGCAGCCAATACAACTGGTTTAAGTAGCGGATTACACACCTTGTATGTACGTTCGAAAGACCACAATAATTTTTGGAGTTTAACAAAATCAGTAGTATTTGTAAAATCAGGTATTAATACGCCATTACAAAATATTGTACAAATGGAATACTTTTTTGATAACGAGCCTGGTTTTGGAAATGGTACTCAAATAAGTATTACTCCTTCTTCAAATTTGAGCAATATAACTTTTTCATTAAACACAACTTCCGTAAGCAGTGGTTTACATACCTTATACATTCGCTCTAAAGACGCTAATGGTATTTGGAGTTTAACAAACCGACATTCGTTTATTAAAACAGGAATCAAAACACCAACTGTAAACATAGTTAAAGCCGAATATTTCGTTGATGTTGACCCAGGTTTTGGAAGCGCTATTGATATCCCTCTTACACCAAACACAAACATCACATCTCTCAACTTTAACGCTAACGTTGATACAATAAAAAACGGTTTACATACCATTTATATCCGCACAAAAGATGCAAATGGAAATTGGAGCTTAACAAACCGACATTCATTTATTCGCGTTGCTAATGTTTCTCCTGCTGCCAATATTGTTAAAGCAGAGTATTTCATAGATACAGACCCAGGTTTTGGAAGTGCGGTTAATATTCCACTTACGCCTAACTCTAGCATAACTTCTTTATCATTCAATGCTAATGTTGATACCATAAAAAGTGGGCTTCACACTATTTACATTCGCACTAGAGACGCAAATGGAAATTGGAGCTTAACTAACAGACATTCGTTTATACGAGTTACTAATGTTTCACCTGCCGCCAATATTGTTAAAGCAGAGTACTTCATTGATTCAGATCCAGGTATTGGTAGCGCTGTTAATATTCCTATTGGCTCGCCATCTGCAAATTTATCATCAATGACTTTTTCTGCAGATGTTACTAGTGTAAGCAACGGTTTACACACCATTTATATCCGCACTAAAGATGCTAACGGAAATTGGAGTTTAACAAATCGACACAGTTTCTATAAAGACCAAACTGTAACTAACGAAAACATTGTTGCTGTTGAATATTTTGTTGATACCGACCCTGGTGTTGGTAATGCAACTGTTGCTCCATTAACACCTTCAAACAACTTGGTTGCAGGAACCTCGTTGTGCCGGAGGATGAACGGTCTACGGCACAAGCTTCCAGGCGCCGCCGTCGATTTTCACCATGACGCGGGCACGCTGGTCAAAACCGAGATGGTCCTGCGCGTTCAGGTTGAAAACACCATGCGTCGCCGTCAGGTTTTTGGTGCCTTCCAGCGCATCGCGCAGCGCCTTGCGGAACTCAGGCGTGCCCGGCT